>JAAEMK010000688.1 GCA_024225635.1 Desulfobacteraceae bacterium | reverse complement strand
TCCGGTGGCAATGGCAGAGAGGCCACACCCGTTCCCATCTCGAACACGGAAGTTAAGATCTCTAGCGCCGATGGTACTGCAGGGGCAGCCCTGTGGGAGAGTAGGACGCCGCCGGATTATTTTTTATAAGGGGACAGATTTAATAAATCTGTCCCCTTTTTATATTTGGGGACAGATTTATAAATCTGTCCCCGTTGTTTCGAATCTGTCCCCGTTGTTTCGATAAATCTGTCCCCCGTTGTTTTCAAATCTGTTCCCATTTGCCCCCATTCGTTCCTTGCTTTTGGACCGCTCTTTTGATAATTTTTCTATTTGCCAGGAAAAATTTAACGAGAAAGGTTGTCATGACAACAGTGAGTGATTTCCCCTTAAAAAACGATTCCTTTGATACCGGAGTAAGCGGTATCCGGGAAGTGTTCAACTACATCAAGCGCTACAAACAGAAGACCTTTGTGCTAAAAATAGAGGACAGCCTGATTCGCAATCCCCTGTTTCCCCTGCTCATGAAGGACATTATCCAGCTCCATGACGTTGGAATCAACATCGTTATTATTCCCGGGATTCGTACCACCATAGAGGAGAAGCTTTCCAAAGCCAATATCACCACCCGGTTTGTCAATGGCGTTCGTATCACCCCTGCCGAAGCCCTTCCTTTTGTGAAGCTTGCGGCCATGGAGGTTACCGAAACCATCATCTCCCATCTTGCAGTAGGGGGTGCTGACGGCATCATGGGGAACTGGATCAGGGCCAGGGCCATCGGGGTGGACCAGGGGGTGGACTATGAATCTACCGGATGTATCGAGAAGATACGATCGGACATCGTCATTCAGCTTCTCGAGCAGAATTTCATACCCGTTCTCTATAACATCGGATTCAATTCAACGGGCAAGAGCTATAATGTCAATTCCAGTCACATCACTTCCAGGCTCTGTCGGGATCTTGATGTGATCAAACTCTTTTTCATCGGTAAGGACGAGGGTATTCCCGTTGCCAACCTGGACCTCCCAAAAGGGATAGAAACCCATCCCTCCGGCATCTTTTCAAGTCTTGACCTTGCCCAGGTCGATTATCTCCTTGAGTACAACAGGGAAGCGCTGGATCTGCACTATCGGGAGTACCTGGAAAACGCCCTTGAGGCGACCCGGGTCCAGAACGGGGTCAACCGGGTGCATATCATCTGCGGTACCAGGGAGGGCTCCCTGTTGCAGGAGGTCTTCACCAGCATGGGACAGGGCACCATGATTTATCGGAACAAGTATGCCCACATCCGGGTTGCCACCTGCGAAGATGTTCCCGAGATTTTACATCTTATGGACGGTTATGTGAAAAAGGGTAACCTGGTGTTGCGTTCCGAAGCGGAACTCACCGAGCAGATCAACGATTACTACATCTACGAGGTGGACCGGGCCGTGTATGGCTGTGGAGCCCTCTACCCCCAGGATGATAATGCGGGCGAAATCGGAGCCATTGCCGTTAATCCAACCTATAAATCCAAGGGTGTCGGGCAGGGAATCATGGAGTTCCTGATTGATCTTGGTCGCAAAAGAGGATTCAAGCGGCTGTTTCTTTTGACCACCCAGACGTCGGACTGGTTTTATAAATTCGGTTTTGTTCTGGGAACCCCGGCGGATCTGCCCCAGGGACGAAAGGCAAGGTATAATAACGAGCGCAATTCCCGGGTGTTGCTGCTTGACCTTTAATAGCCGTCAATCAACCGTTAAACCGCAAAAACAAGATACTCGGGGACAGATTTGAAATCTGTCCCCATTGGTGGATTTGAAATCTGTCCCCATTATGGATTAAAAATCCGTCAAGGTAAGGGGACAGATTTAAAATCTGTCCCCAGTGTTCCCATCATAGGTCAGGAGATTATCCTTTGCGTTCTTCCTGTCACACTTTTTTTTGCACAGCTCCAGGGTGAAGTCTTCCATCTGGTAGATGATAAGGCCGTCCACCTGGAGGATGCCGTCCGCAGTGATCCTTGGATGTTTGCCTTCGGTGACGGACTTGATGTGGGCCTGGACCTCGATGCGCTTGTTTCTCGGGGTTATCTGGCCCCGGTAGGTCCATTTGTGGTCATGCCCCGCCATGATCATCTCATGGGTGTCGGGTGAAAAGTCCAGTCGCTCTTTTGCATAGGCCGTGACAAGCTGGATAAAGGATTCAACGCCGAGGGAGCCGGGGCAGACCGGATCCTGGTAAAAATGGGCTTTGAAAAACCATTCGTCCGGGTCCACCTCTTTACCGGCCTTGACATACCCGTTACCGTATACGCCGCCGTCCATGGTGAGATGGTCGATCCTGTCTATCATCCTCAGGGCCTTTGAAGGCATGCCCGTTGGCGTTGACGTGTTGTCATCCTCCGGGGTGAGGGGGGCATCGTCGGTAAAATTTACTGAAATTGCGCTTTCCATCTCCGATTCAGACGGGGTGTAGGCAAGGGGGCTTGCCTTGATGCCGGTCTGGTTTGCCAGGGTCTCCTTTGTAAAGAAGCCGAAGTTGGTGTGTCCCTTGTAGAGGATTTCACTGTCCTTCAGCACCTCCATGTCAAAATCCTGGATGATGAGGCCACCTGCCTCGGACACGGAGGTCATCCTGGAGCGCATGGTGAGGGTGCCCATGTCCCTGCAAATGGGTTTCACCAGGGTTGCTTCTCCGCCAAGGTTCCTGAAGTAGAGGCGTTTGTCGCTCTTGAGCGCGGACCCGGCATAGGCCGCAAGCCATCCGCAGGGCTGGAGGGCGATCTCCAGGAGAATGCTGAAGGGAAGGACCTCGCTTCTGGCGGCCTTGAAGTACCATCCGTCCGTGGGCTGGTCAAACTCGGCCTCTATCCATCCCCCCGGTTTCATCTCCCACTGGGCAGGCTCGGTTGTCACCACCCTGTCCATGAAAAAGTAGGGGGGCCTTGGGAGCCTTGCGATTTCGCGCTCATTGTCAAATATCCTGTAGGGTTCGCCAAAGGCTTTGGAGGGCTTGCCTTCGGCAAAGGCAAGGATCTGTTCCCTGGAGAAACGCTCCTGTCCGGCAGTTGTACCCTGGGGCTTGAAGCTTTTGAGCAGGGAAGGATCGGTCACCGCCTCAAATCCTGTGATGCTTGCGATCACCTTGTTGTTTGCGTCGAGGAAGGTGAAATACCCTTTGATGCCCCGGTCATTCCGCTCGTTCACGGTGAGGATGATGGTGACATCCGTGTCCGACTCCGCCATGGAGGCATAGACCCGGAGGTTTGCCACGTAGGCAGGCAGGCAGGCGTTTCCGGTATGTTCACAGCTCCATAGGATGGCGGCCTGGAATGCGGAATCCACAAGCAGGGGATCCATGGTCCAGTTTTTTCCATGGGGATTTTTCATCCAGGTGCCGGGTGCGCCCGCCCTTTTGGCCACCACTTGAATGCCTGTTTCACAGGTGCCGACAATGGCCTTGATGCCCTTCAGGCGATTGCCGTGGAAGAGAATCCCCTCATAGGCCCCGTCAACGCTCAGGCTGGAGGGTTCGAGATCCATGTTGCCGGAACGGCTTTGCACCGGCGGGGCCGGAAGGGCTCCCGCTTCCGCCAGCAGGGTAACGCCCTTTGCGTGGAGGCCGCTCTCCGAGGACAACTCGGTCTCAACCTTGAAGAAATCCTTGTCCGGAGCGCATTTTCCGGTGTTGACCGTCACATCCATGGTTGCCGTTCCCGGTTTGATTCCCTTGAGCACCCGCATGTCGTCGATGCCGGCGAAACATAGGCCCGGATTGGTGTGTTCGGCCCCGTGGGCGAACCACTCCATCATCAGGGCAAAGGGAACCACCGGCTGGCCTGCGATTCTGTGATCGTCAAGCACCGGGCAGGCTTCTGTTCCAACCTGGGTCTTATACGCCTGGGAGAGGGTTTTTCGCTTTTTTGGCTTTGGGCCGGGAGCTGCCGGCAGGTGACCGCCGATGACAACCTCCACCGGTGCCCTGGTTTCCATTTCGTCAACAAGGCTTTGGGCGCCTCCCTTGAGGGGAACGAGATCGATACCAAGTTTTTGGAACTTATTTTTCAGCAGCGGGGTGACCATGCCTCCCTCCCAAGGCCCCCAGTTGACGGCGACGACCCTGCAACCTTTACGGGTGCGGGCCTGGGCCTGGGCGGTTTTGTTGAGCACCTCGTTGGCCATGGCATAGTCCACCTGGCCCCTGTTACCCGTTCTTGCCGCAATGGATGAGAAGAGGACCAGATGTTTCAGGGAATCGCCTTCGGTTGCCTTCAAGAGGTTTTCAAGTCCCCTGACCTTGGTGTCGAACACCCTGGAAAACTGCGTTTCACTTTTGTCCGTGATAAACTTGTCCTCGAGCACGCCCGCCCCGTGGATGAGGCCGGTGATCTTGCCGTGCTCCTTTCTGACCGTGTCAAGGAGTGCCGTCACTCCCTTTTCATCCAATACATCAACGGAAACATACCGGACGTCAGACCCGGCGTTACCGATTCGTTCCAGGTTCCTTGCGATCTCCCGGTTGGAGACAATGGCCTTGTACCGGGCCTCAATATAGGCAGGGGAGGGGAGTTTGCCTGTGAACTCATGTTCCATTACGTTTCTCTTGATATCGGCCTCGTTGGTCAGGCCGGTCAGCCAGTCAGGTTCGTTCCAGGGTTCCGGGGAGCGTCCCATGAGTACGATGGCAGGAGAATGGCGCTCTGCCAGGGCAAGGGCGCATTCGGCCGTGACGCCCCTGGCGCCGCCTGTGATAACGAACACGTCGTCCTTGCCCATATCTGTTGTGTCGGGCCGGACCTCCTCTGCCACAAGCTCCGGGATGTTGCACAGGTCGTCCGTGATTCCCATCTCCACGGAACCGTGGATCATGGTCAGGTTGGCAATGGCGTCCATGCGGGCGTCGGTTCTCTCTTGGGTTACCCCAAGGTCAAGGCTTCGGCAAAGCACATTTTCCCATTCTAAAGCGGCTGTCTTTGTAAGGCCTGCAAGCCCTCCCTGGAGGGGATCGGTAATGGGTTGGCCGTCAAATCCGAAGCTTCCCCCGAGGAAGGAGACGGTGGTGAAAAAGGCCGCCTGTTCCCCTGCCGAATCCATGAGGGCCGGAGCGCTCTTTTTCGCCAGGAGAAAGGCTGATTTCAAGAAATCGCCGTTTTTCGCCGTGGCATCGTACACGATCACAAGGCCTGCCATGTCGCTTAAATCTTCAGTTAACGCCTTTTCCATGGCAAGGGTTTTAGCCTTGATTCCCGCCCTTGTGAATCCTTCTTTCAGGGCCTCGGCAAAACCTGTGTCTTCCTGGGTGATGTAGACGGTTTTGGAGGGGGAAACCGTGATTTTGGCCCCGTTGTGGAACCGTACCTGGTCCATGGGCAAGGACTTTATCTTGATTACCTGGCGCACCAGGCCGGATGAAACCGGTTCTTTGGGCTGGTCATCCCCTGGTGTGACGGGTGCTGGTTCAACAGCCGTGTCCCCGGCCGGGGCCTGGGTCGTGCCGTCAATGTGGGCGGCAATGTCGGCCAGGGTCTTGAGCTGGGCGATTCCGTCCGATGAGAACGCCTCGGACCCGGGCAGTTCCTGCTCGAGGCGTGAGAGGATTTCCACCCGCTTGATGGAGTCGATGCCAAGATCCGACTCAAGATCCATGCCGGGTTCAAGCATCTCCTCGGGAAATCCCGTGAGCTCGCTGATGGTTTGCACAAGAACCGGCATCACGGACCGGGGAGCCGTGGCGGGGGCGGGTGCCTCCGTCCCGGTCGCCGTTGCCTGGCTTTCCACGGCGCCAATGGCATTCAGGATATCCCCCAGGGTTTTGAGGGTGCCCATGTTATCCGGTGTCAACGCAGCTGTATCGGGGAGCTCTTTTTCAAGTTCGCTCACGATCTCCACCCGTTTGATGGAATCAATGCCAAGGTCGGACTCGATTTCCATGTCGAGTTCGAGCATCTCCTGGGGAAATCCCGTGAGACGGCTTACTGTTTCTATAAGGAGTTCCCGTGTCCGGTTTCCTGCAGGTGCCGGAGCCGTTGCTGTTGCTGTTGCAGGCGCTTGGGAGCCGCATTCCTGGTCGATGGCCTCCACGATATCCCTTAGGGTCTTGAGGGACCCCATGTTTTCCGGTGTCAATGTAGCGGTCTCGGGTAGCTGTTTCTCAAGTTCGCTTACGATCTCCACCCGTTTGATGGAATCAATGCCAAGGTCGGATTCGATCTCCATGTCGAGTTCGAGCATCTCCTGGGGAAATCCCGTGAGGCGGCTCACCGTATCCATAAGCAGGTTGCGTGTCCGGTCCGCGTCAGGAGCGGCAGCCGTAGCCGTTGTTGTTACGGGCGCGGGTGATCCGGATTCCCGGTCAATGGCCTCCACAATATCCCTGAGGGTTTTGAGGGACCCCATGTTTTCCGGTGTCAATGTCGCGGTCTCGGGAAGCTGTTTCTCAAGTTCGCTTACGATTTCCACCCGTTTGATGGAGTCGATGCCAAGGTCGGACTCGATCTCCATGTCAAGCTCGAGCATCTCCTGGGGAAATCCCGTGAGGCGGCTCACCGTATCCATGAGCAGGCTTTTGGTCAAGGTTTCCTTTGGTTTGGTGCCGTTCAGGGGCTTGGCCGGAGCCTCAGTTTGTACGGCGGGCGTTTGCTGAACAACCTGGGGAGCGACGGGCTCGGGCCTGGGGGCAGGGGCTGCTGCCTGTGGTTCGGGGGCCGGGGCCGGGGCTTCCGGCAGAGATTCAGGCCTGGGGGAAGCCGGCCTGATAGCCGGTTCAGGAATGGTGCTGGTGGTCACCGGTGTATTGTAGACCGGGGCCCCATTGTTGTTCACCACTGTCTGGGCAAAGATCCGGGTCTGCTCCATCATGCCCTGGAGGGTTTTGCTTGCAAGGGCCTGGGTCTCGAGGAATTTTTCATGGGTCCTGGCCGTCTGGGCCTGGAGGGCTTCCATGGATTGGAGTCCCCTTTGGATCAGCTCCACTGCTCCGGGTTGCACCTGCTGGGCTTTTGGGGGGCGCATCTGCTCAGTTGCCTGGGGAGGTATCTGCTCCGTTTGCCTGGGGGGAACCTGGTGGACTGGTTCCTGAACATGAGATTCCGGTATCGTCATTTCGGCTCCTTTGCTTCCAGCCTGGGGGGTGGGAGCAGGTTGTGTTGGAGGGGCGCTCGCTTCTTCCTTAGGTTTTTCATCCATGGGTTTGGACGGCGGCAGGTCACAGCCCGGCTTGGGTTTGATGTTGGCTCCGGTCAAGGGAATCCGCATCATCTTTTTCTTCGGTTTTTCGATCTCCTCCTCCCATTGGGTGAGGTCCACGGGAAAACCCTGGGCAGATAGCTCGCACAGTACCTTGGCCAGGTCCTCGATGCCGGACTTCCTTCCCCCGGAACCGTCCACAGCCATGGCTGTGAAATCCTTTCCCTTGAGTATGGATCGTGTCAGGCCCGTGAGTACGTTCTTGGGCCCCACTTCCAGGAAGGTGGTGATGTCGCTCTCAACCATGGCTTCGATGTTGTCCACAAACTTGACCGAGTTCAGGAGCTGGTTGCCGAGGATCTCCTTTGCCTTGTTCTCATCCCCGGGATAGGGGGCGCCCGTGGTGTTGGAATAGACCGGAACCTTGACGGCATTGATGGCGAATCCCAGGAGGCGCTCCTTAAACGGCTGGGCCGCGGTTTCCACAAGGGCGCTGTGGAAGGCGGCTGCCACGGGAAGCTGCACTGCTCTCATCTTTCTTTTCCGGCACAGCTTCAGCGCCTTTTTTATCTGGTCGGTTTTTCCTGAGAGCACGCCCTGGTCGTGGCTGTTCCGGTTGGCCAGCACAAGGTCGAGTTTTTCCTCCTTGATGAACGCTTCTATATCAACAAGGGGGGCTTTAACCGCAAGCATGCTCCCTTTTTCCCCGGATGCTCCCGAGGATTCGGCCATGTAGCGTCCCCTGGCACAGGCAAGGGAGAACAGGGCCTCCCGGTCCAGCCGGTCGGCGCACCAGAGGGCTGGAAGTTCGCCGAAACTGTGGCCGCAGGCCGCATCAGGCCGGATGTTGAATCTTTTGAGAACGGCTGCCATGGCAATGCTTATACTGCCCAGGGCCGGTTGGGCCACATCGGTACTCCTGAGCATCTCTTCGCTTGTTTTCTTGTCCTGGCGATGGGCCGGCGGGGGGAAAATGTAGTGGTGCAGGGGCTGTTTTTTATCTTCCCACTCCCTGGCAAAGTGCTCTCCTGAATCCACGATGGCATCCATGGCCTCGGGAAAGATGGCGGCAAGATCTTTTCCCATTCCCGTGTACTGGCTGCCCTGGCCGGGAAAGAGAAAAGCGAGTTTTCCCTTTTGTTTGCCTGAACCCAGATAGATGTTCTGTTTTGACCAGGAGGACTCCTCTTCGGATTGGAGAAGGGAAACAGCCTTTTGTACCACCTCGGCGGGATCGTCGCCCTCTTTGATGAGGATTAAAAGCCTTGCCTCCTCCTTGCTGGAGAAGCTCTTTCTTGTTTGGGCCGTAAGCCATCCGACCTCCTGGGACAGCTCCCTTGAATCCCATTCTTTTGCTTTGGCAAGCGCTTCCATGAACTCGTTGAGTTTTGGGGTAAGCGCTTCTTTGGAGGGGGCTGAAAAGGCCGCGATCTGGACCGTGCCGTCCCATGAAACATGGGGTTTGTTCCGGTCATACTCCTCGATCACTGCATGGAAATTGCTGCCGCCAAAGCCAAAGGCGCTGATGCCGGACCGTCTGGGTGTTTCTGCCTGGGGAATCCAGGGCTTGGACCGGTCGTTGAGGTAAAAGGAGGTGGCATTGATGTCAAGTTCGGGATCGGGCTCCTCCGCCTTGAGGGTCGGCGGCAGCACCTTGTGGTAGAGGCTCAGGACCGATTTGATGAGTCCTGCGGCCCCGGCCGCTGCCTTTGAGTGGCCGATCATGGATTTGACCGATCCGATGGCGCATGGGGTGTTTTTGCTGTATTCTTTGGCAAGCTCTTTCAGGGCCGAGAACTCGATTTTGTCTCCCACCCTTGTGCCGGTGCCGTGGGCTTCGATGAGCTCGATGCTGGCCGGGTCCACACCGGCAAGGTCGTAGGCGGCCTTGAGCGCCCGGAGCTGGCCCTTGGCGTCCGGGGCGTAAATGCCGCCGGTCTTGCCGTCGCTGGAGGTGCCGATCCCTTTGATCACGGCATAGATCCTGTCCTTGTCCCGCTCCGCGTCTTCCAGGCGTTTCATCACCAGCATGCCGATGCCTTCCCCGAGAACGGTGCCGTCGGCATCCTTTGAAAAGGGTTTTGCGTCACCGGAGTGGGAGAGGACCCCGGTCTTTGCAAAGCACATGTTCATGAAAATATCGTTGAGGGTGTCCACCCCGCCTGAGATGGAGATGTCGCACCGGCCTTCGATAAGTTCCATCACCGCAGTGTTGACGGCGCTCAGGGAGCTTGCGCAGGCCGCATCCACAACCGAGTTGGTTCCTCCGAGGTCCAGGCGGTTGGCGATTCTTCCCGCGACCACGTTGCCCAGCAGGCCCGGAAATGAGTTCTCCTGCCATTCCGAATAGGAGCCTGAGATTCTCCGGATGACCTCTGCGGCCTTGTCTTCGGGGATGCCGGAATCTTTCAGCGCCTGTTTCCACACGGGATGGCCAAGCCTTGCCCCCAGTGGAATCACCAGCTCCTGGGTGCCGGTGACCCCCAGGATGACATTGGTCCTGTAGCGGTCAAAGGAGTCTTTGGACCCGTAGCCCGCATCTTCCAGGGCCATCTCGGCTACTATCAGTCCCAGCAGCTGGGAGGTGTCTGTGACGTCCAGGTTGTTTGGGGGAAGGCCGAACCGTGCCGGATCAAATGAGACCGCAGGGAGGAAGCCGCCCCTTGAGCAGTAGGTGTGGTCCGGTGCGGACGGATCTTTGTCAAAATAGTCCTCCCGGGACCAGTGGCTTCCTTTTGGGACTTCCGTGATGGCGTCCTCTCCGTTAAGCAGCAGTCGCCAGTACTGTTTGAGTCCGTTGGCGTTTGGAAAGATGCAGCCCATTCCAATAATTGCCACAGCGTTCTGATTTCGCAATATTTCCCCCAGTGATATGAGTGTGTGTGTAAAAAAAATATCCATACGATACTATATGGATATTTTTTTTTACAGGCGGGGGGATGGATTTGACAAAAGTTTTACATAGAAATCAGCTCCAGCAGGCGCTCTTGCGTCATTGGGCTGAATCCTTCGGCCCTGGAATCGAGGGTGGCGCCCTGGCTTCTGAGCCAACCGGCCCGGGTAGTGATGGCGGCCCCGGCCAGGAGGTTCAGTGCGACATCGACGACTCTGCGATTTTCAGGCTGTTCAAGGAAAGTTCCTTTTGTCCACTGGTTAAAGGCGCCCATGCCCGGGCCGCACCATATCTGGTAGTCCATTCGCCGTTTCGCCTCCCCAATGGTGGCCCAGCGGGAGGAGAGTCCCAGATAGGACCGGAACACCAGGGACATCTTGTACCGGGGGTCTTTTTCGGCCCGCTCCACCTCCTTGATGTTCCGTTCCAGGAAAAAGGCCCGGGTCTGCCGCCAGTTCTCCTCAAAGCTGGTGAGGAGAAATTTCTTTTCAATCTCCTCCTGCTGGCGTTTGGGGATCGCCTCAAAGGAATCATAGTCCTTGTAGAGCTTGTAGAGCTTCTCCGCCCGGACCGGGAACATGGTTCCCCGTTTGAGCACCTGGACCCTGGCGCCCAGCTCGAACATGTCGGCAGCCGGCGCCATGGCCACATCGGCCTGCTCCGCCTGGGCGAGAAGCGTCCTGACCTCCTCGGAGGTGGCGGATTCCAGGCAGGACTGGTTGACCGATCCGGTGAGCACATAGGCGGCCCCCATCTGAAAGGCGGCGGCGGCTGCCTGGGGGGTTGCGATTCCACCGGCAAGTCCGACGCAAAGGGGAACCTGGTAGCGAAATTTTTCGTTGAACTCGTCCCTCAGGGCGATCATGGTGGGCAGCAGGGCCAGGGCGGGCCGGTTGTCCGTGTGTCCGCCGGAGTCGGCTTCCGCCGTGAGATCCTGGGCCATGGGGATGTATTGGGACAGTTTTGCCTCCTCCCCCGTGATGAGCCCCTTTTCCAGGAGCTCCGCCACAAGCTTTTCCGGCGGCGGGGAGAAAAAATGCCTGGCCACCTCGATCCGTGACACCTTTGCGATCACCTGGTTGGGCGCCGTGATGTTGCCCGCGCAGTCCCGGTGAACGCCCTTGACCCGGTAGTATACCAGGGCCAGGGTCATGCGCATGAAGGCTGCGGCGGAGATGCGCCTGATGCCGTGCTTGAGGTAGAGGTTGACAACGGCCATTTCAAGTTCCGGGTCCCCGGGGGAGTGGATCAGGTTGGAGCCAAAGGGCAGGTCGCCCAGGCGCTCCTTCAACGCCACCATGGCCGCTTCCACACGTGGGACACTGAGGCCGCCGGCACCGAAAAAACCGGTCATTCCGTTTTCTGCCATGGCTGCCACCATCTCCACCGAGGTGATGCCGTTGGCCATGGCGCCGGCGATATAGGGATATTTCAGCCGGTGCCTAGCCTTGAAATCTTTGTCGCCCAGGTTTTCCAGGGGAAGCGCCGGGGCATAGGCCGTGATGGGATAGAGGGGGGAACCCTGTTGTTCATGGGGGCCAAGAAAGGCGGAGCCGGTATTGGCCACTGCTGTCCGGCCCTCCGTTTCAACAAGGTAGACAGGTTTTGAAATCCGCATGAGAGCCTTTCTTATTTCGTCGGCGCCTTGGGCGGGCGGCTCTTCTCCCGGGGCCCACCATCCCTGGGGAGGGTGTGTCTGTGTGATCATATGCGTTTTCTCTTTATTTATAAGGTTAAGGTAATTAAAAGTCACTCAACCTACCATAGAACCGATTCAGGAATCAATATCAGGTTAAACCCTCAGCCCCCGGGGGGGCGTTCGTTGCCCCCCGGGTTATATATGGATTGCGCTATCCCCTGGGGTGATATTGCTTGTGCATATCCACCAGGTATTGCCGGGAGACATGGGTGTATATCTGGGTGGTGGAGATATCCGAGTGACCGAGCATGGTCTGGACGGACCTCAGGTCCGCGCCCCCCTCCAGAAGGTGGGTGGCAAAGGAATGGCGAAGGGTGTGGGGGGAGACCGTGGCCTGGATGCCGGCTGTCGCGGCATACTTTTTCAACAGTTTCCAGAACCCCTGGCGGGTCATGGGCTTGCCCGCCCTTGCCACAAAGAGGTAGGCGCTTGGATTGCTCTTTAACAGCCAGGGCCGTCCCCACTCGAGCCACTCTTCGGTCCGCTCCCTGGCAAGGGAGCCGATGGGGACGATTCGCTCCTTGGACCCCTTGCCGAAGATCCTGACAAAACAGGCCTCAAGGTTGATCTGTTCCACCTTGAGGTTTACAAGCTCGGAGACCCTGAGGCCCGCTCCGTAAAGGATTTCGAGCATGGCGGCATTCCTGAGCCCCCTGTGGGTGGTCCGGTCCGGCATTTCCATGAGGGTTGTCACCTGGTCGCAGGTGAGGAACTGGGGAAGCTTGCTGCCGGTCTTGGGGATGTCGATCCGTTTCAACGGGTTGGTTTCAGCCAGTTTCTCCTGGACGAGAAAGCGGTAGAATCCCCTGACCGCGATGAGGTGCCGTGCCCGGGAGCGCGGGGATAGCCCCTTGGCTTCCAGGTGGACGAGCCAGCCCAGGATGGCCACGGTATCCACCCGGCCAATGTCAGGGATCTTGCTGGTTTCAAGGAAGTCCGCATACTCCGCAAGGTCGCTTGCGTAGGAGTCCAGGCTGTTGGGGGCAAGTCCCCGCTCAAGGGCCAGGTGGGCCAGGTATTGGTCTATGATAGGGTCCATTTATAGCCGAAACTCACTGTAGTCCATGGTGTTCAGCACCTCCGCTCCCTGGTCCGTCACCTGGATCATGTTTTCCAGGCGTATCCCTCCCCAGTCGGGAATGTAGATGCCGGGCTCCACCGTTACGACCATTCCCGGTTCGAGCAGGGTGTGGTCGAACCTTGAGAATCTCGGTTCTTCATGGATGGCAAGTCCCACTCCGTGTCCCAGGCTGTGGCCGAACCTTCCGTTGTAGATGGTCGCGTCGATGTAATCCCGGGCGATTTTGTCGATGGCGCTTCCCTTGACCCCGGGGCGCACGGCATCCACGGCCAGTTGCTGGGCCTGGAACAGGATGTCGTAGATCTCCGTAAACCTGTCATCCGGCTCTCCAATGACCAGGGTCCGGGTGGTGTCGCTGCAGTACCCGTCAAGCTTTGCTCCAAAGTCAAAGAGCAGGGGTTCGCCGGCATTGAACTGCCGCTCTCCCGGGATGGCATGGGCAAGGGCGCTGTTGGGGCCGGATGCCGCGATCACGGGAAAGGAGAGGGCGTCCGCACCCATCTGCCGCATGGTTTGTTCCAGGAGCCATGCCGCCTCTTTTTCCGTCATCCCCACATGGATATGGGTCCTGAACTCAAGAAAGGCGCGTTCGGCAATGTCAAGGGCCGCCTTGATCCGGGAAAGCTCTTCCTGATCCTTGCGAATGCGAAGGGGGCGAAGGGTGTCGTCGGCCGGGGTGAACTCTATCTCAAGGCCGCTGTTTGAGATCCCGTCACATATTTTCTGGTACTGCTGGTAGGTGAGGCGTGCCCCCTCGATGCCCACCTGCTTTGCGCCCACGGCTTTCAAAAGGCCGGGCAGCTCCTTGGTCAGGCTGTTTTTGCAGCAGTGGACGGTGTAGAGGTCGGTCTCGTTTTTTGCCTGGGTGTCATATCGTGAATCCGTGGCAAGGATAAGGTCGTTTTGGGTGATGATCAGGACACCTGCGGTTTCGTCATAGCTGCCGTCCTCACCGGTGTAGCCGCTCAGGTAGTGCCTGTTTTCATCCGACAGGATCACCAGGGTGTCAAAAAGTTCGGTAAAGCTGTTTCTGAGCCGGTTGATTCGTTCTTTGATAATGGTATGTCTCAATGGTTGTTTTTCTCCTGATTGTACTTTGACGGTGAATGGTTACAAGTCCATTTTTGATATGCATCTAAAGCCGATGATGTTGGCCGTGAAGTCGGGCCGGAACAGGGCCCGGGAGGTCACCGTGATATCCTCCCTGGCGACCCATCCGCCCCCCTTGGCTATGTTGAAGAGCGTGGGTTCCTTTGTCTCGACAGCCACCAGCTCCTGGTCGGAGACCCATTCCATGGCATTTCCGAGAAGGTCGACGATCTGGAATTCATTGGCATGGTTTTCATAGTTGTCAACAGGGGTGGTGTCCGCCACCGCGCTTTTTTCGATGTTGCATGCGTTCTCTTCCCACTGGTTGCCCCAGGGAAACCTGAACCCCATGTCGGTCCTGGCCGCCGCCTCCCATTCCGCTTCCGAGGGCAGGCGCCTGCCGATCCAGGAGGAAAAGACCTGGGCATCTTCGATACTGACCTGGACCACGGGATGGTTGCGTTTGCCGTGGAGGGAACTGCCGGGCCCGTGGGGCTGGTACCAGCATGCGCCTTTTACCAGGGTGGAGCCGGCGCTTTTTTTCCACAGGGCCGATCCCTTGCCTTTCTTGAACCGGCCCTGGAAGACCGTGCCCGCTCCTTTTTTTTCTGCCGTTGTGACGTAGCCTGTCTGTTCGACAAATACCTCAAACAGGGAGTTGGTTACCGGGTATCTGCCGATAAAGGCCTTGGGCATCTTTAACTGCTGGAGGGCAAGGGTTTTCTTGGCATCCCGGGTGGAGCCCACGGTGTAGGTGCCCTCCGGAATCCTGACATAGGCGTTGTACTTTTTATCCTTTTCACCCAGGGCCTTATCAAAGCTTTCGGCAAGCTCCTTTTGTTTTTTAAATTCTTCCAGGGCCTTGAGCTCTTCTTCCGTCAGTCTGCTGACTTTTATCAGCTCCTCATCCTCTCCCACCTCAAGGGTATCCAGGTCGTCGTCGACCTCTTCGATCTCTTCATCCTCGGAAAGCTCAAGGGTATCCATGTCATCCTCGACCTCCTGGATCTCTTCATCCTCGTCCAGCTCGATTTCTTCGAGATCGTCCTCGGCCTCTTCGATCTCTTCATCCTCGTCCAGCTCAAGTTCTTCGAGATCGTCCTCGACCTCCTCGATCTCTTCATCCTCGTCCAGCTCGATTTCTTCGAGATCGTCTTCGACCTCTTCGATCTCTTCATCCTCGTCCAGCTCAAGTTCTTCGAGATCGTCCTCGACTTCTTCGATCTCCTCCTCCTCGTCCAGCTCGATTTCTTCGAGATCGTCTTCGACCTCTTCGATCTCCTCCTCCTCATCCAGCTCGATTTCTTCGAGATCGTCCTCGACCTCTTCGATCTCCTCCTCCTCATCCAGCTCGATTTCTTCGAGATCGTCCTCGATCTCTTCGATCTCCTCCTCCTCATCCAGCTCGATTTCTTCGAGATCGTCCTCGATCTCCTCCTCCTCATCCAGCTCGATTTCTTCGAGATCGTCCTCGATCTCCTCTTCCTCTTCCGGTTCGATTTCTTCGACCACCTCTTCGACCTCGTCCTGTTCAAAGGCTTTGAAGTCACCGTCGGCAGCCTTGGTGAGAATGGTTTTTATATGCTTGATGATATCAAGGGGGTCCATGTCATCGCCGGTGTCTTTATCCACATCGGCCAGAAACTCCGTAACCATCTTTAGAATACTGGTGACCTGGTTGACGTCGAGATCTCCAGTGCTGATGGCATCCGTAAATGAGCTGAGCAGACTGTTTTTGGCTTCGTCTGTCATATCGAAGATGTTTTTATCTGTGATCGTCAGGTTTTCCGGGTTCTCATCTTCGGGGGAGAGCTTTTTCAGGTCACCATTGATGGATGACCTTACGCTTGAAAAGTTTCTGCGTTTTTTTTTGATCTTTTCGAGGTCTCTTCCGGTATCCCAGATGGATTGGATCAACTCATCCGTGGCAATATAGGTGAGCTTGGTCAACGACTCCTCATCCGTATAGTGGGAGCGTATGGCCGTGATGACCCGGTGTTTTATGGAATTCATCTTGTAATTGAGGCTGGCTATTGCCTGGTCAATCCCGTTTAGTGTTCTGGACGCACTTATCAAAGCCGCTGTATCTCCTGGTGATGGTTGTCGTTGAGGGTATTATGGATGAAAACAGCAATTATTTCAACCATGGGAGCCGCCATGGGTAAATCAGTAAAACATATGTTTTATTTGTGGTGCGGGATTGAAAAAAATGATGATTGTGGTAGAACATGGGAGTATGTGCAACATGATTACAATAGCAGGCCAGAAGGGAGGAAACGGCAGGAGCGTAACGGCTGTCAACCTGGCTGCCTCCCTTGCTCTTCTGGAAAAGAGGACATTGCTTGTGGATTGTGATCCCCGGGCCTGTTCAACCTTGTTTGCAGGATTCGGTGCTTCTACGCTTTCCTGTGACCTGAGTTCGGTTTTGTTTGGAAAGGTTGCGCCGTCAGATGCTGTTTTTAAGACCCGGCTGAGGTTCATGGATCTTTTGCCGGCAAGTTTCAATTTATTTCACGCAGCATCCCGGCTATCCCTGAATGCCGGAAACGAAAGGATCCTAAGGATTTTTCTCAGGGAGTTAAGGGCGGAGTATGAGTACATGATCATAGACTCCCCCGCCTCTTACAGTTTTTTAACCGTAACGGCCCTGGCTGCCGCCGACTGGCTGTTGGTGCCGTTTCAATGTTCCCCGGAGGATATTGGGGATTTTACTTCCCTGCTCAGGATGGTGCGCCATGTCAGGAGCAACTTCCAGGAGCGTTTGAAGATTGCGGGTCTTCTCTTTAATCGATGCGGTTCAAGGGAGGAGATCGACCGCTTTCTGGCCGGAAATGACCTGAATGGGGTGGAGAACATTGTCTACAAGAGTTTTGTGCCTGGAGATGATGCCATAAGGGCCGCAGGGGAAGATGGAAAACCCGTTGCGCTTTATGATGTTGAAAGTCCCGGTGCAAGGGCTTATCTTGATGTTGCGAAAGAAGTGATTTCATCCTTTAACTGATGGGGCGGTAGAGATGAAGATAACAAATCCGGAAACGATCCTGGCCAGTGAGAAAGAGTTCATTGATACCATAAATGCCGAGCTTGACTGGGAGGCCATTGAGGCCATGCTGTTTGAAAAACACAATTTCACCCTTGAAGAGGATGTTGATTACAAAAAGGGAGATCTTGTTGTGTTTAACGATCAGATCGCTTATAAGTTTGATTTTCATATAAAGGTTCCCCTTTCGGTGGTGTTTGGACGGGATGGGACCTGCCTTGAGATTTCCACCTCGGGCAGTGATGATAACCCGCCTGAAGAGGATGAAGAGGAGGAGGAAACCCTCCGGGATCTCCAGGCGAACGGCTCTAACACAGAAAACGAGAACATCTCCGGCATGGCTTCGACCATTGCGGAGATGATTACCGACATTAACCAGGGAGATGAATAATGAGTGACCAATCCCCCCCTGAAAATGGGTATGACCCCTTATTCGTGAGGCAGCAGCTTGACGAGATCCTTGCACAGGAAATCACATCGTTTATCGCTATGGATTCCGATGCTGCCCTGGGGGCTTACAATCTTGCAACCTTGTCCTGTATTGTCATTGCTGTTGAACGGGAGCAGGAAATAAAGAATTTTCCCGATTTTCCGCCGGAGCGCTATACCCGGGAATCGTTTAAGGAAGAACTTGAGGAGATCGGTCTCAATGGGATCGATAACCTGGATCAGACCGTGGCCACGGTGATGGAGATGGGGTATATCCATCTCAACGAAAAAGGGGAGCTTCAGGCCGAGGCCTCCGCCTATACCATGGCAGGCTTTCTCAATACCATGTTTCCCGGTATGCCGGGGATGAACCTTATCGCCTTTATTTTGCAGATGAACGATGAGGTGAATTCGGGTCGAAAATCCCTGGATCTCGCAAAAACAAGCTTTGCCCAGACCTTGAAATCCAGGGGCGTTAGCGTGACCCGGGAGAAGGCCGAGGCCAAGGGGTCCGAGCTTGCCAAGGCAAGGCCCGTCGCCGCTGATCCCCAATCCCTGGAGAGCAGGGCCGTGTCCCGCAAGCTCAAGGAGAATGCGGCAAAACGGATTGCAACGCTTCGGAAACGATCCGTTGCCAAGCCTGGCCTCTACTCCACCGACGGCTCCATGTCGAAGCGGACAACGGTCAAGGATGTTTTTGGCGCGGGACCGTCTGAAGCGGAGCTCCAGGCCGAGCGTGACGCCCTTGAAGCCGCCGAGCAGGAAAAACGTGAAGCCAGGGCCCGGGAGTTAGCCGAGCGTGAGGCACGGGTCCGGGAGGCCGAAGAGCGTGCCAAAGAGCTGGAGCTTCGTGAACAACGGCTGAAAGAGGCCGAAGCTGCTGCGGAAGAAGCGGAGCAAAAGGCCCGGGAACTTGTGGAGCAGGAGGCTGCTTCCATCGCCGCCAAGGAGGCCGAACTCAAGGCCATGGAGGCGAAGCTGGCGGCGGAGAAGGAGCGGATGCTCCTTGAAAAGGAAGCGGCGGAGCAGGCCGCCCTGGAAAAAGCCGCCCTGGAAGCGGAAGCGGAAGAGGAAGAGGAAGCGCCGGAAGAGGATATCGAATCCAGGATTGCCGCCTTTGAAGAAAAGCTTGCCATGCCCTGTCCCCTGTGCAACCAGGGAAGCATCGTTTCCGAGACCACGCCCAAGGATAAGACCTATTACAGCTGTTCGAACAAGGAGTGCAGGTTCGTAAGCTGGGACAAACCCTACCATTTTGAATGTCCATTGTGTAAGAATCCCTTTCTGACGGAGATGGAGACCCCCACGGGGGAGAAGGGCCTCAAATGTCCCAGGGCCGCCTGCTCCTACACCCAGAAGAATCTCCTGGAACCGGCCCAGAATATCGCTGCCGAGGCCAAGGGGCCAAAGAGGAAAAAGAAAATAGTCAGGAGGGTAAAGAGGAGATAGTGAGTGAAATTACCATTTGCCGATAAACGGCTTGGGGCCATTGCCTCTAAACTTCAGAACGGAACCCGTCTTTCAAGGGAGGACGGGCTTCTTCTTTTTGAGACCCATGATCTTACCGGTGTGGGCATGCTGGCCGACTCCGTCAGGAGAAGGCTCCATAATGATACAGCCTATTACGTATACAACCAGCACCTGAACTACACCAATATTTGCAAGAACCGGTGCAGGTTCTGCGCCTATGCCGTGGACCGGGAGGACAACGGCGCCTACACCTGGTCCATGGATGAGATCGAACAGCGGCTCCGGGACCGTATTGACGAGCCGGTCAACGAGCTTCACATCGTGGGCGGGCTCAACCCGGCCCTTGATTTCGATTATTTCATCAATCTGCTGAAGACCGTGAAGCGTGTGAGGCCCAATGCCAGTATTAAGGCCTTCACCTGTGTGGAGATCGATTATCTGTCAGGGCTGTCCGGCCTGTCCGTGGAGGAAACCATCGGCGCCCTCAAGGATGCCGGCCTTGACATGATGCCGGGGGGCGGGGCCGAGGTGATGAGCGACCGGGTCTGGAAAGAGCTCTTTCCAAAGAAGATCAATTCCAAGCGGTGGCTTACCATCATGGAGGCGGTCCACAAGAGCGGGCTCACCTCCAACGCCACCATGCTCTACGGTCACATGGAGACCCTGGAAGAAAGGGTCGATCACCTGCTTAAGCTCAGGGAACTCCAGGACAGAACCCACGGGTTTTCCGCCTACATCCCCCTGGCATTTCATTCGGCAAACACAAAGCTTGACCACCTGCCGGCGACAACGGCCGTGGATGACCTCAAGAACATCGCCGTGGCAAGGCTTTTGCTGGATAACTTCGACCATATCAAGGCCTATTGGGTGATGATCGGTGAAAAGCTTGCCCAGGTGGCCCTTTCCTACGGGGCCGACGACCTTGACGGCACCATCATCGAGGAGCGGATCACCCACACGGCCGGGGCCACATCGGCCAAGGGGCTGACCCGGAAAGCCATGGAGCGCATGATCCGGGCATCAGGTTTTGTGCCGGTTGAGAGGGATTCATTTTACAGACCAGTCAGTGCAGGACGGGAAGTGTCATGACGAGCCGGAAAATCAGTGTGAACGACGTTGTTGAAAAGATTATAGCCAACCAGCGGATCACCGGGGAGGAGGGGCTTGTCCTGTACCACGACGCAGACCTCCTGACCCTGGCGCGGCTGGCCGAGAACAGGCGGTTTGAGCTTCATCCCGAGCGGGTGGTTACCTTTGTGGTGGACCGCAACATCAACTATACCAATATCTGCCTTTCGGGGTGCCGTTTCTGCGCCTTTTACAAAACCCCGGAGAGCGGCCAGGGGTATGTGATCTCAAGGGAGGCCCTGTCTGAAAAGATTGAGGAGACCATTGAGCTCGGCGGCACCCAGATCCTTCTCCAGGGCGGGATCAACCCGGACCTTTCCCTGGATTATTATGTGGACCTGCTGAAGTTCATCAAGGAGAATTTCAAGATTCATGTCCATGGATTCTCACCTCCGGAGATCACCTATATCGCCGAAAAGTCCGGCCTGTCCATTGCCGATGCCATTACAACTTTGCGGGAGGCGGGACTCGACTCCATCCCCGGGGGCGGCGCCGAGATCCTGAGCGATGAGATCAGGACAAAGGTCTCTCCCAACAAGTGCCTGACGGATGCCTGGCTCGAGGTGATGCGCCAGGCCCATATCCAGGGTATGAGATCAAGCGCGACCATGATGTTCGGCCACCTTGAAGAGCCCCGTCACATCTTCGAGCACCTTTCAAGAATACGGAGCCTCCAGGACGAGACCCATGGCTTTACCGCCTTCATCCCCTGGACCTTCCAGCCGAACAACACAAAGATCAGTGTGACAAAAACAGGCTCCGTGCAGTATTTGCGGGTGCTTGCCATCAGCCGCCTTTTCCTTGACAACATCGACAACATCCAGGCTTCCTGGGTGACCCAGGCGGACAAGATCGCCCAGACGGCGCTCTTCTACGGCGCCAACGACATGGGCAGCACCATGATCGAGGAGAATGTGGTGGCCTCCGCCGGGGTGGATTTCATGCTGCCGGAGTCCGAGCTGAAGCGCCTGATCGAGACCGCCGGGTTTGAGCCGCGACAGCGGGATTGCTTTTACAATCTCCTATGAACCATCGATTCAAGGACTGCAAAATCATTCAAAGCACCGGGGACCCGGCCGTCCACAGGGCGGGCCGGGTCCTGGTATCTCCGTGGCGCATCATTGAAAACGGCTATGTCCGGGTGGAGAACAACCGGGTGGTCGAGGTGGGACGCTGCGCTTCCGGACCCCATGGTATTGATCATTGTATTGACCATGGTCCGGGCGTGCTCATGCCCGGCCTTGTGAACGCCCATCTTCACCTGGAACTTACGGCCCTCAAAGGGGCTGTTCCCTTTGACAAGGGGTTCCAGGCCTGGGTGGCCGAGCTGCTGGTCAAACGCGAGGCCCTTGGAGAGGGAGCCCTCAAAGATGCCGCCGGGACCGGGATAGACCATCTCATGGCGTCCGGCACCCTGGGCATCGGGGAGATATCCACCCTGGGTATCACCCGGGATATTGCGGAAACATCAGGGCTTTCGGGTGTGTGGTTCCAGGAGATGCTGGGCTCGACTCCCGGTCCCTTTGATTTCGCCTGCGACGCCAGTGGGGAACTCAGCTGCTCCCTGGCGGGACATGCGCCCCACACCTCATCCCCGGACCTGTTGACCCGGCTGAAGAAACGGGCAACCGCAAAGCAGCTTCCCTTTTCCATCCATGTGGCTGAATCTTCCGACGAGTCCCGGTTCCTTGAAACCGGCCGGGGCGACTGGGCGGATTTCCTGACCCTCCGGGGCATCGATTTTTCCTCCTGGCCACTTCCGGCGGTAAGTCCGGTTGATTACCTTGACAGGCTCGGCATCCTCGATCCCCTGACTGTGGCGGTCCACCTGCTGCGGGTTGATGACAGGGATCTTGAGATTCTTAAGCGCAAAGGGGTGAAAACCGTTGTCTGCCCCAGGAGCAACCTCAACCTCCACAACCGGCTGCCGGATATCCAGCGCCTCCTTGACCGGGGACTTACCCCCGGCCTTGGCACGGACAGCCTTGCCAGCAACGACTCCCTGAGCATGGCTGACGAGATGGCCTTTGTCGCGCGCAACTATCCGGGCATCTCCCCTAAGGAGATCCTTGCCATGGCAACCGTCCACGGGGCTGCGGCCCTGGGGCTTGCGAAGCGTATGGGTACGCTTTTGCCGGGAAGGGCAGGGGCGTTTCTCTACCTGCCGGTGGAGGCATCTACTACTGAAACTTTATTGGAAACCATTACAGGTCATGAATAACGATACACTTTCCATGGGGAGGATGGATTACATCAATGCCTCCCCTGTCTATTACGGGCTCAACAACGGGCTTGCGCCTTCCTGGATCAAGATGACCGACGGGCCGCCCGCGGTGCTAAACCGTATGATCCACCAGGGTGAGCTTGCCATCAGCCCCATCTCCTCGGGCTTCTACGGGCTTCACCACCGGGAACTCCTGGTGCTGCCCGACCTCTCCATCTCCTGCCGGGGGCCGGTCCTGAGCGTAAACCTCATGGGCAACCTCCCCATTGAGGAACTTGACAACAAAAAGGTGGTGCTCACCGAGGATTCCGCCACATCGGCCTTGCTGGTCAGGCTGATCTTTGCCGAGCAGGGAATTGCTCCAAGGTTTTCCACCCATCGCATGCGCACCCCCGGGGATATTCCCGAGGGGACCGATGCGGTGCTGGTGATCGGGGATGCCGCCCTGACCCAGCCCTGGGACGACCATTTTAAGTACCGCCTGGATCTCGGGGAACTCTGGCACCGGACCACGGGATTGCCTTTTGTCTTTGCCCTCTGGGTGGTGAGAAGGGATTATGCCCGAAAGTACCCGGAAAAGGTGAGCCGGGCCCTTGCCCTGTTTCACCAGTCAAGGCGTCAGGGGTACGATAACATCGATACCGTCATCGACAGGGGCGTGGCCAAGCTCAAGCTTTCCCGCGCTTTGATCAAGGAATATTATGAAGTGCTCCACTGCAACCTGGACGAGGAGAAGATCATTGCACTGGAGCGGTACTTTGAGGGCCTCTACAATCACGGGCTCTTTACCGACAGGGTAAAGGTGGAGCTGTTTCAGCCCTGACAGGCGAACAGGGGCTGATCGCTCGGTTTCATCAATCCGGCCTGTTCCGCCTTCTGGAAGAACGCGCGGATGGCGGCTTCTCCTTCCCGGCCCATATGGGATGAGAAATCGTTGACATACAGGTTGATGTGCTCCCGAATCACCCGGTCGTCCAGCTCCTGGGCGTGTTCCTTTATATACTCCCGGCCTGCTTCGGGGTTTTTGTCTGCATGATCGATGCTCCTTTTTATCAGGTCTTCAACCCGTGCCGCAAGCCGTTCGCCCAGCCCGCGTTTGACAGCGATGCACCCCAGAGGAATGGGAAGTCCGGTCTGCTCTTCCCACCAGGCGCCAAGGTCGGAGATGCAGGCAAGCCCCATGGTTTCATAGACAAACCTGCCCTCGTGGATGATCACCCCAAGATCGCTCTCCCCCTTGAGCACCGAGGGCATGATGGTCTCAAAGGGCATGGCGGTGAGCTCGGGATCGATGCCGGGATAGCGCTCTTTTAAAAAGAACCTGAACAAAAGGCAGGCGGTGGTGGAAAAACCGGGCACGGCCACCCGCAGCTTTTGCCCGGGAAGGATTTTTGTTTCAGGCTGTGCCACCACAAGGGGGCCGCATCCCCTGCCAAGGGCCGCGCCAGTTCTCAGCAGGGCGTACTCGTCCCGGAGATTGCCCAGGGCCGCAAATGACAGTTTGGTGATGTCAAATCGGTTATCGGCGGCCTCCTGGTTCAGGGTCTCCACATCGGCAAGGGAGATCTTAAAATCAAGGCCGGGCTCGGTCTCGAGCTTTGCCGCAATGGCATGGAAAATATAGGTGTCGTTGGGACAACTGGAAAAGGCCAGGGAGAGGGTTTGTTTATCGCTCAATGTTTACTCCTCAATGGTTGTTGGTCTGTGTTGTTCCGGCATTCTGCTTTTTTTTCGTCATGCAGGAACCCATCCCAAGGAGTACTACCAAGTTTCGCAGGGGGTGTCAAACCGCTTGCCACTGGGGGGCTCCAAGGGTAAAGATTCTTGACTTGGTACCTGTATTTATATAATAACAAGGTACCATCATTAGAAATGGCCGCGTTCCGGCCGATCTGTTAATCCACTGGGACTTAGACTACAGGAATGATTATGGGAAAGAATATTGTACAGAAAATTGATGATCTGGTTCGTCTTGAGACCGTGCTTGTGAGCGTTTCGGACAAGACAGGGCTTGATACATTGATTCCGGCACTGGTTAAGATCAATCCTTCGATAAAGATCCTCTCCACGGGGGGAACTTTCTCCAAAATCCAGGAGATCCTGGGCGACGGGGCCGAAGGCCGCCTCCAGCAGGTTTCCGACTATACGGGTCAGCCCGAAACCCAGGGCGGACTAGTAAAAACCCTGGATTTCAGGATCTACCTCGGGCTTCTCACCGAGACCTACAACGATTCCCATCAGGAGGACCTGAAACGGACTTCTTCCGTGAGCATCGATATGGTCGTGGCAAACCTCTACCCCTTTAAGGAGACCATTGCCAAAGAAGGGGTGACCTGCGAGAACGCGAGAGGAAACATTGACATCGGAGGTCCCACCATGATCCGGGCCTCGGCAAAGAATTTCATCCGGGTGGCATCGGTGGTTGATCCCGATTCCTATGACGGCATCATCAAGAGCCTTGAAGCCAACAACGGCTGCCTCACCCTCGAGGATCGGTTCGCCCTTTCCCAGAAAGCCTTTAAACACACGGCAGACTATGACACGACCATTTCCGGCTACCTCGGCGCCATGGCTGTGGAAGATGTCAAAGTCTGCTACACCTCAGGAGAGTAGATCATGTCAGAAGATTTGAAAAAAATGTACAAGACCGTGATGGACGACCACTTTACCCCGACCCTGGAGATCAGCTTTGTGGAGGAGGGGAAACGCCAGACCCTGGTTTATGAAAAGGTGTCCTGGACCATCGACGGTATTCAAAAGGGACTGCGGTACGGGGAGAACCCGGGCCAGGAGGCGGCCCTTTACCGCCTTGCCAATGGTAACCTTGTCCTGGGAGAGGTGGAGACCATCCGCCCGGGCAAATACCTCGTTTCGGACCTGGAACTTCTCCAGTCCGGAAAGCACCCCGGAAAGACCAACCTCACCGATGCGGACAACGCCCTGAACATCCTGCGTTACTTTTCCGACATGCCCTGCGCCGTTATCGTAAAGCACAATAACCCCTGCGGCGTTGCCAGGGCGGAAACCCTGGAAGAGGCCTATTCAAAGGCGTACATGGCCGACCGTGTGGCCGCCTTTGGCGGGTGCATCGCACTCAACCGGCCCGTTGACAAGGCCACGGCCGAGGCCATTGCCAACCAGTATGCCGAGGTGGTGGTCGCCCCGGATTTCGAGGACGGGACCCTGGAGATTCTGGGCCGCAGGAAAAACCTGCGCCTGATCCGGATCAATGCCATGGACAAGCTCAAGACCTTCATCGGCGACCGGGTACTTGATTTCAAGAGCCTCATGGACGGCGGGCTTGTGGCCCAGTGGTCCTTTGTGCCCCAGGCCCTCACCAAAGAGGCGCTCGCTGTTGCCTCCACCGTGTACAAGGACAAGACCTACACCGTGAACCGCAAGCCCACTGAAAAAGAGTACAACGACATGCTCTTTGGCTGGCTCGTGGAGTCCGGCATCACCTCCAACTCCGTTATCTACGTCAAGGACAACGTGACCGTGGGTATCGGAACCGGTGAGCAGGACCGGGTGGGCGTGGCTGAGATCGCCGTTGACAAGGCCTATCGAAAGCTGATGGACCGCTACAGCTTTGAGCGGTACAACACTCCCTTCAACATCCTTGAGGGTAAAGAGAAGCGGGCGGAGATCGAAGCGGCAGTCAAGGCCGTGAACGGCGGGCTCATCGGTTCCACCATGGTGAGTGATGCCTTCTTTCCCTTCAGGGACGGTATCGATGTGGGCCTGAGCCAGGGGGTCAAGAGCGTGATCCAGCCCGGCGGTTCCATGAACGACTACGAGTCCATCGAGGCGTGCAACGAGAACGACGCCACCATGGTCTACACCGGCCAGAGAAGTTTCAAGCACTGATAGATATAGATATCAACAAATAACTGATGTAACTATTCAGCACGTCAGCCGGGGTCAGGCTTAGCTTATTGCGACATCCCAGATCAAACCAACAAAATGCCAATAAGCTAAGCCTGACCCCATCGATACGAGCGAAGCAAATTTAGCCTACGCCTTCCTACATCGAGGCCTATACCACCGCCTGACCCAGATTACAATTAAGCCACAACCATCCCAGGGTACAACAGCCGGGGGAAGCCGGTCTCACCATATAGGATTTTTGATTTCCACCTTCATGTCCTTCATGATCTTCATGGTGGAAATTTAACAACCGGCAGGCCAGGAGTTGTATATCGTTTTACATGGTATTCCATGGTAAAGTCGCCTGCCCTCCGGGCAGTTATTTTTATTTACCATGAAGGACATGAAGAACATGAAGAAAACTACATGGTTAAAACAGGGAGATCTCAATGTGCTGAATAGTTTCAAAAAAAAAAGTTGATACATGGTGCTTTTCGGTTATTCACGTTTGGAGGATGGATTATCTCCAATAAACTTTAATTTTAATGGCGGCATCCTTGCTATCTCTTTGATCTTGTTGTATCTGAAGTAAGTTCCGCTGTGGGTGATGAAATACATAAACCTTCTGGGAAACATATAACAGGGAAATGTCATCCAGAAAGAAACTGTTAACAAGTGGGGTGGTTACTAAGGATTAATATGAATAATCGAGAACGTTTTTTTTTAAATGCCTATGGAGATGACCTCCAGGCAACTAAAGCTGGTGTGGTCAAGTTTTTAGAACTGTGTCAGAAATATGGAAATGGCGTTATTTATGTACCGGCTATGCAGCATATTAAAAGCACGCTACTGGCTTCTGCTATAGGTGAACAGACTACAAAGGATCTTGCTAAACATAAGGATGTAATTCTTCCTAATGGGCAAAGAATCGATTTGTGTTCAGATAAAACATTTAAAAATTACAGAGGCGGAGATGTCTATTTGGCTCTATGGGCAACCCCAGGCATGATTGAGGCAGTTGAAAAAGAATCTTATTCTTGCAAGGCTGTCGTTGTCGTCACATGGCTTGAAAACGATGCAGATGGGTGGATTTCAAAATGCCATCCCACGCAATTGACGTGGTAATACGTGGCTAAGAGCGCAAAAAAAAAACGCACCTACTGAAAAGCGACGTTATGTAACTATAGGAGAAAAATATTGCTTAGCAGCACAGCAGCATGTGAGCGATTTTTCAGGTTGTACTACAAGCACTATGTAGAACCTGACATGGATACCTTGTTCAATTTATTAAATTCCATACATAGCTTGAATGATAGGCTTGAGAAAACTATTGAGGTGAACTTTTATGAGATCGAAGAATTCATTGCGCTGAAAGCGTTGCGAAACCTATTTCACCATCAAGATGAATTAATAAACGAACTCAGGATCATATCAGTCGAAGAAGTTCGTTTTATAACGACAGATCTCCTTTTTCTTTGCCTTGTTCCCGGCAATCTTGTTGAGAAGTCATTCGAGTTTATCCCTAAAAAACGCCGATCCAAAGAAGAAAAAATGATTAAATCTGCGTTTATATGGCACGCAGATGTTGTAAATATCAATCCTTGTATATTTAATTTTGCGGTAAAAGTGTATGAGAAAATTCAAGGCTTCAATTTAGACTTATCGAGTGAAGAGTATAGTCTTTTTAAAGATTCTTACGAATTTGAAAGTCAGAACGGGCATTCTCACTTCGTTTCCGGGGCAATCAGTTGCCATGTCGGTAGTATTAATGATGTTTTGAAAGTTGCCTATGCAACTGTTACATAACCATAAGGATTGCTCGAACAAGTGCTTGAACTGCGGACCGGGCTAAGCACGCGCGTTTTGAATACTGCTGTTTTGTGAAATGTGCTGATTTTTCTAAGCCTGTCGCTAAGCAGGCCCGACCGGTTAAGTGCAACGTTAAGTCAGCTCATAAATCAAAATTTCAAAAAGTAACTTAATACATTGGTACCTTTCTAAATGAATGTGCGGGGCTTCTGGATGTCATACAACAGCAACATGATATTTGGAAAAAAGAAACTATTCAGCACGTCAGCCGATGGAAGCTGGTCTCACCATAAAGGATTTTTGATTTTCACCTTCATGTCCTTCATGATCTTCATGGTGAAAATACTAGAATTATACAAACAGGGAGAGCTGGTCTCTTCTTGCGTCCGCGTGCTGGATGGTGACATGGATGAGGTCGCCGGGCTTGAGGTTGAGCCCGGACGAGGGAATCTTCCACTCGAGCATGTACTCCTTGAGCATTACCATGTAGAAATCCCTGCGGGAATCCAGGACAATGGCCTCGCAGCTCGAGCCCTTCATGGACTCAAGGTATTTGAACAGCCAATACCGTTTTCGCTGGAACTGGACCCTTCCCGTGTTGCCCATGGGGACTTCCACCAGCTGGAGAATTTCCCTGAGCTGGTCCCTGGAGTAGGCAGGCTCATAGCCCAGGACGCTCCGGATCTGGCGCTGGGTGATCAGGTCGTAGTAGCGCCGTATGGGGGAGGTTGCCGTGACATAGGCTTTCACTCCCAGGCCCGAGTGATTTTCGGGCTTGATGCCGATGATGGCCCGGCTGAGCTGTTTTCTCTGCATGCAGTTGGGGAACAGGGAGGTTTCGATTCCCTGGAAAAGTCTTTTTTTCGGTTCGGGCTGGGACCGGTATACGGCCGGGACGTCGTTGGCCGCAAGGAAATCGGCCATCAGGGAGTTGGCCAGGATCATCAATTCCGACACCAGCATCCTGGAGGGGTTTTCACGGTCTATCCTGGAGATGCCGATCTCGCCGTTCTCTTCGATCCACACGTTGACCTCGGGAAGCGTGATCTGGACGGCGCCCGACTTGAGCCGTTTTTCCCTCAGCACCGTGGCGGCCTTGTGAAGGGTGGTGATGGGATCATCCTCGCCGTTGAGCATGTTTGCTTCGGTATAGGTCATCTGCTTGTGCACCTTGATGCTGCTGGCGACCACTTCAAAGTCGATGATCTCAAAGAAGCGGTTCAGGTGAACCAAGGTGGAGATGCCGGGCCTGAGTTGCCCCTCCCGGAGGCTGCACATGTCCTCGGAAAGGTTGGGGGGGAGCATGGAGATCTTGTCGTCCGGCATATAGATGGAGCTGGCCCTTGTCCTTGCGTCCCTGTCGATGACATCGTTGTCCTTTATATAATACCCCACATCGATGATGTGGATACCTATGATGTAGCCGTCCTCCTTTTTCTCAAGGCTGATGGCGTCGTCATAGTCAAGGGTGGACTGGCCGTCGATGGTGATGAGCGGCAGGTGGGTCAAGTCCCTGCGCTGGGGGTCGTGCTGGAAGTCGTTTGCCGTGGCAATGATCTTTTCGGCCTGCTTCGTCACCTCATCCGGGAACCCGGCGGAGACCTCCATGCGGATGAGGTCGATGTTCTCGTCCTTGTTCCAGATGCCCGTGTTGACAAAAGCCGTGAAGATCTGTTCCGGGGCGTCGGCCCCGGCTTTGGACAGGATGCTTTTGGCGGTTGATGTGTGGGCGCTCTCCTTTTCAAACACATAGTAATCCTGGAGGATGGTCAGGATCTGGGGATCTACATCGTCGGCAGAACCCGCGTTCTCCTTGATAATCCGCCTGAGCCAGGAGCCGCCGTGTTCGATGAGGCGTTCGCGCTCCTCAGCCTCCTTGATCTGTTTGAGCCGGTTTTCCACCTGCTTGCCGGTAAAGGGGGTAAAGATCCCTTTGCCGAATTTGAAATAGAGCTTGTCATTGAAGAAGGCCCTGACCACTGCGGCCTCGTTGTCGGAGGTCAGGGGGGGATCAAAGCAGAAGCTTGTCATGGTGTCGACATCGATATCATCTCCCTCTTCGTGGAGAAGTTCCCACATGGCCTGGACATCGATGGTGGAAGCAAGGCGCTCCCGTGACGTTGCCCTTCGTTTGAGGGCCTTGACCTGAAAATCCCGGGTGCCGGACATGTCCATGGGATTTTTTGAGACATGGGTCAGCCTGCTTGCCGAGAGATTTACCTCGCGGTTATTCTGGTTAAGCAGCCTCAGTCTCTGCTGCTTTACCTGCAACACGACGGCACAAATGATCTTCTGTTGATCAATATATTCTACAACGCTTCCTATATTCATAGGAGAGTACATTAACAGCAAGTATGTTTAAAGTCAATCCAGACCCGGTCTATATGCTTGAAAAAACGAACATTGTGAAGTATTATGCCGCCATGTCTGGAAAAACCAAAAAAAATAAGGGGTTGGGAACGACCCCCAGGAAAAATAAAAATGGTATCCCGGTTTTTGACCGGGGAGAGGATCTTTTTTCCCTTTTTAAAAAGATGCCGGAAGCGGCGCCGGAGGAGGGAGAAAGGAAATCGTCCGTTACTCAGGCCGGGGCAATGGCCCCGGGGAGGAAAAAACGGGGGAAACGCAACAACAAACACGGGCTTCCCGTGCTGGACGGATCGGGCAGCCTTGCCCGGATGTTTGCCGCAAGGGGGCGAAGCCAGGAGGAGGAAACAGAGGATTTTCCGTCCATGCTATCCGCCTCCCTCGGGGGGAAGGGCGAGGGCGCGCTTTTACGGGAGAAGCGGGAAAAGGACCGCCCTGATCCCATGCCCCTTCACAAGCGGCTGAAACGGTATCCCCCTCCGGAAAGCGAGCTCGACCTCCACGGGGATACGGCCGTGCGGGCCGTGGTCCGGTCGGAATTATTCATCCGGAACGCATGGAGGGCCGGGGGCTTCACCGTCCGCATCGTTGTCGGCAAGGGCCTGCACTCGGAATTCGGGGCCGTGCTTCCCGATGTGGTGGAGGATCTGCTGGTGAAGCTGAAGAAAGAAGGGGTGGTGCTTTCCTTTGAGTGGGACCGGAAACTGAAAACCCGGAGCGGATCGGTCATCGTCTACCTGAAGCAGTTCTGACCTATTTACCTAATTGATAACGCCTTACCGCCTTGTTGTGATCCCTGATATTGGTTGAAAACTTGTGGGTGGTATCCTTTTTTGAAACAAAAAAGATGAAGTCGGATTTGGCCGGGAACAGGGCCGCCTCGAGGGAATGTTTGCCCGGGTTTGCAATGGGCCCCTTGGGGAGGCCTTTGATCCTGTATGTGTTGTATGGGGTTGTTCGCCTGAGATCCTTTCTTGTGATGTTGCCGTTGAAGTTGGGAATCCCGTAAATGACGGTGGGGTCGGACTCAAGGCGCATTCTGCGTTTCAGCCGGTTGTGGAACACCGAGGAGATCAGGGGGCGCTCGCTGGCGGTGCCTGTTTCTTTCTCGATGATCGAGGCAAGGGTGACGATCTGGTGACGGGTAAATCCAAGTTCCCGGGTTCGCTCCTGCCATTCCGGGGTGTAGACGGCCCTGAACCGCTGGACCATCTTCCGGATGATCTCTTTCTGGGAGGTGTTTCTGGCAAAGAGATAGGTTTCGGGAAAGAGGTAGCCCTCAAGGTCGTCCGCTTCAATTCCCTGGGACGCGGTAAGTTCCCCATCCCTGGCAAGCTGAAGAAAATTCTCCCTGGAGCCGAATCCCGCACCCTCCACAAGGGTGGCGGTCTCTTCAAGGTTGAGTCCTTCGGGAATGGTGAGCCGGTAAAGTTTCACCCGGCCCCGGGCAAGGATGGTGAGCAGTTCCCTTGGGGGCATGGCCGGGGAGAGGGCGTACTCGCCTGCCTGGATCTTCTTGGACAGTCCCTGGTACCGGACCAGGAGTTTGAACAGGGTGATGTTGCCGACAAGTCCCTCCTGTTCCAGGCGCCGGGATATCCCTGTCAGGCTCTCGCCGGACCGGATGGTGAAGACCCGCTCCTGTCCGGCCTTGTCCATGGGACTTGTTGCAAACTTTTCCATGTACCGGAAACCTGCTCCAGCCACAAGGGCTGTGAGAAGGAATAGGGTGCCAAAGGCAATGGCAATGGGCCTCATCCAGGATCTCTTTGAAGTCGTGTCCGTTGTCATGGGGCATGGTTTACCCTGTTCGGGCACTGTTGTCAAAGGGAATCCTCGACAGGAATTGATTGACACGGGCCGCCTTCCTGTTTAATGGTGGGAAAAATAGAACTTAACCGTGACCGGGTAAACCGGGGGCAGGGGGTTGAGCAACCGTGATCCGGTAAAATGGGATAAATGGAGTTGAGGAGATACCATGAAACAAGACGAGTACACAGGATTTGAGCAGGGCCCCATACGGCCACCCAGCGAATCCCGGAGCCTGCTGATTCGCCTGACCCGGAACTGTCCCTGGAACCGGTGCACCTTTTGCCCGGTTTACAAGGGGAAACGCTTCTCCTTGAGGTCCGGGGATTCCATCATCAAGGATATCGATGCCATCCATTTCCATCTCACTGCCATTGTGGAGGAGGCTGAAAAGAACAACAGCGTGGATATGGAAAAAATCAACGCCATGTTCCATAACCTTGATTCCGGTGACAGGGTCGCCTTTAATTCAGCCTGGCACTGGTTCTCCTCGGGCATGGAGTCGATTTTTCTCCAGGACGCAAATTCCCTGATCATGAAGCCCGACGACCTGGTGGCGGTCCTGGATCATCTCAAGGCCTGCTTCCCCATGGTAAAACGGATCACCTCCTATGCCCGTTCCCACACAATCGCCCGGATCAAGCCCCATGATCTTGCGCGTATTGCCGGGGCCGGGCTCAACAGGATTCATATCGGCCTGGAATCCGGGTCGGACAAGGTGCTTGAAATGGTGAAAAAAGGGGCCACCCAGGCCATGCACATCAAGGCCGGACGCATGGTCAAGGATGCGGGCATGGAGCTGTCCGAATATATGATGCCGGGGCTTGGCGGGGTTGAACTCTCAAGGGAGCATGCTCTTGAGAGCGCCCATGCCCTCAACCTGATCAATCCCGATTTCATACGGCTTCGCACCCTGGCCCTGCCCGGGAAAAGTCCCCTGGCCGAGGCCCATGACCAGGGGGAGTTTGAACGCTGCACTGATCTTATGATTGCCCGGGAACTCAAGCTCTTCCTTGAGTCCCTTGACGGTATCACCTCCTTTATCAAGAGCGATCACATCCTCAATCTCCTGGAGACGGTGGAGGGAAGGATGCCCCATGATAAGGCAAGGATGGTGGCGGCTGTGGACAGCTTCCTTGATATGGCGCCCGGTCAGCGGGTGGTGTATCAGGTGGGGCGTCGCATGGGATTGTTCCGGGGCCCGGCGGATATGTCGGACCCCCGGCTTGTCGGGCAGGCTGAGGAGGCCTGCCGCCTCCACGGGGTGACCGTGGATAATGTTGACACTGTAATTGACGGGTTGATGAAACGTTTTGTCTAAAAATACCGCACTTTATATTCATGTGCCTTTTTGTATCAAAAAATGCCCCTATTGCGACTTCTATTCGGTTGCAAAACTTTCCCTGAAAGATGGGTTTCTAAGCGCCCTTTTAACGGAGATTTCTTTGAGGGAAGATCCCGGAAGCGCCATTGATACCATCTACTTCGGCGGGGGCACCCCCTCCCTGCTTACCCCCGGTGAGATCGAGACCATCCTCTCCCGGATTCGGGACCACTTCAACCTTGCCGAGGGGTGTGAGATCACCCTGGAGGTCAATCCCGGCACGGTGGGTACCGGGTATTTTGATGAGATTCGCCTGTTCGGCGTGAACCGGCTCAACATGGGGGTGCAGTCCCTTTGTGATGAAAAACTTGGATTCATGGAGCGTATCCATTCGGCAAAGGTGGCGGAACAGGCCCTCCTGGCCGCAAGAACGGCGGGGTTCGATAAACTGGGGTTCGATCTCATCTTCGGGCTTCCCGGGGAGACGGAAACCTCCTGGCGCAAGGATCTTGACAGGGCACTTGAATTTCATCCCGAGCATCTGTCCTGCTACATGCTCACCTATGAACCCGGCACCCCCATGCACGGGAATCTTCAGGCAGGAAGGATCAATCCCCTGGGGGACGAAACCGCCGCCGCCCTGTTCCGGCTCACCTCCACCCACCTGGAAGCCCACGGGTATCTCCATTACGAGATCTCCAACTTTGCGGCGGGCCCGGAGCATCGCTCCAGGCATAACAGAAAGTACTGGAACCTGGTTCCCTACCTGGGGTTCGGCCCCTCTGCCCATTCCTTTGGCGGGAATACGAGATCCTGGAACCACGCCGATGTCCGCCGTTATGCGGCGGATCTTGACCAGGGGGTGCTTCCGGTGGCGGAGACCGAAAACCTTACCCGGGAGCAGGTGCTGGTGGAGAGGGTCATGCTCGGGCTTCGTACCTCGGACGGCATCGACATCAAGGAGTTTGAGAAGGTCGCAAAGCGTGGGTTCATGGAAATGTTCAAGGATATTGTCCGGGAATGTGAAACTCGCTCCTGGGCCGGGATCGAGAATCACCGGTTCATCCTTACCCTTGAGGGGAGGCTTTTCCTTGATACCGTAACCGGTCTGTTTGCCGAAAGAATCTGGAATCGGTAAAAATTTGCGGAAATGAAAAACCGGGCGGTTGAAGTCGGCCAGGTGTCCGGTTTTGGTAGGTCGTTGATTTTGTTCCATTTGTGTTCTATCGAGTTAATGGTGTTCCGGGTAAAAAAAAGCTTGTCATTTGGTGCGGGCATGTGGTAGTGATCTTTTCAAAATTGGTAAATCACCGCACAACGGCGTGGGGTGTTATGCAAACAATGAAGCTTGCTGTCAGGAGGAATCTCCTGTTGCAAGCCTTTTTTATTATGAAGGTTCGGTATCTGAAAAGGGGATGGAGAAAAAGAGATGGCGGAACAAGAAAAACAGAGAATGATTCAGGAGTATGTTCCGGGAAAGCAGTTGACCCTGATTCACGTCATCGCCAATCCCCGGGCTTCCGTATGCATGAACCTGGGACTTGACGATACCTGTGGATCCATTGGTATCCTGACCATCACCCCGGGGGAGGCCGTGATCATTGCCGCGGATGTCGCAACCAAGGCGGCGGGCGTGGAGATCGGGTTCCTGGACAGGTTCGGCGGTTCCCTGGTTGTCACCGGGGATGTGTCAAGCGTTGAGTCCGCCATGACCGAGGTCGCAGCTTTTTTTGAAACCGGGCTGGAGTTTTCGACAGTGCCGATTACCCGCTCCTGAACCAGTCCCGGGGAAGTGCTTTGCTTCCCATGGGGAGGAAGATGATGGGAAAAAAAATTGTAATAGCCGATGATGAGCCGATCACACGGATGGATGTTCGTGAGATCCTGGAAAATGCCGGTTACACTGTTCTCGGAGAGGCCTCGGACGGGTTCGATGCAGTGGAACTTTGCAAAAAGTTTAACCCCGACCTGGTCTTGCTTGATATCAAAATGCCTTTGCTGGACGGCCTTAAGGCATCCCGGATCATCCGGGAACAAAAGCTTGCCAAGGGGGTGCTCCTGATCACGGCCTACAGCGGCAAGGAGTTTGTCGACCAGGCCAAGGAGGCGGGGGTCATGGGGTATGTTGTAAAGCCCATCCGGGAAGAGTCCCTTTTGCCCATGGTGGAAGTGGCCATTGCCAAGGGCGAAGAGCTGGACAAGATGGCCCAGGAGATTGACCGGGCCAAGGATCAGCTTGAGAGTAGAAAGCTTATCGAAAAGGCCAAGGGCGTACTGATGAAAGAGAAGAATATCAGTGAAGAGGAGGCCTTTCAGATGATCCGGAAGATAGGGATGGATAAACGATGTTCCATGAAGGAGATAGCCAAGATTATTCTGATGAATAATTAGCGGTGCCGACGCCATGATCAGCAAACTTTGCCGGGAACATACCCATCTTACCCCGGGGGATATCATCAAAATCAAAGAGGTGGCAAACAGTCTTCAGGCCATTGCCGACCTCACCGGAGCTGATATCTTCATCGATTGCCTTACCCGGGACCCGGATGTGTCCATTGTTGTTGCCCAGGCCAAGCCCTCCAACAAGCCCTCCCTTTATAAAGGGTTTGTGGTGGGAGAGTTCGCCCGGCGGGAAAATGAACCCGCCGCCCTGAGGACCCTTGGCATCGGCATGCCCACCACGGACATGATGGCAAGGACCCAGGAGAACCGGGACGTGATGCAGAACGTCTCTCCCATCAAGAACGATGGGGGCCAGGTGATCGGGGTGCTGATCGCCGAGACCGATGTCACCGAAGATATCCGGACCAGGCGAACCCTTTCCATGCTTTCGAGAACCACGGAACAGCTCGCAGAGACCCTGATCTCCACCCGGCACAAGGATGACGGCATTCCCTACCATATCACGGACGGCATCATCATGTTCGATCCCCAGGGCGTTGCCACCTATGCCAACCCGGTTGCCAAGGATATCTACAAGAAGCTCGGGTACATCAATAATATAGAGGGGCTGGAATTTGCCAACATGGCCCTGGATAACACCTGTTTCTCCTCCATTCTTGACAAAAAGCAGATCAACGTAAACGAGGTCCGGCTGGGCAACCTCATCCTCAATGTCAAATACGCATTGATGAAAAACAAGGATCGGGATGTCGCAGGGGCGGTGATGCTCCTTCGGGACGAGACCGATGCCAAGGCAAAGGAGAAGGAGCTGATCCTTAAGTCCGTTGCCATCAAGGAGATACACCACCGGGTCAAGAACAATCTCCAGACCATTGCGAGCCTGCTGAGGCTCCAGTCCAGAAGGATCGACGACCAGGCGGCCAAGTCGGCCTTCAAGGAGAGCATCAGCCGGGTGCTGAGCATTGCCGCCACCCATGAGATCCTGGCCCAGAACGGGGTTGACGACGTGGATCTGAAGACCATGCTCGGGCGGATCAAGAACGGCCTCCTGGGCCATGGCCACGCGGCCAATAAGAATATTACGGTCACCATCCAGGGGGACACCTTTGAGACCGACTCCGACACCGCCACATCCATTGCCCTGGTGGTGAACGAGGTGATCCAGAACAGCCTGAAATACGCATTCCCGGACCGGGATAAAGGCCGGATTGTCATTGAGCTCCACAAGGGAACCATGTACTCAAACATCTCCATCACCGATGATGGGGTCGGGTTTGACGTGAATGAAGAGAAGCGGTCTTCATCCCTGGGCAGCCGGATTATCCGCCAGATCGTGACCGACAAGCTCAAGGGTAATTTCTCCATGGAGTCCACGGACAGGGGAACCAAGGTTCTGTTCGATTTCCTCCTGGAGCGGGAAGGCCAATAAGCTATTAAGCTGTATAGACGGGGTCAGGCTTTTTTTATTGTCTTTACACTTTGGATCTGGCCAGATCTGGCTCAATAAAGAAAGCCTGACCCCAATAGGTATGACCCCAAAATTTGTGTTCCCCACAACGGCGTGGGGGACTTTAGAGGCAACGAAGCCTGACACAGGAAAGATATTTATTCTCTCCGGTGCCAGGTTTTTTTTATGCAATCACACAAGAGAGAGGCAATAGGTACAAGGGAATGAAAGAGACGGTTTTAAGCGTAGGCATTGATATCGGAACCTCTACCACCCAGCTTGTTTTCAGTCAAATTTCCCTGGAAAACATGGCATCCATGGTGTCGGTTCCAAGGATCAAAATTGTTGACAAGGAAGTGGTATACCGGAGTGACATCCATTTTACCCCACTGGTCTCCAAGATCGAGATCGATGCCAGGGCCGTCCGTACCATTGTGGAGCAGGAGTATGCCAAGGCCGGCATAATCCCGGACCAGGTCCAGACCGGGGCCGTGATCATCACAGGGGAGACCGCCCGGAAGCAGAATGCCTCCGACGTGCTTTCCATGCTGAGCGGGCTTGCCGGTGAGTTTGTGGTTGCAACGGCCGGGCCCTCTCTTGAGGGCATCATTGCCGGGAAGGGCGCCAATGCCCAGGAGGAGTCCAAAAAACGGGGGGCGACCATCGCCAACCTGGACATCGGGGGCGGCACCACCAACATCGCGGTGTTCAATAACGGCGAGGTGATCGACACGGCCTGCCTGGACATCGGGGGACGGCTCATCCGCTTTGCCGAAGGAACCGGCAAGGTGGCCTACTGCTCCGACAAGATGGGGCTTTTGACCCGGTCCATGGGCCTTGACGCAGACCCGGGCACCCCGCTCTCCGTTGAAGCCATCGAGGCCATTTCCGGGCGCATGGCCGGTATCCTCGAAGAGGTGGTCGGAGTGACGCCCGCCACGGGCGAGCTTGCGACCATGGTGACGGACAAGGACCTGAAGCGTGACTACTCCATCGACTACATCACCTTTTCCGGCGGGGTTGCCGACTGCATTTCAACCAATCGTGACGGCAACGATTTTGAGTACGGCGATCTCGGGCGGTTCCTCGGGCGGGCCATTGCAAATTCCCGGATTTTAAAGGAAAAGCAGGTTCTCGAGTCCGCCGAGACCATCCGGGCAACGGTGGTGGGGGCAGGGTCCCACACCACGGACATCAGCGGAAGCACCATCACCTTTAACAATGATGCGCTTCCGGTCCAGAACATCCCCATCCTCAAGCTCTCGGGGGAGGATGAGGCACAGCCCCTTGATACCTGGGGCAAGATCATAGCTGAAAAGGTGGAATGGTTCAGGCTCAAGGAGGAACACCAGACCCCGGCCCTGGCCCTCAAGGGGTTTGATGACATAAGCTTCGAGGGCATTCAGCTCCTGGCCCGCGCCATCATTGACGGAATGGCTTCCATCATCAACGACGAGGCGCCCCTGATCGTTGTTGTGGAATGCGATCTTGCAAAGGTACTTGGGCAGACACTCAAGGCACAGCTTGACTTTAAGAAAGATGTCATCTGTATCGACACGGTCAAGGTTGAAAACGGTGATTACATCGATATCGGCCAGGGCCTTGCCGGTGGCAAGGTTGTCCCGGTAATCGTGAAAACACTGCTCTTTGGCTATTAAAATATATAGAAGGAATAGATAATGCGATTAAAAACAAAACTGTTCGGAACCCTTTATGAGTTCAAGGATATCAACGAGGTCATGGCAAAGGCCAACGAGGAGAAGTCCGGCGATCAGCTTGCCGGGCTGGCCGCCGAATCCGTAACCGAGATGATCGCCGCCAAGGAGGTTCTGAGCAACCTCACCCTCAAGGATCTGAGGAACAATCCCGCGGTTCCCTATGAAATCGACGAGGTAACCCGGATCATCCAGGACCAGGTCAACGAGCGGATCTACCGTGAGATCCAGAACTGGACCGTTGCCGATTTCCGGGAGTGGCTCCTGAGCCACGACACCACCGCCAAGCATATCGCCCGTGTCTCCAGGGGACTCACCTCCGAGATGGTGGCGGCCGTTGCCAAGATCATGTCCAACATGGACCTGATCTATGCCGCCAAAAAAATCCGGGTCACCGCCCACTGCAACACCACCGTGGGAGAGGAAGGCACCCTGGGATTCAGGCTCCAGCCCAACCACACCACCGACGATATCGATGGTATCCGTATCTCCCTGTTCGAGGGCTTGAGCTATGGCGTCGGTGATGCCGTTGTCGGTCTCAACCCGGTCAACGACACCGTGGATTCCGTTTCCGCCGTTCTCAAGATGTTCCAGGAGATCAAGGAGACCCACAACATTCCGACCCAGAACTGCGTGCTTGCCCATGTGAAGACCCAGATGGATGCCGTTAAAAACGGCGCTCCCTCGGACATGATCTTCCAGAGTATTGCCGGCAGTGAAAAGGGTAACACCGCCTTTGGCCTTGACGGAGCCATCATGGCCGAGGCCAGGGATCTCATGCTCAGGGAGGGAACCTCCACCGGGCCCAACGTCATCTACTTTGAGACCGGCCAGGGTTCCGAGCTTTCCAGCGAGGCCCACCACGACGTCGACCAGGTGACAATGGAAGCACGATGCTACGGTTTTGCAAAGAAATACCAGCCGTTCCTCGTTAACACGGTTGTCGGCTTTATTGGGCCTGAGTACCTCTACGACAGCAAGCAGGTGACAAGGGCGGGCCTCGAGGATCACTTCATGGGCAAGCTTACCGGCGTTCCCATGGGCGTTGACGCCTGCTACACCAACCACATGAAGACCGACCAGAACGATATCGAGAACCTGGCCGTGCTCCTTGCCTCTGCCGGATGCACCTATTTCATGGGTATTCCCCAGGGTGACGACATCATGCTCAACTACCAGTGCACCGGTTACCACGACGCTTCCAGCCTGAGAGAGCTTCTGGGGCTTACTCCGGTCAAGGAATTTGCAGACTGGCTCGAGGAGATGGGAATCTATGAGAACGGACGCCTGAGCGCCAGGGCCGGAGATGCCTCCCTCTTTATCAAATAGGCAAGACCAAAAGGAGATAAGATTTTGATTTCAGAAGATAAAATAAAAGATATCATCGCAGAGGTCATGGGTTCCATGGCGGCCGGCGGCCAGGCCCCTGCCGGCCAGGCGTCTGCCGTTCAGGATTCCCCCGCACCGGAAGCGTGCGAGGAGCTGTGCGACCTGACAGCCGTTGACCTTAGAAAAGAGCTCCTGGTTCCGGAGCCTTGCAACCCTGAGGCCTACCTCAAGATGAAGGAGACAACACCTGCCAGGATCGGTATCTGGAGAGCGGGTCCCAGACCCCTGACCCGGTCCCTTCTTCGTTTCAGGGCCGACCATGCCGTTGCCCAGGATGCGGTTTTCAGCAACGTTTCCGACGAGTTTGTCGAGTCCATGGGCCTCTTCCAGATCACTTCCTCTTGCCGGGACAAGGATCATTTCCTGACCCGTCCGGATCTTGGCAGAAAGCTGGATGATGAGACCATTGCCCTTCTTAAAGAGAAGTGCAAGATGAGCCCCAGGGTTCAGATTTACATTGCCGACGGCCTGAGCTCCACCGCCATCGAGACCAATGCAAAGGACGCCTACAATTCCATCCTCCAGGGCCTGAAGGGCCACGGCATCGAGACCGGCACCCCCTTCTTCCTCAAGTATGGCCGGGTTCCCGCCATGGACGTTATTTCCGAGGTACTCACTCCCGAGGTCACCGTGCTTCTGATCGGTGAGCGTCCGGGTCTCGCCACGGGGGAGAGCATGAGCTGCTACATGGCCTACAAAGCCTCCACCACCATGCCCGAGGCCAACCGTACCGTGATTTCCAACATTCATAAGGGCGGAACACCTGCTGTTGAGGCCGGCGCCCACATTGCGGACATCGTCAAGACAATGCTCGAGCAGAAGGCCAGCGGCCTGGATCTCAAACTTTAGGAGAAATAAGATATGAAAGGTGATGCACTGCGCACAAGTGTCCTGAGTATCAAGCTCATTCCCAATGTCAACAATGACATGGCAAAGGAGCTGAAACTCGTGGACGGACACAAGAGCATTGGTATCTTTACCACCGATTGCGATGATGTGGGGTATTGTGCCCTTGACGATGCCACCAAAAAAGCCGAAGTCCGGGTTGCCTACGCAAAATCCTTCTACGGCGGCGCCGACAATGCCAACACAAAGCTTGCCGGTGAGTTCATCGGCATCCTCTCCGGTCCCACCCCGGCAGAGGTGAAGAGCGGCATTGATGCAGCCATTGACTATGTGGAAAACGATGCGGCCTTCTACAGCGCCAATGAAGACGACTCCATCCCTTACTTTGCCCACACCATTTCACGGACCGGTTCCTACCTGTCCGATACCGCGGGCATCAAGGAGGGCGAGGCCCTGGCTTATCTTATCGCGCCTCCCCTCGAGGCCATGTACGCCCTGGATGTGGCCATGAAGGCCGCGGATGTATCCATGGCGGCCTTTTTCGGTCCTCCGTCAGAGACCAACTTCGGCGGCGGTCTTTTGACCGGCAGCCAGTCCGCCTGCCAGGCGGCCTGCGATGCCTTTGCCGACGCAGTCAAGGCTGTAGCCGACAACCCGCTGGGGTATTAAGATGGACGGAAAAGCCCTGGGACTTGTTGAAACCCTCGGCCTGGTTCCCGCCATCGAGGGGGCCGACGCCGCCGTCAAATCCGCGGATGTGGAGTTGAAGGGGGTGGAGATGATCGGCGCAGGCCTTGTCACCATCAAGATCGTCGGGGACATCAGCGCTGTTTCATCTGCGGTTGACGCAGGCAAGGCGGCTGCCGCACGGCTTGGAACTGTGCGCTCCACCACCGTGATCGGAAGAACCGGGGAGGGCCTTGAAACCGTGCTCGAACCCGAACCCGCGCCTGAGCCCGATTCCGGGAAACCGGCACCGGCACCCGTGGCACCCAATGCTGAAACAGTGATTGGCGAAGCCCCTGAAGCTGCGGCTGACCCTGTTAACGGCAAGGTGCTTGAACTCGTGGCGGATCCGGAGACCGGCAAGGTCCCTGAAGCTACGGCTGATGCGCTTACCGTCAAGGTTCCTGGAAAAACAGTGGTTGAATCGATTATCCGTAAGACCCCTGATAAAAAGACGGTGGACCGGGCCGCGCTCAAGAATATGAGCGTCGTCAAATTGAGACAGTTTGCCCGGAAGCTTCCCGGGTTGCCCCTGGCCCAGAAGAAGATCAAGTATGCCAGGAAAAAAGAGTTGATAGAAGCAATTGTTGAATACCATAGAAATAAGGAAGAATAACCAGAATGGTTGATAAAGATCTACTATCCATACAAGAGGCAAGGTCCCTTGTCCGGGCTGCCAGAACCGCCCAGGCCATCCTTGCAGAGATGAACCAGGAGCAGGTGGACGACCTGGTGCTCGCCATCTCCGTTGCTGCCGCCAAAGAGGCTGAATGCCTTGCAAAGCTCGCCAATGAAGAGACCGGATTCGGCAAGTGGGAAGACAAGAAGGCAAAGAACATCCTTGCCTCCGAGAAGCTCCACAGCTGCATCAAAGATATGAAGACCATCGGCATCGTCAACGAGGACAAGGAGCAGAAGATCCTCGAAATCGCAACGCCTGCCGGAGTCATTGCCGGAATCATTCCCTCCACGAATCCGACTTCAACGACCATTTATAAGTCCATGATCTCCATCAAGGCTGGTAACGCCGTTGTTTTCACTCCCCATCCCAGTGCTGGTAAATGCATCGGTAAGGCCGTTGAAATCATCAGGGCGGCCCTCAAGGCCAAGGGAGCTCCCGAGGATCTGGTCAACGTCATGAGCCTTCCCTCCATCGGCGGCACCAACGAGCTGATGAAGCAGGCGGACCTGATCCTTGCCACCGGCGGTCCCGGCATGGTCAAGGCGGCTTACAGCTCAGGCACACC
>JAAEMK010000687.1 GCA_024225635.1 Desulfobacteraceae bacterium | reverse complement strand
GTCGACTGGCCCTTCTCGCCGCCGGCGATGGAAAGAAGACGGATGCCGGCAGCCAGCCCCTCCTCCGCCTCCGTCGTGGCCGCCGGCGACGGCGCGACACTCTCTTCTTCTTCCATCTGCGTCCAGCCGTCGGCGCCGTCGTCCAAACAATCGACGTAGAAGGAGCCACTCGAAGTGTCGTCAACTGGAGAAGACAGTTGGCTGCGGGCGGACTGAAACTAAATATATACCGTATTACCCGGACGACAACAAGCTGCCCTTACAAAAAGCACTGCTTTTCCTTACAGCAAGCAGTTATCAGCTTTGATTGTTATTAGAGAGCAGTTTTTCTGAGCCCTTTGTTGGAGCTTCCCTTCCAGGTTCCCTGTCACCAGCATCACTCAAAAGCTACCATTCAGTTCCCTACTTTGTCCTGCTTCCCTACTGGTGATGTTTCGCCAGTGAGTGTCGCTGCCGCCTATGAGACGGTCTTTCAGCGTTGTCAATGCTTGACGAATGCCGGCCATCAGAGTGCCTTCCGAGTCGTGATGGCGGACCATGTTCATGAAG
>JAAEMK010000686.1 GCA_024225635.1 Desulfobacteraceae bacterium | reverse complement strand
TGAAGAAACAGACTTTTTCGGAGGTTTGGCAAAATTCTGAAAGAAACAGACTCTAAGAAACAGACAGACCCCCCCTGTTTCTTCGGAGCAGATTTCCAAAGAAACAGACTCCTCATTTTGCCCAATGTCTGTTTCTTGAAAAATCAGTGTCCACATCAAGTGGTTTTTTGTTTATTTTGAACCACTTCCAGAGAACCAGAGTCCAGTGGAAAGTGAGATTGAGCCACTTTGGGGTCCAAAAAAGATCAGACAAAAGCCATTTTTCAGGGGTGTCGATTTTGGAAAAAAACAGACACTGTCGTCTGATGCTTGACTTATTTCACGGGATAAAATTCAGCTGTATGTCTTATGTTTTCATCCTGATTTTTTTCATAGAGTTTGAGGATTTGAAATCTCAATAATTTTCTGTAATCAGATTCTCCCATATCTTATTTTTGCACAAACCAGACGTTATTGCAAATCTATATAGTTCTTTGAAGAAACAGACATGCCGGTGTCTCTTTTTTCCCCAATCTGTTCCAATCCAGCAAAACAGACAAGGGCGTTCCTTTTGGCATGGATATTTGTGTCATTGCTGCCTGTGAGAGCCCCCGATCCCGCTGTCCCCTTTGTAGATGCCCCTACCCGAGTGTGTTTTTTCATGATCAATCCATCAAATAGAGATTGAAGTGTCTTGTTTTTACAAAACCGGCTAAATTCGCAGTGGTGTCTGTTTTCTTGACAAATCATGTGTGCTGAAGTCTGTTATTCCAAATGATTTTCATAAATTCACAAACCAGAGG
>JAAEMK010000685.1 GCA_024225635.1 Desulfobacteraceae bacterium | reverse complement strand
GAGAAAAAACGGGAAAAAAGAGGCCATCCTTATTCTGACCGCACGCTCCAACTGGACTGAGAGAGTAGAAGGGTTGAACGCGGGTGCCGACGATTACCTTCCCAAACCGTTTGAGTTTGATGAACTGAAAGCCCGGCTCAATGCAATTATCCGAAGGAAGGATGGCAGAACAACAGATCAAATCAGTGTCGACGGATTTCGTCTCAACGCCAGCTACCGAACGCTGACCACGCCCGACCAGAAAGAGTTCAGACTGACAGCCACTGAATTCCGCCTTTTGCAGTGTTTCCTGCGTTCACCAGACAGGGTATTTTCACAGGATGAACTGGTTGAAACCCTCTACAACATTGAAAGATGTCCCACCAGGAATGTTGTTCAGGTCTATATAGCCAGGCTCAGAAAAATAATAGGGGGCAATAAAATCAAGACTTTGCGTGGCCAGGGCTACCTCTTCGAAAAAGATCCTACTGGCTGAACGCCCGAACGAACCAGGTCAACATATGCCAGCTCCAAAGAGTATCCGAAGAACAGCCATTCAGTATGGGGCTGTTTTCAGCCTCGTCTATTTCACCCTGATATTCTTTTCACATGCCTACGTGATAAAACAACTATCGGACGAGTCCAGGAAACAACACCTGAGTAAAGAGCTGGAAAACTTTCAGGCAATCATTGAAGCCGAGTCCCCGACAACTGACGACCTCAGGAACATGATCCATCAGTTTGAAATGCTTCTGGGGCATGCCATCATCATCGAAACGGCAGGCGGGAGCGTCCTGACGAGCAACAACTTTGACCTGAGCCAAATGCAGGGCGTTGTGGATAAGCCCGAGGGTTTTATTCACATAGCGCAGGGCGCGAACACGCTTTTTGGGCTTAGACGTACGTTCACTGCTACTGGAAAGCTGGCCTCAATCACCGTTCTTGAAACCGAGGGGGCGCTCTCTGAACGACCGCTGAAGGCCCACCTGACATTGCTCGGTGCCTCGGCCGTTCTTCTGGCGATACTGCTG
>JAAEMK010000684.1 GCA_024225635.1 Desulfobacteraceae bacterium | reverse complement strand
GTGCCAAAGTTATTAGAGTTTCCAATGTGATAACCTAAAAAAAAACCCTGTACTACCGTAATACATGCAAATGAGTATCATATCATCGCTTTGTAATTGTCATTCTTTCACAAACTCGACTGTCAGCAAAAGGCCGTTTACTCACAATATTAGCGAAATTCTCAAGTTCACCTCTTTACACAGCCACGACGACGACGACCACAACGACCACAACGACTAACACAACGACGACCACAACGACTACGAAAGGTTAAACACTCCTCTGTCCCTCCCTCCCTCCCTCCCTCCCTCCCTCCCGCCCACAGCCAGAAATCTCGGATGATCCATCTCAATTCGCGCAGCTGACACCACTCTGGCTGTGGTCAGAGCATTGTAAACGATACGGGTCCGAAACGCTCAGCACTATTTTATAGCATATCAGGGTATCTCTGTTCCAAATTTCACCCCAATCGGTCAAAGATTGCGCGGTTAGTGCAAGATTCCCTGCGCGGCACCAGATTTCTCTACCGGCGACGTTCGCGGAC
>JAAEMK010000683.1 GCA_024225635.1 Desulfobacteraceae bacterium | reverse complement strand
TTAAAAATAACGGTGATACTCCCCGACATCGACTACACACATTGGCATCAATTGCGATTCCAAAATGTTAAAGCTGGAAATGTCATTTTTGGCCAATTTTTTACGTTAATCGAAATTTTACGGTATTTTTTGCTCTTATTAAATTTTTTAGAACATACCTTTTTACTCTCCGACCCCAACTACTCACTTTGGCATCAAGTCCGATTTCAAAATGTTAAAGCTGAAAATGTCGATTTTTCGACTATAGTAGAAATTATTACTGTATTTTTGACTTTTATAAAAAAAATTAAAATAATAATAATACTCTCCGACCCAAACTACACACATTAGCATCAATTCCGATTTCAAAATATTAAAGGTGAAAATGCCCTTTTTGGCCAATTCTAGAATTTAATCGTAATTATTACTGTATTTTGAATTTTATAAAAAAAATTAAAATAACAGTGATACTCTCCGACCCCAACTACACACTTTGGCATCAACTCCGATTTCAAAATGTTAAAGCTGGAAATGTCATTTTTGGCCAATTTTGGACTTTAATCGAAATTATTACAGTATTTTTGGCATTTATAAAAATATTAAAAATAACGGTGATACTCCCCGACATCGACTACACACTTTGGCAAAAATTCCGACTTCAAACGAATTAAGTTAAAAATTCGACATATTTTATATCATAAAAAAAAATTAAAACAAAAATTGAAAAATCCGGCTTCGTCACTTTTACCTACATGCCCGCCTGT
>JAAEMK010000682.1 GCA_024225635.1 Desulfobacteraceae bacterium | reverse complement strand
TTGACAAGGTTACCTCAGATACATGTTCCAGAATAATAGCTAAAGTACGAAAAGTTGAAGATAAATTTTGGACAGAAGATTCGGAAAACGATGAACAGGACGAGTAAAGATAAGGTATCAGTTCATCTGCCCGGGACTATAAATGCACATCTTCCGCTATTCCTCTGAATATAGTCATTGGTGAATGAACATGCATATTTACGAACCCTGGAGAAACAAACAACCCTGAACATTCAATTTTCTCCCCTGCACTATCTGTCATTTCACTATCTGCTATTTCATTTATTTTACCATCAACAATCCGTATCCATTTATTCTTTAATATTCTTCCCTCTTCCGTAATGACATTTGCATTCTCGAGAATAATACTTTTCCCCATTCCAACCTCCATTTTTTTCTTATTAACCTTACACCCCCCCCCTTTTGCTGAACTGAAAATTCGTCGTAATGACAGTTGATTTTTTCATGCCTATCCGGTTGTTGCACAAGCCTTCATCCGCATCAGAAATGCCTATCCCGGATGGTCCCACGTACCGTTGTATAATTGCTCGTAGGTCGGTGGCTTTACTCGGGCGGCAATTTTTAGCACGCTATCAAAAGCTACTAATGGCCAGAATCGGCGATTGAACCGGAACACGAACTCGTTGAGATATCCCTGCAAATGCTTGGGGCTAACTCCATGGTGAGTACCCAGGAGCCATACATCCAAGTTCCCAAAGACAATGTGAATCATTGGCAAGTGCTGATCCATTTTAGTGTGGTCTCCCTGTATCAATACTACCTTATGTCTGAACCCTAGTTTTTCTAAGTTATCGTAACCAGCCCACCCGTCCGTTCGCACTTCAGTTCCTGGCTGTACGTTCTTCAGTATAAATGGTTTCAGCGCTTCCTGTTTTCGATTTGGGAGGATATGAAGCCGTAACCTACCTGCAATAACGTCACGGCCATGTCCACCACGATGTTGCGGGCGCTGGCCAAATGGTAAATTAGGATCGGGACCAGGCGCTTTTATCCTTGGACGGATTTCCACAATACCGCCCACAAGCGACTTGTGGTGTCGCCCATGTCCTTCTCCTTGTGTTGCACCGCCCACGAACGTTTCATCCACTTCGACTGGCCACTTTCCACCGATTGCATCGCGCTCTGGCCGTACCATTGCAGTGCGGAGTTTGTGCAACATGTTGAACGCTGTTTCGTAACGATTAATTCCTAACATCTTCTGAAATTGGAGCGCAGACATACCTGGAGTTAGTGATGTAACAAGAAAAGCACCCCAGAACCAAGTAAGCAATGGGATCTTGCTTTTTTGCATTATTGTACCGGCAGTCATCCGAGTGTCACGCTTGCAACGCCTACAGCGAAGCATGTCCGGCCGAGTTTGAAAATGATAGGCATCCCCAAACCAGTTACAGTATGGGCATATGAAACCATTTGGAAAGCGAGCTGCATAAAGATAAGCATAGCATGCTTCCTCATTTGGGAAAACTCGCTGAAAATCTGGGAGAGACTGCGGTGAGTTTTTTTTCATGCTGAACACCTCCTCTTTGCCCACATATTATAGCGTGTACCGGAAGTTTTGATATCAATTATATTGCTATCAAATATTTATATTTCCTCCAAGCTAATATTCTACAATAGCTTCTTAAAAAAGTTTTTAGCTAAGTCTTTTTCTGCATTTAAAGGAGACAAGTTATTATACTGCTCATTTCTTTATACTCTTCTTAATAATGTTTTTTCTAGGCCTATCCGGTTGTTGCACTACTTATTCAGCGGGGCGTCTGTTGAGAGTAAAAAGCATAACTCAACCCCTACCTCAATGAGGAATGCTGGATTTTGAGTAAAATAAATTTAATCAAAATAGTAATTACTCATGGTTTTTTAGTGTTAAACAGGTGTGAATGACTATTTTCTTCATGCTGTATATTTTTTTATTCCCTCAAATTATGACAAGTGCTACCCAAAAAGGGAATATGTGCAACAACCGGACAGGCATGGTTTTTTCAACTGGGCAACATTTTTACTTCTCTGTTGAAAATTACTTTTTTTGCAAATGCTTTTGTGCATACTCTTTCAGAGTGTTTAAGTGATAATAACAGCTAAGAAGCCTTTTTCACACTGGGTCCATCACAAAGAGCAGCACATCGAGTCAAGCCTCAAAACATTGTAAGACCAACCACTTAGCTCCTCATTGAGAACTACTATCCCTCCTTTAGGAAAAAAATTCAAAACCTTTTATTTCAAGAAGAATGTAATCATCAGTAATAAGCATGCCAAAAAAGAGTCAAAAAATCAGCCCCCACGCTATAAAAGAAAAGCAAGGAATGTGCAACAACCGGATAGGCATGAATTTTTTATCATGCCGTCAGCTGATCACTTTGAAAAAAAACAGACTTGATCCTTCTCCGGTGCGCTAACCGATCTTGTCCAGGAATTGTTCAATTGTCGCTTTTTTCACAAGCCCCTGGAACCACTCCCGTGTTTTTGAGTCCAATCCCTGGTGGGCCGCCAGGATCATCGCCGTGATACTTGCCCGGGCGGCATTGTCTCCCCCGGCCATGACCGCCTGCACCACGCCCCGGGCAAGATCCCCCTCATATTTTGCGATGATCTGGATGATTCCGGCAAAGGCGTCGGTGGTGTGACAGGACTGACCGAACCGGATAACTGCGGGTACGCTCTCCTCCTCCCTTGCTTCAATTCCCTGGCGGGTCCATTGCCCGATGGGGGAATCGCTGAATTCCTCTTTTGCGACATTCCGGACCGCCTGTGACGGGAGGGCGCCGTTGAGGCATTCCAGGGCAACCAGGGAAAAAAACTCGGCACAGTCCAGGGTGGTCATATCCTGGTGGGTCATCATGGTCTGGGCCCGGACGGCTTCCACCAGCTGATCCGGTTTGTCCCGAAGGCTGAGGATCAGGGGGGCGATTCTTGAAGCGCCTGCAATATCGTTTGAATCCGAACCGCAGCAGTTCGGACTTTTCCCCCGGGCGATTTTCCCGAGGGTTCCTTTGGTGGCCATATCAAGGTAACCGTCATACTCCTTGAACAGCGCCTGCCACCGCTGATAAAAGTCGCCGAGGTCGAATCCGCCTGAAGCGGCGACCGACTCCAGCAAAACCAGGGTCTGGTCCCCATAATGGGTGAACTCCCCTTTTTTCTTAGTCGGGTGGTAGGAATCCTGTTTCGGGGCGAGCAGCCGATCCACCAGCCCGTGCTCCGACTTAATTTTCATTGCGTCATAGATCCAGTGAACCCCCAATGCCAGGGAATCCGCGGCAAGGGACGCCATGACCATGGCTTGTGCTTTCTCTTTCATGGTTTCTTCTCCTTTAAAAGGGACCATGGCCCTTTGCCCACGATCCCTGAATTCGATAATGATACCGGTCCGGTATCATCCTGTTAATATTTCCGGGATAAGATGATCACGGTACGGGAGGCGGAGGTGGCGGAGGTGGCGGAGGTGGCGGAGGTGGCGCAGGTGCCGCCATGAATGCATGCCAGCCCGAGGAATCCCTATACCCTCCCACAATGGTTCCATCGTCATTGATGCCGTAATATACCCAGTAAAATGCGCTGGGCAGCGGTGAGCCTGAAAGAACGATAACATCGAAATCATCGACATCATAATCGGGAAGAACAGTAGTACTAATAAGGAATCCCCCATGTCCATTTGCGTCGCTGTAACAGGAGAAGTTACCAAGGATATCCCCATTGTTGTTGATATCCCAGGTATCAGTGTAGAAGCAGGTATCGATATCCATATATTTTATTTCAATAATATCGCCTGTTGGATCGCGGAAATACCCGAACTGATCATATGTGGGAAGCGGCGGATTCTCCGGTTCCTGCCAGATGGACCCTACAACTTCACCGTCATTGTTGATGCCGAGGCCATTTGTATAGAACCCCTGTTGAAAGTCTGTAAAAACTTCCGAGGCAATGTCGTAAAGGAAACCAAAGCCCTCAAACTCCGGAAAATTCAGATAGGCTCCGGTAACGACTTCATTACCCGTTCCATCATCATAATTGATATCGTAGGCCATTGTCATCCATGCTTCGGATTGTTCAATGGTGCTATATGAACCATCATAGTAAAAACCGAACCGTCCCAAAAACCTGTCACGGAAATATCCGACGATATTCCCGGCCTCGTTGATTCCCGTCGCAACCGTTTCAACGACATCGGAGCCTGGAGCGTCCAGGGGTACCACGATTTCTGTATCGATATCATAAATAAAACCATGGCGGCCGGTCTCGTCATAAAATTTGCCGACAACGGTGGTACCGTTAATTCCATATGCCACCGAGTCGGATGCACCGTGTATCACTATTTCTTTAAACACATAATCCGCCCCCCCGGCCGTACCGGAAAGACAGATCATGGTGACAAACATTACCGAAACCATAAAAGTAGATAATCTTTTTTTCATGACATAATCCTTTCATCCTTGATGCAACAAGGTTTGTTCCGCCCGATCCGGACAAACAGTGACGGGCGGCAGCGATTCAGGTCAGCCATGCGGCCGGGTATGCCAGGAAGTCAATCCTTAATGTGCTGAAAAACCGAAGGATGTGAGAACTCATGGAGAGCGGTACCGGCCGGTATGATGATTACTGAAATTTGAAAAAAAGATCGTCCCCCTGTCATACCCCGGGTATGCACATTTTTTTTATTTTCTGCATATTCTCCTCCTTTCGAGTCAAACGTTACAAGCAATTTCAGATTCCCGGATATGGCGAATATGAATCGTTTTATGATGGGGTGGTAACGCTCACGTGAAGCTATTCAAAAAAGAATGGAGACGGGTATTGGACTGGAGGGGGGAAATGAAGGACGTTCTATACAAAATTCCCTGACCGGAACCTGCTCAGGTGTTGTTCGGAAAGATATCGAGGTAGGTTGCACTTTTTTTATATTTGTTATGATATCCTCCTTGCCCTAACTGTACATGCCATGAAAATGCGCACTTTTACCTGGAAAGTCAAGACCATACCCGGGGCCACCACCGGTGAAGGCGCAAACCACGCTGTTTACCGGGGAGATGGGTACGGCCGCTGCAAAAGTAACTGGTGAGCATAAAAAAAACTTGACAAAAGAACAGTGTTCTTTATGATAAAAAAATAATTCGCACATTTATGGTTACTTAAGGGATGTTAATTCTGTTTGCGAAAGTTATTCGCGATACCCGCTGGTCTGTGGACATCCCCTGCATGGTTCTCCCCAAAAAAAATGCACAGTACCGGCGATACCCATCATCAACTAAGCTGCGCCTGCAACGCCCGGGCTGAAAATATGAATTCGCTACCGCCTCTGATATGGACGACGAGATTAAACTGCCCGGCATCCCGGGCTGTTGAATAAATGCAGGTCGATCACCCTTGGCGGACGAGGGTGAACGGTGTTTTTTATCCATTTAATCTTTTAAGAGGGAGGAAAGTAAATGAAAAAGATGTTGATGTTGTTATGCGCGGTAATGACGGGTCTTTGTATCGTAGGAAGTGCGTCGGCTTTCATGATTGATTTCGAGGATGGGATGGAGGGTCAGGCTGTCAATAATATCGCCGGCGTTACGTTCGAAGCTTTTAATGGGTCTGATTCAATGTACGGTGATTCAAGGACGAACAAATACTCCACAACCTCCGATGATCTGGGGTATGGTAATGGTATGTTTCACCATAACGGAAATATGTGGCTGTGGGCCGGGACGGGTGCAGATGCGCGCGGTGTTATAGTCGATTTTACAAATAATGACGGCACCTGGTTTCAAACCGGATACAGTTCCATGTCTTCCTTTTATGTCGAGGCACACCTGACCGATGGCTCGACGGTTGTAGTCACTGGTGGCTCCAACACTCACGGCCCCATGGATTTTCTGCGGGTAGACGCCACCTCTGGAATTTTCATTGACTACGTCGTTCTCCATGATTCCGGTAACATGTGGCTTGTGGACGATATGAGCGGTGATGCTTCCGCAGTCGGTAACGCTGTTCCCGAACCCTCCCCCATACTGCTCGTGGGGATCGGGCTCCTTGGCGTGATGGGATACGGCCGGATGCGTTCCCGGATGCGTTAAACCTTCAAATCCGGGGAATTAAATTCATACCCGGCTCCACCACAGGATGGAGGCGTGGCGCCGGGTAGATAAATTATTATGATCTTGCGGTTTCGGTTGTCCTGATGCCCGCCGCGACCTGCTCGGCAACCAGATAGACGCCAATGGCGCAAAGCACGCTGTTGACCGGGGCGATGCCTGGAATGTACCGGGCCGCAAGCACACCGGCAAGCCACGCGATCACGGCCGTGGGCCGCACCCGCTGAAAGCAGGTGTCTTCAAGGCGGGTGTAGCGCCCTCTTTTGATCATGTAATAGTCGGCGATGATGATGCCGCCGATGGAGGGAAGCATGGTATTCAGCAGGCTGAGCCAGCCCACGAAATTGTTGTACAGGTAGAGGGCCATGATGGTCCCCACCACGCCGTTAAAAAGAACCAGCATCTTTTTCGGAAGCTTTGTGATGTTGGAGAACCCGAGGCCCGAGGCATAAAGGGCGTTGTCATTGGTGGTCCAGATGTTGAGTCCCAGGATGATCATGGCCCATACGATCATGCCCTGCTTGAGCAGCACTTCCGAAATATCGGCCTGCTGATAAAAGGTCGCGCCCACGGCGCCAAAGAGGAACATCAGGCTGTTACCCAGAAAAAAGGCGATGACCGTGGTGGACACCGCCACCTTTGTGCTTTTGGAAAACCGGGTAAAGTCGGGGGTTAGGGTGCCGCCGCTGATAAAGGAGGCCACGCAGATGCCGATGGCCGTAAACAGTCCAATGGGCTCGGACGGCGCCATGGCGAACCAGGCTTCCATGCCGCCGAACTCTGAAAACGCCGTGCCCACGGAGAAAAACCCGAGCACCGCAATGGCGGGCACGGCAATGAGACTTAAGATCGTCAATGCCCTGATCCCGAACCAGGCCGTGGCCGTCATGACGATTCCGGATACGCCGATCAAGAGATTGATGTCCCAGCCGGTAACCTTCTGAACCGGCAGGGCGAACATGGCAACGCCCACACCGAACCAGCCCACCTGGGTGAGACCCAGAAGCAGGGAGGGAAGATAGGACCCCTTTTCACCAAAGGAGTACCGGGCAAGCAGATGGGTGGAAAGCCCCGTCCTTGCGGCAATGGCGGCAAGAAACGCGGTGTAGCAGCCAAGGATCAGGTTGCCGGCCATCACGGCCCCGATAAGCTGAAGCGCGGTCAGCCCAGTGCCAAGCTTTCCGCCGGCCCACATGCTGGCGGAAAAGAAAGTAAATCCCAGCATCACCACCATCATGGGCAAAAACCCTTTCTGGTGGGAACCGCTCACGTGCCCCAGGGCAAAATCGTTGTCCACACGTCCTTCTGTCTTCATTTCATCCTCCGGTTATTTTATTGCAACAAGTTATGCCGGTAATTCCGCCGCCTGGGCCAGCTGCCTGTCGCAGACATCCCCCAGGTCCACATCACCGAACCGCCCGGGATCAAGGTCCGGGAACCGCTCCTTGAGCAGATCCTTGAAGCTCAAGCCGCTGTCGGCAAGTTTCTTCACCTCGGACCAGTACCCATGGAGATCTTCCAGGTATTCCGGCGTCCAGAAGGCCCGGGAGCCGGCATCGTAAATGGTGCAGCGCTGGATGGGAAAGCCCGGATCGTCATACTGGGATTCGATGAAATCCGGCGCCATGACGGCATCGAGGCGTACCAGGTCGGTTCCGGTGAGTTTGATCTTGAGCGGGGTTTCGGGAACGGGAACGGTGAAGCACCCCTCCAGATAGATCAGGGTGGTGCCCTCATAGGCGGGAAAGCGTTCCCGGCACATGGCATCGGTGGCCTGGAGGATCTCTGCGGCACGGGGGCCGCCAATGGTGAAAAACACCACGGACCGCAGGCTGGTGCCCTGTTTTTCCGTCTCGGCCACCAACGCGCGCATGGCGTGCTCGAGGCTTGTGCCCGTGGCCACCACGTCCCCGATCACGATGCTTGCTGTTTTCGGCATGTAGACTTTGCTGTATTCGCTTTCAACGATGTGCCACTGCTCGGGGGAATCGTCCTTGCGGGCACGCTGGGCGCTGATAAAGGAGCATCCGTGCCGGTTCCACCCAAAGGCATCGGCAAGGGCTTCACGAAGGCCGAAGTTCAATCCCCCCCGTAGGATGTCGAACACGATGGTTTCGTTCTCTTCCAGGCAGGTCAGACCGTTGGCGGAAAAACGTTTGAGAATTCGTGAGCAGGAGGCTTTGAGGCGGCGGGTGTAATCAATCCCCATCACCATGGGATCGTTTGAAATGGCCCGGGTTTCCGGGGTTGTGGCAATAAAACGGTTGATTGTCTCCGGTGCTCCGGAGTCCATGCGGTAAAGACCGCAGTCAGATGAAACTTCTATTTCTTTTAGCATATCAAGGCTCTCCCTCGGCTGGTTAATATCCGGCCCGTCATCGTTGGCCGTGGGAGCCCGCGGCAGGAAAAGGTAAGTTTTCAAAATCAGCGAAAGAGCACCGACAGGACCTGGATCGGGTTCATGATCCGGAGAAGAAGCCTTGCCAGCAGCTTGGTATAGGTAAGCCTGCCTGACACCACATCGAGCTGGCTTTTACCCAGTTCCCGGCCCTGGGCAAAAAGGATCCGCCTTGAAAGGCCGGGGACGGCGTAAAGCATCCCCGCAATGACATGGGCGGCGGTGAGCTCCCGGAAAAAGGCCTTCTTGAGCCTGGCATCATAGCCGGCCATGGTTTGGAACCGGCCGGTTTCCAGGACCCCGGCCAGGGTATCGGCCGCCATTTTTGCGCCGGTAAAGGCAAAGTAAAGCCCCTCACCGGTGAGGGGATCCCCGTATCCGGCGGCGTCTCCCACAACCAGTCCCCGGTCGCAGGAGACAGGGCCTGCTTTCCTGGGAAGGGTCGGGATGAGATGCCCCTTCAAGGGATCTATTTTCCGGGCATGGGACAGCCCCTTCAGGGAAAGATAGCTTTCAAAAGCGCGGTTGATGCCCGTGGCTTTTTGGGCAAAGGTGCCCACCCCCACACTCAGATGGTCTCCCTTGGGAAAGACCCAGCCGTAGCCCCCGGGAATGACACCGAAATCGTAGTGAAGGGTATTTTTGAACCGCTCGAGGTCCAGGGAGGTTCCAGGATAGAGTTCCCCTTCCAGCGCCGTCATGTACCGGGTGGAGATGGTAAGCCCCAGTGCCTTGGCAACCCGGCCGTTCACCCCGTCCGCCCCCACTAAAAGCCTGGTGGTAAACTCCCCCCGGGAGGTGGTCACCCGAAGGTTTCCGGCCGGGCCGGCCACCGATTCAAACCGGGCACCCTCCCGGAGGCGGGCCCCCATGGCCACGGCCTGTTCCACAAGATAATGGTCGAACCGGTCCCGCATCACCATGGTAAAGAGGGGGGATTTGCCGCCACTGCTGTGACTGAAAACAGGCCGGTTGTTATGCAGCATCAGGGCGTTGGAAACCTCCCGGACCACCACCGGAGAGATGTCAAACGGCAGGGCGTCAAACGCCCTGGGGGTGAGGCCGCCCCCGCAGGCTTTGTATCTGGGCAAACGCTCCTTTTCAAGGATAAGGACTTTCTTCCCGGCGGCGGCAAGGTAATAGGCGGTAAGGGCACCGGCGGGCCCTGCCCCGGCAACAATGACATCATACTCTGGAGAAACTGCGTTTTGTTCTTTCATGGCATCTGCATCTCATTTTCATGGTTATTTTCTTCATCTGGTCAACGCAGGCTACCATACACCCAAACAGCCCGGTTGTCGAGACGCCGGGTCAGACGACCCGGGCAGTGGTTGCTTCGGTGCAGTTGCCGCAGGGCCTCAGCACAAATATGGACCGGCTGGCGTTGATAGCGGCGCATAGTGCGGTTCGCGTCAGGGGGTCCGGGAGCCCGCATCCGAGACGAATCATCCGTGTATCGTCCAGGGTGTCGAACCTGCCGGCGGATCTGAGCTGGGCAAATTGGGACCCAAGCTGAAGGGCAAGCTCGGTCCAGCCGACGAATCGGCCCACATGGGCGAAAAACAGATTGCCGGGCACGTCTGTCCGGAAACAATCCGAACCGGTGCCGGGACACAATGTGATGGTATTGGCGCAGTCATCCGGGCAGTGCGCCGAAGTCGGGCGTTGCATGGTCCTTGGGTCGTTCTTGAAATCAAAACGGCGGCCCGTGCCCACCAGGTTCCGCCAGGAAAGGGCTGCCCTGCGAACGCCTGCCAGGACAATGGCTTCCGGGGCGCCGGCCAAGGGTACGCTTGATGCCACCACGGCCCGGCCAAACGCCCGCTGACCGGGCACGGAGGCTGCCAGCTGCCGACGGAAACCAGGGGTGCGGGTGGCTGGGGTACCGGCGGTGGCCAGGGCGCTTTCAGCCGTGAGAACCCGTCTTACCACAGCCCCTTCGGCAATTCGATCCGCCGAGAATCCGTACCGTGACGCGATCCGGTTGGCCCCGGCCAGGTCCGCCTGGACGGCCAATACAGCCGGGTCCCGTTTCGCTGCCGCCACCTGACGGATTAACCAGTCCGTGGCATCAGGCCCGCAGCGCCGGGCCGGTTCCGGCGGCTGTACCGGAGCCGCCCTCCGGATATTCATCACGACGCTGCGCTGGAACTCCCGATTGCCCCGGATTCCCCCGTGGTTGAAGACACGGATGGTCGCACTGACGCCCCGCCGTCTGAGCACATCCTCGACAACGGTTCCGGCCTTCAACGCCCGGGCACAGGAAAGATGCAGATTATAATCAGGGCTCCCTTCGATACTGGCAATGCCGTGGAGTTCCACCACGTCGCCCTGGCGAATCCGTCTGGCATCCCGCCTCAGGTCATCCTCGTTCCCAGGCCTGAACCGATCGCAATCAACGACAAACAGATACCGGGGGCGGGTCACTTCCCTGTCGTCAAATGTGCATCCGGCAGGCTCTCCGATCTCATCCGGACCGCAGGCCCGTTGTACCATGTCTTTCACCCGGGACGGACTATCATTGGCAAAAGGGCAGGACTGAGGGGAGCTTTCAGAATTTCGGCCCTGCTGCTGAACCACATGGGTGAGTTCATGGGCGAGTAATCGCTTTCCTGACGAGGTCTCCGGAGCATATTTATTCCGGTTGAAGTAGATATTGTTTTTATATGTCAGTGCCTGGGCGTTCAATCCACGGCTGATCTCAACGGCTGAATCGCATGTATGCACCCGGACATCGCTGAAATCCTGTCCGAACCTCGGTTCGAAAAACCTGCGGGACGAAGGAGAAAGGGGCGTGCCCGGACAATATCGCGGATGGGTTTGGGCCTCTGAAACAGCCCGGCTTTGGGGCGTTTCCCCCTGCTCCGGCTTTGTTTGAATCAAATCCCCTTTTACTTCTTCATCCCCGCACGGACAGGCTGTTTTTGCTTGTATCCGGGACTCCGGCATGCCCATCACCCGGTCCGCCACCCGGTCCGCTTCCAGTTCATACTTGTCGTCCAGCCTGCCGACCATGGGTTTGGCCTGAACAACAGGTTCACACCGGGGACAGCCGCCGGCGCAGGGACAGATGGGTTTGCATTGAAGAAGTTCCGCACCCGTGCAAGGGGATGTTGCAAAAAAACCTTTTGTACCAGGGACCGAACTTTGCCTGGTTCCGGTACGGCTTTTGCTCACAGCCTTGTCTGGGTTTTGTTTTTTTTCTAAAGCGACCATGGTTTCATTCCCCACCCGTTTTAAAATCGTATCGGGGATTTTCCGGTATGCACTGCCCTGACGCGGTTTCCCGGCTTTCATCTTTCCCCTTTCATCTGCCCGCTTTCCTTTTGGCCTTTATATCAAAAGTTTCGATGCGTCCCGCCCTGCATTTGACTTTTTTCTTTGAAGCATAAAGCAGCTTTCCGTTTTCATCCAGCACCTTCAGATAGATGCCGGGTTTTGCTTCAAAGAGGTCAGGGAATTCTTCAACTTCATAGCTGGCCATAAAATTTCCGTCATCGTCCGTAAGCGTTGTCCCCAGCCTTTCCTCAAAGACGAGGTCCTTGTCGTAGAGGCTCACCTTTGCTGCTGCGATGCCGCGGCCGTCCAGGTCCGCGACCCTTCCTTTGACGATCCATCTGCCGGGTTCCGCCGGTGGCTCCTCCTGTCCGGGCTCAGGAGGTGTGCAGACCTCTTCCTTTGTAAGATAAATCTCCCGGTAGTCCATCTGTCCGATCAAGGGATAAAGTGGTTCGCTGTCCTTGTATAAAACCCTGTAATCCTTGTCGGTAACATGAATGAATACCTTCGGGGAATCCGGGATCTTCCTTTTTTCCTCGCCTTTTGATGGATAGATGATGGAAAAAGAGCCGTCCTTGTCCGTACACCCGTATCCCATTTTCCTGATCCAGTTTCCGTTTTCATCAAAAAGAGCAACGGTGAGACCCGGTACGCCCAGGCCGTTCCTGTCCCGGACATGGCCGAAAAGGTTCCAGGCTTCCCGTTCAAAACCGGACACATCGGTTCCGGCGCGCTGGATTTCCTGTGCCAGGTTACGGGATAGAAACTTCTCATTTCTTTCCCTGTTACGAATTTTTTCCACCCTTGGGTCATCAGGCCCCAGCTTTTCCATCAGGCGTTCCTTCTCCTGCTTAAGTCCCGCGGCTTTTACTCTTTTCGTGAGGCTCAATTCCCCCAGCCCCTTGAGGCGGTCCCGGTCCGCGCCCTTGAGCCGGCCCTCGAATTTCCGGGAGATATCGCTGAAGGAAATGTTTATATCCTTACCCTTGATCGTGTTATCCATGTTATCTTCTCCCTAATTTCTCCATTCGCCAAACATATTTTTAAAAATATCGCAGTAGGATTCTTTTTTCCCCGTAACGGATGACCACAGGACCGTATTGGGTGAACCTGTACCCCAAACACCGTTGATCCAGAGACAGTGGGTGGCTTGATTGTGGGTAGTCATGTTGAGTAACCCATGGGTGATGGCGGAAAACAGGGAATTAAGCAAAAAGCCCTCCTTGAACCTGTTATTGCCCACCCGCAGGGAAAAACCCAGGAGAATGGCCTGGGAAAGGATAAAGTCCATGGCCGGCACGGCATCGAAATCACATTGATTGTCATGGAAACCGATATCGTCCAGGGTTGCGATGAATATGGACGACGAGAGCCATGCCAGGTCACTTTGCGTATCAAAAAGGTCCAGCAGGCACTGGTTGTCGCTGAACAGCACATTTCCGTTGGCGATACATTCATATGCCGGTGTTTCATCGGACCCGGCCTTTATATTTATCCCGTCATCGGTCACCTTCACACCGCCGTCGGGCCTGAGGGAATCCGTGTTCAGATAGGAAAGAAGGAAAAACAGGAACAGCTGGCCGTAAAGCTCATTGGAAACACCCAGGTTCAAGATAGATACCGTTGCCCCCAGGTAGGGCTCCACCCCTTGCCCCGGACATATATCCCTGGTGGTGAATTGATTGCCGGTCACGGATACCGGGCCCAAGGCGGTGAGGGAAAGGGCCCGGCCGGCGGGCGTCACCACCACATTATCGTGGATTCTGACGGCGGGTGCCCCCTCCTTAAGGGGATATTTCAGCTGAAGCGCCTCAACACCGTATTCCGAGGAAGGGGCAACCCCCTGTACAATGACGATTCCGCCCCGGGGGCCCTGCCGGTATGAACTCCCTTTAACCCCGTTATTGACGATCCGGTTCCCTGAGATGTCAATGCCTTCACCGTGGAGAACAAAGACACCGCATATGGGCTCTCCTTTTTCAACCTTTGCTCCGTTGTCCTCAATGCGGTTTTCCCGGACCACCAGATGTTCCACATCCCCCAGGGAGATGCCCCCGTATCCCTTTTTCCCCAGCATTGCCTTGGTTATGGATGCAAGCTCACCCTTAAGGCAGTTACGAATATCATTGTCCAGGATGGTGAGCCGGTTGACGCTGATGAGCAGATTGGCTGTTTTTCCAAGTTCTTCCAGCTTATCTATCTCTTCCGGATTGAAGAAGGCGGCCACGCCCACACCATTCATGCCCATATCATAAATGCGGTTGCCCCGGATGAGGATCTCGCTGAGGGGACCCGCGGAGGTCCGCACCCGGTTGTCATCCCCATCATCGATGGCCTCCAGGGTATCATCCGCCGAAAGGCATGGATAACATGGATTATCCCTCTCAAAATAAGTTGGGAAAGGGATATCGGTGCGGTCCCGGCCGTCCGTCAGCAGGATATGACCCAAAGTAATTCCATTGCCGGAGCCGCCGAGGATCTCATTGTTGACAATGCGAACCCGGTCGGAGGTACCGCCAATCTGAACCCCGCCCCGGCCTGCCGGGGGCGCAATATCCGCAAGGTTCTCAAGATCCACGGCCTGCCCGGCCCCCACCTGGATTTTATTGTCCTGGATCACTCCGTCATCGCCCACAAAGAATATGGCCGGCCAGGAGACCCTGGTATGCTTTTTCATTTGAATAAGGGATTCGCGTATGGTGACAAAACGGCCGTCCAGCACTTTTACAGCGCTTTTTGAATCAGCCTCCACCACAAGGCCGGTCAACAGGATATTACGGGTGGAGGCGGGTTTTCCCACGGTTTGCGGAGACCCGTGAACATGGATGCCGGTTCCCCCTTCATGGGCGGAAACGGCAAGGGACTCGATCCGGATGTTGGTGGAATCAACCACATCTATGACCGGCAATGCCGCCTTTGCCGTTATTTTACTTTGTTCGCCGCATCCATGGAGGAAGATGTTTGACCGGTCGTGGATTTTAACGTTCTCAACATACTCCCCCGGCAGCAGGCATATCCGGCCCCCCACCTCCGTATCCAGATAATCCACGGCCTTCCGGATCTCGTCAAAATCGCCGCCCCTGCCAACGGTCACGGTGCAGCAGCCTTGAAGATCGGTCAAGGGATGGAATATCCTCCGGCAATCATCGATCTTATCCTCTTTGATTTTCTTGCCGTCCCAATTGAGGATTGCCAGGGGCACCCGGTGATAGCGGATGCCTTGGGGCGGTCCGTCCGTAATCAGCTGGGAATTGCCGATCCCCCCCGCCCGCAGTTCAAAGGTCCAGAAATCACCGGCCATGTACTCCATGCCGCCGCCAAGATCGAACTCCAGGCGGATACCGTTAATCAAGGTCTTTGGCTTTGCAGGGGAAATGGCCGAAGGAAAGCCGGATAGTTTTTCTATCCCGTCCCAGAGCCGGAAAAAGACCGTCTTACCGGCAGCCGGGATACTGCCGAAGAGAGCCGTGGCCGGTAACTGTATTTCGTTGTCGCCGGTCAGTGTCACCTTTGCCCCATAGGTCACATCCCAGAGCCCGCGCTCCTTGTCGTACTCAACCGCTTCAAGATAGAAACCATCCAGCCCCGAGGTGATAATGGGCTGGAGGTTGGCGGTAATGACGGCTTTTGGGGTCGTTGAATCAAATTTGCCCCGTCCTACCAGCCCCCCGTTGAACCGGGACCATTTGAACATGGGGGAAGCGCCGCTCGTTACCCGGGCAATCTCAATCCGGTAAAGGGAATGCTCAAACCCTGTGTAACCGCCGCCCTCCATCACCGGGCAGTCGCCGTCTATCTTTGAGACCGGGGCCAGGGTCACCTTCAGATTTCCCCGGTCCGAAATGTCGTGTTTCAGCTTATCCCGGAACGTCTCACAGGTGTCCCCGGCTTCCAGGCGGAGCAGCCTGAAGGCCATTGCCGTGTGGAGCCGTTCCGTGGTATCGGGTCCGCCCAGGGCCGGTTCAATCAGCTCCTCCGGTATCTGAAACCCGTTGACGGCTTCCCGCCGGACCTCCAGGACGACCCCGTCCCGTGTGCCGGACCCGATCGGCGTTTTTGGATCTTTAAGATAGGTGGCAGTAAGAGTAACCTCTGTTTTTCCGTCCAGACGGACAAGCATTCCATCCGCCCAGGTTCTTCCCGGTTTGACGCCCAGCTTTGCCTTCTCACCCTCCGGACTTGTGACGGCCCCGGCCTTACCGGCCTTACCGGCCTTGCCAGCCTTACCGGCCTTGCCAGCCTTGCCAGCCTTGCCGGCCTTGAAGACCTTGAATCCGTCAGGCTCGCTTAATGGTATTGCCGCCACTGCCGGTCCGATGGCGTCCCGGCCCGCCTGGTCCTGCCAGTCAGCTGTTATTCGGGTCTGGGCGTTCCAGTCGGTATCGAGCAGCACCCTGCCCTGCTGGTGCAAAACGCCGCTGTAATTTTTCTTGCCGTCAAAATCCCAGTTGGAAAAATCGCCTTTCATTTTGCTCTCCTTAAGTCACCTGTATCAGCAACGGTCTCACTCCCACCGGCATAAATTCCCGGAAACGAATCTGAATGTTTCGCCACTTGTGGGCCTCCAAAAGAAACCCGAACGCCCCCATCTGATCCCCCAGCTTGTACACCTTTTGACCCTCAAAGGTTACGGCATAGTTCGGGTCGCCACCGGCCGGGAACTCACTGCCGGATTGCCGCAGTTCCGTCCGCCGGGGTCCCTGCTCCCGGATTCGAAAATCACTGGTCCGGGCCAGTTGCCCATAGGCCGGCCTGCCGAATATCTCGCTGACAAACCGCAGCCGGGCCTCTTTGCCGTTTACGCAGCCTATATTCCGGGGCAGCCTGTCATCCCGGCCTGAAAAACAGCTGAAACGTATGCACCCCTTCTGGTTATTGAGAACCTCCAGGCTATGGACCCATATGCCCCCCCGGCCGGAGATGCTCTCCACCCGCATGCGGCCGAATACCGTGACACCGTTGGCCTGGGTGGCCGGTCCCCATGAACTTGACGGCGCGGGACCCGCGCCTGAAACTGCAAAGTCAGGGCTCCCCGGCCCATGGCCGACGCCGCTGCCCCCATCGATGATAGTGTCCCCAAGGAACAGCCTGTAGCCGGTATCCATGAACAAGGGGCCGGTAATGACGCGCCGGAGGATGATTTCAGGGGTTTGATTAAAGGCGTCTTCGTCATCCCCGTCCGCAAACCCATAGGGTTCCTTGAGTTCCATGGAAGGAAAAACCGGGGCACGGCTGCCGTCGTGCTTTTTGAACCCGCCCGGATCCAGGGTGCAGCCGATCATTTCAAGGCTGTGCAGCGCCGCCCGTGCAATCAGGGGTTTCCCCCCGGGAAAGCTATCGCTCCGGGTGAGATACAACCCCTCAAACCTTACGGTGAGATGGGACATGACCGCGTCAAACCGGTTTTGCTCCGTTTCATTTGCGCCCTTGACATTGGCGGGCCTGAAACCCAGGGGATGGGCAAGCCGGATGACGGGCCGCTGGTTGTCGGCGGCACGGATGATCAGGGACCTGTTCAACTGCAAATTCACGCCCCCGTCTTCGATAATGGTCCCCCCCAGGCCGGTAAGGTCCAGGTGGTGGGTCATGCTGTCCTGGATTTCAATGACAATGGGCGACCCGGATGTATGGATATTGTCAAGCCGGTCCAGGAGCCCGCCGGGGTCCTGGTGGTAATTGACCTCCCTCTTGTCCACGGGCTCGCCATGGTATTCCAGGGGCGGGGAAGGACAGGACAGGGGATGGGCCCCCACCGGCCCCACCGCCCCATGGGTATATGTCAGCAACAGATGGTCGATCAAGGCGTTTGCCTTCGCTTTTGTATCCACGCCAAAGACGATTCTGCCGATGACCGGATCAATGACGATTTCATGATCCTCCAGGGGAGGCGAAAGCCCTTTCTCCCAGGCGCACAGGTTCCCTCCCCTGAGGGACCAGACCTGGGGATCTTCAGGTCTTGGCCAGATCTCTCCGGCAAACCGGGATTCGGGCAGATGCATTTGAAGGCCCGCATCCGATATGTCCAGGGATTCCAGGTCCGGGTCGGTATGGTCATAGGTGTCGACAGCAACATAGGCTTCAGGATTTCCGTGTTGGGAATCCCCGTTCAGCCGGGCCGTGGCAATGGGGCCCGGGGTTTCATCCAGTTGGGTTACAACGGGCGGTTTCCTGTCCGGATCAAAGCCGTGGGTATTGAAGAGCCTTACGGGCTCGCCCAGGGGATGGACATTAAACCTTGCAATGAAGGCGGCGGCATCCGGGAATTTCACAAGGTCAATGGCGGTGTCCCTTGTGTGCGCGCCCTGGGGGTCGGGCTGGGAAACAGGGATCTGATACGCCTCCAGCCGCCAGAGAAAGATGGCAAGGTTGGGCAGATTGTATCGAATATTTCCAAAGGCCGGCGGTTTCAGGTCAACCGTATGGCCAAAGGGATCAAACGGGGTGTTAACAAGGGTAAGCATTGAAGGGTTCCCGAGGGGAACGGTCCCCCTGTCCGGCCGCTGGTGATTGAGATGGTGGTTCCACACCAGGTTTTCCTTAAGCTCCAGGCAGTGGACACCCCACTGGGTAAGATTATAGGTCAGAAGTTCAATTGCGCCAATGGTGCCCTTGCGGCGGCGAAGGGCGATGGTATCGCTGACATCGGCCCTCAGGGTCCAGGAATTTCCCTTGAGGTGGCTTGTGCCGAGCAGGTCTCCGATATAGGGAATCACCCAGTCGTCACAGGTGTCGATAAACAGATCGTGATACAGGGACTCGATATTTTCATGGATCTCTCCAAACACCTCCTCAACAAGGGCAAGGTAGCTTTTCAACCGGCCCGGGGGCGACTGCTCCAGGTCCTTGATCCTGTAAATTTCAGGCAGCCGGTCATAGAGAGGTACACGCTTTTCACCCATATCAACACTCCTTATGTGGATTGACCTTTGGAAGCCGAAATTTGAAGATGATCCTTGAACAGGCTCAATATGTACGAATCACCGCAGGAGATGACCGGGTTCAGGGGCTTTGGTTCCTTGGGCGCAACAAGCCTGGAGGGTTTGTCCGAGCCGCCCTCTAAAGATCCCAGAGCGATAATCTTTGCCCACATCACCCCTTTGACATTTTGAATGGTTCCCGCGATCCTTGTGGCGTACTCGTTCTGTCCAAAGCCACGCTGATGAATCCCGAAAAGCCCGGATGAACCACTTTCTGAAACACCGGAAGAAGCATTGGTGTTGCTTCCGTCATCCCCGGCCCCCCCCAACGCTTGCCTGATCGCCTTTTCAACCTTCCCTTCCAGGAAGGAGGGATGAAGCCCGTAGACAACATCCATGTACACATAAAGGCGCTTGCCCGGCTGAACATCAATGGGGAACCGCCGGGGTCCCCTGGAGCTGTTATAATCGTTCAGGTTTTTTCTCACGGTTTTCAGCTCGTCGGCCCGCCCTGTTTCCATCAACACCGTCAGGACAACCGATGGAACGTTGTCCACAAGCTCCCAGGCGGCCATGGCCTTTGAGACACCGGATATGGCCAGGGTTTCACTTTCAAAATCCTTCAGTCCCACAAGGCGGCCCAGGCTCTGGATCTTTCCCGGCGCAGCTTCTTTGGCATTGTCCCCGGTTTCGGGTTTGGAACCGCCGGAGGCCCCCCCGGGCAACCGGATCTTTTTCAGGCGGTCGAGCTTCCCCCCCGGCTGCACGGTTGTCCCGTCCTTGAGGGCGCCGTAAGCCCCCGTACCGGTCCTGTATTTTGCGGCCACATTTTTTATGCCCGAGGGAAGCCGGGCGCCTGTTTTTCCATCCCCGAACTGCACCCAGCTTTCCCCTTTGGCATCTTCACGGACAATATATATCTCCTCCCCGGAGCCACGGCCAAAAAAGGAAGCCACCCTCTTCCACAGGCGGTCATTTACATAGACCTTAAGTTCCGGCACTTCCGGGGGAGTCTCCCCGGAAGAGAGGTGATAGGTCAGGGGCGACTTTGGGAGTTTAAAGGTCTGGAATGTCCGGCGGCTGTCACCGTTGCCAAGGACGGCGTCCTTTTCCTTCCAGCCCTGGCCGCCCTCTGCCAGGTTTCCATGGACGGTCACCCCGGGTTTTTCAAGGGGAAAATCGGCCAAAGCAAACCCCGCTTTCAGGGGGCTTTTCAATGTAACGGGCCTCAATTTCTTTTTTTTCGGGTCCGACAACCCGGCAGCCACGGTGACGACCGTGGTCTCCATGGAGGTGCCGTCTTTTTTCACAAAGGCAAGCTTTCGCTTATCCAGCTGCTTGTAGTCGCCTGCATCCCCATAAAAGTAAAGAGTTTTACCGTCTGCCGAAGAATCGGCCCGCCGGACGTTTGTGAGGGTGACAGCGCTCTTCCCGAGGGTTTCGTGGATGACGAGGTTGCGGATATTCGTTACCAGTGTATCGTGGATTCTCTTTACCGGCTTTACAAGAATCCCCCAGTCATCCATCTCCCCTGAAAGCTCGATGATGGTGGAACTGCCGTTCATGGCCCCCCAGGTAATGGTGCCGGACCTTGCGCTTTTGACCTCCCTGACCATGGTTCCGCCAAAGACATTCTTCAATCCGAACCCTGTCGCGTAAAGCAGGAAAAATATCAGATTTTTGAAATTTTTGTATGCCTGGCCGTCAGCGGATTTCAATCCCTGGATCACCACCCTGCTTCCAACCACGAAGTCATCCACCTCACTGTCCAGGGGAATCTCAGTGGACTGGATGGGGGGTTGAACGGACCATTTTTCCGTTGATGCCGTTTCCGTCTTTCCATGGAGCTTTCTGTCGAATTTGACGGATATCATTTTCGAGGTGGGATCATTTTTGTCAACCACCTGCAAAGGCCCGTTATGGCCGAAATGACGGAAGGAACGCCCCAGCTTGAAGGCCTTGATATTTCCAAGGCCCTGTCCTTTATTCCATGCGCCTTCAATCTTGATGACGGTCCTTTCAAACTGTTCCTCAACCTCCTTTACAACGACAATTTGAGCGTTGTCCGTGGGGCCTTTGGTGGTATCCAGCAACAGCAGGCGATCGTCCTTGTTGATCTCGATCCCGGCCTGCTTAAGCCCCAGGGTATCCGTGGAAAAAGCCGACATTTTTGAGGTGAAATCCGGTATGGTTGCGGGACGATACAGATAAAACCGGCTGAGGTTGGGCCAGGCAACGGCCTGTTTTTTTATTTGAAAATCAACCGGCTTTTCCGACCCTTTCACCTGGGCCTTGACCGGAAATCCCGCCGGGATCACCACGGACTTGTCCCCCTTTACCTCAAAGGCGAATACGGCCTTGCCCCCCAGGCCCGGGGAGAGACGGTACCCCACGAGACGGACCAAATCCCCAATGCTCTCCCTCCATTGGGCCGTCCTCAGATAAGCTTCGTTTGCGTAGAGTTCCTGGTAAAAGGTAAGAATATCCCCCAGGATGGAGGCCCCCTCCAAAAGAGCAATGCCGGGATCATCTGCCCTGCGGTGGGTCCAGGAGGAAAGCATGGGTTCCGCGTCAAGTTTTCGAAGCAAAGCTTCACGAAAACCGGAATAGGTGGCCACACGGTAACCGATGCGGGACAGCCCTGCCCGGTTCCATATCTTTTTAGGATAATCCAGGGTCTCCACACAATCATTTCTGCAATTTTTGCTCATTAACGCCCTCCCCCCTTCATGTCCTTCATGTCCTTCATGGTGAAATTAATTCCACCGGATAAACCATTCTCTCTTCATTGGCGGCCTCCCCTGACATCGAACAGGATGAACCCTTTTTCCATGTGATCCGGGTCATTACGGGCCTGAATAATCTCGTTGGCCTTCACCTGGATGACATCATTCATGCCGGGCTTGGAAAAGGCAAGGCAATGGTAGCCCTCGTCAGTTGGCTGATAATCGCCTAATGTCGCTTCATTCCAGCGTTTCATGCTCACCCCCTGCACATGACCGACCCCCTTGACCGACTGAACCCGGCCAATGATTTGGCTCGCCCTGAGCTCCCGGCCAAAGGTCCACCTGTCCGGATGGAAAAACCCCATCCTCCCGTCCTGGGTAAAACCCTCTGAAAATTCCTGCTCAAGCAGGTACCGGATATCTTCGGGCCAGTAATCCAGATGGATGCAGAGGGAGACGCACAGGGCAAGGGGAACAAACCGGGGCGGACGGATCTCCAGGTCTTCCCCGATCAGCCTGACAGCGTCAAGATGACGCGCGATCTTTTTCCTTAAATTCCGGGTCAGCCGGGTTGTGCCCACGGGGTCCACGGCGATCTCCACGGTACGCCAGCTCCCGGTCCAGGCGTACCTGGCGGCCGCCCTCGAGACCCCGGCCAGTTCCTCCGCCCTTTTTTCATAATCCCTGAGTGTCACCGCCCGGAACTGGCGGCTGCCATAGGCTTCAGGCACACGCCGGAGAATCTCCTTCACAGGTTCCGGCGTTCTGCCGTTGGTGACATCAAAGGGGTTCCGGCAGGCCTTGATTTCAGGAAAAGAGGCGGCGTCAAAGGAGGTGAGGGTATCCGCGCCGATATTGCCATCGCCCCCCGGCCCTGCCTGGAATTCACAACGGACCACTGCGCCCTCGGGCAGCTCCCTGCCGTTAATGCCGTTGCCAAAGCGGATGAGGCTCTCTCCCATTTCATCGGTTTCCACCATGAAATGGTCATTTTTTTCATCACTGTGGATCAGGCTGATCACTTCCTTCCATGGGTCCCCGCCCCCGCCCGGTGTTTCCACCTCGACCTCAAGAGTGGATACCGGCGGCTTCCCGCCCCCGGCAGGGGTGGCCTTGTAGGCAAGGAACGGTTCAGGCAGCCTGCACACGGCGCCCCACCTGCCGCTCCTTTCATAATACCCTTCGTTTTTACCAGCCTGGGTGGTTCCGGGTTCTTTGAAAACAGCCTTAAACCCGCGGCCATGGAACACCTCCACCAGGTTGCCATGGAAAAGGGAGACCTCTTCCACCTTTCCGTCGGCACAATCCACGGTAAAACAATAGTTTTTCCTGAGCTTGTCCTTCTCCTCCCATTGGACACGGACGAACCAGTCCGCCGTAAGGGGATCTCCGGGTGTGGCGGCCGTCAACGGATCATAATCGGCCCGGGCGGATTCCTCGCCGGAAACCAGCCTGAGAAGCTGTCGTTTTGCCGGATTCCTGCCGGGCTTCTTCCCGGTCAGCGGGTTCAGCCGCTCCCGGATCACAAGATACCTGATCCTTCCCTGGCGGATCAGGTCCTGAACCGCCACTGCCGATGCCTTATCCGTAACAGCCTTGAATTCACCATCGGGAAGCCTGACAAGAAGTTTCAGATCGGCGGACCGGCTTCCGGCGGCAAGGGCGGGTACGGCATCCTGCCAGGTGTACAGCCCGATCCCATTGCATAAGGGATGCAGGGGCAGCGGTTCAATTTCATGGGGATCATTCTTCTTCCTGCGGCGGCTCTTGAACACAACGGAACTTGAATCCATGAATTTGCTTCCCGCCCATACAACCAGATCGTTATTTATACCGTGGGCGCTTTTGACCTCCAGGGCCAGCCAGGTGCCCGCCTGGTTGCCCTGGTGGATATGGTAGTCCATCAAACGGGCATGCCGGGCAAGGGAGACCCTTTTCCTGGCCGTGCCGAGATAGGCCTCGTTCATCACCCGGTCCTGGTAGTCGCTCAACTCATCGGCCGCCCCGCTGAAGAGATCGATGAGAACCTGGTCAAAATCGGCCTCACTTGCGGGTTTCCAATTGGGCACCCGTTCCATCATGGCCGAAATCAAGGCATGCCTGAAGGAATCATAATCCTTGGCAAGGTAATCGATAACCGGCTCCTTCTTGGGTTCCGGCGACGCCTTCCAGTCCGGGGCGCATAGATTGAAGCATCCTGGCCTGAATTTGAAATCCATCTCGCCGAACACGGGATCCATGGCCTGAAAATTGATGCCCAGGGAATAGGTGGAATAGTCGCCGATGGGCGCCAGGGTCAGGGTGAGGAAAGTGTCGCCCGGATTTCCGGCGATGGATATGGCCCTGACCTGATCCGAGCCCGGTCCCCCAATGACCCTGTGGCCCCCGGAGACGGGAAAGATCCCTTTTGCCGTTGCCTCTTTTTGATCCGCCGGGGCTGAATTATACGCATTCAGGATCTCCGGGATACTGTTGTTGTTATGGAAATGGACCTCCAGACGGGCCTCGGTGGGACTGGTGGCGGGATACAGGGTCACAAGGACCCGGCTGAACCCGTTCAGTCCCTTGTCGTCCAGATCGTTCGCCCTTTCCTCCAGGGCCTCTTGATTTATGATGGTCATCTTTACCCGCCGCTCCTTTGAAATCTCATGACCCTGGAATCTTCCGTTCCCGCGATCCTGTATTTGATCTCCACCTCGATGGTCTCGTTTTCCACGCTTACATCAAGGGCCTGGAGTTCGATCCTGTGGCCCAGCCAGCGTGAAATCGCCTGGGTAAGGGCGGCCTTTGCCATGCCGGCGGTGGCTTCATCCGCGCTCTCAAAAACAAGTCGCCTCACCCCGCCCCCGAATTCCGGGAGAAAGAGCCTCTCCCCGGGATTGGTCAGGAGCAACTGCATTAATTCCTCCCGCACATGGTCTTCCAGGGAGGCAACCTGGGCGGTGCGCCCATCCCCTCCCATGCGGAAAGGAAATGATAGATGTCTTCCGTATTGCTCTGTCACTGCCGCTCCCTTTTCATTGCTCTGAGGCCTGCCATTGCCCAGGGTCTGTCACTACCCCGAAACCCTTCACTGGCCCGAGGCCTTGATTTGTGTATTCACGATGATGGCCACCCCCTGGGGCGCGCCCTCGGCATTGTAGCAGGTTCCCACGCTTGCCCGATTAAGCTCCGGCGTCCCGCCCGCAGCCGACCGGGCGGTTCCCGCCGCCCACTCGATCCTTATGCAGGGGGAATACTTGGGCCCCACCGTAAAGGGACACCCCGCCACCGGATGGACGTCCGACTCCAGCAAGACCGGCGATCCCTGGGCAGACACCCTGGTATTTGAGGTAAAAATAACAGCCTGGCCCCCATGGGGACAGATAATGATGCTTGACGTATTCAAGAGATTTCCCGGCATTTTTCCACCTCGCCTGAGCTGCACTGTTATTTATTGGAGGCTTCCCATCACTTGACTTCAAAAGCGCCGTTATTGATGTTCACCCCGGCGGCAGAGAGAACGATCCGTGTGGAACCGATTTTCAGGGTGATATCGTTGTCGGTCATGGTGAGCTCCGCCCCGCCGGAATGGAGAAGCTGAAGCTTGCTCCGCTCATCATCCAGGATCACCTTGTGTCCCCCTGAAGTGACAAGCACCCGGGTTTCGGTTCCCCCCGGGTCGGGCATTTCCCCGCTCGCCCACCAGCAGCCGGTCCATATGGGACGGGAAGGGTCGCCGGCCTCAAATTCGATCCACACACCGTCATCCTCCTCGGGGAGCACCACCAGGCCGTGGTTCTCACCGGCAAAGGGCACCGAGGGAAGGGCCCAGGGCGACGCTTCTTCCCCGTAGACCTCGGGTACCCGGGCCACAATGCGGCCCAGGTTCTCAGGATCGTCAACATCCTGGACAATCCCCCGGTATTTGCCGAAATAACGGTTCCGGACAAGTTCGGTCAATTGGACAATAAGGTTTTCCGTTTCACGTTCAGGCATCAGAATATACTCCCTGCAAGATCATTTGCACCGCCCCCCGTACCCTCGGACCTGGCGTTCCGCCGCACGGTAAAGGACTGGCCGTAGTTTGAACGGTCAAGGGTGTGGGTAACCCGGGTGATCAGGTAATCACCGCTTAACCGGCCGTTTACCCCAACCACGCTGACCACACGATAGGGCTGTAAGATTCCCTGGTAACAGGGACTGCGGACCGTTCCCACGGCCTCGAAGGCATAGGCGGAACAGGCTGCTTCCGCAGAAGCCGCCCGGTCCGGAGCCAGGGACTCACCCAGGTGGGGAGGAAGAATCCGGGCGCCTGTGTGGGTTTCACTTTCAAATGCCGGTTCCTCCCCCAGGAGATCAATATCCCTGAAACTCGAGGTTCTTGCGGTAACACCCTTGTCCGTAATGCTGAGAACCGACGTCCTTACGGTGGAGGGGCTCCGGGCATTGTGCGCGGCGTTGAAGGTGGAAAGATTCCGGCGCTCACCAAGCAGGATCAGGCTGGGCAGTCCGTCCGTTTGGGTGGGAAATTCCTTGAAGCAGCCCACGCTCCGGCCCGGGCTCTCCCCGGGCAAAAGATAGGCATGCATTCCCTGGCGTCTTGCCAGGGATCTCACGATCTGCATGGCGGTTCCCCGCTGGACCACCATGGGAGGAAGTGAGCTTCCGGAAGCCGGGGTTTCTTCGATATCCGTTGAGGCGATCTGTTCAAACTCCCCGAATATCCAGGCCGCAATCTCGTGGTCCGGTAGATTCTCAAACCGTGAGACATTCTCCTCCAGGTCCAGGTACACACTGTCGTCCCGGACCGTCAAAGTGACGGCGCTTTGCCCGGGTTCGGAATTCATGTTACTGTCAACCCCCGTAATGGGTCCGTCAATCAAGGCCGCAAAAGCCCCTTCGCCGATCCTGATCTCCACCCGGACCCTGGAAAAGGCGGCCATGAAATCTTCATCTTCGCCAGTCCATTTTCCCCGGTCATCCACACGGACGGCCATCCTGACACGGGCCTCCCAGGCCATGTCCACCTCCTGCTCCACCCGGATCTCATCCACCCTGTCCAGCTGTTCCCTTGTGGCGGAGGTGTTATTAAAAAACAGCCTGTATTCAATAGCAGCCATCAGCTCTCCGGAACCTTGATGGTACGTCCCGGCTCTTTGACCAGGTCATTGGCCTGCAACCGGGTATTGGCATCGGCCACGTGCCAGAACATGGCCCCATTGTCATACCGCCTGCCCGCCATGATATCCAGCCGGTCATTCCCCTTGACCACGGTGGATTCACCTGTCACGGAGGGCAACCTCCTGAGGGTTACGGCCTTTACGGTCCGACCCTCCTTTGTGACCGTATCCACGACCTTCTGACTGTAATACCTGGATGATTTTGAAAACATTTCACCCTCCTAAAAAGGTATGATATCAACCACCTGTTCGGCGGTGTTGGCAAGGTTTGCCAGGGCCTGGGCATCCTTGGCCAGGTTTGAATACTCCATGGCCCCTTTTGCGATCTTGTCGTCGGAACATGGATCGATGTTCATCACGGACAGCCCCAGGCTGACCTCCGCCTGGACCGGGTTCAGCAGGGGATCAAAGTGTTGCTCGACGATGCCCATGGAATCGATGACAACGGGAAGCACCCTGGTCAATCCCCAGATGAAAAGAATCCGGGGATAGCTTTCCCTGGGAATGGGCTGGGTTGGGGAGGTGTCTCCCCCTTCCGAGACGGCGCTCCCGACGGCGTCCAGGGCCTCACCGATCGCGCCGCTGAGCTTTCCGGCCGGATGGACCATCTTTTCCAGGGCGGCAAGCTGCGGGCCGATCCCAAAGGCCCTTGCAAGGGCGGCATCCCGGTTCAACTGATCGGCGGCGCTGAAATGCGCGGTCAGCCGTATCCTTTCCACGGGCGCATCACCCGCCTGGGAGCGTTCCCGGCTGCCTGTACCCGTGGGCCTTCTGGGAATCTCCATGTTCCGGGTAAGGCTCTCCGGGTTGAACTGGAAAATCACCACATTGGGGACCGGTCCCAGGAAATCGCTTCCATACTCTATCAGCGCCCCTCTTAGTAAATAGCCCATGCCCTATCCTTTCTTTACCGTGTTTGCGCCGTTCCGGGTTGAAATGGACTCAACGATCCGTGCGGCAATCCTCTGTCCAACATCAGAGGACGTTTCATCCCCTTTGATCTTCAACGGGGCCGGGGCGATCCTGCTGACCCGGCTGTCCCCGGCCCCCGGCTTACCATTAAAAAACAACCGTTCCCTGACAAGCTGCTCCAGCACCCCATGGCCCAGCTCCCGGGACAAGGTGCGGGCAAGTTCGGGGGAGACGCCCCTGAGGCGCACTTCAAGCCTGTCAATCCTGATGCCGGGCATCTTCATGCTCGATTCTCCTGACAAGGTCGGCGTAGGGCCCGAAGTGTTCCAGGCTCACGGACCGGTTTATCTTGTCATACTCCCTTTTCACCGCCACGATGATCCGTTCCATGGTCAGCCGCATTTCACCGTCGGCCCCCTGTAGGCAGGCGTTAAAGACAATGGAACGGATATGGCCCCCTGCAAGGGGAAATTGCCTTGCAAGGAAATCAAGATCGATGCCGGAACCGTCCAGGGCCCCGGGAATCACCTGACGCCAGATCGCCCTCCTCTGCTCCAGGCCGGGAAGGGGGAAATCCACGATAAAACGCAGCCGCCTCATGAACGCCGGGTCAAGATCCTTTTTCCGGTTGGTGGCAAGGATGGCCATGCCCTTGAACCGTTCCATGCGCTCAAGCATATAGCTGATCTCGAGATTGGCGTACCTGTCATGGGCATCCTTGACCTCCGTGCGACGTCCGAACAGGGCATCGGCTTCATCAAAGAAGAGAATCATGTCCGAAACATCCGCCGTGTCAAACACCTTCTTGAGATTCTTTTCCGTCTCCCCGATATATTTGTTCACCACCTGGGAAAGATCGATCCTGAACATGGGCAGGTTCAGCCGCCCGGCCAGCACTTCGGCGGCCATGGTCTTGCCGGTGCCCGGGGGGCCGCTGAAGAGCACGGAAATCCCGCTTTCGTTCCAGGCCCTTGCGGTTCCCCATTCGTAATGCACCCGGGTGAGCCCGTTCATGGCCTTGATAATCTCCCGGAACTGGAGATTTTCCTTATAGGGCAGTATCAGCTCTTCATCCTCAAACCGGGGCTTGACCCGCTGGGCCAGGTCCCCCATATCAAGATTCATCTCCGCCCGGCAGGCGTCAATGAAGTCCTTTTCGGAAACCTGCCCGGACAATTTCCCAAGCCCCGCGCAAATGCCGTTGATGGTTTCTTTTTCGTAGCGGAACCTGCGGGCGCATTCCTCAATAACCCCTTCCAGCCCCCGGGCCCCGGCCCCGAGCCGGGACTTCCAGTGATTGATGCGCTGACCATGGGAGAAAACAGGCACCTCCACCATGGGAAGCAGCAAATCCGGCGGGATGGGGTTCAGCTGCTCCCGCCCGGTAATCCCCAGAAAGATATTGATGGGGATGAACCTGAGGGCCGAAAACGGGGAAACCTGCTTATCCCTGTCCAACAGGGCTGTCACCTCCCGGCCAAGGAAGAGATCCACCCCTTTCAGCCAGCAAAGCGCGGCAATGGCGTCAAGGAAACGGCTGTTTTCCGACAAATCCGGCACCCATTTCAACTCAACCACCTTCCGGTTCGCCAACCGTGCCAGCCCGCGCACCACCTCCACATGGGCCGAGCCCCCTGGCCCCAGGATGGGAACTAAAGCCAGGGTGTCCCCATCCCCTGAATTCAATCTGGATGCCAGCAGATGGGAACTCTCCGTGACAACCGCTTCTTCTTTGCCATCCACGGTTACCGGCGCCAGGGCCCGGGCAAGGGGAGAGTCCGGAAAGAGCAGCCGGTTGGCCACCAGGGCCGGCACCCGGATGGGGCCGTTCCAGTCAATGCCCGAAGAAAGGGACGAACCGCAGCCAATGGGATGGAGCAGGCCGTACCGGAACAGGGGGTGAAACGGATCGGCCAGGGTCAGCACCTCTTCCGGCTCATCCCACAACATCTGGGCAAGGGCCGGGGTTGGATAGGTCATGGCGGGATCGTTGAGACAGGCGGCCATGACACTTCCGGCAGCACTGTCAAAGGCGGGTAACAGGCCAAGGGCGAGCACGAACGAGGCGGTGGGGTCCAGGTTGAGTTTTTCCAGAACCCAGCCGAAAGATCCGCCCGGAGCCGGGCGCTCTGTTGAAAGCCCGGGGTTACCCTTCTCTTTTGCCATGCGTTGCATTTCTTTGCGTTGCATTATTTCTTTGCGTTGCTCTTCTTTGCGTTGCTCTTCTTTACGCTGCTCTTCCTCCAGTTGCCCGGTAAGGTAGGCGGCGGTGGGGTCAGCCCCGAAGAACCGCTTTTTTTCATCCCAATGGCGGGCCATGGCAAGGCTTGCCGAGGCCTTGTCCATCATGGGAGGAAGCCCCCCGGCATCAAGGCCCGGCAGCAATCCCCGTTGGTGCCAGGCCCAGCAGATCTCCCGCCTCAATCTCAGGGCCACCTGGTTCATCCAGTAAGCAGCGCCCGGATCAACCTTTTGGAGGCCGGGGGAAAAGGCAATGGTCCCTGGTTCGTTCAGATTCGCTTTCATGGTACCGGCAGCTCCACTTCAGGACTGTTTTTTGCCTGCTGCCCGTTTACACGAAGGATAATGCGGTACCTTCCGGGGGGCACCGCATCCGCCTCCTTCATCTCCAACCGTATCCGGGCCCATGGCGGCACCGGCGGGGAAGGAGGCTGCGCCAGGGTAAAATTGAATTCTTCGTCCATCATCTTCACGACCTGCCCGTCCCTGTAAAGGGCCACCAGGATGTCATCATCTTCACCGGCCAGGAGGCGGCCGAAAAGGTCGATGTTGCCGAAAACCCGGGCGGCGGCGGGCGGCGGGGACGCAAGGGCGAAGGAGGCGGTATCCACCTCCGCCCCGGAAAGGCTCGGCAGGAGATCCCCCACCAGGAGATTGCTCGACCTCATTCTTCCCGTGGGCAGGGTCCGTACCACGGATACCGGGTTGCTTCCGGCGGAGATGACGCCCCCGGCTGCAAGATCGCCGTTGACGGAGCATTCCACTCGGTCCGGCCATTGGCCCGTAACCGGCAGCACCCGGGACCCCAGCCGGACGGAAAGCCCGGACAGGTGAAGGTCGGTTCCAAAGAGGGTCAGGGTGTCATGGAGTTCAAACCGGGCGGGAGAAATACGGGTAATCCGAGGGCCCAGGGAAGGAATCACCTGGATATCAATGCCCTCTTCTCCGATGATCTCCCGGGGCGTTTGGGTGTAGTCAACCCCCACAAGCAGGGAATATGACGGTGGCTGCCCGGTGGCGATCATCACGGGCCTTACCTGGAACCCCATGGAAAAACGGTATTTTTCATCAGCCCCCTGCATCAGTTTTGAGAGGCTGTCGGAGGGGATTTCATCAAATGTGATCTTCAGGGGCTCGGGGTTTTCGCCCAGCGACCTCAAAATATCCGGGTCAACCGGGCTTTCCAGGGAAAGGAAATTCAACTCCTGGAGGGCTCGAATTCCCACGCCCATATTTTCATGGGCCCCGATGGTGTCGGAGTTGCCGTCCCCGTCAAAGGCGGTCAGAAGATAGTGCAGGACCAGCCACAGGGGTTCCGGCTGACCCGGTTCCAGGGCTACATTCCTGAGGCTCGGGTCAAAGGACGCTTCATAGAGGAAAAGATTGAGCTGGTGGTCCGAGGTGCCGGTGGAGGGCGGCTCAGGTCTTCCCTCGGCCACGGTGAGGCCGGTCTTGATGCCGAGGCGGTCCACAAGGAGCTGTGTCACCTTGCCCATGGCTTTTCCCGTATCCGAAAGCGCCATAATTAAGATCCCCCTGTCAGATTCTGATATAGTGCCGGCTCAACCTTGAGCCATTCCCTTCACTTCCCGGCCTCCCCTTTGCCGCTTTTCCCTCTGGCTTTTGAGCTGTGCTCTCTTCCTTCGGCCCCTCCACAATGAGACTGATGGTGCCGATGGACAGATGATAATCCGTCACCCCTGATTCAGGCATTTGCCGTGGTGACCCGGTGCTTTGCCCGAATTCCCCCGTGCTTTGCCCGGATTCCCGGGAACCCTGCCGGAAGTCCCCGGGGCTTTGCCCGGACGCTTCAGGGATTTCCCGGGAAGGGACCGGGCCCTGGTCGGCCCGGGGATTTTGATCCCGGGTATTACCATTGACCTCCCTGCCCTGCAAAAGCGCCTTTTTTCCCGGCGTCTCTCCCCCGGCAACCCACTCCCTCACCTCCTTGAAGGTGGATGACCAGGCCTGTTTCCCGGCAACCGGTCTTTTTTTTTCCAATGGGGGTTCAGCCACGGGATCTTTATCAAACATTTGCCCGGCGGCCGTGGTTTCCCCATTTTCCCCATTTCCCTCTATGGTTCGTTTGGGCTCAAGAGGGACCGGACCGTCCCCGGCGTTTACCCTGCCTTGCCGGAGGGCAATGGGTTGTCCATGGGAACGGATTATTTCAAATCCCGTCTCCCGGGCGGCTGCCTGTCCGGGCTTTCCCCATCCGGATTCTTCCCGGTTGGGGGACTTTCTTTCTCTAATGCGGTCACTTTGTTTTCCCTGGTCTTTTCCCTGATCTTTTCCCAGTTTTTCCGGGATTTCCCTCTCCACACCTTCCTTATTGATATACTCACTGTTTTCCTCCCAACCTCCGGGGTCCCGGGCATCTTCTCCCAAGATCCCGGGTTGTTTTTCCGGGGGTTCATGTTTTTGAGCTTCAACCGGCCTTATCTCTTCCAGGTGAACGGGCCGGGGAGTTTCCCTCCCCGTGGTTCCCACAGCGGATGGGCCGGTTCCAAAGTTTATGCCTGTTTGCCTTACCAGCCGGGTAAAATAACCTTTCATTCCATCAGCCCCCCTGTTTTTCGATCAAGGCAAGGTAATGACGACGCCGCCATGGCGGAATGGAAAGAATCTGCCCTTCGCTCCAGTGGTAATGGGCGGCAAGGCAATGGATCTCCCCGATCAGATTCTCCCGGGCCTTACGCAATTCCCGGAGCAGGCGCTCTTCCAGGTTGATGTTATAAGGCCCCTCCCGGCCGCAATGGGGGCAATGGATCGTAAGGGTGAAATTGACCAGGGGGTCCGTCTCCATCATGGCATTGTCAATGGTCCCGACCCAATGATCAGGTATGGGTGCTTCATGGTCCGGGTCTGCCGTCCCATCCCTGCACCACAGGGTTTGGATCATAGTTCTTACGGCCGCGTCTTCATCCGGGAAGGGAGTGTCCAGCCACCCCAGCTGGTCCCGGCCCGTTGGTTTCCTGAATCGAAATTCCCGGTTATCGATCCGGACGGCAACGGGATCGACATGGTCATGCCGATGCTGCAAAGCCGCGATCTCTTCCATTGAGAACTCGATCTCCATGGGTTCCCCGCACATCCCGTTCAGGCAGCGGGGATGAACGGGCAGCCTTGACGCCCGGCCCGACATGACAATGGCCATCAGGCATTCCACCCGCTTACCGATTGTAAGGTCCCAGAAAAAATCATCTTCCGGGGTTCCATGGTTCATATCCCGGGTGCAGCACGCCAGAATATCCGTTATCAGGTAAGGACGGCGATTTTGACTGAAATTGATCCCAAGGTCGGTCTCAAACAATCCAAAGGGCCGAATAAAAAGATCCGTAACCGAATATCCGGTTCCGGCCTCCCCGGGAATGGCCGGGAACGGCGTCCAGTCCCCCGGCATTTAACTTGCCGCCGGGACATCCCCGGACTCATCGGGTTCTTTGGTATCAGTGTCGCGTTCCCAGCCTTCCAGTTCGATCTTGATATTTTCAATGGCCACGGCATTGGCATTGGCATCCAGATCCGGTATGGCCGTATATTCGCTGACCCAGCAGTCGTGCAGGAAATAGCGAAACGCGACATGGCCCTTTTCGTTCATCACTTCAAGGGTCAGGTCCTTTTTGTATTTCACCAGGTCCATACCCGCATCCCCCGAGTATGGATGCACCATATTGGCCCATTTCTCAAACTCCCTGTCATGGGTGATTCCCCGTTCCATGGTGATGCCGTCATAGGTGGTGCGGCCCGGGGATTTGTGATCCGTGCTGTTCTCGCCCCCCTCCCGGTGTTTCACAACCTCGGTCGTCCTTTTCAGGGCGCCGACCTTGCTTATGCCCAGCACGGGTTTTCCGTCCATGATTACCCTGAACTTGTAGTTCTTATAGGGATCGATCCGGTGAGCATTTTTGACAAAACCTGTAGCCATTGACTCTCCTCCCTATCTTATAAGTCGCCCGCAATCTGCTGGATCTTGATAATGACAAACTCCGCAGGCTTTAAGGGCGCAAACCCCACCACAATATTGACGATACCGAGATTCCGGTCGGCCTGGGTCGTGGTCTCGGCGTCGCACTTGACAAAGAACGCCTTATCCGGCGTGGTCCCCTGGAAAGCCCCCTGCCGGAAGAGCCTCATCATAAACGCCCCTAGGTTGAGCCGTATCTTGGCCCAGAGGGGTTCGTCATTGGGCTCGAACACCACCCACTTGCTGCCCCGGAAAAGACTCTCCTCCAGGAACAGGGCCAGCCTGCGGATGGGGATATATTTCCACTCCGACCCAAAATCGTCCGCCCCGTCCATGGTGCGGGAGCCCCAATTGACAATCCCCAGGGGAAATACACGGAGACAGTTGACCCCCTCCTTGTTCAGGACGCCGTTTTCCATGTCCGTCAAGCTCAGTTCCAGGTCCGAAATCCCGAGGATGTCCGCCTCGGTGCCGGCAGGGGCCTTCCATACGCCCCTGTTTGAATCGGTCCTGGCCATGAGTCCCGCAATGGCGCCGCCCGGGCCGATCTTTTTCAGCAGCCCGTTTTCACTGACAACGATTCTGGGATAAAAAACAGCGGCATTGTCCTTTACCACCCCGATCCTCAGCTTCCGGATGCCCTTTGAAGGATCGATCACCTTGGCATAGGATGATGACCAGCTTGCCGGGGGATCGATGATGAGAAACGCCCTGTTCTTTTGGCAATAGGAGCTGGCAGCCGGCCAAAGGCTGCGGTATTGATCCCCGGTCAAATTCGAATCCCCCGGAATCACCATCAGGTTGAACAGGTCCACCAGGTCAAGGGCATAAAAGCCGGTATGGTCCGCCTCACTGCCTTTGTAGCTTGCGGCATTCGGAGGCTCCCCCTCTATTCCCGGCACGACCGCCCCGTGAAAGGCGCCCGTGCCGCTGCCAAGGGAATAGAACCGGGTGTTTGCCCTGAAACAGGACCCGATATTATTGGTACTTGTGGTGAGAGCGGCGCTGAAGTTGTTCAAACCGGATCTCTTTTTCAGGAAAAGCCTTGAACCGGCAACGGTGGCGGTCCAGCCAATCCCTTCATCATTTACGGCAGAAGCGATAATGGCCAGTTTCTCCCTCACACCGTCATAATCGGTGGTGGAAGCATCCACATACCCTTCCGACCAGTCACTCAAAGCAGCCGTGGTCTCAAGGGAGGTGCCAAGATCGATGGTGTTTCCGTCCAGGTTGACGGTATCAAAATAGCTTTGGGGATGACCGGACAGGGCATTCAGGTTTTCCAGGTCCAGGAAGGTTCCGCTGGGTGCGGGCCGAAGGGAGGAATACCGGCTTTTTTCGATCCCGCCCTGTTCAGTGCCCAGCATCAGTTCACCTGTTACATCATTGGAAGAACCCGGCTGTATCACGATGGATTTCCGGTCGGTGGTGCCGGATTCAAACCGCAACACCTGGACCACGGGCGGTCCCGCCGCCACCTGCTCGAATGACACGTCAACGGTGGTTTTCAGTGCCGCCGGAAGCGCGTTGTCAACCCTTGTCGCGATATTGGTCAATACGTTTGCCTCACTGGTGCCGTTGGGAAACGCATCTTTCAGGTCCACTTCAAAGAACGAGCTGCCGTCCACGCTGATTTTAAACTTGTATGTGCCGTTTGATTCCGCCAGGATATCCGAAAGCGCGTCCCTGTCCGCGACAGCGTTTCCAAAGGGCCTCCGGGACTCGGAATACCCCGCGTCCGCGGCAGCCGCCTTATAAAGGGAGTCTGAAATAAAGGCATGCTTGCAGCCAACAAACTTTGACTCCTGGGTTATCAATTTTGGAGGAAATCTTGAGCTGTCCGGGTCCATGGACAGGTTCTGATATTCTTCACTGGCCTTGACGGTGCCGTCCGACTTCAGCCTGTAGATACGAAGATTAAAGGTATCTTCCGGCCGGGCCGTATTATAGTCCACCTCGAAAGCCAGCTCATTGCCCCACACGCCGATCTCCCCGGCGGTAAATTCCAGCACATCGACGGGGGTTGAAGCCTCATTCCTTACAACCGCCGAAGCTTTCTGTCCCGTGCCTTTCTTAACCAGGCGGATCACATGGCAATCGGTCCCGCCATTTTGAAAGAACAGGCGAACTGCGATATCCAGTTCGCTCTGGGGATGGGCCGGACCAAAGGTTCTTTGAAAATCGGCATAACTCAATATCCGCACAGCCTTATTTACAGGCCCTTCCTTGGCCTGCCCGAAGAATGCGGCGATGGAGGTGGCCACCCCGGTAATGGTATGGACCCCGCTTGGAATTTCCTCAATGTAAACCCCGGGATATGTTGGTGTGACTGGCATCGCAATCCCTCCCTTTCATATGTTCTTATGATTCATGCATATGGATCAAAGATCTCGCCTTCGCGGAAGTTTGAATAAAAGGAGGTCTTAACCGGGAACAAAACGCCGGACCAGTTTTTAGCAATAGAGATGAAGGCTTCTTACTTCTTTTATAACAGGGTGTTACGAACGGGAATCGAGACAATGAAAATTTACTTCTCCCAATGAGAAATATGCCCAAGAACCCATGGGATGTCAACAGCTTTTTTGAACAGGCTTACCACGGCAGCACTGTGATGTCAGAATTTGAACCTGCCGATGATGTCATTGAGCTTTGTGGCCATCGCCTTGAGTTCCTCGGCATTTCCGGAAACCTGGTTGCTTTTATCGGATATTTCACCGGCGGAAGCGTTTACCGAAGCGATATCCTCATTGATTTCGCCGATTATGGCCGCGATGGATTGAATTTCGTTTGCCGTTTCCGCCGTTGTGCCCTGAACCCCGTTTATCTGCTCTTTGATATCCGAAGTGGCGGCGGCAGTCTGGCGGGCAAGCTCCTTTATCTCGTTCGCCACCACGGCGAATCCCCTGCCGGCTTCTCCGGCCCTTGCGGCTTCGATGGTGGCATTGAGGGCCAGCAGGTTTGTCTGTTCCGAAATATCGTTGATGGTTTCCGTAACAGCGCCGATGGCGCCGGCCGTTTTTCTGAGATGCTCCATTTTATCCGAGGCTGTCGACGCCTGCCCCACCCTTTTTCAGAAATGCCGCGGGCCTGCTCGGAGTTCTTTGCAATTTCATTTATGGTTGCGGTCATCTCCTCGGCTGCCGAGGCGACCATATTGGTATTTGACGTTGTCTCGTCCATGCTTGACGCAACGCCATGCATGTTGGTGCTCATCTCTTCGGATGCCGCCGCAACCGCGTTTGCCCGGGCTGAAGCTTCATCCGCGCCGGATGACAGGTGGGTGGAAATTTCCAGAAGTTTTTCCGATGACCCATTCACACTACCGGCATTTGAATGGATCTCACGGATAATCTCCTGAAGCTTTTCCAGAAACGTATTGAGCCATCCTGCAAGTTCCCCGAGTTCATCATCGGTTTTTATTTCAAGCCGCTTGGTAAGATCCCCCTCCCCCTCGGCAATATCCTTGACCATGGCGGTGGCGGAACCGATGGGTTTTGCCAGTGAGTTGGCGAGAAACAACCCTGCCAGGCCAAAGACGACGGTTAATGCAAGTCCGATCATGAGCATGATGAACAGCATTGAATAAACCTGTTCCATGACCTCGCTTATCTTGATAAACCCCACAAGCTTCCATCCCAGGTCCTCGGATGTCATCACTTTTGCGGCATACTCCTCTCCCTTCAGCTCCACACGCATATCCCCGGAGGCCACCCTTCCAAGTTCCGCAAAGGCGGGAATGCCTGCTTCATCCATTTTTTTGAAATTCGTGTCGGGGTGCGCGGGATCCGCCAGGATCACGCCGTCATCCTGGATGAGCATCACATATCCGGATTCGCCGATTTTTATCTTTTTGATCAAATCGGTCATGACGCCCAGGGAAACGTCGATGCCAACGGCTCCGATGATGTCGCCCCGCCTTGAAACGGTCTTGACCGAACTGAAGACAGCATCACCCGTGGTGGATTCATATGCCTTGCTGATCACCGGGGTGCCCTGGTTCGCAAGGGCTTCCTTATACCACGGCCTGCCCCTGGGATCGTATCCGGCGGGCATTTTGAAATCACTGCCGGACGTGGCAAACCCGCCATGGGAAGTGCCCAGAAAGACTTCCACGTAATTCTTATGGCTTTCAGCCGCGGCGGAGAGGAGCTTCTGGATATCCTCCTGTATACCGCTTAATTGGAAGTCCGAAACACTTTTGGATTCAGAAAGGTCCGCAAATGAAGTAATGGATTCGTCGGCAAGAATAATATCCGGGTACCCGGCCAGCACACTAAAAAATCTGAGCAAATTTGTCAAAGCAGTGAATGCTCCCCTCCTGAATCATAAATTCAGAAGGGGCTTCTATCAGGTCGAAGCCTGAAACGTATCCATCCCGATACGCAAAATATTCAAGGCCGCATTATGATCGCGGTTTGCAACAAAACCACACTCGCAACGATGTGTGCGAGTCGACAAAGATTTTTTGACCGTTTTTCCACACGAAGAGCAGATCTGAGACGTGTAATGGGGCGGAACAGAGACAACGTGTTTGCAAAGGTCATTGGCTTTGTAACGTAGAAGCTGAAAAAAACGTCCCCAACCGGCATCGGCAATGGATTTGTTCAATCCTGCCTTTGCGGATGCTCCATTGGGCAAGTATTCGTAGGTTTCCTTGTCTTGTCGGGGCTTTGGCCGTCGAATCATATTTTGTATTGTCAACTTTTCGTGAAAGATTGTGTCCGACTTGTTCAGCAGCTCGTTTGCCTTTTTATGAAGAAAATCGTTTCGCCGGCATTTTATCCGATAATGGCATTTTTGAAGGGCTTTCAATATTTTTCGGTATTGTTTTGTCCCTTTTATCGTATTTGAAAGCCGCCGTTGCAACCCCTGGAGCTGTTGTTCTTTCTTTCTAAGGTGTTTGGGAACAGAAACTTGAGAACCATCGGAAACATAAAAAAAATCAATCAACCCCATGTCAACACCGACAGGTGGCAGCAGGTCTTGTTTAGGCTCCGTCGGGATGGAAATTTCAACGGAGAAACAAGCGAACCATTTGCCCGCCTCTTTGGTTATTGTCAGGGTTTTAAC
>JAAEMK010000681.1 GCA_024225635.1 Desulfobacteraceae bacterium | reverse complement strand
TTGACAAGGTTACCTCAGATACATGTTCCAGAATAATAGCTAAAGTACGAAAAGTTGAAGATAAATTTTGGACAGAAGATTCGGAAAACGATGAACAGGACGAGTAAAGATAAGGTATCAGTTCATCTGCCCGGGACTATAGGTACACATGCCACTGTAGAGCTGGATTGATTATTGTTGTTAACACGAATTGCGAGGATCTATAGATGAACAGTTGTTCAAGAAGGAATTTTCTGAAGTTGAGTGGTATGGCGCTGGCCGGCACTGTCGCGCCCCTGGGATTTGGCACCAAGTTATTCGCGTCTCCCACCGGCGTGGACTTTGGCTCTGTGCGGTTTGCCGTTATTTCCGACATGCATGTTGACATCAAGGGCAAGAACGGAATGAAAATGAGCGCCATCAGCACCCAGTGCCTGGATAAAACCGTAACCGACCTTAACCAGGAGAAAGACCTTACCTTTGTCCTGGTGGCGGGGGACCTGCTCCTGGATGGCGAGCTGGAGAATGCAAAGGCCGTAAAAAAGAGCCTGGACAGGTTGAAGATGCCCTACAATGTCGTATCGGGCAACCACGATTTTATCCCGGCCAACCCCAAAAAACGCCGTAAGGATTTCAACTACCTGACCTCGGAGCAGTTTATCGAGTTTTTTGAAGGGAACGGGTTTGACGGCTCGGGCAAAGGCTATTATGCCCACCAGATAAAACCCGGCCTGAGGCTCATCGGGCTCGATGCCTGTCTTCCCCTTGAACCAAAGAAATGGGGCGGGGTTCTGCCCAAAGAGCAGATGACCTGGCTCGACCGGCAGCTGTCGGATCATTCGGATCAGCTCAACCTGATTTTCATGCACCACAATTTCATCCCCTGGTCGGCCGATGAACTTCCCGGCGGTCCCAAGCAGTGGTTCACCATCGATAATGATGCCGAGGCACGGGCGCTTCTGTCAAAGCATGCATCCGCAGCCCCCGTCGTTATTACAGGCCACCGGCACATCGGGCTGAATTACAGGGAGCTGAACGGTGTGAACTATTTTGTTGTTCCATCACTCAACTCCCATCCCATGCGGTACTCGGTATTCAACATCTCCAACACATCCCTTGCATGGAAGACCCAGATGGTCAGCGTTCCCGAGACCGCCCACCTGGAAGCGAAGAACAATCTTCTGAATGCCGCCTGGTGGAGGGAGACCCGGTTCGCGGACAGAGCGCCGGGTTCCGATACCTCGGTCCTCGATTTTTATGAAAACAACAGGATGATCACCGGCTCCATTGATATTTAGCCCTTTGTTTTCCCGGGGGGCTTTATGGTCTACATAAAGCCCCCACCATCATTGAACCAAAGAAGCCGCACTCCTGCATATTCCGGCCTTGTTTTCGGCTAATACTTGTGTTAACGATAATCAGTTAACAGGACTCACGTATAGGGGACTTTCACCCCATAAGTTCACGCCCGTGCCGGGCGTACACAAATCGCTTGCACACGGATCGCAAAAAGCTGCTCTCGTTCCTCGCTCCGCTTTTAGCGCCCGTTAAAACGAAGCGTTCGTCGGATAGATAGCCACCGGGCGACGCGCCGTCAAGCCGCTCAATGAAGCTGACACCCAATCAGTACAAAGTTGGTTCGGGTGACAGCCAGGGCCGGACCGCTTCCAGAAAATATTGGGAGCTTGAAATTAATCGTATCTTGGAAATCAGTGTAAGCCCTGGCTGACGCCGACTTCTGCGTGAGGCGACCTTTATTCACAACATGGAGGAAGTATGAAAGTTGAAGAACTCTCACATTACGGGAAGACCCTCACAGGTCTTCCAAAAGAGGCAATGAAGAAGGTACATTTAAAATTGAAGAGATTATTTTTTTTAAGAAAAGGATTTAAATGATAATGGAACCTATATGTAAATGCCCTTCTTGTGTTCATTCCGAGGCACTAAAAAAAGACTTTAATCTGCCATATCGTTACATTCCGAGTGCAGGACAAAAAGTTTTCCACTTGATAGAGCATTTTTTAACACCTGTCATCGGCGCATTTCTTATCGGCGCATCATGGTGGGCTTTAATCCCTTTTGCCGGTTTTCTCGTCACTTATGTGGTAAATTCATTTTTGTTTTGTCCAGGTTGCCCCTATCATCATGAGCGTCCAGGACTATGCGGTTGTTTTCCCAGATCCGTGTTTCCGTATAAAAAAAACAAACCATGGGGACATGCTGAAAACATTATTGGCTGGCCATTGATGATTATTTTGATGATTTGTCCTACTCTTGTAACCCTTCACTTACAAGGAAAAGTGAAGGCAATGTTCTTTTTCTTGGCGTATTTTACAATTGTATTGGTTATCCATGGTATAGTCTCTTGTCCAGAATGCAGACAAAGAGGAGTTTGTTATCAGGGAAGAACGGTTGTGTTCCTCAAAAAAAGATGAATCACCCTGACGGTTCCAATTTTTGTCATAGTTCGGGCGAGGTGCCACGGTCCCCCTATGTGGCAGGATAGTTGTCGCCTCAACCCAGAACAGAACGATTCAGTTTGAATAGGGCGACAAAGAGGTCAAGGAATGGCGATTTTTCTAAACATGGTGGATGGACGCCTGAGAAGAGATCCTGACTTGAGAATAAAGAGGATACCAACAGGCATTTCGGTCATTGAATCCATGTAAAGTAACTTGGATTGTTCCCAAACCAACTCACACGACCATATTCAACACCACGATTATTACCGCTTCGAGAGCTAAGCACTCTTGCAATATCAGCCAACCGACCACATTCACCGGTAGACTCAATTTTACAGCCTTCCGGATCCAATATCCCCATATGGTAGGTCCATAAAATTACATCTCCCGGTTTTGCGCTTTCTTCTGTTATTTTTCTGAAATAATCTGAAAGCATTTCTTGAGATCACAAAAATCTTTTACATTCCATAGCTTTGAATTCAAAATTTCCAGAGCGGCTTTATAACCAAGGTGAGGAGGATGAAGTCTGTCAACAAATTGTGGACCTGAATCGGTTAAAATCACTTTAAATATTTTATCCTCTGACATAGTTCTCTCATAGCTCCTCCGGGTAAATGAATAAAGATTGTGAAACACCACTGAGACTATATAACCAGGACTTATTTGGGTTACTACTTTATCATTTTTTATCACTTCAAATTCTATTTTTTCAGAAAAGGTTATTGATTCAATCGTTACTGAGTCGGTAATGTAAAGAAGATCCCATCCAGATTCAAAATCTTTTGACCACAAAAAACGGGCATAGAATTTCTTTTCCCCCGCACGGCCTGTTAGTTCAGCCCACCGAACGCCTTGTAACTCCAGATTGAAAGTTTCCATGACAAATTTTTCAATATCAATCGTTAAGTTGACTTTGTCTGCTGCAAAGCAGGAATTTTCTATACATACGTAAACGATAAAAGCTCTGAATATTAATGCTGCTGTTTTGCAAATTAACTTTGTACGCATTCTTTTTACCCATTGTAAAAGACGTTAGCCATGATCCGGATCGTCATGGTGCTCAGGGCCGTTGCCGGTCCACCTGGCAAAGATCGGCCATAATCTCATCTCTGTAGGATTCATCGTCTCTCTGTTTATCCTTGCCGGCTGCTACCACAAGAAATATTTGGACGTATAGGGTTTTACAAAAAAGGTCTTTTCCCAGAATGAACGGGCCAGCAGGATTTCGGGCTTTGAAATCACAACCTTTGGAATCACATGAAACCACCGGAAGCCAAGGCTATCCAGGTAGGCGTTGAGTTCATCGGCTATCCCCAGATCAAGGGCCGCGATTTTAATGGCCTCCCGCTGGCACCGGGAACTGATGAATAAATTGGCAATCCGTTTTTGAAATCCATTTTCGAAAAACAGATCCTTGGACAGCTTATAATTTTGAAATCGGCTAAAAGCATCCATCTGGGTTAAAATGATCAAAACAACCCCATAAATGGAAAGATACTCAAGGATAAAATACAAAAATGTGTGATTTTGTTCCAGGGCCGACAGGGCAAGCCTGCCAAATCCCAGAAACAGAACCAGCCCCAGAAGTGATGTCAGGTGAAGCAGGAGGGCGACCTTTATAAATCGGCCGGTCTGTTTGTAAAAGATAAAATATCGGTTGAAATCTGAAGCAATTAGACGTTCCATATCCGGATACAGTATCTTATATAAAACGAATGGTAAACCCCAAAGGCCGGGCGCTCCTGTCAAAGCATGCATCCGCAGCCCCCGTCGTTATTACAGGGCACCGGCACATCGGGCTGAATTACAGGGAGCTGAACGGTGTGAACTATTTTATTGTTCCATCACTAAAGATATATAGCCCTTTGTTTTCCCGGGGGGCTTTACGGTTTATATAAAGCCCCCATCATCATTGCGGTCATTTTACGAATTGACATGGGGCATAATTCTGATAAAAAGGGGCAGGATTTTTTTTTAACACCACTATTTGGAGAACCCCATGCTTGAAAACGAAGAAACACCGAACAATCTTGATTTTGTAGTTGATAAAGACCATCTCTACCGTGAAGAGATTATCACGGATCTGAAGGTTGCCACCATACGGCAGCTGACTCCCGTGAAGCTTGACGGCTCCGATGACAGCAGCCGGGAACCCATTTTCATGGGCTCCACCCAGCTGACCACCCCCCAGGGTCCGATCCCCCTGCAGGCGGAACTTGGAGGCGCCACACTTGAAGAGGCCATGGACCAGTTTCCCCAGGTCATGGAAGTTGAGACCCGGAAGGTCATTGAAAATTTTAAGCGGATGCATGAGCAGCAGAAAAAAGAGAATGACTCAAGAATTATCATGCCGGGAATGGGTTAATCCGCGGCAAGGCTGCACGTTTAGAATGAATATGGAGTCCCGGCCCGCCGGGTAACGATCCATTGCACATCGCCCCCATCGGGACAGGCCCCATATGGTCCGGACTTTACTTTCGGTAAAGTCCGGACGACCTATGGAGTACTTGAACTAATCACCATTCTTTATGACTCCGGCCAGTTTTTTGATGGTTGCGTCAATGGTGTCCACATCGCTCATGGTATAGTTAAGCCGCATGGTTTCAATGCCTTCCGTGGGATTTGTGTAAAAAAAGCGGCCCGGAACAAAGGCGATGTTCTTTTCCACGGCCCGGTGATAAAGGGTCGTCATATCATACCCTTCAGGCCCCCTCACCCAGAGAAACATCCCCCCTTCCGATGGAGAACAGGCGAAATCTTCCGGGAAATATTTTTGGATGGCTGAAAGCATGGCTTCCTGCTTTGGTTTGTAAAGCGCCTTGATCACGGGAAGGTGATCCTTCATATATCCCCCGGACAGGTATTCTGCGGCCAGGGCCTGATTAAAAGTGCTGGTGTGAAGATCCACCCCCTGTTTCACAAGGACGAGCCATTTTCGCATGAGTTCCGGCGCCGCGTAAAACCCGATGCGCAGCCCCGGCGCGAAAATCTTGGACAGGGTGCTGATGTAAACCACATGGTCCGGCGCCATGGTCTTTATGGGGGGAATGTCGCTGCCGCTATACCTCAGGGCGCTGTAGGGATCGTCTTCCACAAGCAGGGCGTTTTCCCGGATGATGATTTCTGCAATTTTTTCCCGCCGCTCCAGGGACAGGGTCCGGCCCGTGGGATTCTGAAACGTGGGCACAAGATAGATAAATTTGATGGCATTGTTCGCAAGCACCTCTTCCAGGAACTCGGGAATCACGCCGCCGTCATCGGTGTCCATCCTCACATACTCGGGCTGGTAGGGGTTGAAAGCCGATATTGCACCCAGGTAGGTGGGGGCTTCCACGGCGATCTTGTCGCCCTTTGAGATCAGGGTTTTGGCCACACCGTCCAGCACACCCTGGGAGCCGCTGGTCACGTGGATATTTTCCGGAGCCTCCCGGATGCCCCTCTCCTCCAGCAGGTCCCGGAGCGCTTCCCGCAGGGGCATGAACCCTTCGGTGAGTCCGTACTGGAAGGCGTCTGATCTATATTTTTCCATCACGTTTTCCGTAAGGGTTTTTATTATCTCCATGGGAAAACTGTCCGGGGAGGGTATGCCCCCTGCAAGGGACACCATGCCCGGCTGGGACACCACTTTTAAAATTTCACGGATCGCGTTGGCGCCCATCATTTCGGTGCGCCCGGCCAATAGATGCTCAAAATTCATGGGGGTCTCCTCTGATAAATCTGTTGAATGTTTACCCGGATGTTGCAAACGGCTTTGTTTTAAGAACGGATACGGAAGCATTCGGGGTGTTTCTTTTTTCTTGAAACAACTATATGATGCCGGAAATTAAAAAAACAGATACAGTTGTTTAGAAAAACGACCATTACAGATGAATCCGGAGATGAAACGGAGATGAAAAACACCCAGGTTCAATTCAAATACAAGGCCCTTGTGCAGGAATTCACGTCCAAGATCAGAAACGGAAGTTTCCGGCCCGGGGACAGGCTTCCTTCCATCAGGACCCTGCACAAGGAGTTGCAGCTGAGTATCAGCACCGTTTACCAGGCCTATTCCGAACTGGAAAAAGCAGGACTTGTGGAGGCCAGGCCCAAATCCGGCTATTTTGTGAAACCCATGTCGGTGTTTGAAATTCCAAAAGCGCCCCGCGCCGACCCCAGGCCTGTCCATGTGACCCTGTCAAGCATGGTGGCATCCACCCTCACGGACAACCGGGATCCTGATATGGTTCATCTGGGAACCTCCACCCCGGCACCGGAACTGCTCCCGGTCAAGGCCCTGTCCCGCATCATGAAAAGCATCAGGACCGATGAATTGACACGGCTCCTGGACTATTCCCTGGCCGAGGGGGACCCGGAACTGAGGCGCGGAATCTCCCGCCTGGGCCTGGGGGTTATGGACGGTGTGGGGCCGGATGATATCATCGTAACCCAGGGAAGCATGGAAGCGCTGACCTTGGCCCTGCGATGCGTGACCCGCCCCGGGGATGTGGTGGCCATCGATTCCCCCACCCACCTGGGGTATCTCCAGCTTCTCCATGAGCTGGGGCTGATGGCCCTTGAGATACCCGCCGATCCCCGGTATGGAACCGATGTGGACGGTCTGGCACGTGCCCTGGCCCACCGGAAGGTTGCGGCATGCCTGCTGGTGTCCAATTTCCAAAACCCCACCGGCGCCCTCATGCCGGAGGAGCAGAAAAAAAGACTGGTGGAACTCACCCACGCCCATGATATTCCCGTGATCGAGGACAATCTTTTCGGCGAACTCTATTTCGGCCGCCACCGGCCCCTGTCCCTGAAAAAATATGACCGCAAGGACCTGGTGATCTACTGCTCCTCCTTTTCCAAGACCGTCTCCCCCGGCCTTCGGGTGGGTTGGGTGGTTCCGGGCGGGCGGTTTTACCGTAAAATACTGGGGCTTCGCACCGGAACGACCATTGCCGCGTCAACCCTGGATCAGTACCTGGTCATGCGGTTTTTAAAAGCAGGGGAATATGACCGGTATATGCGAAAGCTCCGGGGCGCCATGAAACAGCAAATGGACGGGCTCGCCGGAGCCATCCGCCGCCATTTCCCCCCTGCCACACGCCTGGCCGTACCCGAGGGAGGCGCGCTGCTCTGGGTGGAACTGGACCGGGCGGTGGATTCCCTGGCCTTGTTCCATGCGGCCCGGGAAAAGAAGGTCGCCATTGCCCCGGGGATCTTTTTTTCCGTCACCGGGCACTTCAACCATTTTATTCGCATCGGTTGCGGATTTCCCTTTACCGACCACACGGAATCGGGAATTAAAGCCCTTGGAGAACTCATGACACCAGGAAAGACAGAAAATTGATTTTTATTGACTTTGTGCAAAAAAACAATTAACCCATATCAAGCTCTCGGGCATCCGCCCCCCATTGACTTGCAGAGGACGAATCCCGGCCCCATACACAGCATAAACGACTAGCCTTGAGAGAGAAAACATGGACACCAAGCTGAACATGAAAATCATCGCGGCCCTCACCCTGGTTCATTTCACCGGCGATTTCTACACCTCGTTCACAAGCCCCCTGCTTCCTGTTTATGTGGACAAGCTCGCCCTGTCAATGGCCCAGGTGGGCATTCTCAACGGCGTGATGCGGTTACTGGCCTTTGTGATCCAGCCCTGTGTGGGCTACCTGTCAGACCGCTACCAGACCCGGGCCTTCATCCTCTGGGGCGTGCTTTTGACGGTCACCTGCATTCCCTTTTCAGGGATCGTCCCCAACTTCACCCTGCTGCTCCTGGTTCTGGCCGCAGGATCGGCGGGATCGGCCATGTTCCACCCCTCCATGACCGGCATGGTCCCCCTGTACGCCGGTTCCAGGCAGGGATTCTGCATGTCCGTCTTCAACACCGGCGGCACATTCGCCTATGCCGTGGGGCCGGTCTTCATCGCCTGGTACGTGGGACGGTTCGGCCTTGAAACCATTCCCTATACGATAATTCCTGGATGTGTGGTCATCCTCTTCTGTCTCAGGGGCATCCCCATGCCCGTGAGCGAAGGATTCAAGGACTCAGGTTTCTGGGGCTCACTCAAGGAAACCTTTGGGGACGTATGGCAACCAATCGCCATTATCTGGGTGGTCATGATGATGCGGGCCCTTGCAGGCCAGTCCTTCACCACCTTCATGCCGGTCCATCTGGCCCAGAGCGGCCACAACCTTGTCTCCGTGGGACTCCTCATCTCCCTCTTTGTCCTGGCCGGCACAGCCAGCGGCCTCATATCCGGCTATCTGTCGGACGTCATTGGTTTCAAGAAGATATTCTTCGCAGTCCACCTTTTAATGACCCCGGCACTGCTGCTCTTCCTGTATCTTCCGGGCGCCTGGGTCTATGGGGGTGCGTTTATCGCAGGCTTTTTCGGCCTGGCCACCCTGCCCCTCGGGGTTCTCATGGCCCAGCACCTTGCCCCCAAGGGACGCGCCATGGTATCCAGCCTCATGATGGGACTTGCCAACGGCATAGGCGGTCTTCTATCCCCCCTGGTGGGAAAGCTTGCCGATATTTACTCCCTGGAGACGGTGCTCTTCTGGATAGCCTTTGTGCCCATCATTTCCCTGATCCCCATCGTGAACCTGCCCAGGGTCGGGAAAGACGCCGGTTCCCTTGAATTCAAGGCCCCCTCCCCCCGCCTCGCCATAAAAAGCGAATCCGCAAAATAGAAGACCGGCGCCACCCTGATGAACAGTGTCTTTAATTTCCTTTGACGCGCCTCTGTTTAAAAGCGTGGGCGCCCATCCGCCAGAAGGTCTGAAGCACGGCCTTCCAGGCGCTCAGGTCCGGATTCGCCTTTTTTCCCTGGCCGATTCTGTAAAGCTGGAACTCGTACCAGGTGATATCCAGCATGGCCAGGCGATCCAGGGCTTTGATGCCCGTACCGGGCCGTTTAAGATGCGATACACAGGCCGGGTCCAACATCAGCCGGTTGGGGAGATCAGGCTCCACGGCCAGGGGCCTGGCCAGACCGATCATATCGGTGACACCGGATGTGAGGGCGGCCTCCATGGCCGGGCCGGACCGGAATCCTCCGGTTACCACCAGGGGAACGGTCAGTTTTTTTCGGATGGCGTCGGCGTATTCGATAAAGTAAGCCTCCCGATCCGAGGAACCGGTGGCATGGCCGGTCATGCTTGGGTTTTCATAGGTGCCCCCGGAGATCTCAATCAGGTCGATCCCCTCCTCCTGCATGGCCAGGGCCACGTTCATGGATTCCTCCACGGAGAACCCGCCGTTTCTAAAATCCGCCGAGTTCATCTTCAGGCCCACGGGGTAATCGTCCCCCACCTTTTCCCGGATGGCGCGATAGACCGCCACAAGAAACCGCATCCGTTTTTCCGGTGTTCCGCCCCACTCGTCCTCCCGCCGGTTGTGCCAGGGGGAGAGGAACTGGCTGAGCAGGTAACCGTGGGCACAGTGAATCTGGACACCTGAAAATCCCGTTTTTTTGGCAAGGACGGCGCTTTGGGCGAATTTGGCAATAATCCCGTGGATTTCCGCCTCCGCCAGTTCCCTCGGGGGGCTGAAAGCCGATTTAAGCGCCCCGGTCAGAGGAACCGCCGAGGGGGCCACGGGCTCTTTAGTCAGAAAGCTCGGGCTCTGCTTGCCGGGGTGATTCAGCTGCATCCAGAGTTGGGTGCCATTCCGGGTGCCCGCCTCGGCCCAGGCCTCAAAGCCGGACAGGTCGCTTTCTTCGTCCAGAACCACATTCCCGGGTTCTCCCAGGGCCCGGCGGTCCACCATAACATTGCCGGTGACCGAAATTCCGATGCCACCCTCCGCCCAGGTTTCATACAGCTTCACCAACTCCTTTTCCGGATTGTGCTCCCTGTCCCCCAGCTGTTCGCTCATGGCGGATTTAAAAAGCCGGTTTTTAACAACACTGCCCCGGGCAAGCTCCAGGGGGGTGGAAATGATATCTGTTTGATTCATGGCGATCTCCTTAAAATTTGACCGGTCGTCTATTATCAGGTCAAAGAAAATGCCTGACTTCCCCGGTTACACTTTTTATTTACCGGCAGTCGTCAGGCCATGGGCGCCGTTTCGAATAAAACTGGAACGGCGCCTGTCCAATGGTTCATTCTTTACGGGTCGTGTCCGGTTGCGGTTCTTTACCACAGGGCACAAAAAGGACATCCAGAATTACATGGAGAAGATCCCGCAAATGTTCGGCATCCCCGTAAATCTTCATCCTCAGAAGCCCGCCCTGCCAGGTGCTCCAGAACATGTCCGTCAGGCTTTCCGCAGACAGGTCGTCCCGGATCTGCCCTCCCTCCTGACCCGCCTTGATCAGAGGGACGATTCGATTCTTCCAAGCCTCAAACGACTGCTGCATGGTGAGCCTGCACAGGTTGCTGGAGGTACCCAGCTCGGCTGCCAGATTACCGATCAGGCAGCCCAGCCTGCCATGTGCTTCCAGCTCATCTGCCACCGTGGTATAGAGGTTTCGAATCGTGGTGACCGGATCGCCGGTGGAGGCTTCAAGGTAGGCGTCCATCCGCATGATCAGTCCATGGCTGTAGAACTGGATAATCTCGGACACGTACGCCTCTTTGCTCTCGAAATAGTTATAGAAGGAACCCTTGGGAACCTGCACCGTGTCCAGGATCTTCTTCAGGCCGCATCCGTGATATCCGTGTTCCGAAAGCAGGGTAACCCCCTTTTCCAGAAGTTTTTGCCGTGTATGTTCGCTTTTCCTTGGTCGTCCCATGTAGAAACTATAAGACCGGTCGTCTTTTAATTCAAGCTTTTATTATCGTTCATCCGATAAAACTCACAATCCATTGACATTCCATCCTTTTGCATGGTGCTTTTTTCCTGCCGATCCCTTAATATAATCCATGGATAAAAAATATTGAAAAGGGGAACAACATGCAAATAATCCTGCTGGCGGGAATAACCGGTTATTTGGGAGGCTATATTGCCGAAGAACTTCAAAAAAGAGGTTACCCCCTCAGGGCAATTGCCCGCAACCCTGACAAACTAAGGCAAAAAAAATCGATTGCAGGCGAGATACTGAAGGCGGAACTAACCCAACCTGACACGATTAAAGATTGTTGCGCGAACGTTGATGTCGTTATTTCAACCGTTGGCATTACAAGGCAAAAAGATGGCCTTACCTATATGGACGTGGACTATCAGGCCAATATGAATCTGCTGAGGCAGGCAAAAATCAGCGGGGTAAAGAAGTTTATCTACATTTCGGTTTTAAATGGCGAAAAACTGAGACATCTAAAAATTTGCGATGCAAAGGAGGGGTTTGTTGAGGAATTGAAAAAATCAGGATTGGATTACTGCATTATCCGTCCAAATGGTTTTTTCTCGGATATGACCGAATTTCATACAATGGCGACAAAAGGACGCGTCTTTTTATTCGGTGGTGGAAAATTTAAAACCAACCCGATACATGGCAAGGACCTGGCGGCGGTCTGTGTGGACGCCATTGAGATCCCGGATAATGAAATTAAGGCAGGTGGACCTGAAATCCTTACCCATGATCAGATTGCAAGGACGGCTTTTGAAATTACCGGGGGAAAGCCGAAAATATCCCATATCCCAAACTGGATAAGAGTTATGATTCTTAAGATGGCCAGAAGCTTTACCGGAAGTGAGGTGTACGGACCAATAGAATTTTTCCTGACAGTCATGTCAATGGACATGATTGCCCCGGAGTATGGGACCCACACATTGAAAGAATATTTCCATGGGCTCGGGGATCTGGAATAAGGCCTGTCATCTGTACCCATTGTTTTTATCGGCAAGTGTTCCTTTTAATGCCATAAGAAATCGTCTATATTTACTTATGGCAGAAAAACCGAAGCAAATGATGACATAAAAAAAATGGATCAGGAGCGGAAATGACGAAAGATTTTACATTTAAAAAGATAGACGCCTTTGCAACGGAACGATCCTCCGGAAATCCGGCCGGATAAATCCGTCTTGCTTCCCCGGCCGATATAAGTGAAGAGGAGATGCTTCAGATAGCCAAAGAGCTCAAGGGGTTCGTGAACGAGGTCGGTTATATGGCCGGGAGATCGGAAAACGGTTTTGACCTGAGATATTTTTCATCGGAAAGAGAAGTTGATTTCTGCGGTCACGCCACAATCGCCATTATGTATGACCTGCTTAAAAACGATAAAGATTTACAGAAGTTCGACGAACTCCGGAATCGATATCATAGAGGTTTTCACCGATGAGGTAACGGATGAGCGGAATCATTTCAGGACAAGGGTATTTGCCCCGACCTTCGGATATTTGGAAGACCCCGCGACGGGATCGGGCAATTCCGCCATGGGATATTACGCCATAAAAAACGGCTTGTGGAAAAGCGATACCATTATGATCGAACAAAACGGACTCAAAGACAGATATAATATAGTAAAGCTTCAAAAGAAACTTGACGAAAAAGGGAATTACCGGGTGTTGTTCGGGGGAGGAGCAATTACACGGATAGATGGTAGATATATCATCCATTCATAGTTGAAATATTGTTCCCGCCGAACTTGGCTTTGTTCTGAAATACACGGTTCGCCCTTTTATTTTCATGGTACGGGAAACACTTCGACTATTCGGCTTTTAATTATTGATTTGTGGCTGCGAGCTTCCTCTAAAGAATCAGGTGCATGCAGGAAACCACCTTTCTTGTACTCCCAGCCCCAAATTTCATACCGGATCTTATGCTTCAAGCGATACATACGGCTTATGGCATCCGTCCCTTCAAGAATATACATATCCAGTTTAAAAAACGGGGGAAACCGCATTATTGAGGTGATTCGTGGTATCCAGTTATCGTACAATTTAAAAATATCACTAAAGGTCAGGCGAACCTTCCACCTTTCGGAAATCACCAATCCGCTTTCCTTGATTCTTTGCTCGATAAAGGCATTCTTCCCTGTAAGATAAGCCTCTGATTTCAGGAGACAAAAAGTCTCCTGAATATTTTCCACTTGATGATCCATTTTACGCAAAATAAACGGCGAGCAGCTCCCCTTCTCCTTGTATATCTCAAGTATCTTATCCACGATCTTCCAGATAACTGTCTCCCTGCAAAGCGATCTACCCCTTAAAGTCATTTGATTTTCTGAGTGCAGAAAGATCACAACCAACTATCGCTTCAAGGTTTTCTGTGATTTTTTTTGCACTCCAGTCCCACCAGGCCAGTTCCAGAAGTTCAGTTATTGTACTTTTGTCAAATCGGTATTTGATAACTTTTGCAGGGTTGCCACCGACAACACTGTAAGCCGGCACATCAGCGGTGACAACAGCTTTACTCGCAATTATCGCTCCACTGCCGATTTTAATGCCAGGCATTATTGTGGTTTCATAACCAATCCAAACATCGTTTCCAATTTCGGTGTTACCTTTGTAGGGCAGGTCACCCTCTTCAGGCATTACTTTCTCCCAACCATTACCAAATATTTGAAATGGATATGTGGAAAAGCCTGAAGTCTTATGATTGGCGCCATTCATAATAAACTTTACATCTTTGGCAATGGCGCAAAATTTTCCGATTATCAGTTTATCGCCGACAAACGGAAAATGGTACAGCACATTGCTTTCAAATCGCTCTGGCCCTTCGGGATCATCGTAGTATGTATAGTCACCAACAACGATATTTTCAGAAGAAATAAAATTCTTCAAATATCCAACCTGGGGGAACCCCTTCATAGGTTCTTTCTCATCTGGGTCCGGACCTTCCAATCAGCCTCCTGTCTATTTTATGAGCAACAAAACGAATAGAACAATAGAATCTCCCAAGTTTAAAGATTTGCCCCCGTCATCCTTAAACGGGCGAGCAGGTTCCCTTCTCCATTGTATATCTCAAGTATCCCATCCACGATTTTCCAGGTTACTACGGCCTCCAGGGTCTTCATAAATGCCTGGTCGATTGTCACATCCGGTGGGCAAGCCATCATCGTAGAGCCCATGGGCGTGATGGTAAGGGACTTCCCCTCTCTTTTGAAAGTTCCAAAGAACCGGTTGCATCCGGTGAACCCGGCGACACGCATGTCATCAGATGCCATGCGAAACCAGGGAAGGGGTCTTCCGGCGGAAGCTGTGACGGCTTCGCCATTGAGTTCAATCAGCTCCCAGCGGATATTTTCAACACTCGCCACAGAAGCGTCTTCTGCCGCAACCTGATCCGGCACCGCCTGGACATCCTTTTGTCCGTTAAAAGCACACCCTGTAAACAACATCAAAAGCCCAATAAAAAGTATCGTTTTTTTTATCATCAATCTATTTCCGTATCTCCAAAACAATGGATGGTTTTTCATCCGTTTCGGCTGTAGCATCGATCTGATCCTGCACAGCCCCGTCACGGGCCCATCCAACAGCCATAATCCACTCCTATAACAAATGTGCTTACACACACGTCTAAAGCCCTCAATCCATCATTCCGATCGTTTACGCACACAACGCTCTTTCAGAACGTTAACCCAAACGTTCGTTGCAGCCAGGGCTTTCGCTTATTACAACAAATTTGATACAATTTCAATTGTAACTATAAATTTTCAATAGACCAAGCCCTCCCTGTCACAGGAACCGGTTTATGCCCCGGAATCATATATTTCGTATTATCCTTCAAGTTTACCGAAAGCGGCAAGAACCCTGAGCATGTCCAAAGTAAGTTTCCCGCGCCATTCTCTTTCTGCTGATTGCCAATCCCGGGGATATGCCCCGGCCCAATTCCAGAATGGTTTCCAGGAACCGTCTTCCTCCTGGGTTTGGATTTCATAGTCCAGGTTCCTGTCGACCGCTTCGGCTATCAGGTGGTGGTACGGTGAATGGGGTGATTTGACCGTCCAAACCGGTTTCAGGCAATACTCCCCCCACTTGGAACTGTCCGTTTCAACCGAAACGGGAACCATTTGCGTAAGTTTCCGTTTCAGACGGGCAGAAGCGTCAACGGGTAAATTGTCGCATTCAGAAAGGCACAAATAGCATAAAAGCGTGTCACCGGCGACCTTGTCCTCTTCAGTATCCATATGCGCAAGCACACGATCAAGCAGGTCCATGCGAAATACTTGGGACGTCAACTCCTGATAATGGAACAGATACCCGCAGATCTTTGCCCTCGGGTTTGCGAGGAAGTTACCAAACGTTTTCTCAAGTCCGCTGTTGTTCCACCAGGGGGCATGGGGACTTGCTTCGGCAGTCTCGGGGATGATTCTCCAGACATGGTTATCCCGGTCATATGTCCCCATCAGGAATTCGATAGCTTTCCCGATCATTGGTTCATCACACGTGATGCCCAGATCCGCAAGGATTTCCAGGGCGAAAGACGTACAAAGCGCAGAGCTTTCAGATGATCTCAAATCCGGTTCCAGGGCATTTCCAAAACCACCGTCCGGGTTCTGGAACTTGACAAGCTCCTCCAGAATCCGATTCTTGGGCCCACCATCAAACAGGTGGTTCAAAATCGCTTTTTCTAAAGGCCGACCGTAATTTCTGATGAACGAGACCGCTTTTTCAAGGGAACCGCTTGATAATTTCATTGTCGATATTTCCTTTGTGCAAAATAATACTGTCATAGGATTTTTACCACGGACCAGGGAAGTAAATTTCAACTAAATTGAGCCGGCTTTCCGGATCAGCCGGTGATACAGGTTTTGTATATCGGAACTGACCGGGCAATCCATCTGTTCCGTCATCTTTTCATAGGTGATATACGTCTCTTTTATTTTGGACAGGCGGCCGGTTTCGCCATAAAAGGTCATCAGCTTTTTAAAAGCGGTTTCATCAAAGGGGTCTGTTTCTAATATCTTTTTGGTGAACAGTACGGCATTTTCAACATCTTCCTGAGTTTCATAAATCGCCGCGACCTCCTTGAGTATTTTCAGGTAGTCGGCGGCAAATTGCTCTCTTTTTTGAATACACCACTCTTCGTAACGATCTTCTTCAAGAAACGGCCCCCGGTAAAACGATTGGGCGAGGAGACTGGTTTCAAGGGCTTTATCAGGATTGTGCCTTTGGGCCCTGGCAGCAACAGCGGCATCTGAAAAATGCTCGGCGTCAATGCTGATTCCCGGGCCGGGATACAGTCTGTACGTATCTTTTTTCCGTTCAATATAAGCGGATGCCAATTTGGGCGGAAGGTTTGGTTCCAATGTTTTTCGCAACGCGCTCATGGCCATATTAAAGCGGCTGCCGGTTTTCTGTATATCTTCATCCGGCCAGAGCAGTTCAATGAGCACCTCCCGGGGGATAAACCCCAGGTGCCTGTTGGCGGCAAGGTATTTCAAAATCATCAGGGCTTTTGAGCTTTTCCATTTGGATAGAGGGATCTCTGTACCGCCAACGGTCAATTTGAATCGGCCCAGTAGAACGATTTTAATTTCCGCTGGTCCCTTGGGCAGATCCTTTTTGAAAAGGGTTTCCAGATAAGCCCTGTTTTTTCCATCAAGGATTCCGTCTTTGGACCAAACGCCTTTTAAAAGGGGCACCAGCCAGTCCCTTTCTTGTTTAAGAAACCGGTCATAGGCGTTGTTCTCAGATAACAACAACGCAGACGACAAGTGCTTGATCGCCCCACCGCTATCACCGGATTCAAAGTAAGCCCTTGAGGTCAACAGATGATTGTTAAACAGGTGAAACGCGGCCCCGTCAAGTTTTGTTCCGGCGCTTTCCAGGCAGTCCAGGGCGTTTGAGAAACGCCGGTCAATCATCAAAAGCCCGGCACGGCTATTTCCAAGGATGCCTTCAGTCAAAACCAGTCCGTACCCGTCTATGATATCAATCGCCCGGTCTAAAATCCTCCGGGCAGGCCCGGCTTTTCCCCGGGCCAGGTAGACCTGGTGCAGGCATTCCCAGGCATTGGCCATTCCCCATCGGTTGCCCGGTTCTTCAAACAGTTCAATGCCGCAATCAATCAATTCAATGGCCTGATCCAGTTTGCCAAGCCCCATGCAGTTCTGTGCCCAGGCAACGCAAATCCATCCTTTCCGGCTGTCTGAAAGGGATATTTTTTCACAGGCCTCAATCCCTTTTTTAGCGAACGCAACACCCTTTTCAAATGTTCCCAAATAGAAACTGGTGGCGCTGAGCTGGTAATAGACAAGGGGCAGACAGGGATCAAGATTGAGTTCAAGCACGGTTTTGAGCAATTTTTTATTCAACTGCTGCGCCTGCTCAAACGCTCCGTTGTAAAGGGTATAGCTATAGGACGTGTTGATCAGCGCACGGGATCGCCTGCGTTCAACATCAGGCAAGCCCTCCATCTCCTCCCATGCTATTTTGTAGTATTTTTCCGCTGTTTCAAATTCACCCAGCACAGAGGATAGAAAAGTCAGGTAGGTCATGGCAATACTATAGGTTGTGGATGGTTTCTCCACGTCATGGAGCACCTGTTCCATCAACCGTTTTGCCTCTTTGACGTATCCTGTAAAATAATACTGGAACCCCAGTTCAACCAGGCATTTTACCATGTCCCCTTTGGATTCCCGTTTTTTAAACAGCTGATGGGCCCGGGTGAGATATACCGCGGCCTGCCCGGGGTTGCCAAAATACGTCAGGAGTTTGGCCTGGGCCAGCAGCAGTTGCGGGTTTTCTTCAATAATCGATCCGGGTATTTTTTTAAGGCACCGGCCCAGGAAATTTATTTTCCCTTCCAGCAAAAATTTCATTTCATGGGTTTCAATAAGGCGTATGGCGTCATCAAAGGCATGGCCTTCAAGAAAATGATGCAGGGCCCGGAATACATCGTCCCCTTCAATTTCAAATTCCCGGGCGATTGTGCAATGCAGCTGATGAATATCCGAAGTTGAAAAGGTTTCTTCAAGCTGGTCCCTCAGAAAATCCTTGAATAAATGGTGCAGATAAAAAATCGTCCCGGATTCATCCACCGGAAAGATCATCAAATGATCTTCAATCATTCTCTTTAAAATAGCGCCGGCATTATCCACCTCAAATATTTTGCCGCAGCGCCGGGTGTCAATTTCGTCAAGAAGGGCTGCTTTCATCATGAACGCCTTGATATGGTCCGGCTGGGGATCAAAAACATTTTCTTTCAGGTAAGAAAAGATATACCGGGGTGTCTGCTTGAATAATGCCAGGCTGTCGGCAATCGTTTCCGGTGTTTTTTTATGAAATGTATATCTCAAAAGAACCAGGCTGGCGGCCCACCCCCCGGTACTTGAATGAATGTCTTTTATATACCTGTCTGTCTCCAAAAGGGTGTCCGAAAAAAAACGCTTGATTTCAACGGTTGTAAAGGACAGGTCATTTTCACCGATTTCAAGGAGTTGCTCTTTTGCCCGAAGCGATGATAACCGCAAATCCATGTTTTTCCGGCCAATAATGACCAGATGAATACGGTCCGGCAAACGGGCAAGGATAAATTCAATGGCATGGTTGATCTGCTGACTGTCCCGGACCAGATGATAGTCATCCAGAACAAGAACGGTCTGCCGTGTTACGGTTTTCTCCACAAAGGCCAGCCATTCAATCAAGGTGTCGGTTTGTTTTCGTAAACTTGTTTTTGGAATCCCGGGTTCCTTCACAATTTCATTGGGATCAGGAAAGTGCCGTTGGATCGCGGAATACAGATAGGTAATAAACACCGGGAAATCCCCATCCTGCTCATCCAGCCTGTACCATGCGGGAACAACATCCAGGGATTCCAGGGCATCCGTCACCAGGGTGGTTTTGCCGTACCCTGCCCCGGCGGTCACGGCAACCAGTTTGTTTTGACAAATTTCTTCAAACAGCCGGTTCAGCCGGTTCCGGTGAAGGATATGATAACGCTTTGGCGCCTGAAGTTTTGAATGGAGCACGTCCATGATGTTGAGTCCTGCCTCGTTACAAGATCAGTGATATTGCTGTTTTCGAACAGAATATGAGTCCTTCAATCTATTCATGAATTCAGCGTCATTATCATAATGTGCCTTTGCCATTTTGGGCATGATCTCATCAATATAACAATCCTCACACAAAACTTTGGAAAGCTGTTTTTTTATATTCTCAGCGTTTACCGAATTATTACATTTAGCACATTTTGGCATTTCCTACCTCCTTCAAAACTTATAAACATCATGCTCCGTATTTAAAAAAGTGGTCTCTTTTTCTTTTGTCGCACCTAGTTTTTCAGCAACACGCTTTGATGCGATATTTTCGGGATGTATTATTGATATAAGTGGATCTTTATTAATAATATTCGCATACTCCCTGCATGCCTGAGCTGCCTCGGTGGCGTATCCTTGATTCCAATAATCAGAAATTATTCTGTAAGAAATTTCCGTCTCATCATTTCCATCAATTTCCTGATGAAGCAAACCCGCAATGCCAACAAATTTATAGCTTTCTTTCAGTATCACCTTCCAAAAACAATGCCCGTATTTTTTATAGTGATTTAATATTTTATCTATCATTTGTTGAGTTTCGGTATAGCTTAATATCTTTGGAAAAAATTTCATCACTTTCTGATCGTTGGTAAGTTCATACAGGGAATCCGTATCCTCAGAATCGATCTTTGCCAGTACCAACCGTGTAGTTTCAGTAATTATTTCCATTTTTTTACAGCTGCATAACGATTTAATCATCGGTGCGGCATTTTGCGTCCGCTGCATTTATGGGGCAAGTAAGCCGCTGCGCGGCAGATCATAAATTCCCCAACCGAGATTTCATTCCAATGCAACACCTCCCATGGTTCATAAATGGCGACAGCAGGTGACACCCTTCAATACTCGATTATTACACTGTCTGTGAGGCCCATGTCAAAGATATTCAGGGCAAAAAGCTCTATGATGAAATTAAAAAACAGGCCTTTTGTCCGCAGGGCTTGTGGGGGCTGGGTTCTTTTTTCTAAGTGGAATGGAACTATTCAGCAAGCTTCATCCTGCTGTAATAATTATAGTAGCTCCTGGCAAAATTAACGTCCTTCCTTTATGCCGTGGTTAGCCAATCCTTTTCCGGTAGTGGATTAAACTCTGTGTCTTATCGCCTTCCCAAGGTTCCCGGGAAATTTCCTGGAATCCACAGGATTTATACATCCTCTGCGCCGGAACAAAGAACGGATTATCATTCGTTGTCACCTTAACTGTTCGGATTCCCAAAATCATAAAACGATCAAGGATCTCATGAATCTGTTGCTTGCCAAAGCCTTGCCCTCGAAACTCCGGAAGAATGCAGTTGTGCCCGATAATACCACATAATGGTCTTTGCCGTGGGTCAAACGATGCAAACCCAGCGAGTTCTCGTTCATGCCAACTCAAAAAAACACAAGCACCCATAGTCTTTGAATTGGCAAATACATCACGATCAAACTCATTCCAATTGTTTTCTTCAGGCTTCCAATGAATAGGATCTGATTTAATGAGATCGGCGTAACTCTGACATAGCAATGAGGCTAAAATACCTGGTTCCCGATTATTTATCGATTTGAATTGCAACTTCATTTTTTTGCATTCATGGTTGCTGCCCGGAGCGGACCTTTACCGTGTATATCAATCAAATTTGGGGTTGATTGGTAAAGTGGAGCCCATGACCAGAATCGAACTGGTGAACCTCTTCCTTACCAAGGAAGCGCTCTACCAACTGAGCTACATGGGCTTCGAAAGGCAATTCAAACAATGACCAATACAAGGAATCCTGGCTGGAGCGGGGAGACGAGGTTCGAACTCTCGACATCCGGCTTCCCTGTACGTTCAGCTATTGTTATGGTGGTGGGGGGAGGATTTGAACCTCCGAAGGCTTAGCCGTCAGATTTACAGTCTGATCCCTTTGACCACTCGGGAACCCCACCTTTTTTATTACTGGTACCGACGGCCCAACAGTACAGAAGACACTTTCATAAAAAATGAAATGCTCTACCAACTGAGCTATATCGGCAAATCCTGTTGACTTGAAACAGCGCTCTCGTCAAAAAGACCGGCCGAACATACCAAGGCACTTCGGGTTTGTCAAATATTTTTTTCAGCTTCATCTTGTCGTAATCAATCAGGGTATATCTCTTGGGAAGATTCAGGATTTCATGATAACCGCAGAAGTTCCACTCCGAAGGATGATTGACAACTCCGGTTCTAACCATATCCATATAGACAATTTACTATATTTCCAAGCAATTAGCTTAGTCCGACAAAAAATTAAGAAATTTACCTATAGAACTCTATTCCTTTGATATCACGACCTTCTAATTCTAATAAAGTGTTAACTTTTGATCCAAAACCAGCATTAATAACAACTGTTTTACCTAAAATATCCTTATCATGATGCTCATGCATATGTCCACCTATACAAACCACAGGTTGATATTTATCACAAGCTTCTCTTGCGATCAAAGAACCAAAATGCTGTCCCTTCCTTGGAGAACCTTCCCATGTTATCATATCCACCCTTGTATTAAATGGAACATTGTGTGACAAGAAAATAACAGGGTTATTTGCGCTTTCAAATAATGAAAACACTTTCCCCTTTCCTTCCTCATAATCTTTCTTTATATCTTCAAGATCACCCTTCTTTTTTGCACTTTGTAAATCTTCTTCATTTTGCGGATATTCAGGTCCACTTATTATTCCATGACCTATAATTTGGAAATCCTTAAAATCAACGACCTTATGATGAACATCCTTTACATTCTCTAACCCTGAGACCATTTTATTATAAACGTCGACGTTTATATCATTTGGAGGCATAGATATTTCACGAACATCCCAATTTCCAGGAACAGCAAAAACAGGAACTCCAAGAGAATTCAAATATTCCAGAATTTCCCTTCCATCCTTTATTGACTTGTCTACCATTTTTTGAGCTTCTTCTTTTCCAACAACATCATACCATTGCTTCTTCAAATCAGGATTTTCCATATTCTCTTTCATTACCTGAAAGATATACTTCTTAAAACCATCCGAGCAAAAATCACCCGGTGCTATAATAGCATCACAGTCTTTAAAGTGAATATTTGGCTTCTGTCCATGCAAATCTCCAATAGTCAACGACCTCCGGCAAAGCCGGAGGCTTGTATTGGGAACCGCTCAAAGCGGTCATAAAAGCATGAGCCACCTAAAGGTGGCTAAAATAAATCCAATTGTTCCATCCTTTTATCTGCGGCTTCCTGTTTTTGGATGT
>JAAEMK010000680.1 GCA_024225635.1 Desulfobacteraceae bacterium | reverse complement strand
CCGAGCCCTCCGACGCCCCTTTTTTGCGAAAGAATGATGATATTTTGGGATGTTTTGTTTGTCACACCCATCCGAGCCCCGATCGCCCCTTTTTGTGAAAGACTGCTCTCATTTTGGGATGTTAGTTTCCCCACCCATCCGATACTTTTCCATTCCCCCTCTTTGGCACCAGTGGCAAATGACGAGACGGCCACAGCTCAATCGGTAGAGCGTAGGGCTGACAGTCAGCCCTCGGGTTCAAATCCCAGACAATGGTGCACAGGTAAAACTATCTAACTGAGTCTTGCGCGAGAGTGCCGCTGGCCCTCAGCGGTGGGAGGCGGAGAACCTATGTCGGTGCGAGCCCTGAGACAAGGATAACCCGTATTCGACACACTCTTGCCCAAGCAGTGCACGGCCCTTTATGACAGATCCCTCTATAGCTGGCTTAATCTGTCTAAAATCGGATAAGCAGGCGTGACCTGGGCAGAGGCAAACAGAGCCGCCTCAGTGAAGTGACACATTTCCGGAGGGGAACGTACACCGAATTAAGGATCCATGAGTTCACGAACCCACAGCCACATGCCACGGACCTCTTTGAGCTCGTCGAGACACCGTCAACCAGATGCGTGGTATAAATTTCACTGTTTAAAAGTCTGGGGCGGCAACGGGGGCGTGACGAGATCCTGATTTACCGTGCGCGCCTCGTCGCTGCAATTTGTTTCTCCGTT
>JAAEMK010000679.1 GCA_024225635.1 Desulfobacteraceae bacterium | reverse complement strand
TGCCAAAGTGTGTAGTCGATGTCGGGGAGTATCACTGTTATTTTAGATATTTTTATAAATGCCAAAAATACCGTAATAATTTCGATTAAAGTCCTAAATTGGCCAAAAACGACATTTTCAGGTTTAACATTTTGAAATCGGCGTTAATGCCAAAGTGTGTAGTTGGGGTCGGAGAGTATCATTGTTATTTTTTTTCGCGGCCGCCTCAGCGGCCGCGAGTATATATACGGATGCTAAAATTCGTAACGGTACGTACGTACGTATGTATGTCACACAAAAATATCATATCTAGAGGTAACGTAGAGAGCTGTAAATTTGTACACTTATACAGTCGGGCATGTAGGTAAAAAAAAGTGTCGAAGCCAGATTTTTCATTTTTTGTTTTAATTTTTTTTTATAATATAAAAGTTGTCGAATTTTTTACTTTATATTTTGAAGTCGGAATTTTTGCCAAAGTGTGTAGTCGATGTCGGGGAGTATCACTGTTAGTTTTTAATATTTTTATAAATGCCAAAAATCCCGTAATAATTTCGATTAAAGTCCGAAATTGGCCAAAAACGACATTTTCAGCTTTAACATTTTGAAATCGGCGTTGATGCCAAAGTGTGTAGTTGGGGTCGGAGAGTATCATTGTTATGTTAATTTTTTTTCGCGG
>JAAEMK010000678.1 GCA_024225635.1 Desulfobacteraceae bacterium | reverse complement strand
TTATGTCACGCGCGTGTCTCAAAAGCAATCCCAGGTCGATAGCACTTATGTAAATGATTACATGCACACAGGAACAAGCACGACATGGCAACGCACCTTCTGCAACGGGCAGTCCTGTGTGGAGTGACCAAACCCGAGATAAGAAACGACGACTGAGTGATTGCTGGGGGACTGCCTCGAAGATGATGAAGACGGACGTGAGTGTTGCTCATTGTATTGGTTTTTTACATGTAAACAACATCATCAGAGCCCCCACACACAGGTCCTCCACTGTCCTCGGTTCCGGCTGCCTACCACAGGCGTCTGCCGCACAATCCTGGGTTCCTTCAAGGGACAAGGCATGTCATGCCTTTAACGCAGACACCTCCAGTGAGATGCGGTTTCTGGGACGAGTGCCAACAGCAAAATGATACGTGTCGGGCTGCCAAGGGACCTGGACAGGGCTCATACGTGTGCTCAGCGTGCTCAGCATTACCCTGGGCCCCTGTCCTAGAAGCGAAATGTGGCCACCGAACGTTTCCCATGGGTCACCCTGCACGTCTGCTTCCTCGACGGGGGGCCCTGTGCTCTCCGCTGATCAACAGGGTTTCCGGCGATGGCCCAAGAGTGAGACATCCTAGCGAGGACAGGGCAGGATCAAGGGCCACACTGCGCGTCTGCTGCCTTACGACCGGCTCGTCCTACGCCCTCAAATCGGTCTGAACAGGTCAGTGGTCAAGAAAGCAATTCTATGTGTGCACACGGGACCCGGTGAGTCTCAAGAGGGTATGTCCGCTCTCAAAAGGGGTAGCATGGGGGTGTGTTTGAGAGATGTCACTTTTTTTCGTGACACGATTGCTTTTATGATATTTAGGCCCTATTTTGCCTCTCAACAGCAACT
>JAAEMK010000677.1 GCA_024225635.1 Desulfobacteraceae bacterium | reverse complement strand
GTCTTCCGGAAGATGGCGCAGGAAGGCGAGAAAGCATTCAGATTAAGGAGCCTGGAGGACACCACGATGTTGGCACAACGAGTCGAACGGATCCGGGACGGCCTTATCGAGAAGGGCGTGAAGAAGGGCGAGCGTCGGGGCCTGAAGAAGGGCGAGCGTCGGGGCCTGAAGAAAGGCAAGCGCGCGGGCCTGCGAGAGGGCAAGCGCGCGGGCCTGGAGAAAGGCGAGCGCCGGGGCCTGAAGAAAGGCAAGCGCGCGGGCCTGCGCGCGGGCCTGCGAGAGGGCAAGCGCGCGGAAGCCGAGCGACTCTTCCTGAAGCTCTACACGGCGAAAAGCGGACGCTCCCCGGCGGATGTGCGCCGGCGGGCGGGCGAGGCCACTCTCGAGCAGCTGGAGACCTGGGCCGCAAGCCTCCTGATGGTCGGACGCGCCGAAGACGTCTTCGACGGCTGAAGGTCCTCAGGTTAACCTCGGACGGAGCGCGCGCGAGGGCGAGCGTCGCCATTCTCCGAGCGCGCGCGGTGCCACCCGACCCGGCCAGTCGGGACCCGGCCAGTCGCCGCCACCTGATCGTCGACCCCGGCTTGCAAGGTGTCGACGCTGGTCTG
>JAAEMK010000676.1 GCA_024225635.1 Desulfobacteraceae bacterium | reverse complement strand
GATATCATATAGTTGCACAATCTATAGTTAATTAGTGGTTTTGCTATGAAACATAGATGTAAAAAAATCTACGTACACAGTAAATAGCAAATAATGTTTATAGACAATACATAACATTAAAACATGCCTGCTAAATTCCATAACAAAATTCGCAACAAATTCTCCAACAAATTCACCAACAAATTCACCAACGTATAGTCTCTGCGTCTGTACATATTAATAATGTTTTTCCATTAATTTGTCCAAATAAACCAACACATCAATCTCTAAACAACCAAATTAATGTCTTACCGTTGAACTGAAATAAATTACAAATAATAAATACACAAATCCATACCACTGCCAAATAAACAATTAATTGTCTTCTACATTGCATAAAATGCAATACTTAATTGTTTCAATGTCATTCACACGATCCAGTTGTAAATGGAAATTGTTCTAAATTCACCAAACAATAGCATGATTCATATGCAAATATATAAATATTGTTTGCTATTACTGTTTGTTTATGTATGGTTTATGTGTACGTAGATTTTTTTACATCTATGTTTCATAGCAAAACCACTAATTAACTATAGATTGTGCAACTATATGATATCCGGAAAAAATGTTCTGGTATAATGTGTTACCTATATAATTAGCATCTCCTGATGGTCCTTTAAACAATGGTATGTAACATATACTCGTATCTCCTTGTTTTCCATCAATTCTAGGATCCATCTGTTATGCTGTGATGTACAGTATATTACAGATGACCAATAACAGAAACAGAGACATATTAGGCATTAATTATAAAGGAAAAGACGCATCATATTTATTTGCATATTTTGAGTTATGTTTATATTGCTTATTCTATCAGTACCAAACAAATTAAACACAAAAAAAAATCTGACACATAAAAATTATTACAATCGTTTTAGTACGAACTGGGTAGTCATTTGATGAAGGTTTGTATTTTTTATTTTGTCTCGATCCCTAACACATTCGCATTGTATCGTTTGGCAGTATTTGGAGAAACGTTCAGAATATGTACATTCGACAACCACATGAACAGTACAATGCGAATGTCGTAGGGGAAAAATAAAAAATACAAACCTTCATCAAATGACTACCCAGTTCGTACTAAAACGATTGT
>JAAEMK010000675.1 GCA_024225635.1 Desulfobacteraceae bacterium | reverse complement strand
TCCATGGTGTGTGAGACGGAGAATCTCCAAGAGACCGACATGGCTGGCAATGCTGCCTGACTAGAAAGATCATCCCGGGATACATAGCTTCCGCGCTGAGGGGTCTAAAGTTTTGCCATCGTTTGGACAATGCTCGAAAACTGACCATGAACTTTGGCCAAACATTTGAAGCAAAAATGAGTCAAGGATTTGAATGGCTGAAAATCTTGAGTAAAACTGGAAAATGAATCATTCCGCCGCGGCGGCCGCCTCTCTTGGACATTGGGAGGCGCCCTGAGGCGTTTAAGACGGCTGGCCGCCCTCCATCGTTGCTCTTTCATGTTTTCGCTGTTGTCTGCAGAAAATCTGCAGTCTGCAGATTTGCGATCTGCAGTTTGCAGATCATGATCTGCAGACTGCAGATGCCATTTGCAGACAACATCTCCTGCCAGGCTTTTCATATGCTTTGCGCGGAATCGTCCAACAAAGATGTCTCCATGCGTTCCATTCGACCATTACATGCGCTCAGTTCTGCGGTTTCATTGGAATGGCTTGCAAAGACATGGGATTATCATTGACTTCGACCCATCCTCGCGCCGCGGGCTTCTCGTTTTCGCTAACTCCAGCGCGACCGGTCGAGCGGAGTGGGTTCGTCTGT
>JAAEMK010000674.1 GCA_024225635.1 Desulfobacteraceae bacterium | reverse complement strand
GGGGTTTATTTATAATTTGTCTTTATTGGGTAAGCACCGTATCAATTTTATACGAAAAAACACTAAAATCGACTTTTATAAATTAAACGGACGATGGCATTAAGTTCCCCATGCTCGAAAGCCCCCAAGTCCAGATTTTCTGCTTCTAAAGGGAAATTCTCAATTTCGCCATATTTGGGAATTAAATTAAAGGAAAAAATAGGGAAAAGGCTGAAACTACGCCTACGCGACTATATCGCATCTTCATATCAAAAAACAAAAATATAAAAAGGCAAAAAACCGTTTGTCTTTGTCCGGGTTCGAACCTGCGCCCAAGCGGCGCCTATAGCTTACGAGTACCAGCGTCTTACCACTACGCCAAAGCGTCTTCCGAGTTTAGTGCGAAAAAGCACTAAAATAGACTTTTATAAATTAAACGGACGACGGCATTAAGTTCCCCGTGCTCGAAAGCCCCTAAGTCCCGATTTTCAGCGTCTAATTCGACCGTTTGAAGTTTATTATATTTTCGAATTAAATGAATTTAATTCGAAAACGAGGCTTTATTTCAAAAATCTGACCGGCCCAAAATGTTCGCCTTGGTCGACTCTATAAGGGCCGACGGTCGTTTTGGACGAGAAAATTCGTTTGGGGGGGTACGCACGGACGGACGGACGGACGGACCGTGGACGCGAGAAAGCGCTCGTAACATGGTCGCCGCCGCTGAGGCGGCGGCGAAAAAACACGCCTTACGCACATGTGGTGAGGAATAGACGCGTCGGACCTATACTGTGATGGAGCATACTTTTAAGTGGGCTACCACCCTGGGTAGGT
>JAAEMK010000673.1 GCA_024225635.1 Desulfobacteraceae bacterium | reverse complement strand
GGAGAGGCGTTACGCGCGACGATCGGAAGAACGCGCTCGCGACGAATGGGCGCGCGGCGAGAAGATGTTTATCCGATGGAGGAGACGTGCGACGACCCGATGGAGGGGGAGAGGCGTTACGCGCGACGATCAGAAGAACGCGCTCGCGACGAATGGGCACGCGGCGAGAAGACGTTTCTCCGATGGAGGGGATGCACGACGACCTGATGGAGGGGGAGAGGCATTACGCGCGACGATCGGAAGAACGCGCTCGCGACGAATGGGCGCGCGGCGAGAAGATGTTTATCTGACGGAGGAGACGCGCGACGACTGGACAGAGAATTGTCAGATTGTCGCCCGAATTGACAAGGTTCAGAATCAAGCTCTCCTTTCACTCCGATAATTCCCCATATTTTCAAGCTCCCCTTCACTACGAATAATTCCCTATATCTTGTTATTGACTTTTCGAATTGGTCCCTCTGACAAATTTAAAGGGGATGGGACTGCGAGCGCCGGCGTGGAAGAGAAAACGTGATAGTACACCTCCAATAAGCCCCCCGGGTGCTAATTCAATATGGT
>JAAEMK010000672.1 GCA_024225635.1 Desulfobacteraceae bacterium | reverse complement strand
ATAATCAACATTGCTTTAACTTTCACTTGCTATAAGAGCAAAAACAGGGCCAGGTTCTCTGTCCGGGCCTTAAATTTGTGCGTTTTTTTGTGCGGATCGAGGTAAGTTCTTGAAATCAGCTAAGAAAATAAATTGAATTCAGTGAAATAAATATTTTATCCGTGGATGGTCGGGCCTGGCGGGTTTTTATCCCGGGGGAGGGCAGGGGGCAATGTGACCCAATGGTGTTGCGCGGTTGTGTCAATGGGTAACACTTTTACCATAATGATCAAATATGGGATCTATTCATCCGGGAGGAGCTGAACTTTTACCGTGGGGAGTGCAGGGGGGAGGGGGGAACCATGGTCCAAGGCCCTGGGGACAGGCCTTGGATCGCGGCTTGGACAGGGCCTTAAGATCAGGCCTTGGACATGTATTTCTTTGTTTCCGTATTGATCTTGATCATCTCCCCCGGCTCAAGATATTCCGGGACCTGTACCTCAACCCCGTTTGAAAGGGTGGCGGGCTTGGTCCGGGCCGATGCGCTTGCTCCCTTGATTCCGGGCGCTGTTTCGGCTATTTCAAACACAAGGGTCTTGGGGAGTTCAATGGAGACCATGTTGTCTTCGATGATCATGGCGACGAGGCCTTCCATGCCGTCCGAGAGCCAGGCAATCTCATCTTCGATGGCTTCTTCGGAGATCATGTACTGGGAATACTCTTCAGTGTCCATGAATACATGGAGGTTGCCGTCGGGATAGAGATACTGCACCGGCTTTTTCAGGATGTCCGCCACGGTGAGCATATCATTTCCCTTATAGGTCTCTTCATGTTTCTGTTTGGTCCTGACATTGTTGAACCTGACCTTATAAAGGGTGGCGGCCCCCCTTGCGGAGGGAGATTTCACATCGATGTGTTTAACCATGTAAATGTCGTTGTTAATCTCCACAACGTTCCCTTTTTTCAAATCACAAGCCTTGGGCATCTTTTTTTACTCCTAACGTTATTGGTGTTCATGATACTGGGATCTATATTAAAAAAAATAGTATCCATATCATTCAAGGGCGAACTTTAAAAGCTCCCGGGTAAAAAAAGATGAAATATAAAGGGGGGGCAAGGATCTAAGCGTCCCCTTTTGCGAGAAAATCCCTGATAAGATCCAGGGTCTCCTCCGGCTTGTCCTCAAAGAGATAGTGGCCCGCATCCTCGAACAGGTGGGTTTTTGCTTTGGGAAACCTGCGTTTCCACTCGTCCAGAAACGGGATGTCAAAGACAAAATCATGTTTTCCCCAGAGGATCATCATGGGAAGGTTTCCAAGCCGGTTCAGGCGGTTGTCCGTCCGGTCGACCAGGTCCCAGCTTGTATCGGCGGGGCAGAGGGGAATGTCCTGGACAAACCTCAGGGTGGCGATCCTGTTTTTCCAGGAGTTGTAGGGGGCGGTGAGCCCTTTTTTCACATCCCCGGAAAGGGGTTTTTTCGGGGCCATGTACAGGGCCGCCCTTGAAAAGACGTTCAGGCCGAGCACCGCGGGAACGGCGAACAGCCTCAGATACTTGAGCAGCCAGAGCCTCAGGGGAAACCGTTTTGCCTTTGGCAGATGGAAGCCCGCCGTGTTGGTCACAACGATTTTGTCGATTCTGTCCAGGTTGTCAAGGGCCCAGGCAGAGCCGATCATTCCCCCCCAGTCGTGGACGATGAGGGTGATCTTTTCTTTGAGGGCAAGGTGTTTGATCAGGGTGTCAAGGTCCTTGACCCGCTGCTCGAGGGTGTAGGGGTAGTCCTTGGCCGACGGTTTGTCCGACAGGCCGCACCCGATGTGGTCCGGCACGATCACCCGGTGGTCCCGGGAGAGATCCGTGACAAGTCGCCTGAAATAAAAGGACCAGGTGGGGTTGCCGTGGATCATGACCACGGGGTTGCCTTTACCTTCGTCCAGGTAGTGGAGTTCATTCCCGTTGACGGTCAGGAAATTCCCGTCAAAGGGGTAGAGGCGGTGAAAGTCTTTGGTGGTTGTTTCCGTGTCGTTGATCGCTCTTGTTACCATTCTACCCCCATCATTAAACAGTTGAGTCCTGAACCGATACCGAGAAATCCCACATAGTCCCCGGGCTGCAGAAAGCCCCGCTCATCGGCGATGGCCGCCGTAATGGGAAGGGAGACCGTTCCGATGTTGCCGAGAAAGGGAAAGGTGGCGTAATCCTGACCCTTTTTGATCCCGATGGCCTGGTGGAACAGCTGCTGGTGGGTGGAGCCCACCTGGTGGCAGATGAACTTGTCCGGCCTGTTCCGGGGGAGGTTCAGCTCCTTTTTGAACAGGTCAAAGGTCTCCTTTGCAAGGGCAAGCCCGTTCTCGAGCACCCCGTGGGCGTCGGTGCGCATGATAACCCTGGAGTTGGTGGGCATGCCGGGCTCCTCAAAGGTCCAGCGGCACAGGTCATGGAACTGGTTGGCCTGCCTGACCACCCCGCCTTTCAGGGCGTGGCGGTTGACGCTGTCGTTGCCGAGGGTGCCGTCCGTGAGCAGCACGGCGCAGGCCCCGGCCCCCCCTGTCATGGTGGCGATGGTTTTTTTATAGAAATCGATGTCCTTTTTACGGTTGATCTCATCGATGGTGGCGTCGACGATCTGCCGCGCGGTCTCGCAGGAGACCACCAGGCCCGCCTTGATTTGGCCAAGCTCGATGGCGTTGGCCACCTGGACCATGCCGGAGACGACGCCGAGGCAGGCGTTTGAAACATCGTAAATATGGGCGGTGGGGCTGACCTTGAGGGCGTCCGCCACGGCACAGGCCGTGGCCGGTTCAAATCCGTCCCTTCCAACCCCGCAGAACACCACGCTTTCCACCTGGTCCGGGGTGATGCCGGCGGCCTCGATGGCTTTTTTGCCTGCCTTGGCAGAGCCCTCGGCCAGGGTGTGCTCCACATCCCAGTACCGCCGCTCCCGGATGCCGGTCAGGGCCAGCAGCTGGCCCGGCGCAAATCCGACACTGTCGTAAAAGGGCGCAAGTCTCGCCTCGAGTTCCTCCGTCGTGACCACGTGGGGGGCAAGTTCATAACCAATCGTATCGATAAATACTTTTGAGTATTTCATGTCGAGTCAGCTCCAGATCCTTTCAATTTCCTGGCGGGTGAGTTCCGCGATTTTAATTCCCATATTCTTGTAAAGGACGATCCTGTGGTTGTCCGAAAACATGTGGGCGTCGGCAATCACATATGGCTCGGGACCGTAACCCATCTCCTTGATCTCTATCTCGTATCCGGCCTTTTTCGTGTCCACGGTTACAGGGCCCCGGCACTTGAGGTCACTCTCTATTCCCGGGATGATATCGTAACGCACATCATCCCTTTCCGATACCCATCCCATTCTCTGGGTAAATATCCTCAGGGTGTGGGCGCAGCATTCATACATCAGGGTGCCGGGCATTACCATGTCATCCGTAAAGTGGCAGGTGAGGAACCAGTGATCCGGCCGGATGTCGGCTTCGGCGCAGATGGTGCCGAGACCGAACCTGCCGCCCGTGGGATCGATGGACGTCACCCGGTCCAGAAGGTGCATCCTGCCGCCCGGCAGCCGCAGGTGCTTCCCGAGCCGCATCCCCTTGAACCTGTCTCCGAACCCGGCTTCAAGGTCGCCCCGGCGAAGGGCATCGACCCTTGCGTCGGAATAGCTCTCCCGGGTGACCGGGATGGGGGAGGTAAAGGGAGCCTTGGGTGTCGCCTTCTCCTTGTCCTCTGGTTTCAGGATGATTCCTCCGGAGTTCTCAACCTCTTCCGGGGTGAAGAATCCCGCGCATCCGTCCCGCATGGAGATGAGCAGTTCATCGTTTATGTAGCCCCTGTAGTGGAAGAAGAAGAGATATACATCCCCCTGCTTCAGGAACCGGTCGATCTCGATGTGGTACTCGATTGTCTCTCCGGGCCGGGGAAGATCCCGGTGGAAGGTGACCTTCGCGTCCAGGAGGCGATACCGCCGCTTGCCCTTGACCATATGGTCGATGCCGAGCCAGGAGCAGAGGAACAGGTCGGCCTGGCCCGCCTCGATGGTGATGGAGACCGGCGCCTTGTCCCCGTCCAGGTACCAGGCGGAGGGGAGGACATCGTGCTGGGTGACGATCTTCCCGGCACCCAGGGAGAGCATCTCTCCTTGGATATCCATGATCCTGTCCACCAGCATCAGGGGGGCATCGGGAAGCCTCACCCTCACGGGATAGGTGTCGATGATCTTGAACGGGTCGCCAAGGACGTTGCCTGCCAGACCCGTGGCAAACTCCAGGCACATGGCTTTGTCAAACATCGGTTTTACCTGGTTGTCAGGCTCCGGGAACGGCTCTTGCGTCGGCACGGGTTCCCGGGGGCTTTGCGCAGGCATGGGTGCCGGGGGGGCGGTTATTCCTGCCGCCGCCTGTGCAAGGGCCGCGAACTGCTGCTCATAGGCCTTCATGTTCTCCTGGGTCAGGGACAAAAAGGATTCATGGGCATGGGCCGTTAAACGGGCTGAGTCCACCAGCTGTCCGGCGGGTTCCTGGTCGGCGGGCCATGTCTCTTGCTTTATCCCGCCGGCAAAAGTTTTTTGGGGCGGTGTCTTTTGCTTCGCGTCCTCGGCAAAAGGCATGTTGGCCTGTGTTTTCAGCTTTGTATCCTCGGCAAAAAGCCTGTTGGCCTGTGTCTTCGGTTTTGTATCCTCGGCCATGGGCTTTTGCACGGGGCTTTTCTTTGCCACGTTGTTCAGTGGCTTTGCATTTTTTTCCGGTTCGTCATTGCCTGCAATCAGCCTTTGATCGATGACCGACCTGCCTGTGGCAAGGATCAGTTCATGGCCGTCAGGTTCAACGGTTCCGGCGTTTTCAGGCGGATACAACGGGGAGAGATCCAGGTCCAGGCCGTGGGCGGCCAGGGTTGCAAGGCCTTTCACCAGCACCCCATGGCCGTTGCCGCCGGCTTCGGACAGGGAGAGCACCAGGTGCTCTTTGTCCTTTAGGATCTGTCTCACCGCCCGGGTGCAGGATGAGCCCGGGCCCATGTCAACAAATACCCGGATGCCGTCATCCCAGGCCTGGTTGATCAGCTTTACGTAATCAAACCCAGTAAGGGCCTGGTCCAGGATGGATTGGGCCGTTGCTTCGGTTTCCGGAATATAGCGTTGGGCACGGCTGCACGAGTAGAAGTCGATATCCCGGGGCGGGGTGCACTCGAACCTGTGAAGGGCAAGGTATTCTTCCCTGCACGGTTCCGCCACCGGGCAGTGCACGGTCACGACACCGTCCAGGAACATGGCGCCGCATCCGGTGTCCTTGATAAAGGCTTCCACCTGGTCCCGGCTGCCGCCGATCACGGTCTCATCCGGGGTGTTGACGATGAGCAGATAGAGGCGGTCGTGGTTCTTAAGCCCGGCTTCCACCTGGGCACGGCTCCGGTTCACGGCTGCAACGCACCATTGGGGTGTCTCCCCCGGAGCCAGGTTCCACACCTCGGCTGCGGCCGTGAAATCACCCGCAAGCTTTCCGGTGAAGAGATCGGATGCCTCCATGCGGTTGAGCATCTCCTTCGGGTCGTTCCACACCCCAAGGGAAAACAGGGAGGCGGTTTCTCCGAGGCTGTGGCCTATACCGGCCCGGGGCCGCAGGTTGAATTTCTCCGCCACCCGGGTCATGAGGTTGCCGAAAAAGACCTGGCCGTAGATCATGTTGTGGGCATGGGATTTTATCTTGGCCATGGCATGGTTCCGCCATCCTGCCTCCCAGTTGAGGCGCTGGGGGTAGTAGAGGGCGGGCTGAACCTGTTTGTCAAGGGAGGCTCCCTTTGCTTCGACGGCATCGAGGATATCCGGGAACAGGGCGCCCATGGCCCGTCCCATGCCGGGGAAGTGGTTGCCGGAACCGGGATATAGAAAGGCGGTCTTTCCCCTCTCGCCAAGGGGCGCAAGGGTGTATGCAATGCCCTCAAACCCTTTTATGGTGCACTCCCAGTCATTTGTCACCGCTTCCACTGCGCCGTCAACAAGGTTTGCAAGGCTGTTGGCGCTTGCCGCCATGATGGAGAGGGTTTTGCTTTTACCGGTCTGTTTCAAGGTCTTTTGGAACCATGCCCGGCCCATTGCGGCGGCGGATTCCCCGGCCATTGAGCCGGTGAGGGCCTTGAGCTTTTCAAGTTCGGCCAGGAGCTTTTCCCTGGAATCCGCCTTGACCACGATCAGGGTTGTCTGCTGACTGCCCAGGGGATTGCGCCGTTCGGCTTCCATGCGGGTTGAAAGGGGCGCATCCTGGTTTTGGGCAGGTTCCTCCAGGACCAGGTGGCTTACGGCTCCGTCCCGGGTCATGGCCGCCACACAGGCCCGCCTTGGCTCATCATCCTTCTTTCGAACCCAGAAGCCGGGCTTTTGGGGGATGTGGATACGGGTTTCCGGTTCAATCTCTATTCCAGGCGAAACAAAGCCGGGAACCGGCGGAATGATGTGGTGGTACAGGGCCAGGGAGGCCTTGACCATGGAGAGCAGGCCTGACACGGACCGGGTGTCGCCGTTGGTGGCCGAGGCCGACCCAAGGGCGCAGGAGAGGTCAAAGCGGGTAAGGGCCTTGAGCTCGGTTGCGTCCTCCACGGGATCGGAGCTGCCGTGGGCTTCGAACAGGCCGATGGAGGGGGCGGACACCCCTGCATTGTTAAGGCTTTGTTCAAGGGAGTCACCATAGATCTTTTCCATGGCCGGGTGTTGGGCTGTGTTTTCATGGGCCATCTCGCCCCCGCAGGCGGCACCGGTGCCTTTGATGATGCCGTAGATCCGGTTGCCGTTCCTTTGGGCAAGATCAAGCCGTTTAAGCACAACGGCTGCCGCGCCTTCGGAGGGGACAGCTCCCTTGGCGGTTTTATCAAAGGGTGCGGCCTTGCCGGAGAAGGGCTTTAAACAGGCATCCAGAAGGATCTGGCGGCAATCGCCGGCCATGTCCACGGCCCCGCACAAAAAGGTGTCGGTTTCCCCGGATTTTAGGGATTCGATTCCCGTCTCAATGGCCTTCATGCCCGATGCCGCTTCGGCGGACAGGGTGAAGCAGGGGCCACCCAGCTTGAATTCCCGGGCGATCCTGCTTGCCACGATTCCCCCGAGGGCGCCCAGGGTCCTGTTGGCCGTGAGGGGCGGGGCCAGGGCGTCCTTGACGGTTTCGTCCGCATTATTGTTGCGCCATCGGAGGTGGAAATCCGTTGCCTCATAGTCAAACTCGATGCCGATGGCCGCGCCGAACCGGGTGCGGGGCTCATCGTCCCCGGCGGGCCTGACTGGAATCTCCGCGTCCTTGAGAGCGCCGGTGGCCGCCTTGAGCATGATCAGGTGCTGGGGCAGCAGGTCCGGGATCTGGTTGGGCGGAATGTGGAACTCCCCCGGCCTGGTGGTGACGGAATTTATCCATAGGCCTTCCATGGCCGGAAGGGAAGGGTGGGTGCCCGGTAATATCCGCCATCTTGATCCCGGCAACCCGGGTGTCGGTGTCTTGCCGCCCAGGACCTGCTCCTTGAACTCGGTCAGGTTGCGGGCGGTTGCCGTGATGGTCTCCATGCCCACAATGGCGATGGGAATATTCGTGGATGGTTCCTCCTTGGCCTTGCCCGGCTGGAAATAGCTTTTGGGGTTGCCGGGCTTGAACTCCTCCACCAGGACATGGGCGTTGATGCCGCCGAACCCGAAGGCCGAGACCCCGGCCCGGCGGACCTTGGCGTCCCATGGGGACGCCTCTGTTTGGACCCTGAACCCGGTGGTGTAAAGGGGGCTGTTGGCCGTGGGCTCTGAATAATGAAGGGAAGGGGGGAGGCGTTTTGCGTCCATGGCCACCAGGGTCTTGATCATGCCGGCCGCCCCTGCCGCCGTCAAAAGGTGCCCGGTCATGGATTTCACGGACCCGATGGCGCAGGGGGCCTGGTCGCAGCCCGTTTCCCGCCACAGGGTCTTCATGGAATTGAGTTCGATGTTGTCCCCCACGGGGGTGGCGGAACCGTGGCACTCCAGGTGCTGGATCTCTTTTGGCAGCCAGCCCGCGTTTTTGAAGGCCGCGGCCATGGCCCGTTTCTGGCCCTCGGAGGCCGGCGCCACCAGGTTGCCCTCGATGTCGTTGGACCATCCCGTTCCCTGGATCACGCCCCAGATTTTGTCCCCGCAGGTAATTGCATCGTCCAGGCGTTTCAGCACAAGGACGCCCGAACCCTCGCCCACGACCAGGCCGTTGGCGCTCTTGTCAAACGGGGCGCAGCGTCCGGTGGGGGAGAGTGCCTTGAGCTGGGTGAATCCCACCTGGGTGTAGAGGGAGTCCGGCCGGGACACCCCGCCCGCAACCATCATGTCCGCCTTGCCCGAGTTGAGCCTGTCGCATGCAAGCTTGATGGCGTAGAGGGAGGAGGCGCAGGCCGCATCCAGGGTAAAGCATCCCCCGGACAATCCCATGGCCCTTGCCAGCAGGGCCGCCGGAACGGAAACCACACCGGCTGAAAGGGCGTCCGCCCGGGTAATGGCCCTTGGATCGCCCGTCACGATCCTGTGGGAGATCTCGGAGGAAGCCTGGGTCGGAAGACTGATGGCCGCAAGGATGACGCCGGTCTTCTCCCGGATCTTTTGATCGTGGAAGCAGTTTGCCAGGGCCTCCCTTCCTGCGTGGAGCACCATCTTGTGCAGGGGATCGAGTTCTGAAAGAAGATCCCGGTCAAGGGTGAACCCATGGGGATCAAAGGGGAAATCGTCCACAAGCCCCGCCCGCCTGGAGGAGGCGGTGTCGGGCCGGTACTGGTCTGAAACCATGGTGGCCGGGGGGACGATCCACCGGTGATCGGGAACATCCATGACGGCTTCGTGTCCGGTCATGATGTTCTCGGTAAACTTTTCAATGGTGTGGGCACCTGGAAATATGCCGGCAATTCCGGTTACGGCGATGTTACCTGTTGTTCGTTTCATAACTGCGTCATATAATTGAGAAAGGGTTTTATTACAAGAGGAACTCTGTTTAGTGTCCGGATTCTGCGAAAACGCGATCCGGGAACGGGGCGATAAAAGAGTGGGAAAACAGGCGGTTACAAAAGGGCGTTTCGGGGTTTTTTAGATTGTAAAACTTCTGTAAAAGCCCCCAGGACGCTGCCGAAGGCCCGTTTGTCGTCCGGATGGTCAAGCCGGATTTTTGCTGGGGAAATGATTGTTTTGTAATAGTCGTGGTGGTCCGTAATAATCTGTGGTACTTTAGGCAATGACATCAAATCTCTATTCGAATACTACCCTTTACCTCATTTCCCGCCCCCGGGCGGAAAAACAGGTATGAGAAGGTTGACAGGTTGGAAACGAGAGTGGTATCAGCTTTAACAGTCAATTAGGAAATATGGTGACATCAGTACGCTGGATCGTTTAAACAGCATTTAAATTATTATGTAAGGAAATGACCCATGAGTAATGCAATTTTCAGTATTGACCCCCCAAAAAATGAGCCGGTGCTCTCCTATGCTCCGGGAAGCCGTGAGCGGGATGAACTTAAGAAGGCCCTTGAAGAGCTTAAGGCAAAAGAGATCGAGATCCCCATTGTTATCGGAGGCAAGGAGATCAAGACCGGCAACATGGGAACCTGCCTGGTACCCCATGACCACGGGCACAAGCTGGCAACCTATCACAAGGCCGGAGCCAAGGAGGTGGCCATGGCCGCCGATGCCGCAAGGGAAGCCGCCAAGACCTGGCTCCATACGCCCTGGCAGGAGCGCCTCGCCATCTTCAGAAAGGCTGCGGAGCTCATTGCAGGGCCCTACAGGATGCTACTCAACGCCGCCACCATGCTGGGCCAGGGGAAAAACGCCATGCAGGCAGAGATCGATGCCGCCTGCGAACTCATCGACTTCCTGCGGTTCAACTCCTTTTACGCCACCCAGATATACCAGGATCAGCCGGTATCGGACCCCGGCATCTGGAACCAGCTCGAGTACAGGCCCCTTGAAGGGTTTATCTTTGCCATCTCCCCGTTCAACTTCACCGCCATTGCCGGCAACCTGTGTTCCTCTCCGGCCATGATGGGCAACACCGTGCTGTGGAAACCCGCATCAACGGCTGTTTACTCCGGCCACCTGATCATGGAGATCTTCAAGAAGGCAGGCCTTCCCGACGGTGTGATCAACTTCCTTCCCGGCTCCGGCGGTGAGGTGGGCACCCCCGTCATCAACCATCCCGATTTTGCAGGCGTGCATTTCACAGGTTCCACCAAGGTGTTCAAGAACATCTGGACCAGCGCCGCAAGCAACCTTGACACCTACGGCTGCTACCCCAGGATCGTTGGGGAAACCGGCGGAAAGGATTTTGTCTTTGTCCACAACTCAGCCGAGGAGGATGCCGTTGTCACGGGCCTGGTCAGGGGCTCATTCGAGTACCAGGGCCAGAAATGCTCCGCCGCTTCCAGGGCCTACATCCCCGCCTCCATGTGGGATACGGTCAAGCAGAAGCTCGTGGACACCGTGGCCACCATCAAGATGGGCTCCCCCGAGGATTTCTCCAATTTCATGAATGCCGTGATCGACAAAAACGCCTTTGACACCATCTCTTCCTACATCGATTACGCAAAGAATAGCGAAGACGCCGAGATCATTACCGGCGGCGGCTGCGACGACTCCACCGGCTACTTTATCGAGCCCACCGTCATCGTTGCCAAGACACCGGATTTCAAGACCATGGTGGAGGAGATCTTCGGTCCCGTCCTGACCATCTATGTCTATGAAGACGACGCCTATACCGAGACCCTTGAACTCTGCGATTCCACCTCGGAATACGCCCTCACCGGCGCTATCTTCGCAACCGACCATAAAGCCGTTGCCGAGGCCAGGAAGGCGCTGACCCACGCTGCCGGAAACTTCTACATCAACGACAAGCCCACGGGCGCCGTGGTCGGCCAGCAGCCCTTTGGCGGCGGCAGGGCCTCCGGAACCAACGACAAGGCGGGAAGTCCCTTGAACCTCTACCGATGGATCAGCGCACGGACCGTCAAAGAGACCTTTGTTCCGCCCACCGATTACAGATACCCGTTCATGGGTTAATGTGAAAGACCGCAGCCCCTCTCCCCGGGGGGCTGCAAAAATTCAGACGGCGGCGAGACTTACCAAAGATAGATGCGGTCATACGTGTCGAGACAGACGGGATCAGGCTGCCTTAAATAGATGGGGTCAAAATAGAAGGGGTCAGGCTTAGCTTATTGGCCGCTGCCTTCATTTACACCACGCTCTATCGTCAATAAGCTAAGCCTGACCCCGGTTATGACCCCGTGCAATCACTCAGGCAGTTGAGAAGTCCCAGGTTCCAGTGGCAGTCGCAGCAGGGGACATCGATGGTGTGGCAATCTTGTTCAAAGGGGGCGTCCAGGATGTAGCTGCAGGGAGGAAAGTTGCAGTTGCTGCAATCTGGATAATCGTAAAGCCGGACCTTGTTTCGGAAAGAGGTGTAGTTGTCCTTTTGCCAGATTCCTTCAGCTCCATGTTCCATGATGTTTCCGAAGTACAGGGGCGAGACCTGCTTGACATGCCCCTTTCGCATGCATGAAAATCTGTGCCAGAGAAAATAGCATGGGGAAATGTGCCCGTCCCAGGTGATGAACATGGCCCCTTCCTCAACAAATTTACAGTACCTGTCGTTTTTCGGACGGATCTCCGGAAGGGTCAGGCGGATGCCGGCTTTTTTCGCCAGATTCCGGCTGCGAGTGAAGATGGCTTCAAGTCTTTCGGCATGTTTTCTGTCCTCATCCAGGAGGCTGGCAATGTCCATAAAGATGCCCCTGCGGCTGGCTTCTTTTATAAGATCCCGGACCCGGATCACAATTTCAGCATCATCTTCTGATTTGAGGGGTTTCCACATGATCTCTTTGTACCTGCGGAGATCCATGCCGGCCTTTTCAGCTTTCCTGAGATAACGGTCAAACAGGTTGACGGCTCCCCGGGAGTTTTGGGGAAAGGCCTGTTCGGTTTCCGATGGGGCGTCGTAGGCGGTCAGGTGGGAGACGAGCACAAAGGACACCCCCTTGGATTCCGCCCATTTGATCACCTCCGGCAGTTGCTCCATATTTTTTTTCATAAGGACGAACTGGATTCCGGTTTTGAGGGAGGAACCACTTTGTGCCGCTGCATTTTTGAGGTTCAGCAGGGCGGCGGAGGCCTCTGACAGGGCGCCACCCTCCCTGACGCTGCTGAACTGGTCCTCCATGGTGGAGTCCACTGATACACAGATTCTGTCAGCTCCGGCAGCTATGAGGGATGCCGCTCTTTGTTTCGTCATCAGTTTTCCGTTGGTCTGGAAACCGGTGAGGCCTGACCGGGGCATGTCCTGCTTGGATTCGGAGATGAATATTTCCAGGTTCCGGTTTAAAAGCGGTTCTCCGATCCCTGTAAAGACAATGGATTTCAGATGGGGAAAAAACGGCTTGAGTCCATCAAGCTGCCTTTCGGTAAAGTCACCTTCGGGGATGGCGCATCCGCCGGACTGCTTGACACACATTTCACATTTGAGGTTACACCGGGTGGTGGGTTCCACGATCAGTTTTTCAGGGTATTCATTCATTCTACTTACATTCAAATCCAGGTTTCGGGACTGGCCTCATACGAATCCAGGCGCCATACATATTGTGATGACCCGCATTCGGGACATTTTAGATAGCCTTGCATCTTCATGTCAGGCTTTAAATCATAAAATGCCCGTCATGAAAAGAGGTTCTTCAATTATATGAGCCAGTCCCAATTTGAAACCAAGGGATTGAAGTTGGCAGAAGCATCTTAACCGGGTGATTCCCAAAATTTCAAATCCCTTCCTTTACTGTAGCTGTCGAAGTGCTTTTTCCCAGCACCCCGCCAAACCAAAAGCTTAAAATCTGACCGACGCCGGCCGTAAGCACTCCAAAAAAGATCTGGAGTTCATCCATTAAGGAATTCTCTCCCGTTGTCATATTAAGTGAATCACTCACCTCGACAAAGAATATCGCTCCCAGCAATGTAAAATATGCTAAAAGAAAAAAAACACTCATTGTAATTTGAGGGGTCAGCTTTTGTTTTGATCGGCTTTGAGCATTTTTCCCGGCATCTGTTTCCAATGAAAAAACATCAACACCTAATTGTTTCATTTCTAATTTAAACTGTTGATCAATGTCCTTAACTTTTTGCAGGTTTTTTGTATCTTTTAGTAATTCAATGATGTTTTCTTCATCTCCCCCACTACCAGAGGCACTATCTTCAACTAACCTGTCTGTAATGAATTTGGTCGCTACCCCTGCAAAGGGCCCTTCTAATGCAGAAGATAAAGTCGGTGCAACATGCTGAATAAGAGTTTTCAGGTCTTTCATTTTTGTCTCCTCCCTTCTGTTATGTGCTTGGTTATCGCCTCGAAATCATTCTTGTTTAGAGCTGTTGTCAATTGAAGGAAATGACAGTTTAAGCATTCTTTCGATAGATCACTGCAAGGGGTTTTATCAATGGTCCGCAATGCCGGAATGACCATTAATTGTTCTTTGAATGAGACTTGGACAATGCTGAGCAGGTAGTTTCGGCAAGCGGGATTATAGATGAAATATTGTTGGGCAATGCCGCTTATGGATAGCCGTAACATTTATCGCCATTAGAGATTTATAGCGTTTGTTTTATTGCGGGGCAAGGGAAAAATTGAATGTTCTTTGTAAAAAACTGGTGTTCATGGGTTGATGTGACTGCGGCCCCTCTTCGGAGGGGCTGCAAAAAAACTTGGACCGATAGACAGTGGTCAGGCTTGCCTTATTGGCCGCTGTCTCCATTTACACCTCGTTCTATCGTCTATTTCAACCGGGGTCAGGCTTAGCTTATTGGCCACTGCATTCATTTACACCATGCTCTATCGTCAATAAGCTAAGCCTGACCCCTATTAAAAGGGCAAGCCTGACCCCGTTTTACGGTTTAAAAGCTGAGAAGGGTTGCGGATAGGAGTGACCAGGCGAGGACGCCGAGGGTCAGGACAACAAGGGTGCCCGCGACCAGCCCGTGGACCAGGTTTTCACGGCTCTTTTCGTTGTACCCGAGAAGCCAGCCAAGGGCGATTCCCGCGACAACCCCGCCGCCGTGTCCCCAGTTGTTGATGTTGGGCATCATGAGGCCGATGAGCGCAAGGCCCAGGACCCATCCCGAGGTCTGTTTGTAAACCATTTGTCCCCACAGGCCTCCCCTTGACTTGCCAAAGTAGAGGGCGGCTCCGATGAGGGCGCAGATGGCTGCCGAAGCACCTATGGTCACGGTCACACCCGCCAGGTAGGAAAGGAAAAAACCGGCTGCCCCGCCCAGGGTGTAGATGGTGATCATGCGGCTGAGGCCGTACTCCCGGATGATCAGGGGGCCGATCTGGAGGAGGGCGGTCATGTTGAAGATGATGTGTACTAGACTGCCGTGGAGCCAGTTGGCTGCGATCAGCGACCACCACTCGTGGTAGCGGTCGATGGGGATGGTGCCCGCCGCTCCCATGAAAATAAGGGCGTTCACCGACGGGGAAAAGGCGGTAAACGGGTTTTTGATGGAAAGTTCGACCTGGCGGCCGCTCAACACAAGGCTTGCAATAAATAGGGCCGCGTTGAGATAAATGATGTACTTGACTACGCGGTCCGGATTGAGTCTGATTTTCTGCATCATGAAGCGGTAGTGATCTCCAGGGACTCAAGATACTCTTTTACCCCGCCAAGGCAGAAGGTGAACATCTTGGTGCCGATGAGGATGGCGATGGCGTTATCCGGGATGCCGCAGGCGCCGGCAAAGGCGGGTCCCATGATGGAGGTTGGTTCGGACACGTCCTCCTGGTTTTCCTGCATGGCCTTTACATAGACGTCCAGGCGCTCCTTGAGGATGGTGAAATAGTCGATGGCCTGGCCCGTGGTGCTCTCCATGATGGTGGAGATGTTGGTTGAGATCTCCTTGATATTTTCCCAGAAAACGAGGCTCAGGCTTTTTTTCTCGGGGCTTTGGGGCATGTAGAACGAGATAGCCCAGCCGACACTCAGTATCCTCAGGATCTGAAGTTCATATTCAAGGGTGGCCATGTTGAGGTCGTTGTCCTGGGGAATAGCCTCGATCATTTGCTTGAGTTCATCCCGGTTTATGGCGTAGGTGGCCAGATTATTCGCCACTTCTTCAATCGATATCGGTTCTTTTTTTGATCGCCCCATTGGTTTCCTATTTGATTTAACTATTGCACATATTTATAAAGTTGTGTCATACTACACCAGCTTTAGACGGTCGCACCCGAATAGATGCCTGCCCCATGTCGGACCGGGAAATGGGCTTTATTCATGTGCGAGAAGTTATAGTACCAAATAACAAACGACTGTGAAAGTGTTATTATAAAATGATCGAAATCGAGCTGAGACTGTTTGCCACACTGACAAAATACCTTCCCCCTGAACCTGAAGCATACCGGGTGCCCGGTGACACCACGGTGGAGAAGCTTCTCATCGAGCTTGGCATTCCAAGGGAAGAGACAAAGCTTATCTTCATCAACGGGAAAAAGCACGAGCTGGATTACTGGCTCAGCCAGGGTGACCGGGTCGGCATTTTTCCGCCGGTGGGCGGAGGTTGATCCATGGAGCGCTACAGCCGGAATCATAACTCCCTGACCCGGGAGGAGCAAACCCTTCTGAAAAACTCCAGGGTCTCGATCATCGGCCTTGGCGGTCTTGGGGGCGGTGTTGTGGAATCCTTGGCAAGGATCGGGGTCGGTTCCCTGTTTCTGGCAGACGGGGACAGGTTTGATGTAACCAATCTCAACCGCCAGATCCTCTCAACCGAGGCCTTGGTGGGTCACCCAAAGGCCGAGGCCGCAAGGTCGCGGGTCATGGCCGTCAACTCCGACGTCCGGGTGACATCCTGCAACAGTTTCCTTGACGAAGGCAATGTCGGCGCTGCCGTTGATGATGCCGATCTCGTGATCGACTGCCTGGACAGCGTCGATACAAGGTTTTTACTGGAGGACGCCTGCAAAAGCGCGGGGGTGCCCCTGGTATCGGGGGCCATTGCCGGAACCCTTGGCCAGATCATGACCATTTTTCCGGAGGACCCCGGGTTTTCCCTGGTTTATGGGGAACGGAACGCCAAAAGGGCGGAGGGCGTTGAGAATGAGATGGGAAATCTCTCCTATTGCGCCATGTTTGTGGCCGCACTCCAGGCGTCCGAGGCCGTAAAGGTGCTGCTCAACCGGGGAGAGATCCTGAGGAACCGGCTGCTCATTGCGGACCTCATGGCCCTCTCCTTTGATATTGTTGAATTGACCTGAAGTTATATTGGATACCGGGGTCAGGCTTAGCTTATTGGTGTAATTGTTCGTTTCTTTGGGTTAGTCTCAATAAGCTAAGCCTGACCCCTGTGACCCCTGAGGGTGTAGCTTATTGGTGTGATTGCTCGTTTCTTTGGGTTTAGTTGCAATAAGCTAAGCCTGACCCCCTGAGATGTGAGATGAGAAGGAGGCCGCTTGTCCATATATGCCAAGGCAGCAAAGATGGTCACATCCTCCCGCCGCTGCGTCGCTTTTACCGGTGCCGGGATATCTGTCGAGAGCGGGATTTCTCCCTTTCGCGGAGAGAACGGTCTCTGGGACCGGTACGATCCCGTCAATTTTGAAATCAGCTATTTTTTGAACAACTCCACCAGTTCCTGGGAGGTGATCCGGGAGATCTTCTACGACCTGTTCGGCGAGGTAAGGCCGAACACGGCCCACTACGCCCTGGCCGAGCTGGAAAACAGAAATCTCATCAAGGCCGTGATCACCCAGAACGTGGATAACCTCCATTTTGACGCCGGAAACACTGTTGTGCATGAGTTCCACGGCTCGTTGAGAAAGCTTGTCTGCCTCAAGTGCCTTAAGCGAATCCATGTGGACAAGGTCGATCTCTCGGAGCTTCCCCCCCTCTGTTCCCATTGCCGGGGGCTGTTAAAACCCAATGCCGTGTTCTTTGGAGAGCCCATTCCCGAACCCGCCCACTCAAACGCCTTCAGGGAGGCCGAAAAGGCCGACTGTTTTATTCTCATCGGCACCACCGGGGAGGTGGCCCCGGCCAACATGATTCCCCGGATCGCAAAGCAGAATGGTGCTTCGATCATCGAGATCAACACGGCGGAATCTGCTTATACCGATTCCATCACAGATATTTTTCTCCAGGGCAGGGCCACCCTTGTCATGGAGCAGCTCATGGAACAGATAGACAAGCTTTAGGTTCGAGCAGCGCTGGGCGGTCCAGGTACCGCTATCTCCCGGAGGAGTCCCTTTCTGAAGGTTGAACCGTTGGAATTGTCCTGATATTTCCTTGCATAGCCGTTTTTTAAAACTTGTCAAATCCATGGCGGGAATAGATCGTTCGGCCCCAGGGCCGCAGCATTGTAAAACGCTATTAATCAGGGTTTAGCCATGAAAGTGTCTGATTTTATTTTTCAGGATCCCAAACCCGGAACATCCAGGGTGATGTTCTGCGGGGATGTCGTTACCTTTACTCTCAAGGTTCCGCCCAAGGTCAAGGGAAGGGCGTGGATCAGGACCAACCTTGGCAGGGCCGCCGTTGCAAGGGGCGAGATTATCGCAAGGGTTGACCGCAACGAGATCAAGCTCAACGAAGCGTGGCACGATATACAAATGGTTCGCATGGAGCCGGCAATGTTCTCCATTACCCTGCCCCTGTGGGAGACGGGGCATTTCAAAGGAAAATGCTTTTTCCTTGCGGATGACAGCGATGCCCCGGTATGGCCCCCGGGGGAGGATTGCGTCATCAATGTGGAGCCTGCGGGGAGCTGCTGCGCCAACATCGTCTACAATGCCTTTGTGCGGCAGTTCGGTCCCACCAAGTGCGGCACCCGGCCCCTGGAGGAGGAGGAAGCCCGCTGGATCAAAGCCCTGGACGGAAAAAAGTACTCGGTCATTCCCTGCTCGGGAAAGTTCAGGGACCTTAAGGCCGAGGTCGACCATATATTTTCCTACCTCGGGTGCCGGGCAATTCACCTGCTGCCCATCCATCCGACCCCCACCACCTATGCCAGAATGGGGCGGTTCGGCAGTCCCTATGCCGCCTTGAACTTCACCGATGTGGACCCCGCCCTGGCCGAGTTCGATCCAGCGGCCACCCCCTTGGAGCAGTTCATGGAACTTGCGGACACGATTCATTCCTGTTCCGGCTACCTGATCCTTGATATCGCCATCAACCATACCGGATGGGCCGCCTCCATCCATGAACGCCACCCGGAATGGCTGGTCAGGAGCGAGGAGGGAAGAATCGAGGTGCCGGGCGCCTGGGGGGTACAATGGGAGGACCTGACCCGGCTCGATTACTCCCATAAGGCGTTGTGGCGGTACATGGCTGATATTTTTCTCCTCTGGTGCAGCCGGGGGGTGGACGGGTTCCGGTGCGATGCCGGGTACATGATTCCCGTGCCGGCCTGGGAGTATATGGTGGCAAGGGTGAAGCAGGAATACCCGGATACCATCTTTTTTCTCGAGGGTCTGGGGGGACCGGTTTCAGCCACCTGCGATATCCTGAACCGGGCCAACTTCAACTGGGCCTACTCCGAGCTGTTCCAGAACTACGACCGCCAGGCCATTGAAAATTATCTCCCCTCCGCCATGGATATCTCCGAACGCTTCGGGCACATGATCCACTTTGCCGAAACCCATGACAATCCGCGCCTGGCCGCCGTCTCCCATGACTACGCCGTGATGCGGACTTCCCTTTGCGCGCTTTTCTCCGTGTGCGGGGGATTCGGTTTTACCAACGGGGTGGAGTGGTTTGCCACCCGGAAGATCGACGTCCATGAATCCCCTTCCCTGAACTGGGATGCCAAAATCAACCAGACCGCCCACATCCGCAGGCTCAACCTGATCCTGAAGACCCATCCCGCCTTTGCAAGCAACGTTTGCCTCAGCCTGGTGCACCAGGGGGAGGGCAATTGCGTGGCCCTTTGCCGGACGGTACCGGGGGAGGATAAAGAGGTGGTGGTGCTGGCCAACCTCGACTGCGACAGGAGCCAGGAGGTTGCCTGGAAAACCTGTGCCCCGGAGCCGGGCCCCATGTTTGACCTTGTTTCGGGGCGGGAGATCCTTGTCCGGCGCCAGGACGGCCTTTGCCGGTTCGGGCTTGACCCGGGGGAGGTGGTCGCCCTGACCCGGGACAGGGAGGATATCCACCGACTCGGAAAGGCGGACGCATTGAATCAGAGGATGCCTGAACGGGTGGTTATTCAGAAGCGGCGGGCCAGGGTGCTGAAGATCGTCACCTCCCTTACCGGGTATGGTGATGTCTCCGGCATGGATCTCGATATGGCTGCCCAGCGCCTGATTGCCGATCCCGTGTCGTTTGTGCGGTCCGTCAACCCGGACGGTAACGAGAGCCGGGTGGTTGTGTGGCAATGGGACCGGGACGTTAGAAGGCAGGTCATGGTGCCTGCCGGATTTTTTCTGATGGTTGTCGCGCCGGAGAAATTCAGGGCGGAGATCAGAACCCGGCTGGGGAACAATTTCACCACCCTGGGCCAGGAAGAGGCCCTTGCCATGGCCGACGGCCGGTTTTTCGCCATGTTTGTTCCCATGGACACCAAGGGACGGATACTGGAACATGTCCTGGCAATTCGGGTTTTTTCATCCCAGGGAACCCGGGAGGCCACCGCCGGCCTTCTTTTTCTGCCGGGGGCGGGATCGGCCTTTGTGCCCTCGATTTTTTCACGCAAGGCCATTGCAAAGGACCCCTCCCTGAAATTGCAGGGGGTGAATAACCGGGGCGGCATGATGCGGGCCTTTGCCTGGTGGGGACGGCTGGAGAGCCGCTATGACGCCCTGCTTGCCGCGAACATCAACCCGGATTTCCCGGAAGACCGGTGGATGGTCCTTGCCCGCTGCAGGATCTGGGTTTCTTTCCAGGGCTATTCAAGGGAGCTTGGCTTAGATTGCCTGGACCGTTTCATCTTCTCCTATGACAGCGTCGGCATCTGGCGGTTCCGGGTGCCCACCAGCGAAGGCAACCATTGTCTGATTGAGCTTATCCTCAGGATGATCGAAGGGAAAAACTCCTTGGAGCTGACCATATCAAGACCATCGGCCGACAACCGGGAGCATCTTCTGGACGATTCAAAACCGGTGACGGTCATCATCCGGCCCGACATGGAATACCGTAGTTTTCATGGGACCGTCAAGGCGTGGCAGGGGCCGGAGAAGCGCTGGAAGGAGGCGGTCACCGTGGTGGAACACGGATTTGTGTTCGCCCCTGAACCCGATCATTGTTCGGTGAGAATCGGGGCTTCCCCTGGCGCCTTTGTCTGGGAACCCGAGTGGCGGTATATGGTGCACCGGCCCCTGGATGCCGAACGGGGACTCGATGCCGAATCAGACCTTTTCAGCCCGGGCTATTTCATTGGGACCCTCAAGGGCGACGCCGCCGTTCTTCTGGCCGCCGATGTCAACGAGAACCGGGTGGCGTCCAGGGTGGGCTCCTGCAACGGCGTCAATGACCGTTCCATGGATTTTGCCAGGGGATGGCCCATGACCTCTGCCCTGATGAAGAGCCTTGACGCCTTTGTGGTGAGCCGGGGGGAGGACAGAAGCGTGATCGCCGGGTATCCCTGGTTCCTGGACTGGGGAAGGGACAGCCTCATCTTCTGCCGGGCCCTGATCCAGGCAGGCCGCTTTGAAGATGCCAGGAAGATCCTGATGCTCTTTGGCCGGTTTGAGCAAAAGGGCTCCCTTCCCAACATGATCTGCGGCAGTGACGCGGCAAACCGGGAAACCTCGGATGCCCCCCTGTGGTTTGTCGCCGCGGTCAGGGATTTCGTGGAACACCGGGGAGATACGTTCCTGGATGAGTCTTTAGGTGAACGGACCATCCGGCAGATCCTTGTTTCCATCGGTGATTCCTATATGCGCGGGACGGATACCGGCATTCAAATGGACAGGGAAAGCGCCCTTGTCTACAGCCCCTCCCATTTCACCTGGATGGACACCAACTATCCGGCCGGAACCCCGAGACAGGGATATCCGGTGGAGATCCAGGCCCTGTGGCATTACGCCCTGGTGTTTCTCTCAAAGATCGACGGGGACCGCCGACACCACTGGAAAGAGCTTGCCGTCAGGGTCGCGGCCTCGGTCCGGGACCTCTTTTTCATGAAAGAGAGGGGGTATTTTTCCGACTGCCTCCACAGCCGGGAGATGAAGCCAGCAGCAAAAGCCGTGGCCGACGACGCCTTGAGGCCCAACCAGCTATTTCTGATCTCCCTTGGCGCGGTCCGGGACGAGAAACAATGCATCCCGGCCCTGGAACGGTGCATGGCGCTGCTGGTGCCAGGCGCAATACGCACCCTTGACGACCGGCGTGTCGGCCTTCCCCTTGTCATCCAGGGGGAGAACGGGCCCTTGAAGGATCCCCATCATCCCTATTCAGGGCACTACAGGGGGGACGAGGACCGGGAGAGAAAACCCGCCTACCACAACGGTACCGCCTGGACCTGGGTGTTCCCGGTTTTTTGCGAGGCCTGGGCCATGGTGTTCGGCCCTTCCGGGGCCGCCACCGGGATCTCATGGCTCAAGAGCAGCCTGAAGCTCATGGAAAAGGGGGCCGCCGGTTTTGTGCCGGAAATCGTGGACGGTGACGCGCCCCACCTTGCAAGGGGGTGCGATGCCCAGGCCTGGGGGTCGAGCGAGCTTCTCCGGGTGTGGCTCAAACTGACAACAAGGAGGTGATCATGGATAATCTGCAGGTTTTCAAGGTGTACCCTTCCATTCCCGAACCCCTTATGTTCCTTGATTATCTGTCCAAAAACCTCTGGTGGTGCTGGAACTACGATGCCGTGGAGCTCTTCAGACGGATCAACCCGGTTCAATGGGAAGCGAAAAAACGAAATCCCGTGGCTTTTCTCACCTCCATCTCCCAGAGGCGGTTTGAGGAACTGACAGAGGATGAAGGTTTTATGGGGCACATGGAACGGGTAAAGGCAAGGTTTGAGGCCATGTTCTCCTTTGCCCCGGGATTCGATAACCTCCAGCTGGGCCCCAGGGACACCATTGCATATTTTTCCATGGAATTCGGGCTCCACGAATCCCTTCCGCTCTTTGCCGGCGGACTCGGGATGCTTGCCGGAGACCACCTCAAGGCTGCCTCCTCCCTGGGCATTCCCCTTACCGGGGTGGGGCTTTTGTTCCGGGAGGGGTATTTCAGCCAGGTGTTTGACCTCGAGGGGTGGCAGCAGGAGGCCTATCCCGAGATAGATATCTTTGACCTGCCGGTTCAGCGGGCCAGGGACACCGCCGGCGACAAGATCTTTGTCCGGGTGGAAAGCCCCCACGGGACAATCCTGGCCAAGGTGTGGCAGGTAAAGGTGGGACGGCTGAGGCTGCTGCTCCTGGATACCAATATCCGGGAGAACAGCCCCTTTGTCCGTGACATCACAGGAAGGCTTTACTCTAGCAACCTGGAGATCCGGATCGCCCAGGAGGCCCTCCTCGGCATCGGCGGGATGCGTGTCCTCGAGCGCCTTGACATCTTTCCCGCCGTGATTCACATGAACGAGGGGCATTGCGCGTTTGCGGGGCTTGAGAGAATCGTCCAGGTCATGAATAAGTTTTCCGTGGATATGGGCGCCGCCTGGGAAATCTGTAAACGAAGCAGCGTTTTCACCACCCACACCCCGGTTGCCGCGGGCCATGACGAATTCCCTCCCGCCCTGGTGAAGCCCTATCTTGAACCCTTTGCCGAACAATTCGACATGACCGTGGATGAGCTCCTCCTGTGGGGGCGGATGACATCCGCTGATAAGGAGGACCCTTTTTTCTACATGTGCGTCCTTGGCATGAACCTTGCCGGATACCTGAACGGGGTGAGCCGGCTCCACGGCAGTGTGGCCCGGGAAATGTGGACAGGGATCTGGCCCGAACGGCCCGTGGAAGAGGTGCCCATTTCCCATATCACCAACGGGGTTCACATACTTTCCTACATCTCCCAGCAAAAGGCGGCCCTGTTTGAACGCTACCTTGCAACGGACTGGGGAAACCTCCATTACGGCCCGGACCTGGTGCAGCGGATCGACAACATCGACGACGACGATCTCTGGCATGTGCATGGCATCGACCGCTCCCGACTGATCCGTTATTGCCGGAAGATCCTGCTGGACAAGTACTCGGCAAGGAGCGCCCCCAGGCATGTACTTGACACCGTATCCTCGGTTCTGGACAATAATGTTCTGACCATCTGCTTTGCCCGGCGGTTCGCCACCTACAAGCGGGCCGACCTTTTGCTGAAAGATCCGGACAGGCTCGAGGCCCTGATCAATTCCGAAACCCGGCCCATCCAGCTCATTTTTGCCGGGAAGGCCCACCCCAGCGACAACCAGGGAAAACAGATCATCCAGCGGATCATGAATTTTGCCAGGCGGGACGAGGTGAGGCACAGGGTGGTCTTTCTCGAGGATTACGACATCAACATCGCCCGGTACATGGTCCAGGGAGCCGATGTCTGGCTCAACACCCCCAGGCGCCCCAACGAGGCCTGCGGCACCTCGGGCATGAAGGCGGCGGTGAACGGCAGCCTCAACCTGAGCATCCTGGACGGGTGGTGGTGCGAAGGGTATTCCCCGGACAGGGGATGGGCCATTGGTGACAGCTGTGTTTTCCAGGACGGGGCCTATCAGGATTCGGTTGAGAGCCAGGCGTTCTACAATATCCTGGAGAACGATGTGATTCCTTGCTTTTATGACCGGAAGCCGGGGAATTCCCCCGGGCGGTGGGTCGAGATGATGAAGGGGTCCATGAAGATGGCCCTCCTGGATTTTTCCAGCAACCGGATGGTCAAGGAGTATACGGACCGCTTCTATGTGCCGGCCTCCATCAACATGGGGCGGCTTACGGCCGATCGTGCCGGGGAGGCAACGGTTCTTGCCACTGCAAAGAAACGGCTTTCCGCCCTGTGGAAGGACGTCCGGGTTGAAAAGCCCTCAATTGTTTCCGGCAACGGGTTCCGGGCCGGAGACACCTTCAGGCTCAAGGTCAAGGTGTCTCTAGGTGAACTCGAACCCGATGAGGTCGAGGTGCAGATCTATTACGGAAGGCTTCGATCCCTTTCCCGGCTCAAGGGGGGAAGGGTCCAGCCCATGGAACTCCAGGAGCGTACGGCGGACAATGCCTGCGTCTATGGCTGCTCCCTTACCTGCTTTGATGCGGGCAGGTTCGGCTATACGGCAAGGGTGATCCCCCATGGAGACGAGATTCTCAAGGCAAGCCCGGGACTGATGACCTGGGCCGAATGATGGTGAAAGGACAAGGGTTGATAGATAGTATCTATTTTTCTATATAATCCTATATGAAAAGAAAAAAGCTATAGATATGAGCACATGAATTGATGCTCTTTTCATCATTATAAACAAGCGGAAGGTGTCAATTCATGTGCCCTGAGCTATAACACCGAAACAAGCGGCTGAATATTTTGGGGTTCATGTTCAAATTTTAAGGGTTTGGGATCAAGCTGGAAAAATAAAAACAGATAGAACCCCAGGTGGAGACAGAAGGTATTTAATTTCGATAGCTGATGAGGTTCATATCTGCTATTGCAGAGTCTCTTCTTACAAGCAAAAAGACGATCTGAATCGGCAAGTAGATTTGATGCAGGAGAAGTATCCTGATGCAAAAGTTATCAAAGACATCGGAAGCGGCCTTAACTTCAAAAGAAAAGGACTTAAAGCCATTCTGGAACAAGCGATCAAAGGAGATTGCGTCAACCTTTAT
>JAAEMK010000671.1 GCA_024225635.1 Desulfobacteraceae bacterium | reverse complement strand
TAGTGTAAATCCTCCAATAAGCCCCCCCCCCCTCCTGTTGTTAGACGTCTGGACGACCGCTTGGATGTCGGCCAACAGGAGGGGGGCTTATTGGAGGATTTACGGTAACACAGCTATCAAGTAAGTCACAAACCAGGTCAGTGAAGCAGTCCATCCGGCGGCCGCGGAAACATGAAGCGCAGGCGGTACACGCTCTCAATTTGGTTGTCATGTTGAAGTATCGCTCCATTCGTTGACTCTGACACGCCTTCACGTCGTCGCATGAGGGGCCACATCGTTTCACCGCCACGCCCGGCACCCTCCTCAACAGCCGATGTGTCCCTGTAGAGTTCCATCACTCTAAGTTTAAGTTCGATTAAGCGTACCGTAAATCCTCCAAAAAGCCCCCCTCCTCATGGCCGACTCCTGGCCCATAGTCCACGAGACTAGCAACAGGAGGGGGCTTATTGGAGTATTTACGGTTAGTTTTATGCAAGGGGTAACCATAAATCCTCCAATAAGCCCCCTCCTCTTGGCCGACTTCTGGCCCATGGTCCACGAGACTAGCAACAGGAGGGGGGCTTATTGTAGTACTTCCGGTAATTACGTTGAACGCGACAGCGTTCAGACGTAGTAAGGTCAAGGTCGATGAGTGCGCGCTTTCGCGAAACGGAATCGTGCACAGCTTGCCAACCGCTTGACGAAACTTGATGAAACTTCCAGATGTCATTGAGTATATCGATATGCAGATCGTGTAGAAATTTCAGCTCAATCGGTTGAGAACTGCGGAAGTTACGGAAATTTCATTAAGTTTCCCTTTGTCATCTTGTCTCCTTCTCCTCCTTCTCCTTCTCCTCCTTCTCTTCC
>JAAEMK010000670.1 GCA_024225635.1 Desulfobacteraceae bacterium | reverse complement strand
CGCAAAACTAAAAATAAAAAATATTTAAATTACACGCTTATCGAACCTGAAAAATACCCTGAAATAACGCAGCAAGGCGTTATCATAAGCGCTACTAAGCATTTAACGGCAGCTAAAAAATTTATGGCTTTTTTAAATGACCCCTCAACCGCAAAAACATTATTAGAGCTTGGTTATAAAGCAAAGGAAAGTGATGTTAGCAAGTGATGTAACAGCGCTGTGGCTTACAATTAAACTTGCCTTTATAACGGCTGCTATTTTGTTGATTATATGCATTCCGCTTGCATGGCAGCTAGCCAGTTATAAAGGTAAGTTAAAGCCTATATTAGAAGCACTTATAGCAATGCCTTTGGTGCTGCCGCCTACGCTAATGGGCTTTTATTTATTGGTATTGTTTTCACCTACTCATGCATTTGGCCAGTTTTGGTTTTGGCTCACGGGTACGCAGCTCGCGTTTAGTTTTCAAGGGGTGGTTATTGGTTCGTTATTTTACTCTCTCCCTTTTGTGAT
>JAAEMK010000669.1 GCA_024225635.1 Desulfobacteraceae bacterium | reverse complement strand
AGGCCCTTTATTGTCAAGCCCGAGTCCAACGGTAAACCAACAAAGTCCCTAAAAGAAGAAAATAAAAAGGGATTTGGACTCAGGGCTGATACTAAAATCCCATGGGCCACCCACCCACCCCACAACTTTTGACCATGAAGGAGTGCTCTAGGAAAGAAGTGCAGAAAAGGAAAAAGTCTCAGTATGACCCCCCCTACTCATTCAGGTGGTCAGTTGGACCAGGTGGACAGCGAGATCAAGAACACAGGGTACTTCAACATGTTTAGGGAGAAGGTTATCAACCACCCATAACTTCTAGAACTGGGAGTAGCCAAGTACCTAAAGGTCTCAGAATGACCCCCCCTACCCATCCAGGTTGACAGGTGGACAGCAAGGTCAAGGACATGGGGTAGTTCTACATGTTGAGGGAGAAGGTTATCAATTCTGATTTGTTAATCTTACACATCCTAGTCCTGTCCTGAATCGAACCTAATCAAGGACAAAATACCAGTCCTTGGGCTTGACATTGTTGAACGCCAGATCTAGTCTTACCTGTAACCCTTGTCACAAAGGTTGATCGCAGCATTTATCGGCTCGTGGGGAACAAAATGCTCATTCAAAAAGTCCAAGATCTCCTCATGGTCTTTTTCCTCGACCTCAGTTATCTTATAATCTGACATTGTCTCTCCCAACCTGTAGACAGTAGAGGGTAGAGGTGGTGTAATGTCACAGCCAACCGAACTAAGCCAAGTCTAGT
>JAAEMK010000668.1 GCA_024225635.1 Desulfobacteraceae bacterium | reverse complement strand
CCATGGTGGCCACCGCCTCCGAGGAGATGACCTCCACCATCAACGAGGTGGCCAAGAACACGGAATCGGCCCGCACCATCGCGGACTCGGCCGTTTCCCAGGCAAAAACGGCGTCGGACAAGATCGCCGAGCTTGGGGCTGCGGCCCGGGAGATCGGCAAGGTCACCGAGACCATCAACGATATTTCCGAGCAGACAAACCTCCTGGCCCTGAATGCCACCATCGAGGCGGCACGGGCCGGAGAGGCAGGAAAAGGGTTTGCCGTTGTCGCAGCCGAGATCAAGGAACTTGCCCGGCTCACCTCCGAATCCACCAACGATATCCGGGAGAAGATCGGGGGAATTCAGCAGGCCACAGCGGTTTCGGTTGAATCCATAGGGTCCATCACAAAAATCATCGATGATATCAACGAGATCGCCTCAACCATAGCAACCGCTATCGAGGAGCAGAGCGCCACCACCCAGGAGATCGCGGGCAATGTGGCCCAGGCATCCCAGGGACTGGCGGAGATCAACCAGAGCGTATCCCAGAGTTCCCGGGTGTCCGAAGAGATCACAACGGACATCTCGGAAGTGAGCAGCCAATCCATGGAGATGACAAACAGCAGCGCCACTGTCAGCATGAATGCGGGCGAGCTGTTGAAACTTGCGGACAATCTCACAAAGATGGTCAACAACTTCAAAGTTTAAACCGTACCCCCCCGGGATCTCAGATCGCCAGCCCCTGAGATCCCGGGAACACCCGCCCCATCTGCCCATCATCCCATTGCCCAGGCAAACATGGTGTGCTTCTTTTGCCACATTTCGCTTTACTACCCAAAACCGCCGCCTGTTGTTTGACATGGGGGGTGCGGTTATGGCAGAATAAAAAATCTGTACTCACCAAGAAAACGGGACACCACACTCCCCTTCCCATCTTTTCGTGTCCCTTTTACAACCGGCAGCCCCGGGGGATCGCAATCACCCCGGCGAACTGTTCAAATACGGATGACTACCCCCTATTATAAAGAGGGAGCAAACCATGAAAAACCATTCCGAGACGTTTAAGACCGTCTACTATTTCGGGACCTGTCTTGCAGACATGGTCTATCCCCGGGCCGGTATGTGCGGCATCAAACTGCTTCAACGGGAAGGTATCCGGGTGATCTATCCCCAACGTCAGACCTGCTGCGGCCAGCCGGCCTACAACTCCGGCTTTCCCGGTGAAGCCAAAGAGGTCGCCCTCACCCAGGTGAAGCTCTTCTCAGGAAGCAGCGCCCCGGTGATCGTCCCCTCGGGTTCCTGTGCCGGTATGATGAAATACCACTACCCCCACCTGTTCCGGGACGATCCCGAGTACTTCGAGGTCAAAAGATTCTCCGACCGGATCTATGAACTGACCCAGTACCTCAACCGTGTCCTTCATGTCAGGTATGAAGACAAAGGCCCCCCCATCCGGCTCACCTGGCACTCATCCTGCCATGCCATGCGGGAAATGGAGTGCATCGAGGATTCCAAGGCCCTGATCCACCAGCTTGAAAATGTGGAGCTGGTGGAACTTGAAAAGGAGTATGAGTGCTGCGGATTCGGCGGCACCTTCTCCGTCAAGCAGCCGGAGATATCCGCCGCCATGGTCCATGACAAGGCAGAGAGCCTGAGGGCGACGGGAACAGAAAAATTCCTCACCGGTGACTGCGGCTGCATGATGAACATCAACGGGCATCTGGAGAAGCAGGGGTCACCCATCAAAGGACAGCATATTGCTGAATTCATTCTGGAGCGAATCAATGGATAACCAAAAAGAGTTCAACTTTAAACACAATATTGAAAAAGGCCTGGCCGACAGCGCCCTCCGGTCCAACCTGAGGGCCGCCACAGACACCCTCCGGGCCAAGAGAAAGGCGCTGTTTGCAGACCCGGAAGAGACACATGCTTTAAGAGAAACGGGCAGGAATCTCAAAGCCCGGGTGCTCTCCAAACTTCCCAAGCTCCTTATGAAGCTTGAAAAAAGGTGCATCCGGAACGGCATCCGGGTCCACTGGGCGGAAACAACGGATGAGGCCAACCGGCTGGTACTCGAGATCATGGAAAAGCACGGGGCCGTCAAAATGGTCAAAGGGAAATCCATGGTGTCCGAGGAGATGCACCTGAACAGTTTTCTTGAAAAACAAGGGAAGACGCCCCTTGAAACAGACCTTGGCGAGTTTATCATCCAGCTGAACAACGAGCCCCCCTCCCATATCATTGTACCGGCAGTCCACAAAAACCGCAGGCAGATCGCCCGGATATTCGCCGACAAAATCCCGGGCGCCACCTATACCGAAGATGTGGAGGTCCTCTTGAAAACCGCCCGGAAGATCCTCCGGGAACACTACAGGACTGCCCATATCGGCCTTTCCGGCGTCAATTTCGCCGTGGCCGAGACCGGGACCCTCTGCCTGGTGGAAAATGAGGGCAACGGCCGCATGTGCACCACGGTGCCCCCGGTTCACGTGGCCCTGATGGGACTTGAAAAAGTGGTGGCAAAACTGGAAGACATTCCCCCACTCTACCGGCTTCTCTGCGGTTCCGCAACGGGCCAGAGAATCACCACCTACTTTAACATGATCACCGGGCCCCGGAAGAAAGGGGAAAAAGACGGCCCCACCGAAGTGCATCTCATCATCCTGGACAATGGCCGTTCCAAAATACTGGCCGACGGCCAGCTCCAGGAGACCCTCCGCTGCATCCGCTGCGGCACCTGCCTGAACCACTGCCCGGTCTACACCCGCATCGGCGGCCATGCCTACCAATCCACCTACCCGGGCCCCATCGGGACCATCCTCATGCCCCAGCTGGAGGGTTTGGACAAAAAGGGCGCACTGGTCACAGCCTCCTCCCTGTGCAATGCCTGCGAGGAGGTGTGCCCGGTGATGATTCCCATTCCCGGATTGATAAGGCGCATGCGGGATGAACTCGGGGATATGAAAAAAAAAGGTGTGCTCAAAGGCCGGGGATCTCCCAAACGCATTCTGGAAGCCCTTGTCTGGAAAACATGGAAATACACCTGCACAATCCCGTGGCTCAACAGAATCCAGCTGAAACTCCTGGGGGTGTTCAACCGGTTCCTCCCGGAAATCGGACCCCTGAAAGCCTGGACATCGGTCCGGACCAAACCCTTTTTCTCAAAAAAAAGCCTGAAGGATCTTGCCAAAGAGGAGGGCGTTCGCCATGAGTAAACCAAACAGCCGTAGTAATATCCTCTCCCGCCTCCACAAGGCCGTCCGCACAGCCCCTGTATGGCCCCCCGGTCCCAGCACCTGGAAACCCGCCCGGCTCACCCCCCAGGAACGGATTGACCAGTTCAAGGAGCTGATGACCGCAGGGAGGTCCGAGGTATATCCGGTCAAAGGGGACGAGTGGGTGCCCCTGTTGAAAAAGCTTCTCCAGGAACGAGGAATCAAAACCCTGACCTACGGGCAGGATACTGAAATAGGAAAGGCCCTGGCCACGGAATGGAACACAAACGGCGGCTCAACCCGCCTGATCCCATGGAGCAACGAGATTGAAACGTTCCGGGACGAACTCTTTGAAATCGATGCGGGCATCACCTCCACCATAGGCGGGATCGCCGACGGGGCCGCCCTGATCCTCTGGCCCACCCCGGAGGAGCCCAGGCTGCTATCCCTCGTCCCCCCGGTACATTTCGCCCTGGTCAAGGCCGATACAATTTTCAGCTCATTCTCCGAGGCCATTGAGAAACTCAACTGGGCAAAAAAGGCGCCCACCAACAGTCTCCTGATCTCCGGTCCATCCCGGACCGCCGATATCGAAATGATCCTTCAATTCGGGGTTCACGGCCCCACGGACCTGATCGTACTGGTTGTCGAATGAGCTGAAACAAGGACGCTTACCTGAAAGTAAAACCGAGTATTACCATCGGCCGTGCCCTGGCCTTTACTGAAGTCGCAAAGCAACACCCCGAATTGCCGAACAACCTGCGCCGGGCCATGGGTTTCAAAAAAGCCTGTGAAACCGCGCCAATGCTGATCCAGGAAAACGAACTGATTGTCGGTCATCCCTGCGGCAAGGCCCGTGCCGGTGCTTTCTCTCCTGATACCGCCTGGAAATGGGTACGTGACGAGCTGGACACCATCGGTACCCGATCCCAGGACCCTTACCTGGTCAGCGAAGAAGACAAGAAGGTGATGCGCGAAGAGATCTTCCCCTTCTGGGAAGGCAAGTCGATTGATGAAGCTTGCGAAGACCGGTTCCGTAAAGAGGGGCTGTGGGAATTCTCCGCCGAAGCCTGCGTAAGCGATCTGACCTATCACCATACGAGCGGTGGCGGCGACACCAGCCCCGGTTACGACATCATTCTGTTCACCAAGGGGATTAACGGCATCAAGGCCGAGGCCGAAGCCCATCTGGCGAAACTGTCCATGGACGTCCCTGAAGAGAAGGATAAAATCTCCTTCTACCAGGCCGCCGTTCAACCCTGTGAAGGTATCCTCATCTACGCCAACCGCCTCTCCGCCTACGCAAAGGAACTGGCTGAAAAAGAGCAGAACCCCAAACGCAAGGCAGAGCTGGAAAAGATCGCCCAGGTCAATGCCCGGGTGCCTGCCAACCCGCCGGAGACGTTCCAGGAGGCGCTCCAGGCCATCTGGACCATACAGTCGCTGTTCCTGATGGAGGAAAACCAGTGCAGCACCTCCCTGGGACGCTTTGACCAGTATGTCTTTCCCTGCTTTGATGCCGACATCAAGGCCGGTACCCTCAATGAGAACCAGGCCTTTGAGCTGATGAGCTGCTTCATCATCAAATGTTCCGAGATGATATGGTATACCCCCGGAGCGACCGCCAAATATTTCGCCGGGTACATGCCCTTCATCAACATGTGTGTGGGCGGGCAGAAGCGGGAAGGCGGTGACGGCACCAATGATCTGACCTATCTTGTCATGGACGCTGTTCGCAAGGTGGGTGTTTATCAGCCCTCCCTTGCCTGCCGTATTCACAACCAATCCCCCCAAAAGTACCTGCAAAAGATCGTGAAAGTGATCAAAGCCGGAGGTTTACCTTTGATTAATTAAGCAAAAGCTCACTTTACTTCCGCGAAGCGGTTTTGTTCAACAGTAAGTTATGTTATTTTGCTTGGTCCGACCCTATCAGACAAGTTTTACAAACTTAAAAAGAGTTGCTTCCAAAAAAAAGATAAGCCTGTCCTACATCATTATAACCGGCGAGATCTACGCCCGGCGCTCCGATCAGGAAATCGTCGAATCCATCCCCGTTGACATCCCCTAACCCGGTAAGGGAGCCTCCAAAAGAATCTCCTTCACTGGCTCCCTTCAATATCTGTCCCTCATCCGGCTCAAGCATGTACAAATTCAGATTCGAAGTCCAACCATCTGGGCTCCCCATAAGCACATAGACTTCCCCGACATTTCCTCCTTGCCCAATCAAAAAATCGTCATACCCATCGTTATTAATATCTCCGATTCCAGCAACATCATGGCCTAGGTTTCTCTTTAAATTATTAATATTGAATCCGTTATTGCCATCATAATCATCGTTGGACAATGTTGTCGGCCAAGGGCCGTCATGGCCCAGCACAACGGTTCCGCTACCCTGCCCACCATTATAGGTACTAGTGCCAATGATCATATCTGAAAACCCATCACCGTTGATATCACTGGCAGCCTTAACAGGATTGTAACCCAGGCCGCCCATAACCTTTATTCTAACGGATTCATCTTCGGTAATCTGGTCGATATATATACTGCTGCCCCAACCTAGGGGATTACCGAAGAGTAAATAGCCGTAAACTCCCAACCCATACCCAAATTTACCGCGGAAACCATTTTCCATAATTATCAGGTCATCAATTCCGTCGCCGTTCATATCACCGACACCGTTGACAGTGTGGCCAAAATGATATGGCCGGTCCAAATTACCAACAATAGCCGTTCCCTTATCCAAATCCAGATTTTCAAGGTCAAAATTGGCTGCCCAATCTCCGGTATGGCCGTAAATAACATGAGCCTGACCATGTGATCGAGACGCTTTGGTATTCCATAGGGATCCGGGTGAACCTATGACCAAGTCGTCAATTCCATCGCCATTGATATCACCGGCAGCTCCCACAGCACTACCTGTTTCATCACCTGTTGTAATTCCGCTAATCAGGACCCCGTTTGTGGCATCCATCGCGTTTAAAGAGAAGGTCGAATCCCAATTACCACCATGGCCGAAGACCAAGTAAGCCTCTCCATGGCCATTGGCAACAGGGTTACCCAGGATCAAATCATCATATCCATCACCGTTAATATCACCAGCCCTGCTGTTACGAGGGGCTACTCCATGTATAAGAACACCAAGACTCACTTTAAGGGAAGCAAGATCAGGGGGATTAATGGAAAGGTCTGAACGGCCAAAGATAAGATAGCTTGATGCATTGTTCACGTCGCTACCGATGATAAAATCTGCAAACCCATCGCCATTCATATCTCCCGCAGCGCAGACTGTCCGTCCCAGGAAATCACCAGCCTCAACCCCTGTGATTGCCACCCCGTTATCAGGGCCCTGGGAAGGGATGATAACTGGCTTTAGGGAGTCATTGTCCACAATGACAATGGAAATGGAACTGGAACGTTCTCCCAGTTTTGCCCCTGTAACCGAAGACAGGGTTAATCTAAAATATTCATCTACTTCTTTAATGTCATCATCTATAATATGCAATTCAATTTGTTTTTGTGTCTCCTCCGGAGCAAAGGTGACGGTGCCTTTACCACCGGTATAATCAACACCCTCCTTGTCCCCCCAAATCATATCCGTATGGTAGTCAACACTGCTGACCAAATCGGCCGAAACCGTTCGATTGATGGTAATTACAACAGTACCGCAATCCTCGTCTACGACCATTTCAGTCTCCGTAGCCCCAATGACTGGGAGGGGTATAAACTTGGGCAGCGGTTCACCGCTATAAGAGGGATTCTGGTAAAGATCAGAAATCAATTCAACAGGGTCGGCAACAGCCGTGGATAATTCCTCTGTGGTGGGTGCACGATCAAGAATTCCATAATAAAGGGAGGTTTGTAGAATTTTCAAACCATGGAGCAGATTAAACTCATATGAATGGGCATAGGCCGCAATAATCGGAGCACGCTGACCAGCGGCCAGGAAATTACTCCAGGCATCAAAATCTCCGGCCGTTGCTTCACGATTCAGTCCTCCCTTTTGAAGTATCTGCTCAAGGAACTGGGTATTGCATTGAGCTGTGCCATACTTATTATAATATTCTTGGGAAGCCATAAATGAATTGACCAAATCTAAATTAATGCTCATGCCTTGATCAATTTTATCCAGCCAATGATGCATTCCCTTGGAGTCGGGAACTCGTCCGAATAAGAAAAAATACAGCCGTGAAACCGATGAGATCCGTTCATTGAATTCCTCACTCCTGGTAAATTCGTAGGTGACTTCAACTGGAGATTCCTCTCCGGTTTCAATACGGTTGATCCAGTAATTTTTACCAGCCTCATCCGGTTCTCTGAACAGAAATGTAGAATAGAGTTGGTTGATAAATAATTCCGTATCTGAAGTCTGCGCTTTCTGGCTGATTATTTTTTTTGCCACAGTAACAGCCTCATCCGCATCTGTTACACTTTTAGTTGAAGTTGCCCAAGTCATGTTATTAGACAGAGCTAATGTCAGCAACAAACCGACTATAGTACATATTGTCTGTTTCATCTTTTTATACCTTTCACAAAAATCGAATCACCCATTGATAACTCCCACTATTATTTTTATTCTGGTTTTCCACGCCGACATTGAGCCATAGCTTAAAAGATTCATCCAAACAACAGCTTATGTTTCTGCTACTCTACGAGACCCCATTGCAGATTTTGGATTCATGAATTAATCATCCTATATGTTTTTAAAAGTGCCTTTTTTTTGAGGCCTAACCAATAGCGTTTTATCGATAGTCCAAACCCAATTATTATAAAGTTTTTTTCTGAATAGCATGTTGATACGGTATGATATCCAGAAGGCTTATGAACTTCATTACCCACAACCGAACTTATTTTCGATACACCCTGAGCAAAAAAATAGCAAGGAGGCTACGACTAAAATTCAATTTTATTGGAGATTATTGCGTCAAGTTAAATCCGAAGCATTGTGTCCCTTCGACAAGCTTACGTGAAATGCCTCCATGGGCATGATAGACTATGCTCCAGAACAATATGAAAAAGAGGATGCGTTTCCCCAGAACCTGTTGAAACAGCTGCACATGGGTACGCAACTCTGAGACAAGGTCTGGCCAGGATAAATCCAGGATAGGAAAGATTGGTTTCTGTTGTCCTCCTCGGATCGGTTATTGAATCTGGTGTGGAGGGAAAAGGGTCAGATTGTTTATGCCTCCATGAGCATGGTAGCCTCATGGTTCCACGGCATCCAATTGGAGGGCGTTGTAAATACGCTGGCAGAGTTTTTTTGGAGGGCTATGATATACTCCATGGCGTTGATGCTCATCAGGTTTCAGGTGTGAATCAAACTCATGAACATATCACAGATATAGGCACCATGCTCTGTCCGGAAAAATAGTGAATTTTTCCGATGCAGGATACAGCGCTTCAAGCCCTGTTCGCAGATGTTGTTATCAAGGGGACCCCCAGGAACCTTTAAAAATTGAGTCAGTTCCTTCCAGTGGTTGATCATATAGGTGATCGCTTTACCGAGACCGGAATTAGGCTCGACCAGCTTGTCATTTATCTGGGTATTAAGCCAGGAGTACAGGTCGTCCATGTGGGAAGCACTGTTGGCCTTGTGAAATGCCAGCCGCTCATCGGGTGTCATGTTCTGCTCTTTGGACTGGGCATCCAGGTGATATACCTCTGCCAAGATATCAATAACGTTGCGGCATTCATCCGGGAAACTTGGTGCCACCTGAACAAAGTTGCGACGGGCATGGGCCATGGATTTGATGATCTCGTAATCGCCGTTCTGAAGAGCATTGGTTTTTACCCTTTCCCAAAGGGCATCAATCTCTTCCTTGCTCAACTGGATCTGATCCATGGCCTATGCCCCTATCATCCGGCTGCAAAAATGCTTGGTCAGGGGATAACCCCATACGGCCTTGACGGACCGAAACTCACGGTATGAAAGTATGATGTCATCGTTCATGGTCGACTTTTGTACCACAAACATGGTTTAAACGTGTGCAAAAAAATTATGCCTGGATTCTTCTCCACATGGGAGCAATCCGGGTATGGGAGGGATCTCCGTTCCAGATCAACATCTGGAGTTCATGAGCATCCAGGGGGGGTATCAGGGCCTTGTCCCTTTTCGGGCCACCATTTGAACCGCCCTTGGGATAATCGTTTTTGGCACATCCAGAAACCTTGACCATCATAGCACAGAATTTTAATAGCCGTCCTACGCCGGTTGAGAAAACACGAACAGACAGCCTGAAAAAGGATCTGATTTGAGAACCGTTCGGCATAATGCCGCCAGGCCATCAATACCCTTTCTAAAATCGAATGGAGCCATGGGATTGTTGATACACATATTTTTTGAATCATGAGAAATCCTTGCAGATGGAGAAAAAGACCCGGTCGTTGTGTTCGATCCTTTCAAACAGGGGGCTCCCACCGCCGTGGTAGAACACCGCACCGAGTTTGAAAAACAGGGTGTCGGACCAGTCATACTCGGCCTCCACGCGCTGGAACGATCCCAGGTCCCCGGTTTCCCCGAAAAAACCGGCCACCAGAGTGAACTGGAGGGTGTCGTTCCTGAAATCCCTTGCCACCCGGAGGGCGGACTCCAACCGGTTTCGCCGCACCTTCCGCCCTCCCCCGGCAAGCTCCTGTTCAAAGGAGAGAATATGGCGGTTGACCACCTCCAGGGTAAGGGTGGTGTCGGTAAACCCGGTATAGTCCGCCCCCACCAGGATATCCAGGCCCGACATCTCCCGGTCCGGTTCGCCGGAGAACCTGAGGCCGTCCAGGTACGCCGCCTCGGTCTTGACAAGGGTGCTGCCGAGGGCCCTGGTCAGGGTGGCCCCGGCCATGGTGATCTTTGGATACAGCCTCACCGGGTTTCCGGCCCCATCAAGGGAGACATAGCTTGCATCATCATGGACCCGGGCAAGATAGAGGCCTGCATCCCACCCGCTGAACCGGCCGGTAAGCGCTCCTGCGAACCGGGTGTTGCCAAGGCCGTATTCCGGTCCGTCCAGGGGCGGCAGGGTGATGTCCGAGGGATAGAAGTCGCTGCCCTCCTCCGCTGTTTTGGTGCGGCGGTCCCCGTGGATCATCAAAAATGTGAAGTTCCAGGGCCCGGAGTAGATATCGAACCGGGTCATGGCCTGGCCAAGGCGGATATCCTCGATGTCGGTCATGGCAAAGCGCCGCTGGTCCACGGGATTGACCACATCCACCACCCTGAAGGAGTCCGAGGTGCCCCAGGCGATGATCTGCTGCCCCAGCTTCAGGTCGAGCCAGGGGAAAAAACTCTTTTCCACCCAGAGCTCCTGGAGGGCGATCTCGCGCTCCACATCGTCGCAATAATCACTTTCCGGGTCATTATTGAGGTGACAGGCGAAATCGTGGGATGCAAGGGCGTTAGCGAAAAAGCGCCATCCCCGGCCCGGGGCGGCGCTCACCTTGAGGTCCAGCTCGGACTTGAGTTCGGCAAGGCGGTTCCGCTCCTGCGGCTCCGTCCTGAACATGGAAGAGATGGTCAGGGAACCATAGAGATCCGCCAGGGCGTCCTCCCGGCCCAAAGTCTCCCCCATCTCCACGCCCTGGAGGGGTTCGGCCTGGTCAAACCCCTCCAGCATCTCGTCCAGATCCATATCGCTCTCCCCTGCCAACGCCTGGAGGGCAACCATCAGCACAAGCAGAAAAGCTATCAATGCAGGCGGTTTCATGGTCATTAGATTCCCTTTTCCAGCTGTCTTGCCGTGAAGAAGTTCTTGGAAAGCCCCTGGTTGTAGAGCACATTGGCGTACTGTATCACCGTGCTGTGGAGGATTTTCTTCCCCTTTTTCGTTGTCACCCGCATCTCCAGGGGGGTCCAGATCCCGTCGACCTGTTCAAGGCGGGTCATGTCCAGGTATTTGAGCTTTTTCCCCTCCTTGACAAAGTGAATGGCCCTGACCACCACATGGCAATCCTTACGGACAAAAAGGATGGAGCGGGTATACCCGAAATCCCTGACCACCCGGGGCGAACGGGGCATGGACTGGATGACCCAGCAGGGTTCGCCCCTCACCTGGGTCTCCTTCATGATGGAAAAATCGTAAAGAGAGAGCTCCCGGTCCGTCATGTCCGCATAGGAGAGGTCCGATCCCATGAAGCTCGAGGTCTTGTCGTCCGATGCGATCCGCTTGGGCTTGTGCAGGGCCGGGAGATAGAGCCACTGGTCGTCATCGTTGGTGGCGTCGATATCATAGGAGAGGAACCCCGTGTCCCTGACATCCACGGGGGAGAGAAAAAACATGATGGACCAGGTGTCGGGGCCGTTGTCCATGGAAAAGGTTTTAAGGTGCCTGACCCGCTTTTTTTGGTTCTTGTCCATGAGGATCATGGTCATCTCTGTCTGCATATCATCCCCGTCATACCGCGTATCAACCTTTTCCATGATGGCCCGTGCTTCAGGCTGGTCTGCGGCATGGGCCCCGGGCGACGCCATGCCGGCCAGCACCATTGCCCCGAGGAACAGGGTCGGCTTCACCCCGGCAGGCCTTGCAAGGGGCTTGAAAGCGCGTCCCTGGAACAGCAGGGTCACAAGGGCCGGGGCCACAAAAAAATCCGCCATCAGGGCAAGGACGATGGCCGATCCCGTGAGCAGGCCGAAATCGGTCAGATGGTTCATCCCGGAAAAGAGATAGATGAAGAATCCCATGCCCAGCACCACGGTGGTTATCACCATGGGCCGCCCCGCGGAGAGCAGGGTCTTTGTAACGGCGTCTCCCACATCCCCGGACGCTTCGTAATACCGCCTGAAATTGTGCATGAAGTGAATGGTGTCATCCACGGCAAGCCCCATGGCGATGTTTCCCACCAGCATGATAAAAAGGCTCACCGGTACCGAGCACCACCCGGCCACGCCCAGGATCAGCACGATGGGCAAGAGGTTCGGCACCATGCTGACAAGCCCGATCCGGACATTGCCCAGCAGCAGGATCATCAGGATGGTGATGGTGCCAAGGGCATAGAGATAGCTTGCCTGCATGCTCTTGATGCCGGCGGCAATGACCCGGGAGTAGATCATGATCATGCCGGTGGTGGTGACGGACACGTCGGGGAACTGCGCTTCCAGCTTTTCGTTGACCCGGTCAATGTAGTTGCTGTAGGAGATGGCATCGATGAACGGCAGTTTCACGGATAACCTGGCCCTGGAGAAAAGGGAGTCGGTGAAATCCTCGAGATCGTCGGACCCGGAATTCTCGAACATGAACAGCTCCTGGGCCGTCAACGCCCGGGATTCGGGCAGCACGTAAGCGCGATCATCATTGTTGTGCAGGGCCTTGTTGGTCTCCTTCAGGATATCCGCCAAGGACCACACCTTTCCAGTTGAAACAGCCGGGGTGACGATGACATTGATTTCCGCTGCCGCCGCCTCCAGCCGGGCCATGAAGTCAGGATCGTAGAGCCCGTTCTCCATGCCGGTGTCGATGATCACCTCCATGTTGACACTGCCCCCCAGGGTGGTGTCGATCCGCTCGGTGTCGGTCCGGATCACTTCCGTATCCGGCAGCCACCTCAATACGTCGTGGCTGAAGTTAAGCCGGGGAATGCCCATGCAGGCGAACAAAAAGAGGAGAGCTGAAACGGTCAGCACGGTAAGGGGGTGACCGGTGGAAAGCCTTGCCACGGCGATCAGCAGCGGGTCGAGCCCCCGGCCCTTATTTTTTCTTCCCGGCCTGGGACGCCCGGCAAAGGAGAGAATCGGGGGCAGCAGCACAAAGGTGTAGGCCATGGCAAAGAAGACGCCTGCCCCGGCAAAGAGGCCGAGTTCGGCAATGGGGGCCACCTCGGAGCTTGCAAAGGAGAAGAGGCCGGCTGCGGTTGTCAATGCCGTCATCACCACGGCAAGGCCGGAGTGGCCCATGGCATGGGCCATGGCCGCCTCGGGTTCAGCCCCGGTATCAAGGCGGTGATAGAAGAGCGCCAGGATGTGAACCGAATACCCCACCCCCACCGCCAGGATGAAGGAAGGAAGAATCTGGGTGGGCAGCTTGAAACTGACCCCGGTCAGCGCCATGAGGGACAGCACCGAAACCAGGGAAAGGGTGACCACGATAATGGGAGCGATCACACCCGCGAACCGCCTGAACATGATCACCAGGAAGACCATCACCCCCAGGTAGGCAAGTTTCATGAACCGTTTGGTGTCGGCCGAAAGGGTCTCCTTTAAGAAGTGGTTCACGCATGAGGTGCCGGAAAGGGAGATCGTGAACCCCGGAGACTCATATTTTTCCACGATATTTGTAGCCTTGAGCACCGCTTCGCTGTTCTGGACCACACTAAGCCAGGCATCGCCCTCAAGGGTTTCCCGGGTGGCCCCAGCGGCCCCGCCCTCCTCGCCAAAGCCCGCCATCACGGACACGTCGTCAAGGGCGGGAGTGGCAACCAGCTTGATCACGATGGTGGTCATGGCGCCGTCTTCGGAAATGATCAGATCCTCATACAAGGGATTGGCAAGCACCCGCTGCCTGAGCTGCGCCACCCCGGATTCGGTTTCCGGGAAGGGATCGCACAAATCCTGGACAAGGAGTTCGTCGTTTTCCCCAAAGGTGTTCCTTGCGTTGACAAGGCTTGTGATATCGTCCACATAGGGAACATTGTCTTCAAGTTCCGTGTGGAGATCCCTCAATTTCTCCAGGAAGGGAAGGGAAAAGATCGCGTCGGACCTGATGCCGATGATGATGAGGTCGTCGTTGCCGAACTGGTGCTTGAAATGGTTGTACGCCTTGAGGGAGGGATCGCTCTTATGCAGAAAACCCTCGGTGGTCACATCCGCGGTCAGGCGGCCAAGGTTTGAGGCAAGGGCGATAAAGCCCATCAAAACCAGGATCAGGGTCTTGATCCTGTGTTTGAACAATACCAGTGCCAGCATTTCAAAGAATCGCTCAATGGCATGTCCCAGGGATTTCATGAAAATTCTCCTTATGGTTGATGTTTGTTAAGGGAATACAGTTTAGCTGCTAAACTATTAGGGTAAAAAAAAGCGCACCTCTCCCGTATCGGCCGGATACCCGATCAGACCGGTTGCATTGCATTACATATGTTCATGGAGCGGCGATCCCGCCCCCAAAGAGAGACTTGTATAAGGACCTATTTTTCGAGAAGGACTGCGTGGCTCCGGCCGATCCCGGGGCTGTCAACCACCCGGTAACCGCAGGCCCGGGCCTGTTCCACCGTGTCCTGGAACTGCTGTCTGGAAACGTGGCCCGCAGGTTCGCACAACAGGAACCGCCCGCCGGGCTTGAGGGCGCGGCGGGTTTCGGTAAACAACCTGGCCGGGTCCGGCACCTCGTGGGCAACGGCGGATGCCAGGATGAAATCCACGCCCTGGTCAAGATCTTCCAGGCCAAAGGAATCATTGGCGCACAGCCGATAAGCCATGGCCGCATCCACGCCGGCCTTGACCGCCCGTTTTTTAAGGGATTGCAACATCTTTTCCTGGATATCCACACACACGACCCGGCCTTTGGGACCGACCATTCCGGCCATGGGGATGGAAAAGAATCCCATGGCGCACCCGATATCCACCACGGTCATTCCGGGCTTCACATGGGGCGGAAGGATTTTTTGGGGATTCTGGATCAATTTTCTCAAGGGACTTGAAAGAAGGTAACCTACCCACACCGGGCATACATGCTCTGCCATGGGGAACTCCTGTTTTTTTGGGGGTTAGAAAGTTTAGCTCCTAAACACTACAAATAAAGTATAGCACCTAAACCAACATGTCAACAAAAAAAATCAATTTCAGGAGGGGCTTGAATTATCCGGGGATAACAACGGGGAAACGACGGGTCAGGACTCGCTGATCACCTGATCGCAGAACCGGTCAATGGCCTTGAACAGCTTTTCAATGAACTCAATATTGGCATCGTCCGCCTGGCCGATGATCTCCATGAGTTCCGGGTCGATCCGTGAATGGAAATCCTCATGGGCATGATAGGCTACCTGGCCGGTATCTGAGAGCTTCAAGAGCACCTCCCGGTCGGACATCTCATCCTTCATCCGGATCACCATGCCCTTTTTCACAAGCTTCTGGAGAGTCTGGGAAACAGCGCCCTTGGTCACCCCCTGGAGGGCGGCAAGGGCGGTGACATTAATGCCGGCATTCCTGCCAATGGCTTCAATGGTGTGGATCTCTGAAGGATAGAGAATAAAATCCGTGCCAAAACGCCTCGGTTTCTGCTCTATCCGTTTCATCTTGTTCATGATCCTGTGAAACATGTTGTCAAACAGGGCCATGCGTTTGTGGGGGTCTCTGGTATACATGGAACGATCGTATAGGAGCTAAACTTTATTGTCAACCCCTAAGGGCATCTGCTCAAAAAAGGACTGGGCTACGCTTCGAACGGAACCACCATCACCTTTTTGGCGTCCACTTTTCTCACCGTGAGGTTATATCCCCGGACATCCAGCTCGATATCCCCTGTTTCCGGTGCAATCCCCTTGATCTCAAACAAACTGCCCGGGGTGATGCCCAGCTCAGTGAACCGTTTGCCCAGGACTGTTTTTTTGCCAAAACTGATCAGCCTGGCCTTTGTCCCTTCCGAAACCGTGCTCAGGGGGGAGGGCTCCTGGTTGGCTGTGGTGCATTTAACGGAAAAATCCTTGATGTCTCCCATGCAGCGCTCGGCACCTTCCTGGCACAGTTCAAGGGAAAAGTTGCTCTCGCAGAACCGCCGGAAGCCGGAGATCCACTCTTTGCCGCTCCGGGGGCACACCTCGGTGAACTCCACGAACCGCACGATGCGCTCGAGCACCTCGGGCGTCACGGAGTGTTCCATCATACAGGCGGCATCGTCCGCCGCATCCCCTTCAATGCATAAAATACTGGTGATAAACTTTTTCAATACCCGATGGCGCCGGATCACGTCCAGGGCGATCTCTTCTCCCTTGTCGGTCAGGGTAATCACATCATAGGGAGCATAGTTCAGGAGGCCCTTCTTGGAAAGGGTTTTCAGGGCTCCGGTTACAGAGGAATTATTCACCTCAAGCCGTTTTGCAATCTCTTTAACCCGTGCAGCCTGCTTATCTTCAATTATATGATAGATGGTCTCAAGGTAATCTTCAAGGCTCGCAGTCAACGCTTTTTTCTTCATCAGTTCTCCTGTTGGGTACTTATTAATATGGTAAAAGTTTATTGGGTTACACAAAACTTGTCAAGGGAATTGTCCTATAATAGTCAACACTTTAATTTTAAAGGGAATCAAGGACCTGGCAAATAGGCCCAAACGTTCCGGATCGGGGAAGAATCTAACAATACCACAGCATTGTTCGTTAGTCCTAATTTTTTTACCACTACTCGAAAAATTAGTTGCAAGGCATTTATTTGTTGTGTATAAAACTTTTTGTACACATTCAAAGACAATAAACGGTATCATTTGGAGGCCAATCAATTGTATTCAGACAAAACCATGCGCTCGGCCATGTTCCTTCTTACGGTCCTGATCGTTCTTTCCGCCCCCCCCTGCTTTGCGGAGGACCCGCTGTCCCAGGCAGAAGCCATCCGAAACACGGTGGGAACCACCATGAAAATCCAGAAAAAAAACCAGAAGACCGAGGCGGGATGGGCAGACGAGCAAACAAAACTGGAAACCCGCTACACCGCCCTGGAACAGAAAAAGAGCCGGCTTGAAACCCGGCTGGCCCGCCTGGAACGGCTGCTTCACCTCGAACAGGAAAAACAGGCGGAGGGTCTCAGGAAAAAGGCGGAAGCCGATCGAATCAGAAACGAACTGTCCTCCTACCTGGAATCGGTGCTTTCCTCCCTGGAAGAGCAGGCAAAGGGAGATCTTCCCTTCCTGACCGAGGAGCGGCATGCACGGTTCGACTCCCTCAAGGCGCTTCTGGTGGACCCGGCGGAATCTGCCGCAGAGAAATTCAGGCGGGTGTTTGAAGCCCTCCAGATCGAAGCGGAATACGGCAACACCATTGAAACGGTTCAGAAAAACATCGACCTTGACGGCAAAGAGACCCTGGTGGATCTGTTCAGGCTTGGCAGGGTTTCCCTCTTTTTCCTCTCCATGGACAAACAGAAGGCCGGTTATTTCGACCCCGCCGCCAAGGTGTGGAAGGCGCTTCCAAAATCCGCAAACGACGCCCTGGAGACGGCCATTGCAATGGCCCGGCTGGAACGAACCGTGGACCTTGTTAAACTCCCTCTGGGAAGGATCGTGAAACCATGAAAAAATACTGTTTAGCCCTCACCCTCTGCCTTGTATTTGCCCTGCCCCTCCATGCCCGGGACATGAGGGAAGCATCCGTTCTCGCACAACAGGAACTGAACCAGGCCCAGGCAACCCACCAGGCCCGGACCAAAGAGATTCGCCATACCCGGAAAGAGATGCTTGCCGAGATCACCCGGCTGACAACGGTCAACAAGACCCTGGACGGCAACATCAAATCCGTCACCAGCCGGATCAAAGAACTCCAGGCCGCCAATGCCGCCCTCGAGAAAGAGGAGGCCGAGGACCGGTCATCCATGGACGAGCTGTCCGGGGCGGTGCGCATCGGTGGCGGCAACCTCAAGGCGCTGCTGGCGGCCTCCATGTTCACGGCCTGGAATCCGGGCCGCCTGGACCGGCTCAAACCGGTGCTGGACACCAAGCGATTCCCGGGCATCGACGACATGAAGATCCTCTCGGACCTGTTCCTGGAGGAGGGCCGGCTCACGGGCAGCGTTGAGATAAAAGAGGGCGCCTTCATCAACGACGCCGGCGAACCCGAGACCGGGGAGATCCTGACCCTGGGCGGATTCACCGCCGCCTACAAAAGCAACGGGAAAACAGGCTTTCTCAACTACTCCCAGGAGAGCAACAAGCTCTATGCCCTGTCGGCGCTTCCTTCCTGGAACGTTCAACGGAACCTGGACCGGTACATGACCGGCGAAGAGGATGCCGTATATATCGATGTCTCCAGGGGCGGGGCCCTCCGCCAGATCACCCACAAGCAGACCTTTACGGACCAGGTGAAGAAGGGCGGTCTCCTGGTCTGGCCCATCCTGGGCCTGGGCCTTCTGGCCCTTCTCATCGGCATTGAGCGCACCCTGTTTCTCGCCCGGGTCCACGCCAATACGGACAAGGTCATGGGCAAGGTGAACACCCTTGCGGCGGACGGCCGGTGGGAGGATTGCGACAACATGGTCGGGAACGAGAAAAAGATTCCCGTGTACAACGTCCTGAGAACGGGCCTGGGGGCCCGGTCCGAAGACCGGGAGACCCTGGAGAGCATCCTCCAGGAGGCGATCCTGAAGGAGCTGCCGAGGCTGGAACGGTTCCTGCCCATGCTCAACATCATGGGGGCAGTGGCGCCCCTCCTGGGGCTTTTGGGCACCGTCACCGGCATGATCTCCACCTTCCACGTGATCACCCTGTACGGCACCGGGGATCCCCGGATGATGTCCGGCGGTATCTCCACCGCCCTTGTGACCACCATGCTCGGCCTCACCGTGGCCATCCCCATCATGCTCGTCTACACCTTTCTCTGCCGCCAGGTGGAGCATGTGATCGGCGACATGGAGGAGAAGGCCGTGGCCCTGACCAACATCATCTTCAGGGAGAAGCATTAGCAATGGATCTCATCCACGATCTTTACCACTACCTGAGCCAGGGGGGACTTGTGATGATCCCCCTGATCCTCTGTTCCCTGACCATGTGGACCCTGATCCTGGACCGGATGTTCTACTTCTACACAATTGAACGCAGGGACATCGAACTCCACCGGCTCACGGCCGTACTCAGGGAGGAGAAGGTGCCCGTGAACCGGGACGGGCTCAAGGCCCATCTCCTCCGCTACTTTCTTGCCCACCGGACAGGCGATCCCTTTGTGGACAAACGCATCCTGGAAGAATGCGCCATGGCCATGGGACCGAGGCTCACCCGGTTCCTGGCCGTGATTGCGGTCCTGGCAGCGGTATCCCCCCTGTTCGGCCTGCTTGGCACCGTCACCGGCATGATCACCACCTTTGACGTGATCACCCTGTTCGGCACCGGCAATGCCCGGGCCATGGCCGGCGGCATATCAGAGGCCCTGGTGACCACCCAGAGCGGGCTCATGGTCTCCATTCCGGGACTTTTCATGAGCGTTCTTCTCTTCCGGCGCTCCGCCCGGGCCCAGGCCCATCTCAAGGAAGCCGTCATGATGCTTAAAAGGAGTATACAATGATCAATGTCAGAGGCTCGGTACGAATGAAATCCAAGGAGGCGGAGATCAACATCTCCCCCCTCATCGACCTTGTGTTCCTTCTTCTCATCTTTTTCATGGTGACAACCAGCTTTGTCAGGGAGACGGGCATCGATGTCCGGCGGCCCTCCGCCTCCACGGCCACCCTGACCGAAAACGGCAACATCCTGGTGGCGGTGTCGGACAAGGGCACCATCCATTTTGACGGCCGGAAGATCGACCTGAGGAGCCTCCGCTCCCACATCACCCGGGCCCTTGCCGAAAATCCCGAAGGGTCGGTGGTGATCGTGGCGGACAAGGTGAGCTACACCGGCATCGTCATCCGGGTGATGGACCAGTGCAGGCTGGCCGGCGCCAAGCGGGTGAGCATCGCCGCATCCAAGAAGGAGAGTTGATGGACACCCTGGTATTCAAATCCCACCTGGGCCGCAGCCTGGCCGGCGCCCTTATCATCAACCTGGCGCTCTTCTGCTCGCTCCCGGGTCTCATCTCGGTCTCCCGCCAGGACAACGATGTGGAAAGCCTCAATGTGGTCAACTTCACCCGGATCAAGCCGGAGCAGCCCCCGCCCCCGGAAAAACCGAAGAAGGAGGAGAAAGAGCAAGAAGAGCCCAAGAAAGTGGTGAAGATGACCCAGACAAGGCCCACCCGGGTTACCCCCAAAAACTTTACGATGAACCTGCCCCAGATGGATCTTGACATCGACCCGAGGCTCACGGGCGGGGTGCCGGTTGTGGCGCCGCCCCCCCGGGTGCAGCCCCGGGCCACCGTGGATTTCAACGGCCTGTTTGACATGGACGACCTGGACACCATCCCCGTGCCCTCGTTCAAGACCAACCCCCGCTATCCCTACCGGGCAAAACGCCTGGGACTTGAAGGAGAGGTCAAGATCCGGTTCATGGTCGACAAGGAGGGAACGGTCTCCGACGTCACCATCGTTGAGTCCACTCCCCCTGATATCTTTAATAAGAGCGTCATCAATGCGGTTTCCACATGGAAGTACACGCCGGGCGAGTTGTCCGGCAGACAGGTGGCAACCATTGTCACAACGACCATACTCTTTAAACTGGAGGGCCAGTGATGAATACTTTAAAAAAAACAATCCTGATCCTGATCCTTGGAACAGCACTCCTGCTGTGCGGACCCATCCCGGGAACGGCCCTTGCCGCTCCGGGGGAGGAAGATCTCACCAGCCGGGCAAGGACCGCCCTGGTGGACGCACAAAAGCAGATGGAACTTGAAAACCCGGCACAGGCAAAAACCGTGCTCCAGGAGTTTCTCCAGCACCATCCCAAGGAGGATCACCATTTTGTGGAGTTCACCCTGGCAGGCCTTCTGTACAATGAGGACCATCTCAAAGAGGCCTGTGACCACTACCGGAAAACCGTTGAACTCAACCCGGAGTACGGACCCGGCTGGCAGAACCTCGGCAAGGTCTGTTTTGACCTCAAGCAATTCGATGAAGCGGCCGCCGCCATGGAAACCACCTACAGGCTCGGAGAAAAAAAAGATCCCATCCTTCTCTTCCATGCAGCGGTGGCCCACATCTCGGCCAAAGCCCCGAAAAAGGCCCTGGAACACATGCTGTTCCTCACATCGGGCAAGGCCGGGGAACCCAAACCAAACTGGGTCAAGATCCTCACCAGCCTGGCCATTGAGCTCAAGTGCCCGAAAAAGGCCCTTGCAACCGTGGAACGCCTCCTGAAAGACCCGGCTCCCGATCCCATGCTCTGGCGCCTGGCCGCCAATCTCTACCTCTCCATGGAAAACTATGCGGAATCGGCAAAGGCCCTGGCCGTCTATGGCATGGTGCATCCCCTGTCCACCCAGGAAGAGACCCTGCTGGCGGATCTCTACAACCGCATCGGCATCCCTGGCAAGGCTGCGGATCACTACCAGCGGGTGCTCAAGAAAAAGCCGAGCCGGCGGCTCTATGAACGCATGGTGTCCGCCCGGCTCGAAGCCTGCGACAAGGACAAGGCCCTGGCCGCTGCCGACAAGGGGGTTGCCGCCTATCCCAAATCAAAGGTATTGTGGAAGCTCAAGGGCTGGATCTGCTATGAACGCGACCAGTTCGATCCTGCGGTAAAGGCCTTTTCCAGGGCGCTGGAGCTGGACAGGAACGACAAGAAAGCCTGCTTCATGAAGGGGCTGTGCGCCTCGAGATCAGGGGCGTTTGAAACGGCCAGGCAGGCCCTTAAACGGGCCAGCGCATTTCCCGAATACAAGCGCCAGGCCCTGTCGCTAATCCGGGAGATGGAGCAAAGGGCGAAAAAATCATGAGCCCTCCACTTCACTTCACATGCGACTATCTGCCGTCTCCGAACCCGGACAAGGACCGGTACGGCAGATATGTCTATGAGGTGAGGGGAGATAACGTCCCCGAGGAGATGTTCACCGTCATCCCCGTGAAACCCGGACTCATTCTCTCCTACTGCCGCCATGGCAGCCTGCCCTGCCCCTCCATCGACTTTGAGATCGGGAACGCCCCGGTGGACTTCACCTACTGCCTGGCAGGCGCTTCAACCCACAGGTACCAACGGTTCAAAGGCAGGAAAACCATCTTCGAGTTCACCCCCCGGCCCGGTATGAACGTGATCTCTTCCCTGTCCCACATCACCGGGGACATGGATTTTCCGGCCCAGGGCAAGATCGCCTGTGTGGGCCTCAAGGTCGATCCCCACCTGCTGTTCTCCTATCTTGAACAGCAGATGGACACCGTGCCAAAGGAACTTGCAACCCGGTTTGACAAGGGCGACCGCCACCACTGTCTCCTCACCCGGGAGATGACGCCCCAGATGCAGGCAACCGCCTGGCAGATCATCAATCCCCCCTACACGGGAAAGGCACGGGAGCTCTTTCTCGAGAGCCGGGCCCTGGAGCTCCTGGCCCAGCAGGTCACCCTTCTCACCCAGGGCGGCCCGTCCCCACCGCCCGTCCCCCCCACTCCGGCGGACCTGGAGCGCATCCATGCCGCAAAAAAGATCCTGTTGAAGGATCTCCAGGAGCCCCCCACCATTCCGAGGCTGGCACGACTCTCCGGCATCAACGAGTTCAAGCTGAAACGGGGCTTCAAGCAGGCCTTCAACACCACCATCTTCGGCTGCCTCCAGCAGCACCGGATGAAAACCGCCCACACCCTGCTCCAGGATTCCTCCAAGAACATCAGCCAGGTGGCCTCTGAGGTGGGGTACGCCAACGTCAGCCACTTTATAAACGCCTATCGAAAGCAGTTCGGCATCACCCCGGGATACTTCAAGAAGAGCATCAACCGTGCCGGCTGACATTCCCGGTTCAGCCTCCTGCCCTGAAGCAGAGACGGATAAAAATGATCACAAAACCTGTGACGCAACCCAGGTTGACCTTGGCACCGGCATCACCCTTCACATAAAAAACATGATTTTCCAGGAGGATCATGCCGAACGCTTCGAATCCCAGGCAGCCATGGCATCGTTCTGGTTCTGTCTTTCAGGAATTGAAAAGAACACCATCCAGGGAATAAGGGACGACCTGGTTTTAAGCAGGGGATCAAGCGGCATATTCATGGGAAACCGTGATTTTAAGGGGAAAGCGTTTTTTCCGGCAAAAACGCCTTTTCAAATTGTCTCCATCCATATGGCTCCTTCTTCCTTAGTTGATATTCTCGGCAGGGGATACGCCATGTTGCCCCAACCGTGCCGACAGATGACGGAAGGAAAGAATTCCGTATGTTTTTTCCGGTCCATGCCAATGACTCCAATGATCCGGCTATCCCTGGAACAGATCCGGAATTGCCCTTTCGGAGAGGGAAGCATGCAGCTGTACTATGAAGGAAAAGCCATGGAACTCATCGCCTGCCTGCTGGAAAATCTCAAATCCCAAGCCCCGTTAAAACAACGCCTCTGCGCTTCGGATATTGAGCGTATCCACCATGCAAGAGAACTTCTCATAAACGATATTGTACACCCGCCGGGGCTCATGGAGCTTGCACACTCAGTGGGAATGCATCACTCCAAGCTGAACCGGGGATTCAAACAGGTGTTTGGCAACACGGTTTTCGGTTATCTCAGGGAGACACGTCTTCAAAAGGCCATGGAACTCCTTTCCCAAGGGGGGATGAACAGCGCTGAAGTCTCTTTTTCAGTGGGTTATTCCAGCCTGAGCCATTTTGCAAAGGCCTTTAAAGAGCAGTTCCACGCAAGTCCCAGTTCTTTTATCCGGCGTACCTGACCTGCCGAAAAAAAACAGGTATTGTCTTTCGCCGTCAAAGAAACGTCATCCGCCGTCAGACAAATTTAAGCAGATGGGGTAAATAGGCACATCGTAATCTGTTTGGCGCGCCAAAAAAATCAAGACGTTAAAAAAAGGAGCCTCTGTTCTATGGACCAAGTAAAAGTTTATCTCAAAGGCGGCATGGTTGCATTGCTGACGGTATTGATGACCACCGGCATGGTTTATGGAGAAGAAGTAAAACAGCATGAATTGGATACGGTCACGGTAACTGCCAATAAGCAGGAAGAAGATGTCAGGAACGTCCCCATCAGCATCTCGGTTTTCAGCGATATCGATCTGGAAGATAAAATGGCCGGTACCGTGGCGGATATAGCAAAATTCACTCCCGGTTTGGAGATCGTTAACTATGGCTGTGCCTTGAAGTGGGCTCCTGCAATGAGGGGATTATATTCCGATTACAGCTCCCGCAGTTCATCTGCGGGACTTTATGTGGACGCAGTACCGGTCCTGGACGGCACAGGTTTTGATGAAACCCTGACCGATATAGAACGGATCGAAGTTTTGCGCGGCCCCCAGGGCACTCTGTATGGAAAGAATTCCGAAGTGGGAGTCATCAATATAATAACTAAAAAACCGGATGATCAATTCAGGGGGAAAGTATCTGCCGAAGCCGGAGAGGATGAAAAACTCCAGCTCTCATTTAATGCAAGCGGTCCGATTGTAAAGAACAGATTTTATATCGGATTGTCCGGCAGACATTATGAGCAGGACGGTTTTATCAAGAATCCTGAAACAGGAGAAACCGTGGATGACAGGAAAAACAACTATGGGAAAGTCAATCTCAGGTGGACCCCCACGGATGACCTTGAGGCATCCGTAATTTTTTCCAAGGTTAAATATGATGACGAAGCAAACCGCATGAACGTAAACGGGGCAAACAACAGGGAAATAGTCACTGATTTGGATGCATACAACAGATCGGAAGTTACCTTGGCCTCCCTGAACATATCCTATGCCGTTAATGACAGATTTCACATAAATTCCGTCACAACGAGCAGGCTTTACAATGAAAAAAACGCCAACGATTTTGACTATACCAATCAAACTCTTTTCCACGTATTTGCCGATTCCGAATATAAGAAACAATCCCAGGAGCTGAGGTTGAACTATTCAGGTTCCGGATTTAAAATGCTTATGGGCGCTTATCTGGACCAGGGGAATACCGATCTTGACAGAACAAATGAGACATTCAAGGGAACCCGTATTATCCATCAGAAAGAGGATGGCAACTCCCTGGGTTTGTTTACCCATTTAACCTGTTTCCTGACGGAACGATGGAGTCTTATCGGAGGATTGCGTTACGACAGGGAAGAAAAAGACTATGAAGATCCGGGGAAGACGATAAACACGGATGAAACATGGACCGAGATATCACCGAAAATAGCCTTGCAGTATCAGTTGAATGATAATGCCATGGCTTTTGCTACTGTCGCCAAAGGCTACAGGGCCGGGGGATTTAATTCCTGGTCCCCCCAGGGATACCCATTGAGCTACGATGAGGAGACCCTGTGGTCCTATGAGTTAGGCACAAAAAGTTCCTTCCTGAACAACAAAATACTGTTTGAAGCCTCTTTTTACTACATGGACATCGATGATATGCAGGTAGATACATACATCAACCCCCAGGATCTATACAAATCAAACGCAGCAAAGGCAACGTCAATGGGAGTTGATACTCAAATAAAAGCAAAGCTCACCAGTCAATTGCAACTTGTTGCCGGATTTTCATATAACGACTGCACATTTGACAAATACAAAGATGCCCTGGGAGATTACAAAGGCAACCACAGCCTTTTTGCACCGGAATATGACTTTAATATCGGCGCTCAATATCGCAATGTAAAAGGTTACTATGCAAGCGCTGATCTTGTGGGATACGGAAAAACATATTTTGACCGGGAAAATAAATTCTCAAGGGATCCATATGAGCTTGTCAACGCCAGGATCGGATATGAAATGAAACATGTTGATATTTATCTTTATGGAAAGAACATATTTGACAAGAAATATGATTCAAACGGAATTTTCGGAGGTTATACGGTTTATTCCCACCCAAGGGAAATCGGGGTAAAAGCAACATACAGGTTCTAACCTGTCATGGGCGACAGGCTCCGGTCATCCATTCTCCCAACCCTTAAGGGTACGAAATTAACCCTTGAGGGTTCGTCATTTTCTCTGCCGGTATTGTATAAAGAACTTCATATAT
>JAAEMK010000667.1 GCA_024225635.1 Desulfobacteraceae bacterium | reverse complement strand
GCGGGCAACGTGCGCGTGGCGGCCAGCGGCGACGTATCAGCCGTGTCGGGTGCGGTGGGTGCGCACATCCAGTCAGGCGTGGCCGCGCCCGTGCTGCTGGGTACCGCTGCGGGTGTGTCTGACACTGGTGCGGTGCAGATGACATCTGGTGTGTCCCATGCCCGCAGTGGCTCGGCATCCTTTGCGACTGGTGCGGGCGGCATCAGCAGTGGCAACATCACTGTGAGCTCTGGCGATGCGCTGCGCAGCAGTGGCTCCGTGACGCTGCGTGCGTCAGCTGTGCGCGTGGGCACCGCTGGAGCAGGGGACGTGCGCATTGTCGCCAACAGCACTCATGCCAACGCCAGCCATATCCGCATGGTCACTGGTGATGCTGCAGGCAGCGGCAGTGTCCGCCTCACGGCGGCGGCTGCAGGCGTGCGCGCAGATGGCGGTGCCAGTGTGCACCGCGCAGGTGGCGACATGTCGCTGCTTGCTGGAAGCGCAGCCTCTGCGGGCAGCGCTGGCAGTGGCGGTGGCGGCAATGTGCAAGTGGCGGCTGGCGACGGCGACGGCCGCAGTGGCGGCTCTCTGTCACTGGGCACGGCAGGCGTGCAGCAAGGCACCGGCACATCTGGCGTCATCACTGTGCACACTGCTGCAGCATCCAACACATCAGGTGCAGTGTCCATTGCATCAGGCAGCGCTGCAGTGTCCACAGGCGGTGTCACTGTGCAGGCTGGCGGTGCGCTCACCCCAGGCAGCCTACGCGTGGCCGGCGGAGCCGTGCATACTGCTGGCGCTGGCACAGTCCATGTACGCAGCGCTGCTTCATCGGTGCGTCTGCATGGCCGCAATGCCACTGTCGGCGTGCAAGGGTCACTTGAGCTGCAGAGCGGCGATGCGCGTGGCGCAGCGGGGTCGGTGACACTGCGAGCGACAGCATCGTCCATCTCTCATGGCGGTGATGCAAGTGTTGTAGCCGGCGGGAGCCGTCTGCATGGCCCCAGCGCCCGTGTTGTGGGCGGGCGCTCCTTGGGCTCAGGCCGTGGTGGTGACTTGCGCGTGGTGGCCGGCAGTGGCGCCCAGCAACGCGGCGGCTCTGTGCATGTGCTCGGCGGCGGCGTGGCAGCTGCTGATGGCGCGGATCTCGGCGGCGTCTCAGGATCGACCCTGATGCAGACGGCAGCATCTGCTGTCGCACACAGCGGCGACATGAGCGTCACGACTGGTGCATCTCAAGCTGCGGCGTCGGGCGCCATCGACCTGCGTGCACAGCACTCAGGCGGGAGCGCAGTGCTGGGCACTGGCACAGCGGCTGCATCGCGCTCGGGCGCAGTGCACATTGCAGCAGGCACGTCTGCTGTGATGCAGGGCAGGTCCGGTGCAGCTGTGTACGCTGGTCAGTCAGCGGGCACTGCAGCTGCTGGATCGCTGCAAGTGATGGCTGGAGGGCACATTGACGCGGTGGCAGGC
>JAAEMK010000666.1 GCA_024225635.1 Desulfobacteraceae bacterium | reverse complement strand
GGGCGACGGATTGTCGGCCGACGCCGACGGCAGCTGCCCACCCAAGATTTCGCGTTTAACTCAACAACAAAAACATTTCCGTCAAGTACGTGGACGAAGGAGAAGAGAGAACGATACAATGTACTGAGTTTTCCAACTGACAAAACCGGTATACATCACACAAAGTGATTACCCGATTGTAAAAGCGACGAAACGATTATATACAATAGGTTAAAAGGGCAGCAAATTTTCTGAATGCTCAAAGAGCCAACTACGAAAACAAGCGAGAGGATGACTGCGCGTCTCTTGCCGCGGGCTAAAACAGACGCTCTGCAGTATAGGTACCGTATCTTCCGCGGATAAACGCGGCAATAGACGGACCCATAGTTTCGGCTCGCGCATCCGAACAACCGGAAAAGCAGACGAAAACCTCACGAGAGGAGTAGTCAGTTGATTCGAGCCAGCCGGCAACTAAAAAGCTCACGAGACGAATGACGGCCTCTGAACATGTAGCTGCCGACTTAACGAGTCCTATAAATCAAACAACAGTCGCGTTTGCAGTTAGCAGGCAGT
>JAAEMK010000665.1 GCA_024225635.1 Desulfobacteraceae bacterium | reverse complement strand
GTGTTTACAGAAAACACCAGCTACAAGATTACATCAAGAAAAAGAGAGAGCAATTCAAGGATGATGAGCAAGAACTGACAGAGTTCAACCGACTGGTGGATGTACTGAATACAGCAATAACCTTTGACTACATCAAGGTCCTCAAACGTGTACGAGTCAGAGTCGAGTCCGCATGGGCTGCCAAAGTCATTCTGGATGCGCAACTGCAGCACATTCTGGGTATGGAAAATGCTGAAATTTCAACTGGCGACACACTGGCGAGATTTCCCCCTGACCTCAAAGCTGGAATGAGCAACCTGCTGGTCTACTGCAATTTGATCACTCCGCAACTGGTGGGTGGAACAAGGGCAAATCTTCTAAAGGTTGTACCCCTTCAGGGTCAACAGGGTGATATTGTAGCAATTGATTTTCCCAACATTCATTATGGTGACCTGCTTTTGAATAGGTTCTCTACTGTTGAAATCTCTATAAAAGCTAGCAGTGGTGATCCTATCGAGTTCAATTATGGTAATGTGTTTGTCAAGCTACATTTGAAAAAGCGCCAGTTGTTTTGAGAAAAATGAGAATACAATTCAATCCTCAATCAGGCGCCTTTTGGCAGGGACACTTTGCACAGAGGGGAGGAGCAATTACGCCCTTCCAAGGTTTTCCCTACCAAAGAGGTGCTGGACTGGGCAGTGTTTTCCGTAGCCTACTACGGGCAGTTTTGCCAATTGCAAAAACAGCTGGAAAGGCCCTTGGTAAGCAGGCCCTTCGAAGTGGGATGGGATTTGCTGGAGATGTCCTGGGAGGTGCCAGTGTAAAGGAGTCTGCAATCAAGCATGCAAAATCAGGTGGCGCCCAGCTGCTGCACAAAGGCCAAAGGAAACTGCAAGGACCAAAGAAACGACCAAAGAGGGGCCAAAAGGGTGGCGGAATTGGGAAGGCCAGACGAGGAAAAATAAGTATAAATACAACAGTCAAAGCAGGAAAATCCAAAGGAAAAAGGAAGCCTAGACAGAAAAAGGAAGACAGCCTTGGTACATACATGCTATGATGGCTGCTCAACTTATCGATGAACATAGTGCACCAAGCGGAAAGTCAGAGTTGGAGTTGTTTAGTGTACCCCCCACTCAAGTGGCCATTGATTCTGGTTACTGGTTTGAGGTACATCCGAAGAACACTCTAACCTCGAGTGGGCCTTATGAGTTCAACATCACCCAGGACCCCCTCTATGTTGACCTGAGCCGTAATTACATCTACATGAAGCTGAAAATTACAAAGGGGGATGGAACCAACATTGAAGCCGCAGCCGCAGATGTAGCTGGGAAGATGTTTCCTGTTGCCCCCATCAATCTACTGTCAAAGACATTCTTCAAGCAGGTTAAGATGTACCTGAATGACAAGCTCTGCTATGACAGTGGTGACCTCTATGCCTACAGAGCTTATTTGGAGACTCTTCTCAATTTTGGAATGGAGGCCAAGCTGACACACCTACAGGCCGGCATGTACTACAGTGATGACCCTGGGGCCATGGACAACAACACCAACAGTGGATTCAAGGCAAGAGGGAGATGGTGCGAAGCTAGTCGGACTTTTGAACTAATGGGAACTGTTCACACTGACCTGGGATTCCAGGAAAAACTATTGCTCAACCATATGGACATCAAACTGACCCTCTACCGGAACTCGGACAGCTTTTGCCTCATTACTGGTGATGGAGGAAACCTCGAC
>JAAEMK010000664.1 GCA_024225635.1 Desulfobacteraceae bacterium | reverse complement strand
CTCACAAACGGCCATGTGGACCATCTCACGCTGGGTATGAATAGGGTTCCTTATCCCGACCCCCCGCGGGTATCCCGCAGGTCCTTACCCGGTAGCACCCTCTATTAGACGTATCCTATAGAGGGGCGTCATGCCTCCAGAAATTGTTAGTGGGGCTCTCCATCTTATATATATTTATCAATGGGTTAGTGTGGAAAATGAGGTTGAAAACTACCTGGAAAACCAAGGCACCACTAGGTGCTACAAGCCCTTGATATGGAACGATAAAGCCGGGGGCATATCCCTTAATGTTAGTAGCAAAAAGCAGGTTCAGGGATGCTAAAGCCGCGTGCGTGTCCTGCCGGTCGGCTATCGGGGCCGTACCTTGTCGAGGCAAGGCTAGAGAACCGCCACCTTATGGGAAGGCCGTGTTGAGACCCGACTCGATAAAATCGCCCCAACCGCCACGTGTGTCCGTGGACACACAGCCAAGGCGGACGAGGCTCGCTCTCTTCTCAGTTTTCATCGGTATGCTTCACTCCGTATCAAGGGGTACACCCAGGCAGGGAATGTCCCGCTGCTTATTGAAGCTCGCCTGAGCGGCGCTGCCTTAGTTTGATAATATGGTTGCGTCCTGGATCTGGTCAAGCTGGACAGGAACCCCTCGCTTGTGAGCCCCGAATGTCAGTAGAAACATTGTGCCCCGCTGCGAGCCGTTTCTTTTCAGAAAGTGATTTCATGACGCTTCTGAGCGCCCATACAAGGGCCGTATGGT
>JAAEMK010000663.1 GCA_024225635.1 Desulfobacteraceae bacterium | reverse complement strand
GATAACAGATGGAGCCTTTTGACGTATGAACACATAATCAAAGGGAATCAACGTCTCGTATTCAGTAATTTGGATAAAATCAACCCTGAAATTGCGATTTTTAAACGAAAAGCCACTTCCCCATAGGGAAGTGCGAAGGCAATTTTTATAGATAGTCAGATAATGAAGTACACAAGGCCAGAAGGAGCACTTCGAATGCCGTGTAATTATGTATAGGGGGTTGTCATAAAAGTATATACGAATATTCTAATATGTAGAGTTTTTACAAATAAAATATGATTTTTATTCGATATAATGACAAATATGTTGATTGACTGCCCCTGATATGGAGGAAACACATGAAAAGCGAACACATGTTAACTGTTATCGAACAATCGTATTTCCCCCATTTTGTCCTTGACATCATGCTCCTGAATCCAACAACGTAGGAGCATATCAAGCATGTTGTGTTTCTCGCTCGCGATGAAAAGAAAAAAAAGGAAGGAGCGTATCTGATGTTGAAACGTCGTGTTAGCCCTATGGATTGGCTCAGTTCTCTTGTGTATCGTCTCATCCCGTTACCAGAAGACCTCCAACGGATGCAAGACCTCTTCCCTGATGAGACGATTATGCAGGCCGCTCAGCCATATTATGATCTCGACCAGGGGCGTCCATCTGAAGACCCGCGTTTGTTGACCAAAATTCTGTTTTTGTCCTTCTTTTTCGCGGTCGAGGGAGACAAAAACACCTTGCAGACCTTACTCTATCGGCTTGACTGGCGACAGTTCTGCGGGTTGTCGCTCCTTGAAAAATTGCCGGCCCGGTCCACGCTGGTGACGTTTCGTCGAACGGTGGGACCGGCCGTGATCGAGGCGCTGTTCACAGACTTTATCGTACGGTTACGGGCGGAGGGACTGATCAGCCAACAACACCGGTTTTTTGATGGCACGCCAGCCAAAGCTCGCGCGAGCATCAATCCCTATCGTGACGAGATCTATGAGGTGTCGCTTGAATGCTTGGCGGCTCAGGAGGCGTCCTCGTCCTCTAAGACCGTGGAGACGCCGCCGGAGTTGAATCCGTCCCCGGTGCATCTCACGAAACAGGAGTATCCGGGGGATGATCAGGGCGTGAAGGCCCGACGGAAACAGCCGATGAAACCGGTGGCACAACGGCAGTCTGCGGGAGACCCGGATGCCCATTTTCAACGAGGCAAGCATGGCAAGCCGAGTACGCTGGGGTATGAAATTTTTTTCACCACCGACAGCGAACAGTTATTTATTGAGGCGGTGGACGTCTCGGCTGAGGCCAACCAGGGGGTGACGATTTTTGCGCGCAAGATCGAGGAGAGTCACCCCGGGCAGGAATGGAGTGTCGATGGCGAATTTCCGGTCGGAAGTATCCTGGCACAGGCTGAAGAGAAGCAGGTGATCCTTCATACGCCTGTCCGTCCGGAGTCAACGACGGGGATGCTGCCGAAATCCGTCTTTGTGTATCAGCCTGAGTCCGACACCTACCTGTGTCCGAATCAGCAGACGCTCCCGCATGTCTCAACCAACCGAAAGACTGAGGCCAAAACCTACCGGGGACCGGCGGGCACGTGTACGGGTTGTCCGTTTCGGGAGCAGTGTACAACGGCCAAAGCCGGACGCAGCATCACCCGGTCGCGCTATGAAGAGCAGTACGCACGGCAGCGAGAGCACGCCACAACCCCCGAAGCCGTGATGGGGCGCGTGTTGCGAGGGATTGTGGCGGAAGGGAAGTTTGGTGAAGCGATGCGTCATGGTGTAAAGACGATGCGCTATGTTGGAACCACCATGGCGGTGATGCAAAGCCAATTGGTTGCGACGATTTTGAATTTCAAACGTTACTTACGAGTCAGACCGAGGCATGTTCTGGCATAACGAATGCCAGGCTGGGAAGGCCGTTT
>JAAEMK010000662.1 GCA_024225635.1 Desulfobacteraceae bacterium | reverse complement strand
GAGTAACTCTGGACGAACTTTTGCCTGGAAATGTTGCTTCATTTTGAGGGGAAAATGACTCAGCACTTTGAAATCACCAGAACCTTGAGGCAAAGTGATAAACAAGCAATTCCGCCGTCAAGCCCCACCATGTGGACCATTGCGCGTCGCGTGGAACAGTTCATTTCCCTCCATTGGTGCCGCTTCATCATTTTCTCACGTTTTCCGAAAATCTGCTACTAGCAGATTTCAAATCTGCTAGTAGCAGATTGTGGATCTGCTAGTAGCAGATCCAATCTGCAAGCAACATCGTCTGCCAGGCTTTTTATATGCTTTGGGCATGTTGGGACTGGTGCGTGTGGCTATTGGGCTGTGTTGCGGGTTTGTTTTAGGGCAACTTGCGCTTTGGAATTATGCCGCGCGAGGCAGCCCTCGACGACCGCTGGGGCGATTGCTGGACTTGTGTCCAAAGGTCACCGTCGACAGCAACTGGCCGTCGAACATTGATGATGGACCGAGGGAG
>JAAEMK010000661.1 GCA_024225635.1 Desulfobacteraceae bacterium | reverse complement strand
TTTGAATTTTTTCAAATTTCCCGCCAAAAATGGTCCCGCACGGAATTTTAGTTTTCGGTCCACCCTGCGCCTCCCGAGTACCTATCCATCGAGCCATCACTCGTCAAAATCGGTTGAGGTTTAAGGCACCAAATCTTGGTACACATTTTTTCGCGAAAGTGGCATCACTATAGCAGTACCTCATTTTGAGCATACTGCCAAAAACCCGAAAATCGGTAAAAAAGAAAACAAAGACCAAAAAAGTGTCTCTCGAGACAGAACTTAGAGTACCTCGGTGACGCATTTGGGACATCTCCACTCCCCCTTGGGGACTTGAGACAACGGCGGCAGGAGACAGTAGGTGTGGAAGGAGAAATCGCAAGATTCGCACAAAAGCAGTTTTTCTTCGTCGTCCCCCTTTTCGCAGGTCTTGCAGCTGACGCCTTCCACCTAAAAATTGATTTAAAATCATAAAATAAATATCGTAAATATTTAGAATATTACAAATACTTTTAGATAGGAAGCGAATTTTGAATTCTTGACTGCACAAGTTGTTTCTAATCACTTCTCCTTCCTCGATGTGCATCTAATCTAGAGACGTGGGAAAAAAATTTATAAATTAAAAACCATTATAAAACCATTTTTAATTTAAAAGGTATTTTTCAAACAAGTTCCTTTCTCCAGGAAATAGTCCATCATCCATAAAATTAAAAATAAAAGTTAAAATACCAAATAAGAACCCAAGAAAAGAAATCCTTTGAAAAACCC
>JAAEMK010000660.1 GCA_024225635.1 Desulfobacteraceae bacterium | reverse complement strand
CGTTATAATTTCAATTAAAGTCCGAAATTTGCCAATAACAACTTTTTTAACTTCAATATTTTGAAATCGCCGTTTATGCCTAATTGTGTAGTTGGAGTCGTAGAGTATCATTGTTATATTTTTTTTTATTTACAAAAGTCAAAATACAGTAATAATTTCGAAAAAGTCGAAAAAATCGACATTTTCAAATTTGTAATTTTTAATTTGCAATTGATGCCAATCTATGCAATATGGGTCGGTAAGTATCACTGATCCTTTATTCTTTTATAAAGACATAAAATACCGTAAGAATTTCGATGAAAGTCGATAATTTTCAAAAGTCGGCAATTAATTAATAAATCAAGAGTCGTTTTCGCCGTTAATAACTAAAATGTAGCAGACTAAAATTTGTAGTCATCCAATGTTTTTCGCTGTCGTTTTTGTTCGTTTACCATCAAATGGCGTTGTATCATTACGATTAACGTCATCTGTTGATGCTGCTGCCGCGATCCCACAAATCGTATCACGATTTGCATGACAAAT
>JAAEMK010000659.1 GCA_024225635.1 Desulfobacteraceae bacterium | reverse complement strand
CTGGCGGCCAGTCAGGGTGCGCCAGGGGATCAGCTCATGGACGTTGGTGTAACCGGCGTTGTAGGACACGTGCTCGTCTTCCAGACCAGACCAGGTGGGGCTGGAGATGATCTTGCGCGGCTGCGCCACGATGTCCCGGAAGCGGATCTTCTCCTCTTCCTTGTTCTTCGCCAGATGGGTGTGGTCCAGACCGGTCATTTCTGACAACGCAGCCCAGGCTTTCACCGCAACCTGGCCGTTGGTTTCCGGGGCCAGGGTCAGGATCACTTCCGCGGCATCAATGGCGCTTTCAATCTTCGGACGGCCGGCGTTGGCTCCGTCGATGTGCTTGTAGTTCAGGTCACCCAGGAACGTCACTTCTTTCTCGGTGTTCCAGTTGATGCCCTTGCCACCGTTACCCAGCTTGTCCATCAAAGGACCAAGCGAAGTGAAGCGCGCGTAGGTGTTCGGGTAGTCCCGCTCAACGGTGATGAAGTTGGGCGCGGTCTTGCCCGGGATCAG
>JAAEMK010000658.1 GCA_024225635.1 Desulfobacteraceae bacterium | reverse complement strand
GCGTATTAACACCGTTACTATTAAGCAAAGTTCACTCGTTATACATTTTAAAAATACTACTTCACGCGCCTATTTAATTAGCGACTTTACTAATTTTACACAATTTAAAAAAGGCCTGTTTAGCGGGAAAATAACCCTCAATCATAGTACAAAAACGGTAATTAGCTTTTTAAATAAACAGCAGGCTCAAACGCTTAGTGAGCAGCTAAACAGTGTTTTTGCCAATCACCTAGAAGAAAAAGTGAATACAGCAAAAACGCTTGTAAAACGTTATGCAACAAACGAGTATCTTCGCGACTCAAACGTGCCGTTATTAAAATCGGCGGTGTTTTCACTGGCACAGCAGTACGGCGCAATACCTGCACTATGGCAGCAGCATTTATCGGCCATTAATATTAAGTTTTTAACTATTTTAAGTAGTTCACCAACAGTAGCGCATGCCACAGAGCAGCTACGTAAAAGTTATGAGCAAAAAACACTAACGGCAAGAGCCGACTTTTATAATGTGGTTGAATCAAACCCGCTCACACATGAGCAACGCCTTGCTGTTATACGCAATAATGACAAAAATTTAGTGCTAGCGGCCGCAGGCACTGGCAAAACTTCAGTAATGGTTGCAAAGGCACTGGATTTAATTGCTTACGGTGGTGTAAAACCTGAGCAAATATTGATACTTGCTTATAATAAAAATGCGGCAAACGAATTAAATCAACGCTTTAATTTAAGGGCGCAGCAAGCAAACTTAAACGTTACGCCGCCTACTATTTTAACCTTTCATGCGCTGGGGCTTAAGTTACTG
>JAAEMK010000657.1 GCA_024225635.1 Desulfobacteraceae bacterium | reverse complement strand
ATTGAAAGTCTCCTTTTCTGTGATCTTTGAGCGGTTCACAGTTTGGGAGACTTTCTTATATTCCCGCAAATGTCAAACTTTGGGAGTCTCCCCGGCAAAGCCGGGGGTTTACCTTTGATTAATTAGTGGACGGATTCCAGCGGAATGGGTGGACGGAATAAATCGGATTGAGTGGACGGAATGGTCCGGAATATGCAGCCTGCCCGGCACGCAGGCCCTTGCCACCATCGGCAACAGTATAAATGGGACAAAGACCACGTTCCATTAGTTCAAGCAAGTGAACACCCCATGTCGTTTCATCCCGGTGTTCTTCGACCGAGAGAAGGTAGCAATAGGTTGATTCCACGTCCACACCCACCAAGACGGGCTTGGATTTTTGAAAAATTTCATCAGGTGCACCGTATCGTATACTTGAGAGATCCTCGCTCTTGTTGATCGTAGCAGCTTTTTGGGTTGCCGCCATCACAATGTTGTGAATCGTTCCGAGGCTGATATTCCGATAGTCAAACAATGAATCAAGTATCTCAATTACTCCTCTGAACGAACTGTGGCAAATCAGTATAAGTGCCAGCACAAATTGCCGTATCCATTTTTTAGTAACAGGAAGAT
>JAAEMK010000656.1 GCA_024225635.1 Desulfobacteraceae bacterium | reverse complement strand
GTTGCGAGACACAGCCAAATCAGGCACAGACGAGTACTCCAGGCGCAGCGCAGGCGACAGCTGCGTGCCCACCTGCACATCGTCAGGCAAGCTCACAGTGTACTCAATGCTGGTAGGCACACCCACATCGATGAATGGCAGCACAGCAAGAATGCCATCGCTGGTCAAGGTGCCAGCGCCATCCACAGACGCGTTGTACACAACCACGCCATTCACGCGCACGATCTCCACAGTGTACGCCGGGGGGCCAGCAGACACAGCATCGTCAATCAGCACCACGTTGTGCGCAGGCGAGTCAGACACGCCCTCGTGTCCAAACGTCACAGTGAAAGTCACCTCGTCAGAGCCGTCCACGTCCACCACAGACAGTGGCGACACTGTCAAGTCAGTCAAATCAGGCTCCACCACGCGCACTGTGGGGCTGATCAGCTCCAGCTCCAAGCCGGTCACGCCGTCAGATGTAAACACCAAGCGGCTCTCAAACGTGTCGCCACGCTGCAGCGCTGTGCCGCCCAAGTCGCTCTCTCGCACAAGCCCGCCGTACGTGAAGCGCACAGTCTCAGTCAAGCCATCTGCGTTGGCATCAGACGCGTGCCCGTTCACAACCACGCCCATCACCAAGTCAAAAGCAGTGTTCCCACCAGACACCACCTCACGCCCGATGAATTGACTGAAGTCAGACCCCACGCCGGACTCGCTGGACGTGAAGGCGCCCGCTGCGCCAGCCACCACACCAGCGCCATCCACGCGCACCACATCCATGCTCTGCACTGGCGGCGCGTACAGCGACACCATCTCAGCAGCGCCTGCAACAAGCTTGGACACCACCACAGACACGTCGCTGCTGCGCAGGGTGCCCTCAGGCACGCTCATGTTGCCAACGAACAGCACGGACGCACCAATGGGCGCCTCGTACGGCACATACGGCGTCACAGTGTCCAGCACGCCAGATGGCGACGAGACAGCCACACGAGTGCTGCTCACAGCCTCGCCGCCCACCACGCTGCGGTTGCGGGACACAGCAGTGTCAAAGTGGGACCCCCACTCCAGCGTGAACCACGGCTGCACAGTCGTGCTCACCTCCACCGCAGTCAGCAGCTCAAACGTCATGGCCACAGGCACGATGGCACCCACGTCCACCTTGGACACCACTGCGGCCTCGCCATCCACAGTGTACCGAGGGGATGCCTGCCCGCTCATGCCGCCCACAGTGACCGACACCAGCCGGTACTGAGGCGCACCCACCATCACATCCACGCCGCCGTCGTTCTCATACCACACAGTGCCATTGTCGCGCACAATCACGTCGTACGCAGTAGCATCAGAGGCACCTGTGTGAGACACCTCCGCAGTCAGCGTGAAGGTGTCACCAGCATCCAAGCCACTCAGTGTCGTGGGCGTCACTGACGCCGGCTCCAGGAAGCTCTCCTTCACCACAAACACACCCACAGTGCGGTACAGCGGACCCACCTCGTCGCTGCGGAATACCGCATACGCAGGCAGCGTCAAGCCCTGCACCACACTGCCAGTGTCCAGCACACGTGCCGTCAGCACAGCCACCAGCGGCTCAGACACATTGTTGGCGGTGTTGCTGTTCACCAGCTCACACAGCGGCAGCACCACGGCAGTGCCATTCAGCACCACACCAGGCGCGCTGGCTGCACCAGGGAATGTCCCAGCACAGGAGCTGCTCAAGTCACCAGCGGCAGATGCATCCACCAGGCTCTCAATCTGCCAGTCAGAGAACACACCAGCTGCCGCTGGCACCTCAAACCGCAGCTCAGCGTTGCTGCTGGTACCCTCAGGCAGCGCCACCTGCACAGACACGCGCACCAAGCTGCCCACCACAATGTCAGTCGACACAGGCGTCGCACCGTCCGGCAGCAGAGCAGTCACCATGTCCGGCCCATCGTGCAGGAACACCTGCCGAGGCACCACAGCGAAAGCACGAGGGCGACCACCATCAGGGTGAGACCCGTAAGACACAAACAGCTCAGGCGACACAGAGCCACC
>JAAEMK010000655.1 GCA_024225635.1 Desulfobacteraceae bacterium | reverse complement strand
GGCAGCTCTGTTCCTGGACAGAGTTTGGCCAGCGGAATTACCAGAAACCATGCAATCAGGAAATCGTTTTGAGGACAGTTGGAGGGACACCGGGGCCTGCTTCGGAAACACTTGGAGCGGGAGAAAACTTTCTCAGGCGTGATTTTGAAAATGATTTTTGAAGATTCACTTGCACGTGTGGCCAAAGGATGGATTGGTGCTAAAAACATTTTCAAAATCACGCCCGAGAAAGTTTTCTCCTGCTCCAAGTGTTTCCAAAGCAGGCCCCGGTGTCACTCCAACTGATCTCAAAATGATTTCCTGATTGTCTGGTTTCTGTCAATGCCGCTGAGCAAACTGTGTCCAGTGAGAGAGCTGCCCGGCCAACCATGCATCACCCGAAAACCATTCTCAAAATTCCAAAAATGAGTTGCTGGTTCCAACGCCAGCCACTTTCAGTTGCCCCAACCAACCCTCCCAGTGGTCCCAAGACAACTTTTTCACGAGGGCAACCTGTGGTCACCCAACCAAACAACCACTGGAGGTGGGGCAGTGAGTCTTTAGCTGTGGGATTGCACACCCATCGCTCGTGTGAAGTACGTTGCTTGACACACGAGGGATGAGTGGTCCATCCCACCGAGAGAGCAAGTCAAAGCACAACAGACCAGGCCTACCTCCATTCCACTCGTAGACAAACGGCGCCGGTGGCAGCCTTGGGAGGATGCCCCCCAACGGATCATTGAAGGCTGCGTTGGAGCTTGTGCCGCTGCCCAAAGAGCACACCTGGCCGCCGTTGCATGTAAGGCATGGGCGGGCCAGGAAGATCTGCAGCATGTTTTTCTTGAAGAAGTGAAAGAAGTGTGTGCCTGAGTGTTTCAAGGACGTCACGTTTGGAACCATAGCTAGCTTACAACGGGCTCTACGGCCCTTACAATCACATCACACATTACATCACGACCCCCTCTCTCTATTCCCTTTCGAAAAAAGATGCGCTCGTACACATAAGACGTGCACTAGCGCCTCTCTTTCTTATGGGAGGGGGAGAGAGGGGGTATGGGCAAAGGGGGCTGCGGCTTCTCATTGCGCCTCCCCCAAATGCCACCCTTTTCAATGAACAAAGCACGAGCCATCCCCCGGGCCTTGCATTGGCCCCGGGGGAGGCTTTTCCAGGATTACCGCCTCTGTGCGGCCCGTCTGCCGCCCGCCGCCGGCGACTTCTTGCCCAAGTCCTCGCGGGCTTCGCCCCGACACGC
>JAAEMK010000654.1 GCA_024225635.1 Desulfobacteraceae bacterium | reverse complement strand
GGGGGTTTTTATGTATCGTCCAACAAGTAACCAATCAAGTCTATTTGAGCTGGATTTGCTTTTCCCAGACCTTTTTCCTAAAGATGACTGGTGCTACATCTTCCGCGACCAAATCTACTCCAAAATAGATGAGGACAAATTCAAACACCTCTATTGCGAGGACAATGGGGCACCCAACATCTCGATCAAGCTTCTGATCACCATGCTCATCTTCATGGGTCTGGAGCGGTTGACCTGGCGCGACGTTACCGATCAGTTTAATCGTCGGATGGACTGGCACATCGCCACCCGCACAGCGCCAGGCAGCGTTAACTTTCACTTTACAACCCCCTATAAATTTTACGATCGGCTACAGGGCGATCCGGTCGCACGAGATCTTTTTACGGAACTGACCACCACTTTTTGTGATCTATGCGGCACCTCGCTTGATGTGCAGCGCACCGACACCTTCTTCATTCACGGTTGGCTTCAGATTTTGTCTCGCTACGGACTATTCAAAGAAACCATTCGGTCTTTTCTTCAAAACCTGCGCAAACAAAAACCGGGTCTCTACAAACAAATCAAAGGTGAGTTGTCGCGGGATTATCTCGAAAAAAACTTTGACCTGACAGAGAAAGATAAAGACAAAGCCCATCGTGAGATCAAAAAAATGGCCAACGATCTTCACCTTCTCAAAAAAGCCTTCGAGAACCACAAGCAGATCAAGCACTATCACAGTTTTCAGACCCTGGTCACCATTTTTGAGCAGCAGTGCGAAGTGACTGATTCCCCGAAAAGCAATCCGGAAGTCGTTCTACGCGAGACCCCGCTTGCTGATAGTGACAATCCCAGCCCTCAAAATGAAAAGCTCGACTCCCCGGAATTAGTCATCGACGAGACCTCACTTGATGACGGAAATGACGTCAGCTCCAGCCCTCAAAATGAGGAGACCGACTCCCCGGTAAACGATTCGGAAGTTGTCATCAACGAGACTCAGCTAGTAGATGACGGAGTTGGTGATACCTCCACTTCTCAAAATAATGAGGAGATCGACACCCCGGAAATTATCATCCGCAAAACCCCGCTTGATAATGGGGATGGCATCATCTCCAGCCCGCACAACACCGGCGTCCGCTATATGAAAAAAGGTAGCCAAACCATGACTGGTGACAAGGGCTTGGTAAGCGAAACCTGTCATGCTGACAACCGCACTCAGTTTCTAACCGACGCCAACGCGATGGCAGCCACTCGGTCAGATGAAAAAGAACTCCCCGACAGCCATAGCCGTCGACAAGCGGCCAATCTTCTGCCTGAAAGGGAGGCGACTGACGCTGGTTTTAACACCGGC
>JAAEMK010000653.1 GCA_024225635.1 Desulfobacteraceae bacterium | reverse complement strand
CCAAACCAACAATGGAAACCATTCTTTTACTCGTGCGACCCTCAGAGCTCGTGGCAACCCTCGCGGTGACGACAGGTCTCGTGGGAGCCGCTGTGGTGTTTCGAAGCGACAATGTGTTTCTCTTTGCCCCGAATGTTTTGGGATACGTCTGAGTGGCCCTCCTTTTTGTGGGAATGCTTTTTATGAGATCCTACCCTTACCGTTTCCTCCATTACTGTGTGGTCTCCTGTCTCATGGATTTATTCGACGGGCCTTTGGCAAGAAAGATGGGACAATGCAGCAAGTTTGGAGAAATCCTCGACGTTTTAACCGATACCATTTGGCCGTGGGCAAAAAACATGACTGGCGGAATGACTCACACGCGTGTCTTTGAAAACGGTCATTCCAAGGGCTTTCTTTTGGAATGCATCAATTGTCCACGCGACAAATGACTTCGCCAAAGTGGGATTGACTCTCGTCGCTTTTGGGGCCCTTTTCGACAAAACTTTAAGGGGATCCAAACGTTAGTTTTCGGGTTGATTCACGCGCTTCGGGTCTTTGGGTACAACCAGCAGTTCAAGCCGTTTGTCTGTGGGAGTCAAACAAAACCAGTCGCTCCGCACCACTCCACCACAGCGTTCGTGAAGGAAATGACCACTTTCTCACCTCAAAAAATGGAGTTGCAATTCCTTTCACATTTTTGAGTCTGAGAACCCCGTATTCTAGCAACATGTGAGGACTAGATTTTTTGCGCGAATGAACATGGAAGTCCCGGAAAATATTCATATGGCGGGAATATTTCAAGAAAATACAAAAAATGGGCCCGAATCGGGCCCAGATTGGTTAATTTTGGAAAATATTCCCGCCATATGAATATTTCCCGGGACTTCCACACTCATTCGCGTAAAAAATCTAGTCCTCGCATGTTGCTAGAATGCGGGGTTCTCAGACTCAAAAATGTGAAAGGAATTGCAACTCCAGTTTTTGAGGTGAGAAAGTGGTCATTTCCTTCATGAACGCGGTGGTGGAGTGGTGCGGAGTGACCGGTTTTGTTTGACTCCCACAGACAAACTGCTTGAATATCAGCCCTCCTCCTTCTGGGGGGTTGTACCCAAAGACCCAAAGCACGTGAATCAACCCGAAAACTAACGTTTGGATCCCCTTAAAATTCCCTCGAGTCAAGTAGTGATGAGGTCAAGACAAGCAATGGTGAAGTGTGCGAGACGCATGTTCCCAGAACGAACTTG
>JAAEMK010000652.1 GCA_024225635.1 Desulfobacteraceae bacterium | reverse complement strand
ATTTTTTAAATTAATAAAGTTCATTTACTTTGCTATGGTTAGAACTTAATGTTGTTCTTAACTTAATAAGTTAATATTAATATTATAACTAATACTATAAATTAAAACATAATTAAATTAGTTATTTTAACTAAAAAACATAAAAATTAGAAATTTTACAAAATTCACAAAAAAACACAATTTTATTGTAATTTACCAAATTTAAGTAAATTTCATTAAAATTATAAAAAAGTAGATATCCCACTCAAAATCATCGAAAATAATATAACAAATAAAAAATAAATCTGAAACAGAAACAAGTAACCTAATAAAAGGCGGAGCGCAGCGTTTGGGCGCGGGAGACCGAAAATCGGGCTCCCGGGAGGCTCAAAAATAACAGGTACCCCCCCCCCCTCCTGGACGGGTCGAAAAATGGCCATTTTTCGTCCCGACCCACGAGGGATTCTCCAAAAATGTCGATTTTTGGGGGTCCGGGACCCCCCGGACCCCCCCTCCCCGGGGGGTCCCCCCCCGGGGGGGGCAGGGTCCCGGGGGGGGTCTACGCGAAATCTTGAAAAAATGAGGCCTCCGAATCGGTTGCAAAAATTTGCAAAAAGTGCAAAACAGGGGTCCCCCCCCAGGAGAGCCCTTTTTTGCCCCCCCGGGACCCCCCCCGGGGACCCCCCCGGGACCCCCCCGGGGACCCCATTTTTGATGTCCGAAATCGCTTGGGGACATCTTAATTAATGGGTTATCGGCGGGTGGCGCAGTTTTTTGACATTAATTCCGCGCCCGCCGGAGGGCCTCTGGGAGGGCATTTTCAAACCCCGACCCCCCCCTGGCCAAAAATGGCCAAAAATGGGGTTTAGGCCTCCGAATCGGTTGCAAATGGCTTTTTTTGGGGTCATTTTGGGACCCCAAAAAAGTGCAAAAAACCGCGTGGTTCAGTTTTTTGACATGTCCCAAAAATGGCCATTTTTCGGCCATTTTCGACAATTTTCCGGAATTTTCCGGACGTCAAAAAAGTGGAATTTTCACCCGACCGCGAAATTCGACATT
>JAAEMK010000651.1 GCA_024225635.1 Desulfobacteraceae bacterium | reverse complement strand
TAATGGTACCGAGCGTGTTATCGTTTCTCAGCTGCATCGTTCTCCTGGTGTGTTCTTTGATCACGACAAAGGTAAAACGCACTCGTCAGGTAAGGTGTTATACAACGCACGTGTAATCCCATACCGTGGTTCATGGCTGGACTTCGAGTTTGACCCGAAAGATAACCTGTTCGTACGTATTGACCGTCGCCGTAAGTTGCCTGCAACGATTATCTTACGTGCACTGGAAATGGGTACGGAAGAGATCCTGGACACCTTCTTCGAAAAGATTCAGGTTCGCATTGCTGACGACAAGCTGATGATGGAAATCGTCGCTGATCGTCTGCGCGGTGAGACTGCCCAGTTTGACATCCTGGACGCTGATGGCAACGTACTGGTAGAAACCGGTCGTCGTATTTCTGCGCGTCATACACGTGCTTTGGAAAAAGCCGGTGTAACTGAACTGGAAGTACCTGTTGAGTATTTGGTTGGTCGTGTTTACGGCGAAACTTATATTAACGAAGAAACCGGTGAAGTACTGGTCAATGCCAACGATGAACTGACCATGGAAAACATGGCAGCGTTGAGTCAGGCTGGC
>JAAEMK010000650.1 GCA_024225635.1 Desulfobacteraceae bacterium | reverse complement strand
CCTGCCTTGTCTGTTTAGTTGTTCGGTTGCTTACCTGAAAGTTCGTTCTGCCTGAAAGGTCTTGTCAGTTAGGTAACCAACGGTTTCGTCATCATTGTCGTCGTCGTCCTGTACGCCTGATATGGAGATGCACTTAAGAAGACTGAATATACCGTATTCAGCACTCAGCAGTCTGTACACGCAAGAAACGAATTCCCTTGTTAATGCGAGTAGTTACTAGTTAGTTACCAAGTACATAGGTACTGATTACTGAATACGCACTCCTAAATTCATCTGGGAGCGATACCGCCGCTGATGAGCAGCGAAACAACGGCTGGATACGTGAGTGATTGGCGGGGGCTCGCCTGTCAATCAACCGATGCACCCTTGACGTCTGCAATGTTGACATTCCATTGGACATTTCGTTTGATGGCCCATTAGATAGATTAATTGCCATGACAGGTGCACTATGCAGCAACGGGCGCTCCTGCCGATTCCAGTGCCAAATAGATGAAAGCTCGTGGACAATTGTGATCAGTTGGCGAAGATCATTCCCAGTCAGAGCAGAGATATGATCGTTCTACTGTTGGTCTTGTTCAGCAGCTGTCCTGCTCGTGCAGGTTGGTGTGGACTAGTGATGGCAATCGTAAACTGAGTAAGTACTCATAACTAAAAGTACATACGTAGTTATTTTGAAACTAAGTACATTGTATGTACTTAGTTTCTTACTTACTCAGTAATAATATTTGGAAAACTGAGTATACTTACCTGTACTTAGGCAATTTTGCCGAAAATAACTAAGTACTTAGTTATTTACTTAGTTTTTTCTGAAATTTAGTTAGTACCTAGTTTTCGGAGCCTTACTTAGTTTACTTACTCAACTTGATCTGAAACTGAGTACTTACTCAGTTACTTACTTAGTTTTGCAATTTCAAAATTGCCATCACTAGTGGCTACTATGACGATGCATAGCGAACCCCACGATGATGTCGACGACGATGACGTTTTCAAAATTGGTGTCAATTTCTAGACTGCACAGCGTAGACTTGGATTTTGATCCAATTACAACCGAGACCCATCCGAACTTCAACCTTTGGAAACGGAAGGCTGATCCTACATCACGCACT
>JAAEMK010000649.1 GCA_024225635.1 Desulfobacteraceae bacterium | reverse complement strand
GTTTTACTGTCGCTGGTTGTGGGGTTAGCGGATTTTGACCAGCACACTCCCCTGGCGGTGACTGAAGCACCGCCGTCATCCGTGATATCGCCTCCCGTGACCGCGCTGCTCTTTGTTACACTTGAGGCCGGAGTCGTTGTCACAACCGGCAATGAATCCGGTTCCGGCGTCGTATACGATCCGGCGGCATATGTTGACATATGGTCAAGGACAAGGCCGATGGTGTATGAGGTCATGCCCGGTTCCGGTACATCATGACGGGTGGCAAGAACCTTTCCTCCCGGAGGATACGCCACATCGTCCCTGGTTCCAGGGACACCCGCGACGGTGATATCTCCGTCCGGGGCCACATAGTAGATCGACGGCTCGGGTCCTGAACTCGGCATGGGTACTTCGATTTTAACAAACATGGTCTTGCCGTGTTTGATTCTCAGCAAGTGGTCCGCACCCATGGTGAAAAGCATGCTGTTTTCACCGATCACTTCGCTGACTTCCCTGGTCAGCGGAATCTGACGGGGAGGATTGACAAGACCGCTGTAATCATTCCAACTGGTGTTCTCGTCCTCTTCCTTTTCCAGAATCGTGCCGGGATCGAAGCTCGCCTCGATTTTGGCGACATTCCGGCTGACAACAGCGACTTCATCCCGGTTATCGGTGGTTAACGTTGTGGCGACGGGAATAACGCCGTCATCGGTGGTGAAGGCCGCCGTAGTTTTTACCGTGGCCGTTTCCGGACTCAGGTTTATTACCTCGCACACATCCAGGCTGACGGCACTTACCTTGTTCATGCCCCCATCTGAATTGATCACCTGTATGATGTATTGGCCTTCCACAAAATCGGCCGGCACATCGATCCTGGCGTTGATGGTTGACGCATCTACCCGGACCGTATCGTAAAGCCTGAGCTGGGAGCCGTCCGCCCCCACAACCTGCACACCGGCAATCTCTTCCGCAAAATGATCTCCGGTTATCGTAACCTGATACGAGCCCCCCCTGCTGACAACCATGGGAGTTATATTCGTGACCACGGGCACGGGCGTTTCAGCTTCATCCACGGTGTAGGCGTTCTCAAAAAGCAGGGAGACGCCGTTCTTGTTTATTACACGCAGGTCATAGGCGCCTGCCGGCGCGCCCTCCGGAATAATTGCGGATATTCGGGTTTGGGTTCCCTCATTGCAGGAAACATCAAACACATGGGATTCATTTTCAAAGCGGACCAGGTTGCAGCCTGCGCATTCAAGGAAATTCGCTCCGGTGACGGTTATCGCCCTTGCCTCTGAATTATCTCCGGCATTCCCCCCGTCAACAAGAGCGATGCCCGTGATCTCCGGGAGCATGCTTTGAGTGGTATACTCCGCGACATTACTTAAATCGGAAACATTACCGGCCGAATCAACCGATTTCACGGCAAAATAATATTTTTGCCCGGCTGCAAGCTTATCTATGGTGAAACTGCTCTCATCACCTGCGCTTCCGGGGATGGTATCGCAGAAAACCGCCGTGGCATTTTCAAGATTATCCAGGGTAATCATCTCATCCGAATACCAGACCAGGTATTTTTGAATGCTTTCCCGGTCATCATCCGAGGACCATTTCCATGAAAGAGAAACCGTTGAAGACGCGGGCTCTCCCTTGGCCGCATCAAGCACCGCAGGATTGGCCGGGGTCAGATCCACCCGCCATTCATGGAAAGTCGCGCTCTCGATGGTCATGCCGTCCGCCCCGTCCTGCCAGACGTTGTTTCCAAATCCGTTCACAAACAGGGTATGGTTTCCTTCGGCAAGTCCGTCAAGTTCGATGGGCTCCCCGGCGTTACCGTGGTTCCAGGTTTCACCGCCGTCCGTGCTGTAATAGTACGCTTCAATATCCGGGCTGCCCTCTGCCATTTCAACGGTGATCCGGGCGAATGTCTGACCGGTTATAGCTCCGGGTACCCCCGTTAATGCGGCAGTTGGAACTCCCAGGCTGACAAGCCAGTCAACCCGTGTCGCATCGGCCGCTTCCTGCCAGTTGCCAACGGCATCCGCGCCGATCACCTCAAGGGTATGAACGCCCTCCCCAAGATCCGCCGCCGTCACAGGCGCGGAAACGGACAGGATGCCGCTCCACTCGCCGCTGTCCAGCCGGTATCTGTATGTTTTTACATCTTCTCCTCCCACC
>JAAEMK010000648.1 GCA_024225635.1 Desulfobacteraceae bacterium | reverse complement strand
GTCACACCATTTCAGTTTTTACATTTACGCCAAACACCACACACCCTCACAATCTCAACTCATTTCAAAAATTTACACCATGACCTTTTTTTACGTTTCACAATTTCTCATCTCACGTCTTCTCCTCGTCTTCGCTTTTCGCATCTTGAAAACTCGTTCAGTCAGGCACACCACACTCACACCTTTCTTTTTTTCTTATGTCATCTTCACTCGTCTTCTCCTCATCACATTTCTCATTATTTTTATTTTTCGCATTCTTCTTCAGGGGGCTCCCTTGATGTCGGCACCATTTCTTATTTTTTTTGTTTCATCGTCTTAAATTTATTCTTCCTTCAAATATTTTTATTACCATTATCGTCACATCATAAAAACACAGATTGAGCAATTTTGGATTTTCAATTTATTCAATATTCATTTTTCAAATACTTTTATCCAACCATGTTTTATTTTTAATTAATTCAAAATTGAATTTTCAAATACTTTCATTCAAACATATTTTATTTTTAATTAAAATTAAATTACTTTCCCATCAACGTCTTATTAAAATTTAATTAATTCAAAATTGAATTTTCAAATACTTTTATTCAAACATATTTTATTTTTATTTCACACCTTCTCTCTTCTTATTAAATATT
>JAAEMK010000647.1 GCA_024225635.1 Desulfobacteraceae bacterium | reverse complement strand
CACCCCTTCCATCCATCCCTTCCTTCCCTTCCATCCATCCCTTCCATTCATCCCTTCCATCCATCTCTTCCATCCATCCTTCCTTCCCTTCCATCCATCCCTTCCATTATCCCTTCCATCCATCCCTTCCATCTGTCCCTTCCTTCCCTTCCATCCATCACTTCCATTCATCTCTTCCATCCATCCCTACCACCCATCCCTCCCTTCCCTTCCATCCATCCCTTCCATCCATCCCTTCCCTTCCATCCATCCCTTCCTTCCCTTCCATCCATCCCTTCCATTAATCCCTTCCATCCATCTCTTCCATCTATCCCTTCCTTCCATTCCATCCATCGCTTCCATTTATCCCTTCCATCCATCCCTTCATTCCCTTCGATCAGTCCCTTTCATCCATTCCTTCCATCCCTTCCTTCCGCCCCTTCCATCCGTCCCTTCTTTCCCTTCCATCCACCCCTTCCATCCATCCCTTCCTTCCCTTCCATCCATCCCTTCCATTCATCCCTTCCATCCATCTCTTCCATCCATCCTTCCTTCCCTTCCATCCATCCCTTCCATTATCCCTTCCATCCATCCCTTCCATCTGTCCCTT
>JAAEMK010000646.1 GCA_024225635.1 Desulfobacteraceae bacterium | reverse complement strand
CCAAACCATACCATGGTAATACTCCAGGTGCCCTGAGGTTAAAAATTTTGGTTTAAAACCACGTCCCATGTCTTTTTTCACCTCTTCTCTGACTTGACTTGGATCTGAGCAACAGAGGTTGAGATTTGGAGTTGTCTGAGAGTTTCTACAGCTGGGTGCCACTACCAAAAGTGTTGCCAAACCATACCATGGTAATACTCCAGGTGCCCTGAGGTCAAAATTTTGGTTTAAAACCACGTCCCATGTCTTTTTTCACCTCTTCTCTGACTTGACTTGGATCTGAGTAACAGAGGTTGAGATTTGGAGTTGTCTGAGAGTTTCTACAGCTGGGTGCCACTCCCAAAAGTGTTGCCAAACCATACCATGGTAATATTCCAGATGCCCTGAGGTCACAATTTTGGTTTAAAACCACGTCCCGGGTCTTTTTTCACCTCTTTTATTACTTGACTTGGATCTGAGTGACAGAGGTTGAGATATGGAGTAGTTTGAGAGTTTCTACAGCTGGGTGCCACTCCCAAAAGTGTTGCCAAACCATACCATGGTAATATTCCAGATGCCCTGAGCTCACAATTTTGACTTGACTTGACTTGACTTGGATCTGAGT
>JAAEMK010000645.1 GCA_024225635.1 Desulfobacteraceae bacterium | reverse complement strand
ATTATTTTTAAAATTTACGAGAGACTGATTCTATTCGACTTAAGTAACAAGCACAAAATTAGAAAATCTTTACATTTGTTGCAAGGCGGAAATCGTCGTGGTAGAGGTGTTGATGTTTCGATTGGTACTCTGAGTGTAGTTTGTGAAACTGCGAAAAAAAACAAAGACTCTCTGTTTTGTGGATTTTTAGATATTCGAAAAGCATTTGACACAGTCTGGCGCAAAGGGCTTATTTATAAGGTACTTGCTAATTTCAATGTGTCTCCAAACCTGTGTAAAATCATAACAGCGATTTATAAAAATTCAAAAAGTGCGATTCGAAACCGTCCGTTTATAAATAAACCGTATGATATTTTGAATGGTGTTCTACAAGGTAGTGTATTATCACCTGTTTTGTTTGCTGTTTTTGTTGACGATTTAATTCACAAACTACAAGACTCTGGTTTTGGGGCAAAATCTCCGGATATAAATACCTTAATTTCTGCAATTTTTTATTGTGATGATGTTGTTGTTACAGCAAATTCTATTGAAAACCTACAAAAATTAATGAAAATTTGTGAGGAACATAGTAAACATTGGGCATACAATTTTAATGCCAAAAAATGTAAACTAATGATTTATGATCATCACTCCAATAACACAGATTATCTGCTTAATAATTTGACGAGTAATGATAAACAAAAAATAAACAACGAATATAAAAACAAACTAAATAAAAATCCTAAAAACAACGCACCAATGTTGTTTACTTCTGCTATAAATGATAATAAAACAATTTCAGGGATTTCTTTAAACTGGGAAGAAATTGATTATCACATTTCTGAAATTCCAGATTGTATTTTAAACAGATATAAAAAACATCTGAAATTCTTCAAAAATGATATAATCAACAATAATTATAACGTAATGTGGGACAACACTGTTT
>JAAEMK010000644.1 GCA_024225635.1 Desulfobacteraceae bacterium | reverse complement strand
TTTGTGAAAAAATCAGCGGAATCGAATAAGGCAAGTACTCGGTTTGGCCGCCACCAATTTCTACAATCTACACATCTTTTCAACTTATTCCTGAATTCTACCAGGGAACAATCGATAATGTGCTGCTCAATATCCGCGCAAGTGTCCGTAATTTTCTGCTTCAAGTCTTCCAAATCTCTGGGCTTCTGGCGGTACACGAGGGACTTCAAATAGCCCCAGAGGAAGAAATCGCAAGGCGTCAAATCCGGAGACCAAGGCGGCCACTCGGTAGGGCCGCGTCGGCCGATCCACTTGTCCTCGAAGGTCCCGTCCAACCAGTCGCGGACGATGAGCGCGAAGTGGGGCTGTGATTGGTAGAGTTTTCCCCTTGAGGACGCTACCCTACTCCAACAAGCGTTTGTGGCAATTTTCGATAAATTTTCTGGCTGGATTTCGGTTAATTTCTTGAAAGTCAGCCCTGAACATTCGTTGTGTCTGCACGACATTGCCAGTCGTGTCATACCAGATCGCCAAGTTAGCCATTTCTCTCATAGAGAAGTCGTCAATTTTAGCTCAGGGGCCATCCATAAACGACGTCGAATGAAATCTGGC
>JAAEMK010000643.1 GCA_024225635.1 Desulfobacteraceae bacterium | reverse complement strand
TCCCTCACATAGATTATTTCATAACCTTTTTGCTCAAATAAGACATTTTCAGTCGGGAACTACAAAGAATGTTTAGAAAAAAATTTGTTTTATCACACAATTTTTTATTTCCCTTTACACTTTGCATACAACTCATGGTTAAACATCACATACAGACTCAAAATGTATCTATCGTAACAAGGAATTTATCAATGAATTTTTGAGTCAGCAGGCAATTTCGCTCGTGAGCGGGCGATTTCGCTCGTGAGCGGGCGATTTCGCTCGTGAGCGGGCAATTTCACTTGTGAGTGGGCAATTTTGATGTATGAGAGTAATTTATAGTGTAAGAGAATCAGGTGCTCCCAATTGCCTTAGGGGATGGTCCTAGATGGTCTTAAGGGGCTTCAGTCAAAAAAGTCCAAATTCATGACATTCCATTACAAAAGTGCCACCAGATATCTTGTTTTGCCTCAGATTATCACCTGAATTTTTTAATCATCTGTAATCTTGTACAAAGTTTATGGATGGGGTCAGACTCTCAGACAGACCAGATAGTGAAAAGTTGTTAGAGTTTGAGTCTGCTCATGATGTTTAAAATAAATTGCCTCTGTTGTCCTCGGAAGCAAACTCATCTTGAAAGAAAATAAATTCAAACCTCAGATCAAATTCAATTCAATTCAGCTCCTCGGCCT
>JAAEMK010000642.1 GCA_024225635.1 Desulfobacteraceae bacterium | reverse complement strand
TAAAGAAAAAGCTGACCAATTATAGAGTGAAGAAGTTCTTGCAGTAGATGAGCAAACTAGAATAGAATGTTCCCAATAGGAAGAGTGATTAACAATGGAGAGTGCATTCTAATTGATAAAATGTTAATAGTAGAGGGAATGTTCTTATCAGCAGAATATTCCTAGCAGTATAGAATGATGCTAATAGAGAGAATATTCCTAATAGAGAGAGCATTCTTGATAGCAGGTAGAATGCTTTGTGCAGAAGAGTATTCTTTGCAGAAGAATGATCTTTGTAGAAGAATGACCTAAATTTGTGACATTAGCATTTGAAGCTCTGTCAAGTTGCCAGAGGTGAAAATCTTGGCAGCAATAGGAGTCCTCGTAGAGAGGTCAACCTGGAAGGGGTTGACATGGCCACTTTTGGAGTTAGTTGAGGTGTGCTGATTTGTGTTGTTAGGGTATAGTTTAGACAAATTGTAATGTGGTTTTGTTCTTGCAGGAATGTAGACTGATTGGGAGCACATGGAACTGGAGTTGGTGGGGACCAACTCAAGCTTCTGCCACCAGCTCTAGTGCTACTGCTTTCTCCATTAGGTTGTGCATTTGTATATCTGCATGTCTTTCTTTTTATGTATAATATACTATATCTTTTTGAACCATTGTTTTGGTGTTCTTTACAGTAATATAATTCACCATTCTAGGCAGCAGCAGGGTCAACTGGTGGAACACTGGCCAACCTTACTGGAGAGCCAGCTGTCGTTTGCACCAGTTGCTAGGAGGAGTGTCCATGGAATGCATGGTATTGCACCTGTTCTTTCTGGTGTAGTGTTAATACTGTAGATACTATTTTTGCCTTGATTTTCTGTGTGCTTTAAACTCTTTTGCAGCTTTCTGTTTGGCTGTTGGACACTCGATTACAGAGTTGATGGAGATAGAGTAGCTCAGTTTTGCTACTGGTCTGCCATCAGCTCAAGTCTCTCAACTCGTCTACTAGGTGAGAAATTGTCATGCTGGCTCAATGTGTGTGTCACAAATGAAACTGCCAACAATTATGTTGCTACTCCTGTTGTATTGTAGTTTGTTTGCTACAGTTACATGTGTCTGTTTAGGTCAGGTGCTCATGTGTGGCTCACTGGTTGAACTTCACAATGGCGTTGTTGGTGCTTTCATGAGGACTCTCATAGCTGCCCTGATGGCAAATGGTGAGGCTTTTGTTTCTGGCTGCTCATCTGTTTCTCTGTCTGGCTGTCCATCTGTCTGTCTGTCTGTCTGTCTGTCTGTCTGTCTGTCTGTCTGTCTGTCTGTCTGTCTGTCTGTCTGTCTGTCTGTCTGTCTGTCTGTCTGTCTGTCTGTTTGTCTGTCTGTCTGTCTG
>JAAEMK010000641.1 GCA_024225635.1 Desulfobacteraceae bacterium | reverse complement strand
ATTTCAAATCCTTTAAAACTTAAGCTCTTAGGTACCCCTAAAGTTGTTTTCTTAAGAGAAAACCCTCAAAATTGAGAAAAAGTTTCTAGCTGAAAAATGTCAAGAGTGGACATGTTTTGAAATGTTTTTTTCTTTTGCTTAGTCAATTTTCATCCAAATTTTAAATCCTTTAAAACTTAAGCTCCTTAGTACCCCTAAAGATGTTTTCTTAAGAGAAAACCCTCAAAATTGAGAAAAAGTTTGTTACTGAATAATGTCAAGAGTGTTGACATGTTTTTTTCATTTGCTCGTAGCTTAGTCAATTTTCATCCAAATTTCAAATCCTTTAAAACTTAAGCTCTTAGGTACCCCTAAAGTTGTTTTCTTAAGAGAAAACCCTCAAAATTGAGGAAAAATTTCTAGCTGAAAAATGTCAAGAGTGTTGACGTATTTTTTTTATTTGCTTGTAGCCTAGTCAATTTTCATCCAAATTCCAAATTCTTTAAAACTTAAGCTCTTAGGTACCCCTCAGGTTGTTGTCTTAAGAGAAAACCCT
>JAAEMK010000640.1 GCA_024225635.1 Desulfobacteraceae bacterium | reverse complement strand
ATCGATATACTCAATGATATCTGAAAGTTTCATCAAGTTTCGTCAAGCGGTTGGCAAGCTATGCAGGATTCCGTTTCGCGAAAGCGCGCACTCACCGACCTTGACCTTACTGCTTACGAACGCTGGCGCGTTCTCAGCAATCAACGACATGAGTACAGACAGAGTGTTTCTCTTTGTCTCTTCTACTGTATACTGTCTTCATCAGAACTCTCGTCGACTATGGAAATTGGATAGCACTTAGCAGCAGGCGGCTTTGATGTGTTTTGCTGTCCGTCTTCTCTATTCCGTCGAAGCGTTTCATGTTCCGCTCTTCTTGTCATAAAATACGGAATATAGATACACGTAAATACGCCGTAGGGCGGCCGCGAGTACTATACGGATGCTAAAATTCGTAACGGTACGTACGTACGTACGTACGTACGTACGTATGTACGTACGTACGTATGTACGTATGTCACACAAAAATATCGTATCTAGGGGTTACGTAGAGAGCTGAAAATTTGTAGACGTATACAGTCGGGCACGTAGGTAAAAGTGACGAAGTCGGATT
>JAAEMK010000639.1 GCA_024225635.1 Desulfobacteraceae bacterium | reverse complement strand
TCTCCACGGAGCCGCGCTCAAAGGAGAGCTCTCGATTGCTGTGTAGGGACGTACCACCGCCCCTGTAGCGGAGGTCCTTGTCTTGAGCGGCGTGAAGGTGTAGAGGATGAGGTCCAGGAAGCTGATGGTGGCGCTCCTGGTGACGTCAGACGATGGTTGGTCTTACGTCAGACTGTTTCTCTCGGAGGTCGAAACGAGTGTCATGTTCAGCCCCGACACCGAGGATGGGCTTCGAGAGCAACTTAGAGACTTTGACACGATCGGTAGCCGGACAGAAACTCCGTGTAGTAACTTTAGGAAGTTTATTCAGCTTGAGTCTAAAAATACTATGGATAGAAAATTTATACATACATTTATAGGCGATGGTTAAATACCTGACGATCGGATGTTAGGGGGTCGAGTCAAGATCTCTGATGGCGACAAGTTTGCTGGGGACAGTTCTGTAATGAGCAACCAATCAAGATAAAGCTATTAGCTTGAGGTGGAGGTCATTACCTTTGCAGGCTTCAAGGCAAACCTCAGGACGCTGGAGAGTTTACAGGTGAGTAAGGGCGGGCATAGAGCTCCTCAACTCAACTCTTCTTACAGGCGGGTACAATGGCGACCTGAGACAAGACATTAAGTTGCAGTCTTTTGAAAGAGCCAAGAGACTCACCGGCTGAAAGGAACGCTGGAAGCACAGTCTACTTTACCAGGGAGGAATGGGTTTTGAGCCAGGTGAGTGCGTGGAACTGAATTGAGATCGTTAACAACAATATAGTCATTGCAGATAAAAGTACCTGGGGAATCCTCAGAAACTACAAGGGCCAGGGTTGGATAAAATGTGTCGTCTAAATCGATAGATTAAAATCAAACTTCTGAAAGTACATGAAATATAAGTCATGGTAAAATACGAGTTCTTGAGGTTTTCTTTAAACACGTGGTTCTTGACGATCACTAAGAGAGACCTGAGATCACTTGGTCTTGCCTCTTTAAAGGTTGGATGAGTAATGAACACAAGTTTGACAGGCACCGCTCCAGCTGAGAAGCTGCGCACCCGTCTGCAGACGGACTGAGTTTCTCCTCGCTGCACATTGCCGCACCGAGGGGAACATTCCGCAAACAAGAAGAAAAT
>JAAEMK010000638.1 GCA_024225635.1 Desulfobacteraceae bacterium | reverse complement strand
ATGCGTGTCTGCAGAGTTGCCTTCAAACATCTCCCCCAACCCCTCAGAAGTCATATCTGAAGTTTCATAACTCTACGACAAGCCTTTCTTGGATATATTTGATTTTAGCCAATTTTCCAGTCAAAGTAGGGTTATTTAGGCGCCCATGCAAAAATTTATAATCCTATAAAAATCCTCTCTGGGGTAGAAGGTAGGGGGGTCCTAACAACACCAAGATGCAGGAAAAATACCAAAAATAGTGCCCACCTTCGTTTGTGCCAGCAGCCACTGGCAGTGCATGCACTCCGCTCAGACCAATTACCAAAAATAGTGGCCACCTTCCTTTTTGCCAGCAGCCATGGGCAGCGCACGCACTCTGCTCAGACCAAAAGTAATTTTTTGCTTAAACGAACTCTAGACTAGGTCAACTAATGTTAGCTCAGCTAGTCTGGCTTATTTTGAGCTCAGCCCCAGCTTGTACATTTTTTTGTTATATGGTCGCGCGCGTGACGTTTTTGGCTCCTGTGCGCACATACATGCTCGGATCATGCTCAAAATTTGCATGTAGTCCTAAAATTGTCTGTTCTTTATTTTCTATTTTCATAACTTTTCTCTCAGATCGCTCCTTCTATGCGAAACGGTCCGCGCGCGCACGTTTTTGGCTCCTGTGCGCACGTGCACGCTTTGATCATGCTCAAAATTTGTATGCAGTCCTAAAATTGGCTGCTTTCTATTTTCTATTTTCATGACTTTTGTCCCAGATCGCTCCTTCTACACCCTTAGTCCCAGCAGCCAATGAGGAGGCTTGTTTACAAGTCATCAGCCAATCAGAGACAAGACGCCCATTTGGGGGGGTAGGGGAGGTACCCGGATTTTTTTTT
>JAAEMK010000637.1 GCA_024225635.1 Desulfobacteraceae bacterium | reverse complement strand
GTTCGACAAGATGGGGTTAGTATCGCTGCGGGATCGTCACCGACAGTCCCAGTGTTAATATGAACCGCCGTGGTACGGATCCGTATGCCCGGTGGTGTGAGAGGACGGGAGTTGTAAAACTCCCTCCTACTCGATTGTCCGCCCCCAATAATAAGGGGCATAGAGTTTCATGCCGTATCTTTGTTACACTGGATCTTTCAGGTTTTGGTATTTGGAAATACATTTATGCAAGCATGGCAGTGCGCCTTGTCTAAAGGCAACATCCAGGGACTGACTAATGGCAAATCAGGGCCACTAATTCTTGGGTTACACGGATTCCTCGACAATGCGGCCAGTCTGGCTTGTTTATTCCCTTATTTCGATGATTACCAGTTTATCGCTGTCGATTTACCCGGACATGGCAAAAGTTATCATCGATCGCCAGATGCGCATTACCATCAACTGGACTTTATCCAGGATATACATGAGCTGGTAGAAGTGAATGACTGGCGGGATATCATTCTGGTTGGGCATTCCCTTGGTGGCATCTTAAGTACACTCTATGCGGCAGTCTTTCCCGAACGTGTG
>JAAEMK010000636.1 GCA_024225635.1 Desulfobacteraceae bacterium | reverse complement strand
CAGACAGAGACGTGCCCTGAGTTGTTGTTATCGCAGCAGCTTATGTAGTAGTTTATTAGAAGTAGAGTAGCGGCTAAGAAGAAGTACTAAACGTGCTTTACGAGAGGTAATGCTCTTACTTCTTAGGCCGGCTTTGTGAGAGTAGTAGTAGGCGGAGTCGTCTACTACAATCGCGTGAGGAGAGGCGGTTTTCTTGTCCTCTTCTCTTCCTTTTTGTGGTTTTTGTCGGTTAAAGTGTTCGCGTTTTGTTGTTCTTTCAAAACCCCGGCCAACGCGAACAAGAGCGTGCTTCGACTCGTCTACCATCAAGGTGCTGTGGGCGAGTGCGGCTCTACCATTCCCTTCCCGACTCGTGAGCAAGAGAGCCACGACTGGCTACCAAAGCTGAAGAACTGGTCTCTTGTCTCTTCTTGTTGTTTGATGTTTATTTCGATTTGAATCGATACCTTGGTGTGTTAACCTACTGTATCGATTGTGGGCGATTTGTAGGGTGGTGAATTATCGTCTACTGTTTGTTG
>JAAEMK010000635.1 GCA_024225635.1 Desulfobacteraceae bacterium | reverse complement strand
TTCTTCGGTGGTAAATGTCGCGTGCCGGGCGGCAGAACTCCTTGCTTAATGAGTTCCCTCACCTCCTTAGGAGGACGGTAGGGTCGCTTGTACTCCCAGATGAGTCGTCTGATCTGGAGCTGGCGGCGAATTTGTTTCTTTCTATAGAATGTGTTTCCGTCTATGAGGGCTCCGTATTTTCTGGTCATAAAGACCTGTCTCTGCTTCCAGCCTCCGAATCCAGGTGGTTCGACCCATTTGTCCTGGATCATCTGGTTGAGACACAAGTCCGAATGAGTAACCAAGCCCGTTCCGTTTAGTTCGCGTTCGGCACACTCGTAAAATTTCCTAGCGTAAATGGCTTGACTTTCCAAGGGCAGGAGAATTTGTCCGCCTTTGGGCCAGATGATGCTTTCCATTCGAAATCGGTAGTCCAATGGGAAAGTCGGTCTACCGATGTCGATCGAATACGACCTATTGTTGTAGGCGATGTGCCGATAGGCCAATTGTTTGAATGGTTCCTCTCTAGCTGGTTTCCCTTTGCCGAATGCCGCTGCCGACTCGCCGTAGGGCACGTAGACGCGGTCCTCTTTTTCGGCCGTGACGTGGACTAACATTTCGTGTGAAGTTTGCGTAATCGTCTTATCGTATTTCGCGGCCGCGTCTTCCCACAATTGTTGGAAAATGCGGTCCCGCTTCGCTATGTGGTCCATGTCACACTTGGTTCGAAATTGCTTTTTCGCTACCAATCGGCACAGATATTCGTGTGCCTTATTGAATTGTTCGTCTTCGTCGTCGAAGGGCGAATACGTCT
>JAAEMK010000634.1 GCA_024225635.1 Desulfobacteraceae bacterium | reverse complement strand
GGAGGGAGGGACCTCCATATTTTGAAAATGCCCTACTTTACTCAAGACGCTAATTACAAATATACGAAAACGATTCAAATTTCTTTTCTATCCTATCCGACGCAGTTTTTAACGGCGAATCCGATGGTGCTTTCCGATTTTTTATCAGGTGCACTTTTTGGGCACTTTTCGGGCATTTTTTAAAAAATTGCGTTTCCGAAAATCAGTTTTTTGGCCCCCTCACCCAGGATAGTTGGGAGCCACCAAATTTTTTTCGCTAATATTTTAGTACTACATAGGGGTCACCACTTGCCACTAAGGGACTGTCGATCTAGTAAACATCTGCAAGCCACTTTTCACCAGCCACTCGAAAGTGGCTGGCAAATGGCCCGAAAAAGGTCTGGACGTGGACAGGAAGACGTTTTCCTTGTACACTACCATGTAAATAACACGCCGGCGCGCCGCCGGCGGCCGCCGGTCGAAAGTAAACAAAAGAGGAGATACGCACAGTGAAAGCGCCTTTTATCTTTATGATGCCTGCCTATTGCCTAGCCTACAAAGGAGTGCCGACTTTGGGAGGAAGGGAGAGGGAAAATGTCGTCTGAGAGAGCAAGCGAAAGAGTCTTCCAGACACATTTACCATCTGGTGAAATACGTCTGG
>JAAEMK010000633.1 GCA_024225635.1 Desulfobacteraceae bacterium | reverse complement strand
TCTGGTGGCGGCGGCTCTTCGTCAGGTGGGGGCGGTTCTTCATCAGGAGGCGGCGGCTCTTCGTCAGGTGGGGGCGGTTCTTCATCAGGAGGTGGCGGCTCTTCGTCTGGAGGTGGCGGTTCTTCATCAGGTGGCGGCGGCTCTTCGTCAGGAGGGGGCGGTTCTTCATCAGGAGGGGGCGGTTCTTCATCAGGGGGCGGCGGCTCTTCATCAGGAGGGGGCGGTTCTTCATCAGGTGGCGGCGGTTCTTCATCAGGAGGTGGCGGCTCTTCATCAGGTGGCGGCGGCTCTTCATCAGAAGGCGGCGGCTCTTCGTCCGTGGGCGGTTTGACATTCCCTGCGGTTGATTCTTGACTGTTGTCCGAAACCGTTGTCGTCACATTCTCGGCAATAGTGGTTGTTTCGCCGGGTCCCTTGCCGGGTGGGGGAGCCTTGGCGGGTGGCGGCTTCTTTTCGGGCTTCCGTGGAACCTGAGACTCGGCGGCCCTGGCGGTTTTTTTACCCTTGTGAACTCTTATTTCAAGGGCGCCTTCGATGTTGTCCAGATCCCCGCTTGTAAACCGTTTGGGTTTTGACGGCGCCAGGCCGGCTCCCTTGATCCTGGTGCCGAACCCCGGCCGTGTGATGTTGACATAGCCCTGGCCGTTCATCACGTAAATCCCATGCCCCCCCTGGAATACGATCATCAGGGTATCGCCCTTGACCATGCCGGCATACATGGAGCCCCGGATGCCAATGGTTGCGGACGGGGTCTCGGTTTTGAAGTTCCGGGGCGCCGTGCGGGTGATGGCGCCGCCCATGATCCGGAAGGTGCCTTCCTTCACCTTGGTGGTCATTGCCCCGTACTCCTGGTCGGGTCTCCAGAGATACTCCTTGATGACCATTTCGCTGTTTTGGCCCAGGGTGATCAGGGTGGTGTCCTGGAACATGAGCTGGATTCGTCCCTGCCTGGTTTTCAAGGTGTCCATCCGATGGATGGGGGATTTTAGCGTAAGCCGCCTTGACTCCTCCTGCTGGTTGACGGCAAAGGCCTCTCCCCGGACCGCCACCACCGTTCCCACGGTTTCAACAGCCCCGGCCGGGGCAAGGGGCAGAATCGCCATGATAAGGAGAGCGGTAAAAAGAGCGATCCTTGACTTTGATCGGTCCGGTACCATGTTGACCCCCTTTCTATTATGCGGTGTTAGAATTCATACCCCAGAAGTGAGTAGGCAACGTTTTTTTCGTATTCATACAGGTCCAGGCTGGAGTTTGCATTTGTGTAGCGGTAACTGAGCTGCAGAAACAGCCGGGTGTTTTTGGCCGGAGAGACCCACAGCTCTTTTCTTATGCCGCCTCCCAGGTAGTGGATGGTGTCGTCTCTTTTCCGGTTGAACAGCTCATAGGGCTTCTCGTACCAGGTTTGCTGAAATTCATAGTTTGCAAAAAGGGAGATGCCGTGGGAAAACCTGTGCTCCACTGAGAATTTTCCCTTGTAGCGGTCATAGGAATATACATCCGAATCGGCGTTTTCAATTTCCATGGCCATTGAGGCGTTGTACCAGGTGGCGCCGGAGACCAGGGCCGCCATCAGCTCAATGGAGCCTGTTTGGGCGTCCCTGTCAGGATCTTTGAAAAAGGTTTTTTTCTCATACCTGCACCTGGCGTTCAGCAGGAGTGAAGGGGTTACCACGAATCCGGCCACGGATTCGCCACCCGCAATTCGCTGGTACCGGGTATTGTCCAGCTCCAGGTGGCTGTAAAGGCCCTGGATGCCCGCTGTGAACCGGCCAAGGGCAAGGTGTGGGCCTGTGCTGATCCCGAGGTAGAGGGTGTTCAGGTCGGTTTCATCTTTGTAGTTCCCATGATAGCCGGTGCCGGTGGTCCGCCAGGAAAGGCCCGTGTCCGGGAACCGGTATGTGTGCCTGAGGATGGCCGTGGCGTTGAGGATGAGATCCTCCCGGGGGCTTGCCGAGTCCCCCGTGAGCCGGATATCCCCCAGTGCGGTTTTGATGATCTCGCTTGCCGGGGCGACCCGGACATTGTCGTCCCAGTCGCAGCCAATGGCCAGGAACCCGTTGAAAAAGTGTTTCTTCTCCCGGGCGGCGATGGTTCGCAGAAAGGCATTGATGTTCTGCCTGACCATCTCCGGGGGATTGGTGGCCAGCACCTCGTTGAAGTATCGTTTAGCATGGTTCCTGCTGCCCAGCATGGCAAAGGTCCGGCCCATCTCGAGCTTGACACGGATCGCTTCCGGGTCCGCCATGAGCACACGCTCAAAGGCCATGAGGGCCATCTCATGGTTGCCTGTTTCAAAGGCGGCCCGGCCAAGGTGGAAGTTGATGTCGGAATCGCCGGGATTCTCCACAAACGCCTTGAACAGTTCGTTGTAGGCGTTGTTGAAGTCTTTGGCGTTAAAGAGGCGGGTGCCCCTGGCAAAGTGGCTGTCCCGGCCGGTCTCCATGGCCCATGCCGGGCCCGGACCGAACACCAGGCCGACGAACAGTATCATGGATGCTATTTTGTTCACGTTTACCCCCGTTCACATTAAGGTTTGAGGGTTGGGTTCCATGTGAAACTTTGTTTTCTGTTTTCAGGTGGTCGAGTCTTGGGGATTGGGTTGTTTTTTAATATGAAATGGTGCCGGGGGATTGTCAAGCAAAAACCCCCGGGCCGTTGAATATGCCTTAATATCCGTTCTTTTTGGGGCTGAAGACGATGGCCAGGGACCGGATGATCCCCATGCACAGGAGCAGGATGGAAAAGCCGATCAGGGTGGTGTTCAACAAAGGATCATGGGTGTAGAGTTTGATGATCAGCTCCCGGACGATGAAGATGATGGCCGGGTCGATCATGGTGTGGAGCCGGATGCGCTGGGTTTTGAAGTATTCGATAAAGCCGCGGAACAGTTCGATCATCACAAGAAAGCTGAGGATATCGGTGATGGCGTGGGAAAGATCCAGGTTCACCTCCCCACCGGTCAAAAGGTTTTTGATGGGCAGGAGGATATTCCCAAGCCCCAGGACGAGAATCAGGATGATGTAAATGATGAGAATGTTGATAATATAAGTGAGTGCCCGGTTGAACAGCGAATGGACATCCATGGGGGTAAGCGTTTTCATTGCTTTTCCTTTGTGGTTGTAAATTTATGACATGCCCTCCCATCACCGGGACGGGGAGGCGTTGCAAAGCGTCTATGGTTTTACAGATAAAATGTTAAAACATTATTCAAAGTGTGTTATTTAATGGTTTGCTAAAAAATCGCCCTGGTGACGGTCTTTAGTTAAATAATATTAATCTCTTTGTAAGGTGTTAAGATGTATAACTATCTTTTTGGGCCTGTGCCATCCCGGCGCCTGGGCATCTCCCTGGGGGTGGACCTGGTCACCCACAAGATCTGCTCCCTTGACTGCATCTATTGCGAGTGCGGCGAGACAACCGACCTCACCGTTGAGCGGCAGGAGTACGTGCCGGTGGATGACGTGCTGAAAGAACTTGAGGATTATTTCGAGACCCATCCCGATCCGGATTACATAACCTTTGCAGGCTCGGGCGAGCCCAGCCTCAACTCCCGGATCGGGGACGTCATTGATTTCATCCGGGACCGGAAGCCCAATATCTCCATTGCCGTGTTGACCAACGGCACCCTCCTGGGAGATCCGGAGGTGAGAAAGGCGCTGCTTGGGGCGGACCTTGTCATGCCCTCCCTGGATGGGGCGTCGGCAGGTGCCATAGGCACCATCAACCGGCCCCATGCCTCTATTGAAACAGGGGCCTACATCGATGGGCTCGTGGCGTTCCGGGCTGAGTTTAAAGGCAAACTTGCCCTGGAGATCTTTATCCTGCCCGGGTGCAACGACACCCCGGAAGAGCTTGCCGCCCTGAAGGCGGCTGTGGAGCGCATTGATCCGGACGTGGTGCAGCTCAACACCCTGGACCGGCCGGGGGTGGTTTCCAGCATCCATGCCGCCACCCGGGAGGAGCTGGAAAAAATAGCCGAATTCTTCAAGCCCGTTCCCGTGGAGGTGATTGCCGCGGCTCCCAAGCGAAAGGGGATCGACTCCTATCGAAGCGATATGGAGTCCGCCATCCTTGAGACCGTGGTCAGAAGGCCGTGTACCCTGGAGGATCTTGCCGCCATTCTCGGTTCCCATGCCAATGAGATCAACAAGTACCTGGGTGCCCTGGAAGAGGCAGGCAAGATAGAGGCCGTGCGCCAGGAAAGGGGGCTTTTTTACCAGGCCCGGAATAAATTTGCAAATAATTGATTTTTAAACATCCGCCGGGGTTTTGGCAGGCCGACGGCAGCAGGGACAGGCGCACTCGTGATTGAAGAGACCATCCAGATCCATGACAAAAACCAGTTTGAGATCAAGCTGGGATACCGGTTCGCAGGGGAAGAGACGGCCAAGGTGTACGATGTCGAGACCTACATGTTCTTTCCCAACAATCTCGGTATCAACCGCTACACCTATACACGGGACGATTTCTACGGCAACACCCAGGTCTATGTGAGGCTCAAGACCCCGGTGGTGCTTCTCCAGAACATGGTCAACGGCAAGGACGCCCCCCTGAAAAAGGTGAGAAAGGGCATCGAAAGCCTCCTTGCCCGCGGGGATAAAAAAAGATTTGCCAACTATGAGTACCAGGTCAAGATGTTCTGCTGCATCTTCAAGAGCGCCATCCGGGACCATGTGAGGTTTGTCTCCCGGAAAGAGCACAGCCAGGATGTCAAGGATCTGATCGAGAAGTACCTCACCGGCATCGAGGCCGTCACCAAAGGGTTTAGAAGTTTGCGGTCCCTGCTCAACGTTCCCTCCCTGAACGAGGGGATCTTTCCCGTATATCTCTTTGGGGACGAGTACCTGAGCCTTCTCATCGAGTACTACACCTATGAGCTGATCCAGGTGCTGAAAAAACAGGACTTCCCGGAAAAGGAGAAAGACACCTCCCGGCTGCTGGCCCTCATTCGCCGGGAGCTTACCTACCGGCAAGAGAACGATTATCCTTCCATCCCCCGGGCGGACTCCACCAACGAGGTGTTTCTCTTCCGGTCCAGCGTACTGAAAAAGTTCATGGGCAATGTATTGTTCCTCCACACCCGGTTCAAGCATGAGGGTGAGTTCCTGGAGCAGATCACCTTTGCCCTGGCCGCAGGCATTGCCATGATGTTTGCCACGGCCGCCGCCTTTTTTGCCCAGACCACCTATTCCACGGTCTCCATGCCGCTTTTCGTGGTGCTGGTGGTCAGCTATATGTTCAAGGACCGGGTCAAGGAGTTTATCCGCACCTACCTTGGCACCAAGCTGCGGGCCCGGCTCTTCGACCACAAGCGGAACGTTTATTACAATGCCAAGGAGAAGCTTGGGTGGTGCAAGGAGAGTTTCACTTTTCTCAAGTCGGACAAGATTCCCGATACCATCGTGAAGCTCAGGGCCAAGGATCACATTACGGAGATCGAGAACGACTGGGTGGGAGAGAAGATCATCCTCTACCGGAAACAGGTCAAGCTCTTTAAACGGCCGTTTCGGTCCGTGTACCACGACTACCCGGCCGACAGCATCGTGGACATCATGCGCCTTAACGTTAGCCGGTTCCTGAGCAAGATGGACAATCCCAAGACGCCCATCTACGTGTGTGACGACAAAAGCTGCCAGCGGATCTACGGAAACAGGGTCTACCATGTCAACATGATCATGAAATATTCGGAGAACAGGCGGGTGAGGTACAAGCGCTTTCGCCTGGTATTGAACCAGAACGGAATTAAACGCATCGAAGAGGCTAAAATTGACACAGATTAGTGCATTTATGAGGGATTTACGGTCGGCCATCATGTTCATCACCATCCTTCCCGCAGGAAAGGGGAAGGAGTTCTCGGCCACGGGCATGATACGGTTCTTCCCCGTGGTGGGGATGATACTGGGGGCCCTGCTCGTTGTTGCCGACCAGGCGGCATCCATGTTCTGGACCGCGCCGGTGGTGGCGCTCCTGGACGTGCTCTTCCTGGTCGCCGTGACCGGGGCCTTTCACCTGGACGGTTTGGGGGATGCCGCGGACGGGCTTTTCAGCCACCGTTCCAGGGAGCGGGCCCTGGAGATCATGAAGGACTCCAGGACCGGAATGATGGGGCTTGTGGCCATCTTCTGCATGCTCGCTTTAAAGGTGGCGGGCATCTATGCCGTGAAAACCGGGTGTACACCGTTTTCGACCATCTTAATTCTCTTTATTGTTCCCGCCCTTTCCAGGGCCGGCATGCTGTTTGGCATACGGTTCCTGAACTATGGACGGAAAAACACGGGCACCGGCCACGACCTGTTTGAAAAGCCCTTGCCATTCAGGGATTTCGCCTCCCTTTTCCTGTTGGTGATCCTCGCCTTTCTCCTTGGGGTCAAAGGGGTGGTGCTGTTGCTGGTGTTCGGGGTTACGGTCTTTTTGATCCTTGGGTTTTACAAGATCAAGATGGGGTGTATCACCGGGGACATGCTGGGCGCAATGACCGAGGTGACCGAGGCTGTTTTATTTCTCACGGCAGGCGCAACACTATTATAAAAGGAAATTTAAGCTATGATTACAGGTCATGGGGGCAACGTAAACGCCCTTGCTGAAAGACTGGGATGTTCCATGGACGATATCATCGACATGAGCAGCAACTTGAATCCCCTGGGGCCTCCCCCGGGACTTGAGGCGTTTCTTGTTGAAAACATGGGCAAAATCCGCTCCCTGCCCCAGGCCGATGCCCGGGAGATGGTCAACGCCTTTTCCAGGCGCTACAACGTGGATGCCGACCGGGTGATCGCGGGCAACGGCACCACCTGGTTTCTCTACACCCTTCCTCTTGCGCTGAAGACCCGAAAGATGCTGATCCAGGGGCCCACCTATTCAGATTACCGGGACGGGTGCGTCATGCACGGCGTGCCCTATGACTATGCCATGGCAACCGCCGACTCAGGGTTCGCCCCGGACCTTGACGCGGTGGCCCGGATGCTTGCTACGGGCGCGTTTGACACCATGGTGATCTGCAATCCCAACAACCCCACCGGCGCCATGGTGGAAAAAGAGGCGATCCTCGGGCTTGTCCGGGATTATCCCCAAGTCCGTTTCGTGGTGGACGAGTCCTACCTTCCCTTTGTGGACCATGGGGAAAACATCAGCCTTGTCAGTGAGGCGGGCTTTCCCAACCTGATGGTTCTCTCCTCCATGTCAAAGATCTTCAGGATTCCGGGATTGCGCACGGGATTTCTGTGTGGCGATCCCAAGGTGATCGACGGTTTCATGCACTATTCCCAGCCATGGTCGGTGAACGCCCTGGCCCAGGCCGCCGTGATCCATCTCCTTGACAACAAAAGCGAGACAGAGGCGTTTACCCTCGAGACCCGGGCCTTCGCGGCAGCCGAGAAAGAGCTGTTCAAACAGAGTATTGCCGACTGCCCCGGCATCCGGCTCTTTCCCTCCCACGCCTATTTTCTTCTTGCCGGGCTTGAACCGCCCATGGGGGCTGAGGCCCTGTGCCGTTGTATTGGGGATGAGAGAATCCTGATCCGGGACTGCACCAATTTTGACGGCCTCACCAATCGGTTTGTGCGCTTTTCCCTGAAAACCCGGGACATCAACACCAAGCTTGCCCTGGCCCTTAAAAAACATCTCACCATGCCCAAAGGATGATCCAAATGCTTGCAGATCTCAACTGGTACATCATTCCCCTTGCCCTTGCCCTGGATCTTCTGATCGGAGACCCCAGAAGCCTTCCCCATCCCATTGTCTTCATGGGAAAGGCCATCGAGCGCTCGGAAACCTTTTTCCGAAAATATGTGAAGAACGCGTTTGTCTCAGGCCTGTTCTTTGCCCTGTTCCTCATCGTTTCCACCTGGTTGATTGCTTTTGCCTGTGTCCGGCTGGCGATGTTCCTGCACCCTGTTTTCGGGGAGTTGCTTCAAGTGGTGGTGCTCTTTTTCTGCTTTTCCTCCAAAAGCCTTGCAAAGGCCGCAACCGAAGTGGGAGACGCCCTTGAAAACCGGGGCCTTGAGGCGGGGCGGCTGGCCGTTTCAATGATCGTGGGCCGGGAGACCCACCGCCTTGACGAGGCGGGTGTTGTCAAGGCAAGCGTTGAGACCGTGGCCGAGAATTTTGTGGACGGTTTTCTCTCCCCACTGTTCTTTGCCCTGATCGGCGGGGTGCCGATGGCCCTTGCCTACAAGATGGTCAACACCCTGGACTCCATGGTGGGCTACAGGAACGAGCGTTACCTGCTCTTTGGCCGGGCCGCCGCCAGGATCGATGATGTGGCCAACTTCATTCCCGCCCGGCTCAGTGTTCCCATGATCTCCCTTGCCGCAGCCATTCTTTCGGGCAAGCGGGGATGGGCCGCCTTCAAGACCGCCCTTGCCGAGGGAAGGCGGCACAAGAGCCCCAATGCGGGCTATCCCGAAGCCGCCTTTGCGGGCGCGCTGGGGGCCAGGCTCGGCGGTCCCAACTTTTACCACGGCGCCCTGGTGGAAAAGCCCTACATCGGCACCCGTTACACGGAGCCGAAACAGGAGACCATCACCCGGGCCTGTGAGCTCATGCTGCTTGCGTCCCTTGTTTCCATGATCGTGGCCACCCTGGCCGTGGTGATCGCTTAAGGAGGATAAGACCATGCCCATGCAGAAAACAGCCCGTTCCTTCAGGCTCGGCACCACCTCCTTCATCTATCCCGACCACATCGTTCCCAATGTGAAAAAACTGGGGCCGGATTTTGACGAGATAGAGCTTCTGATCTTTGAGAGCAAGCCCATTGAATACCTGCCGCCAAAGGCCGACATCGACGAGCTTGTCCGCCTTTCCCAGGCGCTTTCCGTCACTTACAATATCCATTTGCCGACTGACATCTCCCTTTCCCACGCCTCAAAAGCGGAACGGGAAGAGGGGATCGATACGGTTGCGCGGGTCATGGAACTTGTTGCGCCCCTTGCTCCCACCACCCACACCCTTCACCTTGATTTTACGGACCAGGACCGGGAGGCAGGGGAAGAGGGGATCAAGCGCTGGCAGGAGCGGGTGATCAACACCCTGGAGCTGCTGGCCGCCAGGATTTCCGATCCAGGTCTCATCACCCTCGAAACCCTGGATTATCCCCCGGACATCCTTTTTCCGGTCCTGGACGAATCCTCCATGTCCCTCTGTATTGACGCGGGCCATCTGATCAAGTACGATTATGACATTGCAGCCCTCTATGAACGGTATCAATCCAGAATTCCCCTGATCCATTTCCACGGGGTGGACTTTTCCTTTGATCCGCCAAAGGACCACCAGGGGCTTGATAAGACGCTCATGGAACGGGTCACCCCAACCCTTGAGGTGTTGAAACGATTCACCGGGGTGGTGAGCCTCGAGGTGTTCAACCGGGACAACCTCACCGCTTCCGTGGCGTGGATGGAGCGTTTTTTTTCCTGAAACCAACCGATAAAGGAGACAGATCCATGGAGTGTATCAATTCAACCGCGGCCCCCGCAGCCATCGGCCCCTATTCCCATGCCGTCAGGTCCGGCAGTACCTTGTACGTATCAGGCCAGATTCCCCTTGATCCCGCAACAGGGGAGGTGGTGGGAACGGACATGGAGACCCAGACCGGCCAGGCCCTGAAAAATCTGAAAGCCATTGTGGAAACCGCAGGCCTTGGCGTGGAAGCCATCGTGAAAACAACGGTGTATGTGTCGGATCTGGCCCTGTTTGACCGGCTCAACACCGTCTATGCAAATTTCATGGGGGATCATAAACCCGCACGGGTGTGCGTTGAGGTGGCAAGGCTCCCCAAGGACGTGATGGTGGAGATCGATGCCATCGCCTGTTTTGAATCCTGATGCCGTTCTCTTAAGCGGTTGCGTGGTTCGGCGTTCTTGCTTCCATGCGGTTTCGTCCCCTTGACTTGGCCTTGTACAGGAGGTCGTCGGCAGCCTTGAGCAGGTCGCTGTCGGACCCGGCGTCATGGGTGGCGATACCGCCGCTTATGGTCACTTTGAAATCAGGCTTGTTCCATATCAGGGAGTCCACAATTTTTCTCATCCGTTCGGCAGCCAGATGACCCTGCTCAAGGTTTATGCCTGGGAGAACAACCAGGAATTCTTCTCCCCCGTATCGACCAAAAAGGTCGACTTCCCTCAAGCTTTCTTTTACGGCATCACATATCCTTTGGAGGACAATGTCCCCGAACTGGTGACCGTACCGGTCATTGACATTTTTAAAGTGATCCAGATCAAAAAGGATTATTGAAAGGTCATTACCATAACGGTCCGCCTTTTTGACCTCCTCCGCAAGCCGTTTGCAGATATACCCGCGATTATATACGCCTGTCAGTGAATCCGTAATGGATAATCTTTTCAGCTTTGCATTGGCTGCCTGGAGTTCCGAGGTCCGTTGCTCGACCCGCTCCTGCAAAAGCGACGCCGCCTGCTGGAAGATCCGCTGGCGTGCACGAAAAAAGAAGAGACCCATTATCATCAGCGCAACCAGCAGGAACATGGCCAATATGATGCTCTGGGTGCGGAAACTGCCAAGCTCCCTGTCAATTTCCATGTCCGGCGCGGACAGGCACACAACAAGTTTCCGGTCCCCCACCATTGCGGAGTCCCATGCAATGAGTTTCCTGGAGACCCGGTCATTACGCTTCACCGTGAACTTGTATTCATCCTTTCCCGACGGTTCGCTGACAAGGCGTCTGTCAACACGCAGGAGATCTGGATACTTGTCATGGATGCCGTCAAATACGTTTTTTCCTATGATATCGGTTTCATGGTCATAAACGACATTTCCTTGGTTATCCAGAAGGTATGCGGCTCCGTATCTGCCTGAAATTATCGGTGCGATGTAGCGGTTTGCCATGGGCTTCAAGTCAAATGCCATGGCCATAACCCCCCGGAGGTGATCTTCAATGTACACGGGGAACAGCAGCACCAATATCTGGAAGCGGTTTGTGATGTGAAGCGGCGGCACAATCATGTCACATTTTTCTGATATTCCATTGGCCAGGCAGGTTTTGGCAAGTTTGACTGCAATCCTTCCTGCCTCCCTGCCTGCCTGCGTTTCATGGGGCAGGCCGTAAATAACGCGGCCAGTGGTATCGAGATGGTAGATGGCAAGATTTTCAGGGGATAAGGATTGCTCGGTCTTGAAGAGAAGTTCCAGGGAGTTCAGGTCTCGCCTGCCCTGGATAAATTCCGGCAATGAATACAGGGCCAGGAGTTTTCCATGGTCCGCAATCCAGTTTATTCGGTCTGCAATTGCCCTTTGGGCGAGATAGACCTGGAGCGCCTGCTGTTCATTGAACCTTTGTTCATGTCTTGAAACGGACCTGCTGTAGAGTACCGATGTGGCGGCAACAAAGAGAAGCAGGGCGGAAAGGGCTCCAATGGCAAAAACAGCGGCAAATTTTTTGTGGGGACCGGATACGGGATCGGGTTCTCTTTTGGCGATTAATTTTTTTCCCTTATTGTCCATCCCAAATCTTTCCTTCCGGTTCGTTTTGCCATGTGCTTTGCCAATTATCCCTTGTTAATATCAGAGTTTGTCCCTGTTTGACAACTCATCCCTTGCGAAACTTGAAAAGTATAGTGTCGGCTGAACATCGTGCCGGGTTTAATCGGATAATTTGGATATTTGCTCGTGTACGGGCCGGGGAGGCAAGGGAATATTGAATTCAAATATTTCAAAAGTGTAATTAATAGTGTTTTGGCTTTCAAAAGTGTAATTACCTGTGTGCTGCTGGGATTTGGTTGTATGGATATGTGTGTGTGGAAAGGCCTTGTATTACAGTGGGTTGGAATGTTGTTTTTGCTTTTTTCAGGTCTTGGCACCCTGTGTGCAGTATTGGGTGACAGTTGCAATGAACCAAAACCCAAAACAGGAAAGGACATCAATGAGATGAAAAAGATCGAAGCCATTATCAAACCCTTTAAGCTGGACGAGGTAAAAGAGAAATTGAACGAAATCGGAATCGCGGGAATGACTTTGACAGAGGTCAAGGGTTTTGGCCGCCAGAAAGGGCACACCGAGATTTACAGGGGGGCGGAGTACCAGGTCGATTTTGTGCCAAAGATCCAGCTTTCCTTGGTGGTGGATGACACACTTGTGGAAAAGGCCATCAACGCCATCATGGAGGCGTCCGGCACGGGAAAGATCGGAGACGGCAAGATCTTCATCATTCCCGTGGAACAGGTGATTCGAATACGAACCGGTGAAGAGGGGGTTGAGGCGCTTTAGGCGTATCCCCTTTTTCTGACCCTTTATACCGTAAAACACATCAATTCATGGAGAACCACCGATGAAACGAATATGTATTATGACAACCCTGTTGATCTTGTATTTCTCCCCTGCCTTTGCGGGAGACACCCCCCCGTCGCCCCTTACCAACAAGGAGGCCATTGAACTTGTCCAGACCCATGCAAATTTCCTTTGGACCCTGATCGCCGCCTGCCTCGTATTTTTCATGCAGGCGGGGTTCGCCCTGGTGGAGGCGGGGTTCACCCGGGCCAAGAACAGCATCAACATCATGATGAAGAACCTCATGGATTTTTCCGTGGGCAGCCTTGCCTTCTGGGCCATTGGGTTCGGGCTGATGTTCGGGACATCCTCCACCGGGTTTATAGGCACCTCGGGCTTTTTCCTGAGCGACTTCACCCCGGACGGTGATCCCTGGATACTTGCCTTCTGGATGTTCCAGGTGGTGTTTGCCGCCACCGCAGCCACCATCGTATCCGGCGCCATGGCCGAGCGGACCAAATTCACCGGCTACCTTGCGTACAGTTTTATTGTCTCGGCCCTGATCTACCCCATATTCGGAAGCTGGGCCTGGGGCAGCCTTTTCAACGGTTCCGGCTGGCTCGAAGGCCTCGGGTTCATCGATTTTGCCGGTTCAACCGTGGTGCACAGCGTGGGCGGGTGGGCAGCCCTGGCAGGCGCCATGGTCCTGGGTCCCCGCACGGGAAAATACACGGATGAGGGCATCCGCCCCATCCTCGGCCATAACATCCCCCTTGCCTCCCTGGGGGTATTCATCCTCTGGCTCGGCTGGTTCGGGTTCAACCCCGGTTCCACAACCACGGCGGACACGAGCATTGCCATGATCTTTGTCAACACCAACCTCTCCGCCGCCACCGGGTGCGTGGTCGCCATGATCGTCTCCTGGGTTAAGCTTGGAAAGCCCGAGGTGGGCATGAGCCTGAACGGCGCTCTGGCGGGACTTGTTGGCATCACGGCTGGATGCGCCAATGTGTCGCCGTCCAGCGCCATCATCATCGGGGCCGTGTCCGGCGTCCTGGTGGTCTTTTCCGTCCTCTTCTTTGACCGGCTCAGGATCGACGATCCCGTTGGCGCCGTGTCCGTCCACGGGGTGTGCGGAGCCTGGGGAACACTGGCCGCAGGCCTTTTCAACATGGAGGGAGTTACTTTAGCCATCGTCACGGTCCAGGTGATCGGCATCCTGGCCTGCTTTGCCTGGACCTTTACCACGGCCTTTGCCATGTTCAAGCTCATCGCGGGAACCATCGGGCTGCGCTGCTCACCCGAGGAGGAGCTGGAAGGGCTCGATTTCACCGAACACGGCGGAAACGCCTATCCCGACTTTAACCTTTAAACCTCATTGGGGCAGGGGGGAGCTTTCCCCCCTGCTCAAATCAAAACCGGTACCGGAATACGCACTTTGCCGAGCTTTCTCTTTACCTTCCGGTTAAGGCTGGGGTATATACACCCTGTAATGAAGAAGGTAATGACAAAGGAGGCAAAATCATGGGCAGATTGAAATTGATTGTATGGGCAGCGGTTGTGGTCCTGGCGGCGGCGTGCCAGGCTGGGGCGCAAGAGCAAGAGCCCCTGTCCGTGTTCGTGAGCATCCAGCCCCAGGCCTATGTGGCGGAGCGCATCGGCAAGGAGCGGGTGGCCGTGGAGGTGCTGGTGCCCCCGGGCAAGAGCCCTGCCACCTATGCCCCCCGGCCCGCACAGATGACCCGGCTTTCACGGGCCGCGCTCTTCTTCTCCATTGGCGTGCCCTTTGAGCAGACCCTCATGCCCAAGATCAAGGGCGCCTCCCAGGGGCTGACCCTGGTGGACACCACGGAAGGAATCACCCCGAGGCGGTTTGCCAACGGCGGAAGGGACCCCCATGTCTGGATGAGTCCATTGCTCGTGAAACAGCAGGCCATAACCGTGTGCAACGCCCTTTGCAAGGCTGCTCCCGAATCGGGCGACTATTTCAGGGCCAACCTTGAACACCTCCTGGCCGACCTTGACCGCCTTGACAATAGCGTTGCCAAGGCCCTTGAACCCCTGGCCGGTGAGACCATCTTTGTGTTCCACCCCGTGTTCGGCTATTTTGCCGACCGATACGGCCTGACCCAGACGGCCGTGGAGGTGGCGGGCAAGGCCCCCAAGGGACGGGCCCTGGCCGATTTTATCAAAAAAGCCAGGGCCGCAAGGATTCGGGTGATCTTTGTCCAGCCCCAGTTTGATACGAGAACGGCCCACAAGATCGCAACCGCCATCAACGGCGCCGTGGTACCCCTGGACCCCCTGGCAAAGGATTACATCGCAAACCTGACGGCCATGGCCCATAAGATAAGAAAAGCATTTGAACAGGAATAATAATGACAGAAGCACAAGAAAAAAGAAAAGCGAGACGACGCAGCAAACGGGGCACGGTATGTCACTGCTGCGGTAAGACATTAACCTTTTGCTGGAGCTGCCGGTGCGGCTTTGCCATCTGCCAGGAGTGCATGTATGAAAACGAGTGGGGCATGACCTGTAACGGCATCACCTGGCAGTGCCCCGATTGCAGCGCCCAGAACGGGTTCGGTAATCAATAATACTTGTCCCGGCAGTCCCGGAGCAAGTAGTATTGGGAGTAAAATGAGGGACACCTTACTTAGTTTTGAGAGTTAATGCAGAATTACGTATGGTGTTCCCGGAATTCTTATTGGAGTGTACGAGGCGCGCTTGTGATCTCCATGGCATTGGCGTCAAGGATGGCCATTGCAATTATTTTAACTTTTCATTCTTTTATAAATTTGGCAAAAAAATCAGGCGGATTTTTCTGTCGTTTGGTGACTCTTCTATGGATTCGACATTGCTGTGAGAAGAGATTTGTATGTCTACGTTGTGTGGTATTTTTTTAAGTTTTATTAATAATGTTTGTACGGAAAGTGCTCTGAGATAAGCTAACTCAATATTGCTGCCATAGCTTAGTTGTATTTCGTTGTGTATCTCATCTCGTATCTTATCTATTTCCTCCTTAGCGTGTATTTCGCTTTTGGGGCTTTGGTCTTTATGATTGTCATACTTTTTTCGAAGTTCTTTTATTCTCAGATCGATGTGGCCTGTTTTTTCCTTATCTGTTTTGTTCTTATCTGTTTTGGAATGTAAATTTTGGGTGTACGCTTTTTCTATTGTGCTGTTTTTGATTTTTTTTGAGTCGGCGTATCCTTCAATCAATAGAGTGCCGGAAGTGAGTTTCTTGGCACTGATCCATTCGTTTAACTTGATTTCCAACTCCTTTATGAAATTACAGGTGGGTATATATTCGCCTGATTCAAAATTTTTTATATTTTCAATGCAGATTTCTTCCTTCGGTTGCTCTGGAGGGGGGATTCGTTGTACTTTTGGTTTTTGTACTGCTTCCATGTATAGCGTGAATCCAAAAAAAGTTAGTATTAGCGAGAGAGTGTTGACCAATTCAACCTTATTCGGGTGGTATGGCCTTTTATTTGATTTTTCTATGTTTTTGATAGTGGATGATAGCACAGATTCGGATGCAATATATAAAGATAGTAGGAAAACAAATAGTGCAAAATAGTTTAAGGCACCAGCCCTTTCAAATAGAAGGTTCTCGTCGCTGGATGAAGCCGTTTGTTGATCCTTTTTCGGTGGAAACACATTAGGGAAAAAATTGGTTTTGAAATATATGTCTGAATATAGTTTTGTTTTGTCTATCAACGAATGATTTTTTAACTTGTCGTTGGTCTGCATCGAGAATAAAATACTTGCAGAGAATAAGACTGCGAGTACTAAAATAACGCCTGTGTATAGGTTGCTATTGCCCATTTTCTACACTGCTGGTGGCTTCGTTATCAATATTATTATTGTATCCAATTGAAAGCATCAATATTGGCCAGCAATTTACGACTATCAATGCTCCCCACAAAAATATAATTGATAGATTCGATGATTTCGAAATGTTAGAGTTGGGAAAATTTAAAAGTCCATATGCGGGTATGGTGACATTAATAAAATATAGAATAATCCAAAGTGTTTTTAAAATTAGGTTGCTTACTAAGTCCATCCAGCGGGTTGTTATAATAAAAAAGGTTACAGTAAATAGTAGAGCTATTGTGGCGAAGGTAAGTAATGAGGCAAGAGAAGGAGGTGAAAACAGGCCTTTGTCTGCGCATGGAAAATTGTTGAGTAACCAGGTGTGAGAGCTGTTGTAATGTAAAAATGAATTTGTGGCTATACTTAAACAGAATTGTATTGGGAATAATACACTTTTTATACTGACTCTTATGATAGTTTTTGTAAAAGTTCTTATAATAAATTGAATCGTCCTATAGTCGAAAGTTGTATTTCTTGTGCTGTGATCGTTTTCTTCTTTTTTGTTCGTTGCTGTTGTCATCGTTGTCGTTGTGGTCGTCGTTGTGTTACTATTTTCTCCCATTCTGATCCATCCTTTAAATATGTTTGTTGATATTCGGGCAATAAAGGTTCGGGTAATGTATATTGATACCCCCCATCCTTACTGACACTGGCCGTTTGAGTTTCAATGCGAAAAAACGTCAGCTATGAAAAAATGAATTCCTTCAAACACATAAATGCCATCCCATGGCTTTTTTTCACCGTTGGCCTATCTGATGCTTTGGCTTTTATTTCGTTTTCGTCAAGATCCGTTGAAATGCTCTGATTTAATGCTTGATTTTCCAAGTGTTCAACAAAGAGGATCTTCACATTCTGGTGCAAGCTATAGGCAAAGCCCAATGCCATTCTTGTAGCTGTAGCATTCCGGCCGCATGGAATAATGTATTTGGAATTATTTCTAACCTCTGAAACCAGTTTGCTTAAATTCTATATGTCAAGGACTTCAATGAGTGTCGCTTTACTGCGATCTGTCTCTTCCGGATATTCAACTTGGTTTCATGATTTTGTGATTACTATTTTATCACGGGTGAACCCGGATAATTTGTATCTATCTGACAGAATTTTTAAAAATCCCTCTAAATTGATTCCTGCTGGTCCCTTGGCCGGACCTGGAGGGATGGAATCATTTTCTTTCTTTCCTGGACAAGACAAGACAAAAGCAATTTCGTTTTCTGACCCTGATTCATAATGCACTGAATTATCGGTCGTTGTCAAGAGAGTTATCGCCTGAACCGTATTTGTTCTCCCCCACACTCCCCTGTTTTTTTTTAACAGGTCATAAAATCCTGTAAAGATAAACCCTTCGGGTGCTCGCAAGCTCGCAGCCTTGACAGGATTTTCTGTCCTTGTTGTTTGTAAGCAAGGTGTGTAAGGATAAAACCATGATCCCCATGTTTTTGCGACACTATGCTGCCGCTTTTTATCCATATCCTTCTTATGTCCCGGGGCGAGGCGGTTGGCAAGGGCGATGGCTGTGTCCATGCCCGGTCCCACAATGACGTCCACCTTGGGAACGGTGGCGGTGGCGAATGCCAGGGCCGCGATGGACCAGGCGCTTCCCGCATTGAAGATGTCGGTGATGCCCACACGGTCGGCCGCGGCCAGGATGTAGGGGGTGATGGTGCCGACCGCCATGGGCGGGGGTCTTAGGGTGTGGGATCGGACCCCGGCCACCCTGGCGGGGATGCCGCCCATGGGTACGGAACTGACCTGCGGCGTTTTGCCCCTTTTATTGCCCGGCGTAGATGCCCCGGACTTTTTCCTGCCGGAAAAGGGGGAGGCGTTTACAATTTGATCTCATCACATTGCGCTAATGGTAGAGCTTCATCAATAAAAAATATGATACCGTTTGGATCAATATTAAATACGTTTAAATTGAACAATTTTTTGCGACCTTTTAAACAAAATATTTTTCTGTTGGTTTCAAGTGCATTATTTATTAGTTGTTCGACATCAATTTTATTCGATCTTGGAATAATCGTAGTGTTTATAAGTGCTGCGTCAGTAGATCTTTCTACCTCCATGTGAAAGCAGCCTTCACAAGCCAACCTTAAATAGCGAGCCTGAATTATTTGTTCTTTTCCTTTGAGGTTTGTTATCGCAAATATAGCAATGCCAACCGAGATGATAATAGTTATCGCTACGAGTAAGTTCTTCATTTTGTTTCTTCCGGAAGAAGCTCAAGTATCTCCTCATGCGCTATAAAACCTTTTTTGAGAGTGTTTTTTATTATACTGGCGTTGTGAATAATTGCTCGTTTTCCATGTCTGTAGTCTTGCTGTGCAATAGTTGTTTGTTTATCTCTGATATTCGGATTGGATTTTTCGGTGTGCCCTATTACATAGGATCTTTTCTTTCCCGTTTTGTATAGCTCTTTAGAAAATGATTCAGCAAGCGTATCTCCCGGAATATTCCCCCTGGCAGTATTACAACCGTGTATTTGAATTCGTGCATCTTCAGTAAATACTGCGAGATTTATATCGGATACGTACCTCGCATCATTAGAAAAACTGGCCTGGTTCAATAATGGGTAACAGCTGAATGGGATTAATTTAATGAAAACCATACCGAGTTCTGTTATTTAGGATACGCCAATATCAATTAACAGAAAAGAAAGGTCCTCGGTATGGTCGAAGGTATTATTAATGCTTCTAATAATTTTTGCAACCCTGTTTCCAAATATTCTTGCAATGCGGCCAATCTAAACCCTGCCGAGAGAAAGGATATCTCCGTTAAAACTCTTGCAGGAGGATGCGTTACCGAGATTGCAGACAGTAACAATGTTAGTCGGAAGTTTATTTACAAGCAAAAAGAGATAGCCAATAAAGGCCTTGATCATGCCTTCAACCCTGTACCAAAAGATGATGCGGTTC
>JAAEMK010000632.1 GCA_024225635.1 Desulfobacteraceae bacterium | reverse complement strand
GACCTCCTTAACTTTTTAGGAGTGCCTGCGATTGTATATCAAGATGTCAAAGATCAATGGTGGCTATTTTAGCCAACAGAATAAAAAATGTAGCAAACTAAATTAGCAAAAACACAATTTGAGCCTGCGGAATGTCAGCTTCTATTGCCGAAAGGCCTTAGAAATGGTTCCCTCAAATTTGATTCAATAATGATATCGAAGCTGAGCAATCAAAATGGATTCATTTTCAATTTTATAGACGATACGGTGCTCGTTGTTTATTCTCGTGGACCAGTATCCGGAAAGATAAGCTTCATTCCAAAAGCTCTCTTTCTTCGCCTTTGCCTGCATCCAGTTCTTCAATTGATTCCATAAGTCTTTTTGCATTCTTTGGACTTCGCATGAGATAGGCAGTTTCGGTCAAGGATTCATAATCCTCAAGAGACATCATTATAACAGCCTCGTTGTTTTTTCGAGTAACGATAATGGGAACATGGTCCTCACAAACCTGTTTCATGGTACAGGCAAGATTATTTCTTGCGGTTGTATATGAGATTGCACGCATTAGGCCTTTCCTGTTCGTTAAAAAGTACATGTACAATATACTCTGCATGGAATTAACCGTCAACCTCGCCATGGGCAGGTATGAATCTATCTGGCACGGCAAACCAATAAAGCAATCCCAGAACGGACCTATGACAGGACAACAACATTCTCGAAAGTTCGCTTGACAGAGTTGTCAAATGACAATATCTTTATTGCAAAAAGAAAGCATCACGTAGGGAGGGCAAAATGATACAAGACTTTGATTACATACCAACATTGAGAGCCAAAAGCACCAGAGATGCGATCACAAATGCCCTTGTGGCCTCCATACCGTCATCTGAATCCATACTGCCGGGCGTACAAACAGCCATAAAGAAAAAGTCCCTTGCCGAACAACTGAAGCCGGTAAACCAGGTGATTACATTTTATTGGCAGGACCATTCAAATACACCCACGATCAGGCCTGATCCTTTTCCGGCTAAATCATTGATGAAGATTTTCCAGGGTGGTTTAAGTGGTCAGCTCTTTTTGTACTTATGCAAATTGCTGGATATCCCGGAAAAGCGTTTGTCCGACATAATAAGTCTTCCCCAAAGCACCTTGAATAAACGAAAAAAAAGGGGGTACTTCTCTCCAACGGAATCTGAAAGACTTTATAGGATTTTAAAACTTTTTAAACGGGCGGTTGAAGTCTTTGATAACAATCCTGCCCATGCTCGAAAATGGTTGAAATCCGAAGCCTTTGGATTAGACGGTGCTGTTCCGCTTGATTTTGCCAAATCTGAAATCGGGGCCAGGGAAGTTGACAATCTGCTGACCCGTATTGATGAAGGGATCTTTGCGTGATCACCGCCTGGCGAATCAACAAGGCAAAGTACATAGCAACCGCCTTTGACGGAACGGGATCAAAAAAGGCCGGCGGCCGGTGGAATTCCATTGGAACCAGCATGGTGTACACCTCGGAAAGCCTGGCCCTGGCGACACTGGAAGCATCCGTGCATCTCCCGTCATACGAGTTGTTAAAGATTTACCAGTGCATCTCAATTAGGTTTGACAAAGCCATGGTCATGGAACCTGATCTGCCGGAGGAATGGAATCTGCATCCACCGGGGCCGCCATCGCAATTTTTGGGAGATCAGTGGATAAAAGAAGGGCAATCAGCCGTCTTACAGGTCCCAAGCATTATTATTCCCGGAGAAAGCAACTTTTTGATCAACCCCAACCACCCGAATTTTGCAAAAATGACAATTGGAGCCGCTCTTGATTATCCTTATGATTCACGGCTTCACAAGACCTGACAAAGCCCCCCTCCCGGGATACCAGCCCCATGGCTACCACGATCTATAAAACCATTGGCACTATAATCCTGGGGTTGGACGGACAGTTTTGTCCATTGGTACAACAATTAACATATTCATAGTTGCATTCGGTTTGTAACCACAGCAGAGCGGCATCAGGCTAAAGGCATTGAAATCTTGGAAAAAACGCCATCAGGTTTGCCTCAAGGCAAAAGGCAAGACTCCGAAACGTTGATCGGGAAAAACGCGAAACTGGAATCACATCGAGAAAGTGGTATTAAACACAAAGGGGAAATCAAAAAAATGCCGTCAACATGGGTAAAAGAGACAGCCGACCCGATATGAAACATTTTTTTTAAAATTGATGACAAAAGAAGCAAAAAATTCCCATGCCTGAGAATGGATCCTCAAATACCAGACGGAGGGCATGGGAACTTTTTTCGCGGGCAGCAACGATATCTTTTTATATCTTTATGGTGATGAAAAGGCATCATCCATTTTTCATTATATAAGCGACAACTTGCTTGACATCCACCGTGCTATAACTGTTCAATTTTAATATCGGTGATGGCTACTTTTGATTTTAACAAATCCAATTTAATTTCTTTTATATTAATATCTTTTGGTATTATTCTTGACATTATAAATGTGTTTTTCGAAAAAAACTTGGCTGAACGACCACTACATTTAAGCTGTAGTGTTCTCCAAGCTCCAAGGACACCCACACTTTTGCTACTTACTTGCTGTCCATCAAATTTCAAATACGATCCTATTTCCCAAATATATTTTTTATCTTCAGTATCAATTAAGGTTAAAAAGATTGTCTGGTAATCCCATTTTTTAAAAGATATGACAAAAGGACTTTTAAGGTTGCAGGGAATACTAACAAACGATTTTTCTCCGTATACTGGCTCAAGTGTTTTTTGCTTTAATTTCGTACTCATTGCGACCTGAACAAGTCCTAACTCTTCTGGAATATCTCCCAATTCATATTGTTCAATATCGACTTCATACGCCAAAGACATTGACGCAAAAAAACACAAAAACAATACATTCAGTACAAAATTTCCAAAAACGTTTTTCATTAAAACTCCTCCTTACAAGCTGTTTTGTTAGCCCATCATTTTACCGTAATAATCATTTATCATTTCAACAAACTCTTTCATTTGTTTTTCCCTCATCACTTTTGAACTATTCTTATTGCATTGCATTGCATTCTGTTTTTTTATTTTTCTGTCTTCTCCTTGTCTTTCCCACTCAAGCCGTCACTCTGCTTTAAGGTCACATTTTTAACATTGTACCAAAACATCTTTTAGATGACACCCATCGTTGCATTTTCTTATTCAAATAAGCACAAGCCCCTAAACCCACCGCCTGATTTGGATGCCGCTCTTATGGAACAAGCTATACCAACGGCTAATAAGGGTTTTGAGTGGTGTACTCCTTTATTTAAGAGTGCCCTAATTTGAGCACGTAAAGGAGCATACACGATGTTTGCATTTCCCGCCACAAAGCGCTTTCGTTCAATGATCCGTTTGAGTGCAATGAAATCCGTTCTGTTCTATCCTACCGTTTTAGCAACTTTGTGGATGCCCCCGAATTCTTTGCTAAGCATTGAAATACAATTCATATGCTACAACGATCAAGAAACCAAGCACTCCATACGTTATAATCTCAACAGTGACAACTCCTTCAAAAAAACAACCCATCACTCCAAAAACCACCGACGAAACAATAGTCTTAACAACAAACTTCAAATCATTACGGATCATCTCTCTAACGACGACATAGCTATTCCTAACTAATTGAAACATTGCAACTGGCAAAAAAATTAGCAGAGCAATCAAAAAGGTATAAGCAAAAAATTCCATTCACCCTCTCATTGTTTCTAATATATCAGACGCTACTGACATTGCGGTCCCTAACGTTCCAGCATAAACAAATTCAACACTTGTTTCTGCCCCAAATATTTCCGCAAAAAAAATTGCTACAATTATAGAAACTGTTAGTTTTGTACTCTGACGAGGGTATCTATGTATTAAATAGATCAGCTTTCGTTGTGGAACCATCAACAATGAAAAAAAAATAGAAATACTTGCACAAACGCCCCATAATAACATTCCCGCTATAAACAAAACAAGTGCATGCATTTTGACTTCTCCTTAAACAAACGCCTAACGAAAATATAGGCGACCTCAGCCGCTTCATGAAACGACACTGTATAATCTCACTATACCTACATTTTTGTCACAGTCCACACGGCAACCTTGCCGACTTTACAATATTGCGAACAGGCGGCACATACCTGCCCCGCGCTCCGACTATTAGCAGGCAATTGTCCCAATAGACTGTTGATTTGACTCCTAATCGGCAAGTTTTCAGGGAGCTCCGACACAACAATCAGGAACACCAAACGTTTTTAGCCAGTACACATTTTATTGCCGTTTACCGGCTGAATCCGACTCTAAAAGCAAGTTTCTACTGTTCCACAAGATCTGGATAGATCGAATTATTCCAGCAGCATCTTCTTCGCCAACCAGAGTTGCAGTACTATGAACATTTTTGAAATTCCATCACCACTCTCATTTTTTTATACCCAAAACCTTAATTTAACTTTTTTCAGGATAACATGTTCTGTTGCATGTTATTCTGAAGGCAACTTATTTTTTCAGCACATTGAACAGAACCTATTTTCGATACAACAAGTTTAAAAAAATAGCAAGGATACTGCAGTTAAAACATTGCTAATTTATTCTTCACCGGCAAAGGTACGAGGCCCGAAGAAAAATGAGGGGCTTGATCATAAGATGGGCCATCTATACGGGAACTGAATTCGCACCACACTTAAAGACCCGTAATTACAGTGCTTCTTTTTCGAACTAAAAAGATCGATATAAAGTGGCCTAAGTTATGATCACCCCCCCCCCTTCACTCTATAGCATTTTATCAAAAACATCCCGCATCGCAAGTTGAAGATAAAGCATCCTTGCCTAAAAGTGTCCCCCACACACATCCCAGATTCCCCTGCCGTAAAGCCCTCTTCTCGAGTTTTAATGGTCACCGCATACCGGCATCAGGGGCGATGGAGCTCGTGAACTATAGCATCAATCATGCCGCCCTTGATTCATGTAAAGAAGTAATGAGTCCCACACGGTTTAATGACACGACACCTCAAACCAATCTTTCCCTTGATATTGGGAAGGTTATGCTGTAAAAATGGATGTTTTTTTGACCATTATAGAAGGAAGATAGAGATGAGGCTCTTTGACAGCCATTGCCATATTGACGACCCCGTTTTTGATGACGATTTCGAAGCCATGCTCACCCGGGCGGATGAGGCCGGGGTCCATGCCATGATGATCGCCGGGGTTACCCTTGCCACCTCTGAAAGGTCCATCGAGCTTGCCAAAGGCCGAAACAACCTCTTCACCGCCGTGGGCATCCATCCCCACGACGCCAAGGATTGCTCCGGGGAGACCATAAAGACCTTGAAGCTTCTGGCGGAGAATCCCTGTGTCCGGGCCTGGGGCGAGGTGGGTCTGGACTTCAACCGGATGCACTCCCCGAAAAAAGACCAGGAGCAATGCCTTGAAGCGCAGATGGCGGCGGCCGACGAGCTGGGCCTGCCTTTGATCTTCCATGAGCGCGATTCGGAAGGAAGATTCCTCGAGATGCTGGAGAGCTTCAGTTTCAAGGAAAACCGGGGGGTGGTACACTGCTTTTCCGGTACTAAGGCGGAAATGTTCCGCTACCTGGACCTTGGGTTTCACATCGGCATCACGGGCATTCTCACCATCCAGCAGCGGGGAGAACGGCTCCGGGAGCTTGCCACCATGATTCCCCGGGACCGCATTCTCATCGAGACCGACGCCCCCTATCTGACCCCGGCCCCCAAAAAGAACAAGGTCCGCCGCAACGAGCCGGCCTTTGTGAGGCATGTCATGGAACGGCTTGCCCTGATCAGGGAAGAGGATGTCGAGGCCCTCTCGGCAACCGTGTGGGAGACCACCTGCAAACTGTACAACGTGGACCTCTAAGCGCCCTGCCCCAAATACGAGGCAAGGCGCAGGTACCTTACTTTGCCATGAGACGGCCCACGGCCTGTTCAAGCCCGTCCAGGGAGAGCTCGAACATGGGAAAAATCTTTGAGATGGCCATGATGGTGTGGGTGTACCCCCACATGGACTGGGGAACGGGGTTGAGCCACACCGAGTGGTCAAAGGTTTCCGCGATGTAGCCAAGGCGCTCGATGCTCGGCTTGCCGCTCCGCTCCCGGATGTGGATGGAGCCGTCATGGGACATGAGTTCGTAGGGCGCCATGCTGGCGTCCCCCACCACGATGAACCGGGTATCGGGATCCCGCTTGATGAAATCGTCTATCTTCATGGGCTTTTTATAGCGCTGGGGATCTTCCCACACATGGTCGTAGATGGTGTTGTGGAAAAAAACGGTCTTGACCTCCTTGAACTGGGCCCGGGCATAGTCGAACAGGGTCTGGACCATGGCGATGTAGGGGTCCATGGACCACCCGCCGTTGTCGATGGCAAGGATCACCTTGAGCCGGTCCCGCATGGAGCGGTCAAACACCAGCTCGATCTCGCCGCCGTTCTTCATGGTCCTGTAAATGGTCTCATCGATGTTAATCCTATCCTTGGGACCGGTGGGCACCATGTTGCGAAGCCGCTTCAGTGCCTCGCCCATCATGGCCTGGGTCAGGGGACCACGGGCGGAGTAATCCTTGTAGCGCCGCTCATTGGCCACCTTTACCGCCGACTTGTTCCTGGACTCGCCCCCCACCCGCATGCCCCCGGGATGATGTCCCGAATGGCCCACGGGGGAGGTGCCGCCGGTACCGATCCACTTGTTCCCGCCCTGGTGGCGGCCCTCCTGGTCCTTGAGCCGCTCCTTGAAATAATCGATCAGCTCGTCCGGGGTGAGATCGGCAAGCTTTGACTCGTCCACCCCCAGGGCATTGGCGAGGGTCTTGGGATTCTTGAGCCACTCGTCCAGCATGGCCTGTGCCATCTCATCGATCTCGAACCCGTCGTTCTCCGGCAGCTGGACCCCTTCGAAACAGAAGGCAAACACCTGGTCATATAGATCAAAGTAGCGCTCGCTCTTCACCAGGATCGCCCTGGCCGTGGTGTAAAAGTCGTCCAGGCTGGAGACAAGCCCCTTGTCCAGGGCCTTCTGCAGGGTGAGAAAGGCCGTTGGGGAAACCGGTATCCCCACCTCCTTGAGCTTGTAGAAGAATTGTATGAACATGAATCTTCCCCTCTTTGTTAGAAGAGCCGTCGCCTGGAATTGATGCCCCTTGCCCGCTCATAGTCGGGACTCTTCTTGAACAGCACCCCGAGAAAGGGCAGTTCCCCCTTGACAAGATCCTTGGCCCGGAAGTCGGGATCGGCATTCAGGGCCCGGAACCAGTTGAGCAGCTCCCGGGTGGCCGGCTTCTTCTCCACCCCGTCCAGTTCCCGCATGGTGTAAAACGCGTTGATGGCGTTTTCGGCAAGCTTCTTGTCTATCCCGGGAAAATGCACCTCGATGATCTTTCTCATCATCTTTGGGTCGGGAAAGGCGATGTGGTGGAAATTGCACCGGCCCAGGAAGGGATCGGAGAGATCCTTCTTGGCGTTGGAGGTGATGATGATCACCGGGCGATTGACCGCCTTGACGGTCTGGTCGGTCTCGATGATGTCAAACTGCATCTGGTCCAGCACATCCAGCATATCGTCCTGGAAATCGGTATCGGCCTTATCGATCTCGTCGATGAGGAGGACGCACCGACGGTCCGCCGTAAAGGCCTGGCCGATCTTGCCCATCTTGATATAGTCGTTGATGTTGCTCACGTCCCGGCTGGAATCGCCGAACCTGCTGTCGTTGAGACGGGTCAGGGTGTCGTACTGGTAGAGAGCCTCAATGAGCTTCATGCTGGATTTTACATTGAGGGTAATGAGGGGCATGTCAAGGTTTTCGGCAATGGCGTAGGCAAGCATGGTCTTGCCCGTGCCGGGCTCGCCCTTGAGGAGGAGCGGCATCTCCAAGGCCATGGAGATATTGACGATGCCCGCGAGCTCGCTGTCGAGAACATATTTGGTGGCACCTGAAAACCTTGAACCGATTTCTCTGTTGTGTGTCATTAGGGACTCCCGTTAATCGTTGAAAAGGTTCATTTTGTGTCGAGGCAAACGATAGACCATAACAAAACTCTTAACAAGATTTTTCTGCGGCCATGGAAGGTTTTCCGGCAGGTATTTCCTTTTTACCCCATCTATTACATTTTTGTAATCTTATCAGGGGGCACCACCATGGAACGATATCTAAACCGTTGACACTTTTCCGGCAGGATGTTATTAATTTTACTTGACCTTTTATATGATCAACTGAACATCGGAAACAATAGGAGTGTGTGATGATTGGTGGACTTGGAATGCCGGAGCTGATAATTATTCTTGTAATTATCCTCATCATCTTTGGAGCGGGAAAACTGCCTGAGATCGGCTCTGGAATTGGAAAGGGAATTAAAAATTTTAAAAAGGCAACGAAGGAAGCCGAACTCGACGAGGGGGAGAAGGAGCCTGAGAAATTAGATAAATAGCGCCTCGTTCGGCCCGCCACCACCAGGTTTCAACTGCAGCCGCCCCTTGTAAAGCGGCTGCAGGCCGCCCTTCAGCCACACCCGTTTTTTGTTTATCGATCAGCAACAAATTACATATTTGTTGTTTTTTTTGATCGCTTTTATTACATTTTTGTAACAAAGAACACCGTTCGCCCAATTTCTCCATGCCATGGCAGTTGGAATTCCGGCAATGGGAGGCTTCTTGGAATTCGGAACGGATATTGCATTGATATTACTATTTTCACAAATCACTGCATTACCATAAACAGTCACCACGGGCACAGGAGAAGATGAGCAAGCTTGAATCCCAGCAACTGATCCGGAAACGGGAAAAACTGGTCAACCGGTTCCTGAAACAGAGACGGCCGGAATTTCTCCTCTGGTTTACCGAGATTCTGGACGAATACTTCCATGCCGTCTTTGCAAAGAGCAATGCCGCCCGGACCATGATGATAAAGGGCAATCCCGTGGCCCTCATCGCCCTGGGCGGATACGGCCGCCAGGAGCAATGCATCCATTCCGACGTGGACCTGCTTGTGCTGTTTGAAGAAGAGGTGCCTGAAAACGCCCCGGAACTGATAAAGGAACTGGTTTACCCCCTGTGGGACGCCCGCCTTGAAACGGGCTATGCCGTCCGGACCATCAAGGAGTGCCTGGCCATGGCCTGGGACCAGTTTGATGTGATGACCACCCTGCTGGATGCCCGGTTCATCTGCGGCGGTTCCCCCATCTATTGCCTGCTGATGGAAAAGTTCAGGAGTGAGCTGCAGGAAAAGCATCTCGGCACCAGCCTCAAACGGCTGGTGGCCCAGGGAGAAAAGCTCCACGCCGACTTTGGAGACGCGGCCTACCTGCTGGAACCCAACCTCAAATCTGGCCACGGCGGGCTGAGGGACTACCACACCCTGCTCTGGTACGCCCGTATCAAGGCCGGCATCAAGAGCAGAAAGGAGCTCGAGCACTACGGGTTCCTCTCCAGCGAAGAGTTCACCTCCTTTGAGGAGTCCCTCAACTTCATCTGGACCACCCGGAACATACTCCACCACATCACCGGCCGAAAATGCGACCAGCTCCACTTCGAGCACCAGGTGGAGGTGGCAAAACGCCTTGGATTCAAAGACAGGAAAGGCCTGGCCGGGGTGGAGGCCTTCCTGGGACAACTCCACACCCGGACCGACTTCATCAAGCAGATCAGCCAGATGATCACCGAGCACATGCGCCAGACCCGCGCACCACGCACCCCGCCCCACCGGGTCAGGCCCACCAGGACCGACGGCATCGTGATCAAGCAGAACCGGCTCTACTTTTCGTCCATTGCCGCGATTCCCTCCCGCCCGGAGCTGTTGCTGAAGATCTTTGTGGAAAGCGGGCGGCTCAAGCTCCGCCTCTCCATTGAAGCACGACGAATCGTGGGGGAGTTTGCCCACCTTGCGGACCGGCGTTTCAGAAAGGACAAGACCAACACCCGGAACTTTGAAAAGATCCTCGCCTCCTCCCTGTGGGAGTTCAACGTCCTCTTTGTCATGCTGGCCACAGGGCTCCTGGAACGGTATATCCCCGAGTTCTCATCCATCACCAACAAGATCCAGTACAACCAGTACCACCTGTTTCCGGTGGATAAGCACTCCATCCGCTGCGTCCAGGTGATCAATGGATTCAAGCGGCGGGGAAAAGACCCTGAAACCGATTTTTACTCAGCGGTTTTCAACGAGGTGCGAAACAGAAAGGTCCTGCTCCTGGCAGCGCTCTTCCACGACATCGGCAAGGGCGATCCGGCAGCGGAACACTCCATAAGGGGGGGAGAGATCACGGCCGCCATCCTGAAACGCCTGGGTTACTCCCCCGGCGATATCGACGAGGCGGTGTTCCTGGTCAAGAACCACCTTTTTCTCGTGAAGACCGCCACCCGGCGGGACATCAGCGACGAGGAGACCGCCGTGTTCTGCGCAAGCAGGATAGAAAAAGTGAGCAGGTTGAGAAAGCTCTACCTTTTAAGCGTGGCGGACTCCATGGCAACCGGGCCCAAGGCCTGGAACGACTGGACCGAAAACCTGCTGAGGGATCTTTTTCTCAAGACCCTCAACATCCTCAAGACCGGGGAGCTTGCCTCCAGGCGCGCCACCCGCGTCATCCAGGCCAAAAAAAACGAGGTGATGGCCCTCAGGCGGGAGGGGTGGGACGAAAAGGGCCTGCAAAAAGCCCTCGACGCCATGGCCCACCGCTATCTCCTCCACATGGAAACCCTGCAGATCATCCAGCACCTGGACCTGTTCAAGCGGCGGGACACCAGGGACTTTTTGTGGGAGATCACCCGGGAAGAGGACACCCAGATCAGGACCGTGACCATCTGCGGAAAGGACAAGCCCGGGTTCTACTCCAAGCTGGCCGGGGTCTTTTTCCTCAACAACCTGAACATAGTTGGCTCCCAGGGGTATTCCTGGGGCGGCAACATGGTGCTCGACATCTTCAAGGTGATGCCCCCCATTGACCGGATCTTTGAGACGGAAAAGTGGGAAAAAGCGGAAAAAGAGCTGTACAAGGCGCTCAATGACGACACCTTTCTCCAACGATTGGAGGAGAAGATTCCCAGGCGCCTTACCCCTCCAAAGGGTCAGCTCCAAAAACCCAACCGCGTGAATATCGATAACACCACCTCGAGCTTCTTCACCATCATCGAGGTGTTTACCTATGATTTCCCGGGGCTGCTCTTTGCCGTCACCAACACACTCTACCGCCATGGCCTGGATGTACGGATGGCAATGGTTGCCACCAAGGTGGACCAGGTGGTGGATGTGTTCTACGTGCGCACCATGGAAGACCGGAAAATTGACATACCGGAGAGGGTTGAAGAGATCAAAACGGCCATTTTAAAGGCGCTTCCCGAAATCCTCCCGGAACAGACGCAATAAAAGGAGAATTTTCAATGAAAAAAGTCGAAGCCGTAATAAAACCATTCAAGCTGGATGATGTAAAAGAGGCCTTGAACGAGATAGGCATCCATGGAATGACCATCACCGAGGTCAAGGGATACGGACGGCAAAAGGGACACAAGGAGATCTATCGCGGGGCCGAATATGTTGTTGACTTTGTACCCAAGATCAAAATCGAAATCATTGTTGACAAGAACAGGGCCGATGAAGTAGTGGAAACCATCTGCCAGTCTGCCAACACGGGCAAGATCGGCGACGGCAAGATATTTATCATGCCCGTTGACCAGGTGGTCCGGGTCAGAACCGGAGAGAAGGGGCTTGAGGCCCTTTAATGCCCCGGGGCAAAGACACCAATAGTGGAGAAAAAAGATGACACCAAAAGAAATAGTTGGAATGATAAAAGAGAAGAATGTGCGGGTGATCGATATCCGGTATATGGATTTTCCGGGCACCTGGCAGCATTTTACCGTTCCCGCCTGCGAATTCACCGAATCCGCCTTTGAGGACGGTTTCGGGTTTGACGGCTCCAGCATGAGGGCGTGGCAGGATATCGACAACAGCGACATGATCGTTGTGCCCGATCCCGACACAGCTGTGATGGACCCCTTTTTCGAGGTACCCACCCTGGTCGTGATCGGGGACATCCTCGACCCCATCACCCACGAGCCCTATTCCAGGGACCCCAGATACATCGCCAAAAAAGTGGAGCAATACGTCAAGAGCAGCGGCATCGGCGACACCATCTTCATTGGCCCTGAGCCCGAGTTCTTCATCTTTGACAATATCCGCTATGCCTCGGAAAACAATGCCGCGTTCTACGAGATCGACTCCAAGGAAGCGATCTGGAACTCGGGCCGGGAGGAGATCCCCAACACCGGCTACAAGATCCGCCACAAGCAGGGCTACTTCCCCCTTCCCCCGGCGGACCGGTACCAGGACATGAGAACCGAGATGATGCTCACCCTGGAGGATCTTGGTATCGCCATGGAGTGCCAGCACCATGAAGTGGCAACGGCGGGCCAGGCAGAGATAGATCTTCGGTACGACACCCTCCTCAAGATGGGAGACCAGCTGGCCTGGTTCAAGTATGTGCTGAAGAATGTGGCGGCCAAGTACAACCACTCGGTCACCTTCATGCCCAAGCCCCTGTTCGAGGACAATGGATCGGGCATGCACACCCACCTGAGCCTATGGAAGGATGGAAAACCCCTCTTTGCCGGCAACAAGTACGGCGGGGTGTCGGAGATGGCGCTCTTTGCCATCGGCGGCATCATGAAGCACTGCAAGGCGCTGTGCGCCATCACCAATCCCACAACCAACTCCTACAAGCGGCTGGTGCCCGGTTTTGAGGCCCCCATCAACCTTGCCTACTCAAGCCGCAACCGGAGCGCTGCCATCCGGCTTCCCATGTACTCCCAGTCACCGGCGGCCAAGCGCATCGAGTTCAGGACCCCGGACCCCTCCTGCAACGGCTACCTGGCATTCTCCGCCATGACCATGGCCATGCTGGACGGCATCCAGAACAAGATCGATCCCGGCGATCCCATGGACAAGAACATCTACGACCTGCCCCCGGAGGAGCTGGCCGAGATGGGATCAGCCCCGGCATCCCTCGAGGAAGCCCTGGACGCCCTGGAACAGGACCACGACTTCCTGCTCAAGGGTGATGTCTTTACCAAGGACGCAGTGGAGAAATGGATTAAGTACAAGCGGGAAAACGAGGCCGTGGAAGTGAACCGGCGGCCCCATCCCCATGAGTTCTATCTCTACTACGACATTTAAGGTACATTAGCAGGTACCTGTACAAGAAAGGGCCGAAGTCACCCGTGGCTTTGGCCCTTTTGTCCTTCCATCACCCAGGTTGCAAAAGGAGCCGATGAAAACAGAACGATTCCAGACCGCCAACGTCCTTCTCCTGTCGTTTTCCCACTTTGTCCATGACATCTACACAAGCTTTGTCGCCCCGCTGCTGCCGCTGATCATCGACAAGCTCGGCATCAGCCTGGGCCAGGCGGGTTTTCTCACCACCATGCTCCAGCTCCCCTCCCTGTTCAACCCTGTGATCGGCGCTATTGCGGACAGAAAAGGCCTGGCACGGTGGCTGGTGATCCTGGCCCCCACACTCACGGCCATCCCCATGAGCCTTATGGGGAATGCGGGATCGTTCCGCACCCTTCTCATCCTCTTCTTTATGGCAGGCACAAGCGTGGCCCTCTTCCATGTGCCCGCCCCGGTCCTCATCGCCCAGGCATCGGGCGGCAACAGGGGACGGGGCATGAGCTTCTACATGGCCGGCGGAGAGAGCGCCCGGATGATGGGCCCCCTGATCGGCGTCGGCTGTGTCTCCCTGTTCGGACTCGAAACCTTCTACCCGGTGATGCTCTTTGCCGTTCTCACCTCCGTCATGCTTTACTTCAGGCTGGGCACGCTTACGATCGAGACCAGCGGCCCGGCCAACCGTTCCCTCTCTTCTGCGTTTGCCGCCCTTGGCCCGGTGCTTGTTCCCTTGTCCGGCATCCTTACGGCCAGGGCCTTCATGCACTCGGCCATGGCCGTGTTTCTCCCGGTCTATGTGGAGCAGCAGACCGGCAACCTCTGGCTTGCCGGGTCGGCCCTTGCCTGTTACGAAGCAATGGGGGTGGCAGGGGTCCTTGTGAGCGGCACCCTGAGCGACCGCATGGGCCGGAAACGCATCCTCGTCATCGCCCTTGCCGCCGCCCCCTTCGCCCTTTTCGGCTTTGTGACCACAACGGGCCTGATCCGGTTTGCCATGCTACTTGCAACGGGCTTCTTCATCCTTGCCACCACCCCGGTGATGCTGGCCATTGTCCAGGAGGCCGGCAAAGAGAGCCCGGCCGCAGCCAACGGCCTCTTCATGATGGTCTCCTTTGTGGTCCGGTCCGTCACCATCATCGCCGTGGGCGTCATCGGAGACCATACCGGACTTGACACCATGTATCTGATCTCGGCCCTGGCAGGGCTTGGCGCCCTGCCCTTTCTATTTAAACTCAAGGCCTGAAACCATGAACCATTCCAGGGGACATCACCATGTACAACGCTTTTTTCGGCTTTAGGGAAAAACCTTTCAAACTGGTTCCCAACCCCGAGTTCCTCTTCCTGGGCAAGAGCCATGAAGAGGCCCTGGCCCATCTCACCTACGCCACCACCCAGGGGGACGGGTTTGTGGAGATCACAGGGGAGGTGGGCACGGGCAAGACCACCCTCTGCCGTGTCTTTCTGGAAAGCCTGGGCCCCAATGTCGAGGTGGCCTTTATCTTCAACACCCGGATCGACGCCCTGGGACTGTTACGGGCGATCAACAACGAGCTTGGCATCGACGCCACAGCCGGTACCCCCACCGAACTCATCGAACATCTCAACACGTTCCTCGTTGAAAAGCGGGCCAAGGGCCAATCGGTGATCCTGCTGATCGACGAGGCCCAGAACCTGAGCGTCGACACCCTGGAGCAGCTGAGGATGCTCTCCAACCTGGAGACCACGAAAAACAAGCTGCTGCAGATCATCCTGGTGGGCCAGCCGGAACTGGGGGAGATTTTGAACTCCTACGCCCTTCGCCAGCTGGGCCAACGGATCAACCTGAGCTGCCGCCTTCTGCCCATGACCCGGCAGGAAACCCGGGATTACATGGACCACAGGATCAAAGTGGCATCAAGGCGGGCCGCCGCCCTGTTCACCCGGAGCGCCCAGAACGCCATCTACGACTATTCAGGAGGAATTCCGAGGCTGGTCAACATCGCCTGCGACCGCGCCCTTGTGGCCGCCTACAGCCTCAACCGGCCAAGGGTCACACGCTCCCTGGCAAAACTTGCCATCAAGGAGCTTACCACCCGGGGAAGGCGCCACACAGGGGTTCGCCCGGCCAGAAGGACGCTCATCACAGCATTGATCATGGTCCTTGCCATCGCCTTGATCGCCCTTTTCCAGTTTTCACCGGCCAGGGTAACGCCCCGGTTCCCCTCCCTTTCCCCTGCCGGGGTGGCGCCGCCGACGGTTGAGGCGCCCCTGCCGTTTCCTGTCAATATCGAACCTACCGTTCAAGAACCGACGGCCCTTGCACCCCCGGTAAAAGAAATCCCCACAACCATCCACACCTACCTGGCGGACCATGCAGGGAGCGCCACCCGGGAAGCGGCGCTCTGCCGGGTGATCGCCCTGTGGAACGGCACCCCCGCCGCGCCCGTCCCCCCCCTGGTCAGGGAGATGCCCGGGGATCACGATTTCTTCAGGCTCGCCGCCATCAACGAGGGGCTCGAGGTGATCCGGGTGCAGGAGGACTTCCCCCTGGTCAAAACCTTGAACCTGCCCGTAATTTTTCCCTATCTCCTCCCCAACCAGGAGACAAAAGGGTACCTTGCAATGATCAGGATCACCAACGGTCAAACTTGCGTCATTGTTGCAGGACAGAGCGCAAAAGAGTTCACGGTGAGCCAAGAGGCGCTGTCACCCCTCTTGGCAAAAGAGGCCTACATCGCCTACAAAGAGCGGCTCGGCTACAACGGCATCATTTCGAGGCTATCCCCACGGACCGCAATAATCAACCTCAAGCTGCTCCTGAGGGAACTTGGATTTCCAGGGATCGAAATCACGTCCAAGTACGATAATCCGGTCCAAAGTGCCATCAAACAGGTCCAGGCCGACAACGGCCTGACCATGGACGGCCTGGCAGGCCCCATAACAAAGATCGTTCTCTACAACCGGAAGCGCTCGTTTTCAACCCCCCATTTAAGGAACCTGGATTAAGCTGTGAGTACCATATTAAACGCCTTGAAAAAACTGGAGCAGGAATCCCTGGCAGAGGAAACGGAACACCCCCCTGCCCTTAACATCCACCTTCGGCAGGAAAGACACCTCTGGAAGGAAAAGAACGCCTGGAGGTTATGGGGGATAAATCTCTTGCCATGGGCGATTTTACTCGTGCTCCTGCTCCTGGGGGCCTTTGTGGCTTTTACCATGGTGACAGGCCGGTTCCAAGGAGAAACGCCCCCCGCACAAAAAGCTCCCATGCCCTCCCCCGTGCAACCTTCTCCTAAGAAAGTGAGGGCCCTGCCTGCCGAAACCGGGCTCCCAAAGACGGCCAAGACGCCCGTCCAAAGACCAAAGAGAACTTTGGACGCCCCCCGGTCCAAGCCTGTTGAAGCCCCTCCCCGGGCAACAGTAAAACCGGCCATGCCGGAAATGGCGAAAACGACTGAGATACCGGAGCGTATTGAAAAAACCGGGATACCGGGAATGCCGAAAATGCCGGAAAGATCGGAAGCACCGCCCCTGCCTCTCCCGGACAGGGCTGCCGCCATGGAGGAAAGGATACAGGCCGGTGACAAGGAGATCCCCCTGCTTGAGGACGGACGACTGAAGATCAACGCCATCTCCTGGTCCCGACAGCCGGACGAACGGCTTGCCGTGATCAACAGCGCCATTGTCCGGGAGGGACAGACCGTGGAAGGGTTTCGCCTTGTCAGGATCATGGAGGACGGAGTGATTGTCCAACGCTCCGGCCGGAGGAGCAGGGTCGAATTCAGACTGCGATAGGAGCCAACGGTGCCGCGCGCCGGATGCCCTACTTCTTTTTCAAAGCCGGAGAGGCCAGCAGGGTCTTTGCGATCTCCATCTGTTTTTCGGGCAGCAGTTCCGAAACATATCTGGGATTTGAAAACAGGGCCAGAAGCGCCCTGGCTATCCTCGGCTTTGCTTTGATAAACCCTGCCAGATGCTCGGAGGGGGAACCGTCGTCACGGCCGAGGTAGCTGTTAAAAAAAATCTGGACAAAATAGCGCTGGGGCTTGTAGTGACCCGAATAGCTGTAAATCAGCTGAAGGAGCTTCGCCTCAAGGGTTTTATCATCCATGTCGGCGTCGATCTCAAAGGAAGAGAGGGCGCTGAAACACCCCTGGAGCAATACATCCCGAAGCCGGTCCCCAACCTCCCGGGAGCGGTCCCAGGTGATCTGGACAAGATCATCGTTAAGCAACATCAGAGACTCTAAATGCTCGGGCAGGCACTTTTCGATAACGACAAGGTACGAATCAAGGATGGCGTCCTTTTCATCCGACAGTGCGTCCGGGTCCAGGGAGAGCCGATCCTGGGCTTTTTTCATTTCATGGCAAACGGTTTTAAACCGGATCGTATCAAAGGCAGCCTGCTTTGACAGGACCACGATCTCCTGTTTCAGGGATTGAAAACAGAGCCTGAAAAGATCGAGGAACCGCTCCTGATGCTGCCGGGAATGCTGCAGTTCCCGGCAAAACCGGGTGATACTCTCATACTTGAGCAGCATATTAAACCTGTACCGCATCTTTGAGACATCAAGGCTGTTCCGGCCGGTGGAACCGGGCGGGCCGTAGTCAAAGAACATCCTGACAAGGTTATCCTTCAAAGGGGTGTCAAGCCTTCCAAACAGGACGGCTGACGACGCCTTGACCGATCCCATCAGCTGAAGGACATGGGAGAGATACTGGTCGAGCTTCTCTAAAAGCCCCTCGGTCGCCATGTCGAGCTTGGCCTGCACGGCTTCATGTTTTTTCCTGTCCAGTCCCTGGGAATAGAGTTTGTCCGTGGCGTTGAGAATCTTTCCAAGGATCTGGTTGTGGGCGGCCAGCTCCTTTCGAATCTCCAGAATGATGGGATCCAGCACCTGTTTGGCAATGGCCGGAAGGTTGACACCCAGGAGCCGGCACACCAGGGAGGCCTTGTTGATACCATCTATACAGGCCTTCCACGGCTTCCCATTCTCGAGGCTGTCAGTCAGGCGCTCGAGGGCGTTTCTCACCAGGGCGTCACTGTCCTGCCCAAATCCCGCCACCGTGATCAGCAGTTTGAAGCCATCCTCCAGCAGCAGGTCGTTAACCGAGTCCGGCTCGGTGATCAGGGATTTGAAGTAGGCGCTGATGAGGTTTTTGGTCAAAAGATCGATCTTGCCCTGGTTTTCCGCCCCCATGATCTCGCGTTCAGAAGTCATGGAGATATCGTCAAACGAGCAGGCTTCCGATCCCTGGCGGAAAATCTCCAGGAACGTTCCCAGATACCCCAGGTAATCGTCCGCATTGACAAATCCCATCTCCCCCATCAGCTTGAAAAAGAGCGCTTGCACCCTCTGGATGGAGACCACCACTTTTTGATCGTCGTTGCGCTCATACTTATGAAGGGGTTTCAGCCCCTTGTCCCCCTCCTGCATGAGCCGGGGCACCTGCCGCTGGAAAAGCCTGTCCCTCTGTTTCTTAACCTTTCTTATATAATCAGCGTTCATAGCTTGCGATCCTGTATATTGGAGCGTCGGCGCTTGGATCCTGTTCGACAAACTCGCAGATCTTTGACTTGGTTACCTTATCTTTAAATATCTTTTTGGAATGAAGCCCATAAACCGTTGCCCCGGGATACAACGTCCCATCGACCACCATCACGGATTTGGGCGGATTGACCCGGCTCCACTCCCTGAAGTTCTCCTCCTCATAGGAGAGATCGTCCACCCTGTCCTCAAGATCGGAAACCTCCTGATCCGCCTCGTCCCTTGCGATCTCCTGGCGCTCGATCCCGGTGAAACAGTCGTTCAGCGCCCCCTCCAATTTGAGAAAGGCCTCTGTCCGCCCCTCTTCCGCCTGAATCCTGTCCAGTTCATGGGCCAGTTTAAGGGAATGCTCATGGAGCTTTCCGATCTCTTCCACAAGCATTTCACGCTCAAGTTTCAGCTGTTCAATTTGACTGCTGCAGACCTTGAGCGCCCCCTGAATCTTTTTCAGCTCAGATTCGACAAAGGAGTCCCTGCCCAGGGTGATAGTGCTGGACCGGGAGATCCCGGTGTCCACGTTTTCCGCAGACACGCCCATCTTGGCGCTGATTTCACAGTTGATGATGTCCCCTTTTTCAATGATGCAGGCACCGCTGCTTTCCATACTGGAATCCACGATCTCAGCTTCGATAAAGACATTTCCAAGGCAGACGATCCTGGACTTGTGAACAAACTTGACCCGGACATTGCCCCGGGCGTAGATATCGGCATCGTTGACCCCGCCGGCGACAACCAGGTTTCCGTCGGCGCGCACCACCCCGCCCTCGATCTCGTTGGCACGGATATCGCACCCGCACACCTGGAACCCGTCCTTGATGCAACCGTTGACAATGACGTTTCCCTTGTACCTGACATGGCCGGTTTCGTAATTCACATCCCCCTTGGTGACAAAATCCTCCACCACCATCACCGAGCCGGACCAGGAAAGCCGGGGGTATCCACGGACTGCGGAATAAAGTCTCAGGCCATCTTCGGACAGCCTTGTTCCTTCCTTGCCCTTTAATTGGGCATCCCGGGCCACGGCCATGGCATGCTCCTCACCAAACACATCCCTGCCGCTGACAGCCGCCCTGGACGGGATCTTTTCCGCCAGAAGCACCCCTGCTTCCACCAGGGGAACCGCCCCCCTCTCCTTGAAGTCGATCCCCCCCTCCTCGTCAAGGCCGCCGGCCTTGAGGTGGTCGGTATCAAAATAAAACTCAATCTTGGCATCCCGCCCCTGTTTGGGCGCAACACCCCGGGCCACCATGAATCCCTTGCTCTTGAAGCCCTTGGAAAGGATAAAACGCTGAATCATGTTATCATCCACAATGCCGAACTGAATGAACCGGTCCAGGAGCAACTCCCTGACATCCTCCACCGTGATGTCCTCGTCAAACTCGCCTGTTTTTAAAAGAAAGGCCTCCATCTGGTTGGCCAGCACCTTCAGGATCAGGCCCGAACCGATATCCTCCTGGGTCATTCGAAGCCGCTCTTCTCTTTTGCTGCTTTCCACGGGTTCGGCGGTCCCCCCCCCTTGCGCCACGGGCTCGGGCAACGGCTGCTCCCCGGCCGGCTTGGCAGGCTGTTCAGCCCTGGTATCGGTGGTACACACAGAGGGTGCCGGCGCCGCGGCAAGTTCCTGTTCGCCCAACAGCTGCTCACTGAGGATCGTTTCCCGCTGCTTGGGGGTCAGCATGCCGGACTCCACAAGCAACTCTCCGATCAATTTCGGTGTTTTCCTCTTCTGGACCGCTTTTTTCTGCTCTTCCAGGATGAGTTCAAGCACACTCTTGCTGATATACCCCAGCTTAACGGCAATGATGCCGAACTTGAGATCTTTGCGCATGATCTCAAGGGAGCCGGCAAGTTTGGCCAATGCGCTTATTTCGCGATCGGAGAGCCATTTTTTGGCAATAAAAAACTCCTTGTAGGCCACCTCCCGATCCCGGGCGTGGGCACAGGCGGCAACGGCCTCATCGTATTGGGCACGGGTGATCAATTTTTTTTTCAAGGCTATTTTTTCGATCATGATTGCTACTCCATATGACGATCCTGACCGTTAACCGGTCAGTGGTGATCAGGGCAGATCCCAAGGACGCCCACCTAATTTGAATGGAGAAAAACCAACCAGACTTTGAATGCACAATGATATCAAGCAAATCACAAACACACAACCCAAAAGCAGGGGATCGCCAATAAAAAATGACTATCAACCGGGGTCAACACCCGCACCCTTCCAAGAAAAAGTCCACCACCGTCTCCACATGGGAACAGATCTCACCATGGTCCGGCACCTCCCTGATCCCAAGAAGAATGGGCATTCGCATGGAGAGCGTCACCCCACAAAAGAGCTTTGCCAACACATGGGAATCCCCTTTGGGAGATAGCCGCTCCTCTATGAACGAAGAGAGGATGTCGGCCCACCCTCCCTTAGGCCCGGCGTCAAAAAAGATCATGTTTCCGTGTTGACATCACCGCAAACTTAAGATAAGGAATCTTCATAATTTGTTCTCCGTCAGGTTGCCGTAACCGGCATTCAAGGGAACCCGGTGAAAATCCGGGACGGTCCCGCCGCTGTGAGCGAGGACGGATTCCGCACAGAGCCACTGAAGATCGTTTCTAAAAGGTCTTTGGGAAGGCGCGGCAATCCGGTTGATCCGCGAGTCAGAAGACCTGTCTGACGGAGGAATGACCTTACCCAGGAGAGATGGTAAATCCCAGGGCTGACGCACGTCGGTTCCGGGATTTTTTTTGCCGGAACCCTCGGAAAAGGAGCAGATTCATGAAGACCCAGCTTGAACTTGCCAGGGACGGGATAATCTCTGAGCAGATGAAAAAAGTGGCACAGGACGAAAACTTCAACCCGGAGATCATCCGCGCCAGGGTGGCGGCAGGCGAGATTGTCATTCCCGCCAACCCCAATAGAACGAACCAGAAGGTGGTGGGCATCGGCACCGGCCTTCGCACCAAGATAAACGCCTCCATCGGCACCTCCTCGGACATCTGCAGCATCGAGGCCGAGGTCAAAAAAGCCATTGCCATCGAGGAGGAAGGCGCCGACACACTCATGGAGCTGTCCGCCGGCGGCAATCTTGACAAGGTGCGCCGGGAGGTGCTCAAGGCCGTCAACATGCCCGTGGGCAACGTTCCCCTCTACCAGGCCTTCAAGGAGACTGCCCGCAAATACAAGGACCCCTCCAAGCTCGATCCTGAATTCCTCTTTGACCTCATCGAAAAGCAGCTTGCCGACGGCCTGAGTTTCATGGCCATCCACTGCGGCATCAACCAGTACACCATCGAGCGCCTCAGGAAACAGGGATTCCGGTACGGCGGGCTCGCCTCCAAGGGCGGCACCTTCATGGTGGCCTACATGGATGCCACGGGCAAGGAAAACCCGCTTTACGAGCAGTTTGACCGGGTATGCGCCCTCATGAAAAAATACGATGCCGTCCTCTCCCTTGGCAACGGCATCCGGGCCGGCGCCATCCATGACAGCCACGACAGGGCACAGATGGCAGAGATGATCATCAACTGCGAGCTGGCCGAACTCGGCCGCGAGCAGGGATGCCAGATGATGGTGGAGGGCCCCGGCCATGTACCGCTGGACGAAATCCAGGCCAACATCATCCTGGAGAAGCGCATGAGCGGCAACGCCCCCTACTATGTCCTGGGTCCCATCCCGGCGGACACCGGCGCCGGCTACGACCACATCACCTCCGCCATCGGCGCGGCCTCATCCACCTGGCACGGAGCGGATCTCATCTGCTACATCACCCCGGCCGAGCACCTGGCCCTTCCCACGGAGGCAGACGTAAGGGAAGGAGTCCGGGCTACACGGCTGGCCGTAAGGATCGGAGACATCGCCAAATACCCCGACCGCAGGGACAACGAGCGCCTGGCCGCCATGGCAAGGCGGGACATGCGGTGGGACGACCTTGAAAGCCGTCTGCTCTTTCCGGAGATTGCCCGGGAGACCCGAAACAGCCGGGCCCCGGAAGATGGCGCCACCTGCACCATGTGCGGCGACTTCTGCGCCATGAAAAAGGGCAACACCATTTTCAGGGAAGATATAAAGAACGATAAAATAGCACCTGGAGCGTAAACCAATGAAACAACTCGAACAGACCATTGCAAGCATCAAGACACCCGATTCGTCCGTTTATGAAGCAGCCCTGGCGCGGCTGGCCGAGCAGGCCCGGCCTGCCGGAAGCCTCGGCATCCTCGAAGATGCATCGGCACGGCTGGCCGGCATCGCAGGCAGCCTGGACGTACATCTCACCAACAAGACGCTCATCACCTGTGCCGGGGACCACGGTGTGGTGGAGGAAGGCGTGAGCCTCTTTCCCCAGGAAGTGACCCCCCAGATGGTGGACAACTTCGTCAATGACGGTGCCTCCATCAACGTGCTTGCCCGCCATGCCGGCGCTTCCATCAAGGCGGCGGACATCGGCGTGAACTTTGACTTTGATCCCGCCCTTCCCATCTTTCACAAAAAGGTGAGAAAAGGGACGGCAAACTTCACCAAGGGCCCGGCCATGTCAAGGGAGGATGCGGTCGCCTCCATAAATGCAGGTATCGGCATCGTGGACGATCTGTTCGAGGAAAAACGGGTGGACCTTCTGGGAACCGGGGACATGGGCATCGGCAACACCACCCCCTCTGCCGCCATCATTGCGGCATTTTCAGGCATGGACCCCAAGGAGCTGACAGGCCGGGGCACCGGCATCGACGACGCCATGCTCGAAAACAAGATCCGGGTAATCCGGGAAGGACTTGAACTGAACAAGCCCGACCCCAATGATCCCATTGGCGTGCTATCCAAGGTGGGAGGACTTGAGATCGGGGGGCTTGCAGGCCTGGTGATCGGCGCTGCCGCCCACGGCATCCCGGTGGTGTGCGACGGTTTCATCTCCACGGCAGGGGCCCTGATCGCCTGCGAACTGGCCCCACAGGCAAAGGCCTACCTCTTTGCCGGACACCGCTCCATCGAGGTGGGACACCGGTTCATGCACGAACGGCTCAACCTTGTACCGCTTCTCGACCTGGGATTCAGGCTGGGAGAAGGAACAGGGGCAGCCCTTGCATTTGAGCTCCTGGATGCGTCCACACGAATACTGGCGGAGATCAAAACCTTTGAAGAGGTTGCCATCAAAAACGCCAACCGTTAAAAATAGAATGCCGGAGGCGATCGCCTCCGGCATCTTCAACCATCCATGATATCGTCACTGCTGATATTGCATTTTCCTTCAAGCCGCGTCACTCGCTTCTCAAGCTTCAGCAAATAGGTTTCCATCATCTCCATGTACTGTGAGAAGGTGTAGGTGATCCCAAGTTCCCTGGTTCTCGCCTCAAGCCTGTCTCTTAAATCCTCGGCACTTTCCATTTTCCGTTCGTCAAGTGTTGGCATGAAACCCGTCCCCCATAATTGTCCAGGTTAATCCATCTGTTGCCTAATTTTATTTAGGATATAAACGGCTTAAAAAAGCAAGTTTTTTTTGAGGGGCTGACATATTTTTGAAACATTTGTTTCTGGCGTATTTGCTTTGGGGGAGAGACTTAGCTAAGTCTGTCCCCGTCTGCGTATCCCCGTATACGGTTTATTAGAAGTCGATCTTCCCCGGTGTCCGTGGAAAGGGCACCACGTCCCGAATGTTGGTGATACCGGTCACAAGCATGAGGAAGCGCTCAAACCCCATGCCGAATCCCGCGTGGGGCACAGTTCCGAACCGTCTTGAATCAAGGTACCACCAGTAATCTTCCTTGGGCAGCCCCATTTCATCCATGCGCGCCTCAAGAACATCCAGGCGCTCCTCCCGCTGGCTGCCGCCGATGAGCTCGCCGATCCGCGGCACCAGGAGATCCACGGCGGCAACAGTCCTGCCGTCGTCGTTCTGGCGCATGTAAAAGGGCTTGATCTCCTTTGGATAGTTGGTCAGGAACACCGGTTTCTTGAAATACTCTTCCGCAAGGAAGCGCTCGTGCTCGGACTGGAGATCGGTGCCGTTCTCCACCGGAAACTCGAACTTTTTGCCGGACTTCTGAAGGATCTCGACGCCCTCGTCATAGGTCACCCGGGCATAGTCGTCGTTCACCAGGGTGTCGAGAACGCCCCCAAGCTGCTTGTCCACAAACTTGGTAAACAGGGCAAGATCCTCGGGGCAATTTTCCATCACGTGGCGGGTAAGGGTCTTGACCAGCTCTTCCGCGTGGTCCATATTTGCGTCAAGGTCGCAGAAGGCCATCTCGGGCTCGAGCATCCAGAACTCGGCCACATGGCGGCTGGTGTTGGAGTCCTCGGCCCGGAAGGTGGGCCCGAAGGTGTAGACATCCCCCAGGGCCATGGCGAACATCTCGGCTGACAGCTGGCCGGACACGGTGAGGTTTGCCTGGGTGCCGAAAAAATCCTCTTTAAAGTTCATCCGTCCCTGTTTTGCCACGTCTGCGGGATCGAGGCTTGTCACCCGGAACATCTCGCCGGCCCCCTCGCAGTCGGAACCGGTAATCACAGGAGCGCTCAAACAGCGGAACCCCTTGTCCCGGTAAAACTTGTGGATGGCATAGATCGCCTCGGACCGGATACGGAAGGCAGCCCCGAACTTGTTGGTCCTGGGCCGAAGATGGGCAATGGTTCTCAGGAACTCGTCCGAATGCCGCTTCTTCTGCAGGGGGTAATTTTCAGGGGCTACGCTGATGATCTCAACATCATCGGCCTGGATCTCCCAACGCTGGCCCTTGCCCGGGGATTCCACCAGCCGGCCGGTCACACAAAGGGCGGACCCGGTGGTGACCTTCACTATCTCCTTATAATTGGCAAGCTCTTCCCCGGCAATCACCTGGATGCTTGGAAGGCAGGACCCGTCGTTGATCTCCATGAACGAGAAGGTCTTTGAATCACGTTTCGTCCTGACCCATCCCTTGATTACCACCTTGTCCATGGCGGTTTCAGATCCAAGCAGCCTGTTTATTTTAACTCTATCCATCATACACCTTTCATTGTTATGGTCTGCCAGCAAGGCACCCTGTTTTTCCGCAACCAAACCCGCGCCCATGACAGCCCTCTCCATGAATCACAAGTTATCGTTGCTTTATCCGGCTCAAAATGAGATAATTCGATCTTTTGCAAAATACACTAAAACCATATAATTATTAAAGTTTTCTAACATGAACAAAAAAAATATTCAAGAAATCCTGCCCCTGGTTGAGATGCCCAGCAGATACCTGGGATGCGAAGCCAACACCATAAAGAAACACCATTCGTCCGTTGACCTGACCTTTGCCCTGGCTTTTCCCGACCTCTATGAAATCGGCACCTCCCACTTTGGGATGCAGATTCTCTACACCATCCTGAACCAGGAACCCAATATCACGGCCGAACGCTTCTTTACCCCGGCCCAGGACATGGAGCAGCTGCTCAGGGAAAAAAACACACCCCTGTTCTCCCTGGAATCGAAAACCGACCTGAAAGCGTTCGACATCATCGGCTTCAGCCTTCTCTACGAGCTGAACTTCACCAACATCCTCACCATGCTGGACCTTTCGGACATCCCGTTTTATGCGGACCAGCGGGGAGAGGAGTTTCCCCTGGTCATTGCCGGCGGCCCCTGCGCATTCAACCCGGAACCCCTGGCGGACATTTTCGACCTCTTTGTGATCGGAGACGGAGAGGAGGCGATCCTCGAGATTTCAAAAAGAACCATCAAATGGAAACGCGCCGGGGAAGACGGCAAAAAAGAGCTGCTCAAAGAGCTTGCCACAATCCAGGGGGTCTATGTACCCTCCTTCTACACCCCGAGCTTCAGCGACCGGGATTTCCAGACCCTGACGCCCCTTTACCCGGAACATGCCACCGTGAAAAGGGCGGTCCTGTCAGATCTTGACAAGACCCCTTTCCCCACCGCCCCAATTGTTCCGTTTGGCAAACCTGTCCATGACAGGCTCAGGCTCGAGATTGCCCGGGGATGTTCCAGGGGGTGCCGGTTCTGCCAGGCAGGCATGATTTACCGGCCGGTGCGGGAGCGCTCCGTAACAGACCTTATGGAGATTACCCAAAAGGCCCTGAAGGAAACTGGATACAGCG
>JAAEMK010000631.1 GCA_024225635.1 Desulfobacteraceae bacterium | reverse complement strand
GTAAAACCCAGCCCTAATTTACCGAACGATCAATCAATTGCGCTGTATCCGTCGCTTTGCTTTTTTGAGTCAACCCCTGTAAGTATTGGCAGAGGCACCGACTTTGCGTTTCAAGTAATTGGCTACTCGCCCGTTGCGCTTGGGGATTTTAGTTTTACACCGCGCTCTATTAAAGGGGCGGCAGCAAACCCTAAATTTAAAAATACTCCTGTAAAAGGGCTCGATCTACGCACAGCAAACACGCGTGGGCTTGATTTAAGTTATTTAATTACGGCTTATAATAAATTATCTAAAAACAATATTACCTTTTTTGAACGCGCTGATTTTATGGATAAATTGGCTGGTACCAACAAACTACGGTTAGCTATTGAAGCAGGGCAATCAGAGCGGCAAATAAAACAAAGTTGGCAGCAAGGGCTTGCAGCATTTAAAAAGCAACGAGCGCCGTATTTGCTGTACAAGTAAGGGGTGCAAATGGCTTTAGTAATAAATAAAAAATTAAGCAGCTGTTTTAAAACGGCTTTACTTGCGCTTGTTAGTGTTACTCTTGTAGCGTGCAGTACGGCAAATAAGCCAAATGAGTTTAAAGCAAGTGAGCTTAAGCAAAGCAAATTAGTAACGCTTCCAAACGCC
>JAAEMK010000630.1 GCA_024225635.1 Desulfobacteraceae bacterium | reverse complement strand
GGCGGATGCTGGTCACGTAGCCCGGCCACAGCTCGAGCTTGTGCTGGGAGAACGGCACGGCGGCCTTGGGGTCGAAGTAATCCCGGTTGATGAGCTTCAGCTGCAGCTTCTCCATAGCAGCCCTCAGCACGATGTTGAAGAGGGGCTGGGGCGGGGCGGAGGTACTGGATCTAAAAGTCAACTCCCATACTGCTGCTGAAATGAGAAGGAACATTATTACGTGGTATCAGATCATGTGCTTTCACAAAAGAAGCCACCTCATCATTTGATCCTGCCTGACTCACCTAGTAATTAATGTTAGGGATGCTGATGATGATGGCCTTGTCTGGTCTGGCCGCAGGGGCGGGGAGGATGACCTTCTGACCAGGGGAGGGGCTCCCCTCTCGGTAAGGGAACTCCAGCACTGACACGCGAATGGGCGAGCTGGGGCCGCTCCGGCTGCTGGCTAAATACAGAGTTCTGGAAATATAAACAATAGTTTAGATCTGGAACGTTATGACTTTGTTGACGTCTAGAGATCTCACTTGAAGCTAGGTAGGTAGATCTCCTTCGTCATCCTGCATATCTCCTTCTTTGTCCTGTATGTCTCCTTTGTCTGAAGGCTGTAGCAGAGTAACTTTTCAAACCGGCATTCTTAAGGACTCTGAAAGAAGAGCAATATAAACACGGATTATTTGGAAAAGACAATCTCACCAGATGACAGCCAGATGACTTCCTGATGATTATCCTAGTCCTCGTCCTCAGCACCAGGAGGGAGATGACGATATAGATGACAATTTAACACCTCATTTTGACAACATTTACTTTTTTGGCTCCGACAGGAGCTCAAGGTGTCACAATGTGTGTCCGTCCGTCCGTGCGGATTCAGAGTCAAGGCCCAACCAACCAGGGAGTTGCAACTCTGGCACCATAGAATCTAAATTGTTGAAATTTCACAAT
>JAAEMK010000629.1 GCA_024225635.1 Desulfobacteraceae bacterium | reverse complement strand
CTCTACCTGCTGCTCTATGGATGTTTTCAGATAGATGACCGTTGCATCTCTCTTGAGAATCGGGTGGTTTTCCTGGCGCATCACAGCTCCGCCACCAGTAGCCAGCACGGTTCGGTCCTCGTGGGACAACTCGTCCAGCATGGCTGTTTCCCGCAAACGGAATCCATCCTCGCCCTCAACATCAAAAATCCACGGAATGTTAGCCCCGCACCGCTCTTCAATGATGCGATCAGAATCAAGAAAACGATAGCCGAGCTCTTTGGCGAGCATCCGGCCAATCGTGCTTTTCCCTGCTCCCATGGGGCCAACCAGGACAACGCGTTTCGGCAAAGACATAACTTCCGCTCAGTTTTGATCAGGCGGGTGAGAATATCACAGGGCCGGTACTTGCATAAGCTCCGTACCCGGCCTGTGGGGAATTCAGGCACAAAAAAGCCGCCGGGTTCCAGGCGGCGGCTTTTTTTCGGGATCCCGGTTACCGGACAAGATCGCTCTTGATGATCTTGCGCTTCGTGAAAATTAACTCCGCCATGCGCTCACCAATTTGTTCGGTACCCTTGAAAGGACGACCCAGGGAGGGGATATCCCCAAGGAACGGGGT
>JAAEMK010000628.1 GCA_024225635.1 Desulfobacteraceae bacterium | reverse complement strand
TCATCATCATCATCATCATTGTCCACATCATCGTCATCCACATCATCGTCATCATCATCATCATCATCCATATCATCATCTGCATCATCATAATCATCATCATCATCATCATCATCCACATCATCATCATCATCAACATCATCATCATCAACATCATCATCATCATCATCAACATCATCATCATCAACATCATCATCATCATCCACATCATCAACATCCACATCATCATCATCATCATCACACACACATCATCATCATCATCCGTATCATCATCCACATCATCATCATCCACATCATCATCAGCATCCACATCATCATCATCATTCACATTATCATCATCCACATCATCATCCACATCATCATCATCCACATCATCATCATCATCCACATCATCATCATCCACATCATCATCCACATCATCATCATCAACAACATCATCATCATCCACATCATCATCATCATCCACATTGTCATCATCCACATCCACATCATCCACATCATCATCATCATTATCATCCGCATCATCATCATCAACATTCATGATTCAGCATTGTCATCATCATCATCATCATTGTCCACATCATC
>JAAEMK010000627.1 GCA_024225635.1 Desulfobacteraceae bacterium | reverse complement strand
TTCCATTTCCCTGTGAGGTAAGCTGACTCCGGGCTGTCATCAGTGTGGTCGCTGCTGTCAAAGGCCACCTGCGTATTGTTAATGTCATGCATAATGGAAAGTGCCTCCTCGGGGTGGATGTCGTATATGAAAGGCAGGGCTTCAACCTCAAAGAAGAAGGGCTCGGGAGAAGCATCTGCATCCGCGACCGGGGCGCCCTGGCAGAGGCCGAGCATGGCGAGGACGGCGATGAACAGGGAGAGGTGCATCACGGTCTTCTTGACGGTCACCTGGTCACGCGTGTATTTCTGAACGAACAAAGAGACGGACTCCTGAGTGAGGGTGCTAACACAGGACTTTTCTGTCTTGACTCCGAGGAGCGACTGTTTGTCAGAGCAGTTGGGATTTTGGGAAAAGGTGCTGACTTGAAATGGAAAGTTACTTAGAAGGTTACGTGAGGGGCCCATGTCAATATCATGCATGCAACTGGACAAAAAGTACGAACACTGATTTGTAATATTTAAAATTGTGTTGATTGAGAAAAAAATGAATTTATTTGAAATTAAGCTTTCCATAAAAATGAGAGTCATATTGTTCATTTTCCTTTCTTCCTTGGCGAGCCAGCTGAAAATGGAAACAATCAAAGTCAGAAATGTCAATCGCAAGCTCAGGTTACCTGGGACCTGGGACAGCTTCTTCTCATTGTCGGGCTTCCATTCAAGGGGATTTGTAGCGTCACTGAGGGGGCAAAGATTCAGAACTGGATATAACTTCTTTGTCCCCAGCTTGTTCTTGATCATCACTTTTCTTTCAGAGACGTCTTCATTTTGATTGATTGGATTTGTATTTGGCACATCATTTTCCGCTTCATCTGTTCCTTTGATGACCACGCCTAGTTCAGCAATGTCACCAGCCCCCATCAGAGACAGCACGACATCTCCTGTCCTGGGCAGGTAAAGGTTGTCCACATTGTTGTCGTGGAGGGCCTTGCCGGGCTCCGCGCTGATGGCGGAGGCCATGATCTCCGCCCTGTGCTTTTCCAGCTCAATCAGGTAGGGCCTGAGGCATGTGAGGTTCTTGTCATTCTTGCCAGAGTCGATGAGCTCATTGAAGCTCTTGTCCACCTCAATACCTCTCGCGTGAATAAGGTGACTGGGGGAGAGGAAGTTGTTCTTGTAATAGGGCACGGTGTTCACAGCGTGCTCCATGGCGGATGTCAGATATCTGTATTGGTAGATGTGAAATGGCAAATATCCTTTGGTTTCTCCTGAGAACTTTTTCTGGATGTTCAGGAAGTATCTCTTGATTTGTTTAATCTTGTTCTCCACCAGGACTGTTGAATGAAAAGTTGGGGCCGCTTGAATGATCTTCCAATCTCTGCACTCACTCTCCAACAACTTGGGGCTCAAAGAGGAACCCCGGTCCACGTGGATGAACTTGAAGGCGGCTGATAGCCTTCTTTCCATCGTCTTGATAGCCAGGGTGACTTCTGTGGCCTTAAGACTCCCCAGCAGCTCGATGATCACCGCGCCGCTGGCGTAGTCTGCAGCAATCAGCATGTAGACTTGAAGGGTAGACCTCCTGGCTCCATCATACTGTTTCATTATCCAGCTTCCGCAAGGATCTATGCTGACTCTCTTCCATAGTCCAGAGTCTGTGTCTACCCGGGCATACATATTGCCCTGTCTGAATCTGAAGGACCTGAGCGAGCTCCTCAGGCACACGCCGCAGTTGTGGATGATGCTGCCGATGCAGGCGTCCAGGGAGTAGACATAGAGGCCGAACTCACCAGTGAGGAATCGGTGTCTCAGTGTTGAGGCGATGATGTGTGACACAGTCAGGAGCCCATTGTTATCGGCGGAGCAATGTAAGGTAAGGAGCATTTTCCTGACTAGAGGCCCGTGTTGACTGACAACAGGAATGGTGACATTCTGCATTCTAAGGACCACCACTCTTAACCCATTCACTATTTTCACCTTGGAACTATTTTCGACAGCGTAGTGTTGCTGGTCAGAGCTGACAATCTTACACCAGGCATCACCCAGTAATCTTTCTCTGTCCTTTTCTGTTGGATGTTTGTATCTCGCCAGAAGACACATGTACACAACATTGATGATGGTGATGACATTGTTCGTTTTTGTCATCAGGGTGTCATACTCCGACTTCTCAATGATGCCATTCACGTTGCGGCCGGCAAGGATGTTGCAAAACATGTTCTTGCTTGTCCTGTCCTCCAGCCTGGCCCTGGTAAGGACCCCTTTCACGGAGGGGGACGGCTTCTCCACAGACTCCGTCATGTTGCATGGAGAGTCCTCTGGGAAGTTGTATCTGAGCATGCTGTAGAGAACATCGAGAGAGTTGAGGCTGTCATCATGGTGCCCGAGGAGCTGGTCATACTGAGCCTCAGCACACCCAACAATAGATTCCTCCGCTATGTTGTTGACATCATTCTGCTCGCTCTCCGCCTTGGGCGGGCAGTACTCTCCAATCTTCTGATCGTTCTGGTCAAAAGTTACCTCGTATAGTTGAGAACTGTCAAGGGGGTTGGCTACAATCACTTCATCAAAGGACTTGAGGCCTGCTGTGCTCAGTGGTGGCAGATCTCTGTACCTTGTCTCTCCCTTCTCATGACTCAGGAACCAGAATGTCTGCATCTTTTCAAAGCTCCTATACTCTGCATTTCCTTCCCTCCAGAACTGGGAGTTCACAATGTCCGCTGAGTTCAGGAAGAGTTTTGACACTTTGTCAGAAATCAACATGAATCCTGGAGCCCATGCTAACACGATTTTCACCTCTGGGCAGATGTTGCTGATTGACACCAGACTTTTCAGGACGTTAGCTCTAACATTTCTTGTTAACACGGCCTTTGTTGCCCTCTTAAAGATGTAGCAGGAGGGTAAATTGTCATAGAGGACAGTGATCCCGAACTCCATGTTGTGAGCGCTCATCACCGGCTTGATGGCCTTGATGTAGGTGAGGAGCAGGGCGGTCACCATATATTTCGCCCTCGCCTCGTTACTCGGGACTGTATCGTGTGACACGGTCGATTTTGAACTAATGACGGCGCTTTCTCTGTTGCCATGTTTGTCCTCCGAGATCAGGGTGATCACGGCCCCAACCATTTGATGGCTCCCGTCTCCATCGGCGACAATGTGGATCAGCCTGTAACCTCTTTTGATGCAGCTCCTTTGGAAGGGGATGATCTCTGTGGCCACAACGTTTGTCCAGAACTTTTGACACAGTTCCCCGAGCTCTGGGTCCAGGTCAGCAATGGCGACGTCAATGTTGTCAGAACTAGCCACCTTGCAGGCAAGAGACAGCAAGAGCTTGGCCCCAGCGATCACAGGACCCCAGTAACGGCCGGTGTTACACCATAGTGACGGCGTGAGACGCTGCAGATGTCTTCTTGTGAGCTTTGTTGTCTCAAGGATTTTGACAGTTAGTTTCTCACCTTCAGGCATGCCACGGTGAGAACCATGTAGAGACAGAGACGTGTTGGGGACCATCACATCGTCCACCAGCGACCACCGGGTTCCTAACGTGGTGGTCGAGTCCTTGAAGCTGAACAGCTCCCTGACCCCGGCCATGTCGGGGTGGTCGTAGAGCTCCTTGCTCACATACAGCTTGTCCATGTTCAACCCTATCCTCTGCAGGTTGAGCTTCAGGTCCACGATGACGTCATTGAGTGTCTTGGGATCTGGACAGTGGTCTATGTTTACATTATCCACATACACTGAATTTTTCAAAATATCCTTGGAAAGGGTGAGGGTGACCACAAGTGCGCCAAATTTCTTTATAGATATGGACAATAACATGCTCGCTGAAGCGAACCCGAAATCTATTGCCAAAGAAGCCAACAGGAGAGGGAAGTTGGTATTTGGTGCATCCAAATCAATAAGATACCAGTAATTGATATACATGAGAGAGTGTTGTGGATCGGTGGACATGGATAAGTATGCTTTCTTGAAGTCTGTTTGCGCCAAATTCCATATTGTGAACGACCGATATGAGATCTCGAGTAATTGGCTCAGCTCATAAGCAGGGCACGGATCCACTTTAACCAGGCTGTGTTCTGTTCCTGGTATTCTATGAGCAGTATTGCTGATTAATCGTAGGGGAGACGAAGCGCTGCTCAAATTCGTCACATAGTTACGAAGAATGCACTGATGGTAAAGTTCACCATTGATGATTTTGTGGATAGTGTCAGGCTCTAGGACTTTGAGGTATCCTGCAGCAATCTTTTCCCTAAACTGCTCGTCTATAATCTGAAGTGCGCCAATATCCAGTGCTCTTTTGAACAGTGTCTGGGAAGCTCGCTTTGCGTCATTCAGGTTACTGTGCTGTAGCTGGCCGAAGGTGTGCAGGGGCTGGTCGAAGGTATTCTTGATCCTGATGATGGAGGTGCCACCATTCCTTACAGCTTCCTCGTCAAGAAGGGTCACCTGATCCCACAAATAAAAATATCTGCTCTCATGTTGTCTTGATGATTCAGGAGTGTTTTTCATGATGCAAAGATCACAACCGGCCAATGACTCGGCTTGCAGCTTGTCATGGGTGGGGCAGAGTATCAATGGATTTAAAGCTGCTACCTCAGATGCTAAAAAGTTGGCAATACGTTTAGAGTCATCGGAAGTCATATTGACAGCACAGTATTCCCCATTGAGGTCGAGTCCGAGGTCAGAGGTGAGGTCGGAGGCGAAGGGGTGCAGTTTGTCCTTGCTGCTGCAGTGAATGTTGTTCAGCACGTTCACGTCATGCCTGTACTCCATGTCAAGAGCGTGCAGCTTGTTGCTCGCGAGCTCGGACTCCCTGATGAGGGCGGGGGTGTTGTCCAGCTTGGCAAGCATGGCGTCAGCCCTCTTTCTGGTCTTCTCCAGCTCCTCGGTGGGGATGATGATGCGAGGGTACTGGATGTCTGCCTGGACCAGCTTGGGGTCGCCACCCAGGGCCCCTGATACTTGCAGCTTCTGGTCGGATGACCAGGGAATATACACGAGGCGGATGTTGTGAGAAAAGATGTTGTATTCAAAGCCTAGGAGTCTCGGATCCAGGATCTGTGTTATATCCAATTCTGGCTGATCATTGCTTAACAACAGGTGGACTACAGATGAGAATGTGGGGATGTTTACATTTTCACAGTTGTCAAGCTTAAATCCAAAACATTCCTCCAGGATGGCCAGCTCCAGGCCACTGTAGCTGCGCTCAGGTGAAATGCTGTTAACTTTGATCACGCTCGCGTTGTACATGTT
>JAAEMK010000626.1 GCA_024225635.1 Desulfobacteraceae bacterium | reverse complement strand
CTCGGCACCCCGCAGATCCTCGACGACTGCCTGGACATCAGCCTGCCAGGGCTGGACCCACAACAAGTCGCGGAACTAAAGCTGGACGGCAACAAAGACGAAGAGCTGTACCGGGAACTCCTGCTGGCCCAATGCCACGCCCTGCACCAGGCTATGCCCTTCCTGTTTGAAGCCGTAGACGATGCCACCGAACTGCTGCTGCCCGACAACCTCACCAAAACTGACTCTTTGATTCGTGAACTGGTCAGCGCCATTCCGGAAGACGACTGGCAGGATGTGGAAATCATCGGTTGGCTCTACCAGTTCTACATCTCCGAAAAGAAAGATCAGGTCATCGGCAAGGTGGTCAAAAGCGAAGACATTCCCGCTGCCACCCAGCTGTTCACCCCCAACTGGATTGTCCAGTACCTGGTACAAAACTCGGTAGGCCGCCAGTGGCTGCAAACCTACCCGGACAGCCCCCTGCGAGACCAGATGCCGTACTTCATCGAGCCCGGCGAACAGCCTCCGGAAGTACAGGCCCAGCTGGCCGAAACCGTACCCGATGCCATAGACCCGGAAAGCATCAAAGTTCTCGACCCCGCCTGTGGCTCTGGCCACATAGTGGTGGAAGCCTACAAAATCCTGAAAGCCATCTATGAAGAGCGTGGCTACCGCAGCCGGGACATTCCGCAGCAGATCCTGAAACACAACCTGTTCGGCCTGGACATCGACGATCGGGCAGGGCAGTTGGCCGGCTTCGCCCTGATGATGCTGGCGAGGGAAGACGACCGCCGCCTGTTCAGCCGGGTAGCCGAAGGCGAAGTCACCCTCAACGTGCTCTCCCTCAAGGAAACCGGCCATCTGAACCTGCCTCAACTTTGGCAGGATCTGAACCTGAGTGGCGACTGGCAGCAGGGTAGCTCCCAGAGCCTGTTTGAGAGTGAGCAGGCTGACTTGAGCAGTGCGAGTGCCGATGAACGCTACCAACTGCTGCAACGCACGTTGGAGCGGTTTGAAGAAGCCAAAACCTTCGGCTCCTTGATCGAAGTGCCCGAGGAAGACGCAGCACCGCTGAAAGCCCTAGTTGATGAGCTGGAACAGTTAGCCCGCATGGGTGACGTGATGCAGAAACCAGCGGCGGAAATGTTGCTACCGTAAGTTCAGCAGGCTTGGATGCTGGGCCAGAGATATGATGCGGTTATTGCGAACCCACCCTACATGGGCAGCAAAGGCATGAATGCATCGTTGAAAAAGTTCGCAAAAGATGCCTACCCGAACAGCAAGTCAGATCTCTTCGCCATGTTTATGGAGCGAGCATTTTTGTTGCTCAAAACTCTTGGTTACAACGCTCAAATAAATATGCATTCATGGATGTTCCTTTCAACCTTCGAAGCCCTTAGGGCTAAATTATTGGATCGGGCTACTATAATAACGCTTGCTCATCTTGGTGCTAGAGCATTTGGTACTATTTCTGGAGAGGTTGTTCAGTCTGTAGCTTGGATTATGAGATCCACTATGATTTCTGAATATAACCCGATGTTTTTTAGGCTAGTAGATGGTTCTGAAGAGGAAAAGAAGCAACTACTACTAAATAAATCGAATTTTTATAAATCGATTCCTCAGGGGAAATTGTTTTCATTACCCGGGATGCCGATTTCGTATTGGGCATCTCTAAGAGAGTTGAAGATCTTTGAGCAGCTTCCTCCTCTGAGCGAAAACTTCATGGCTAAGAAGGGGCTCATAACCAGCGATAATGAGCGATTTTTAAGATTTTGGCATGAGGTTTCTTTTGAGAAAATTGGATTTTCAATTGGATCTCACGAAGAGATGAAGGTTTCTGGTAAAAAATGGATTCCGTTTAATAAAGGTGGCGGCTCACAGAAATGGTATGGTAATAATGATTATATTATAAATTGGCAGGATTCTGGGCGAGAAATATATGATCTAAACAAAGAGCTTTATGGGTCTGCTTCTCGGCAAATACAGAATACAAAGTATTACTTCAGGCCAGGAATTACTTGGACGGTTATCGCTCAGGGGAAGCCAACGTTTAGGGAGTATGGCCAAGGTTATATATTTGGTAGCAAGGGGCCGGGAATATTTGATGATCAGGATTCCACAAAGCTTCTGACATATTTAAATAGCTCTGTTTGCGCTAAGCTACTTTCTTTAATAAATCCGACTCTTGGGTTTGAGGTTGGTTATGTTTCAAAGATACCAACTCCATTGAATTTTAATACAGAGGGGCACAGAAAGTTAGTTTCATTGTCAAAAAAAAATTATGACTCTCATGAGTCTTCTTATGGTTTTTCCACTTTGGATGTTATTGGTCTGGATAATGTCAGCATAAGAAGAGCATTTGACTTAAAAGATAGAAATACTCTGGAAGATAGAAATGCGCTTTTCAATCTCGAAATCGAAAATGATCAGTTTTATGAAAAGTTAGTAGGTTTGACATTAAAGGAAAATGTTGTCGAGTCAACTGAAAGGAAGGAGGATAAATTTCTTGCCCGAGATCTGATAAGTTATGCGATGGGCTGCACAATGGGGCGTTTTTCCCTGGATAAGCCCGGATTGATTCTAGCGAATCAAAATCAAAACCTAAAAGACTATCTCGATCAGGTGAAAGCTCCAAGGTTCCTACCTGATGATGATGGTATTGTTCCGATTAATGATCAGGAATGGTTCGCCGACGATGCCACCAACCGCTTTCGCGAATTTGTCCGCGTGGTCTGGGGCGATGAGCATCTACAGGAAAATCTGGATTTTGTAGCGGAAAGTCTCTGCCTGCACGCCATCAAGCCCAAGCGAGGCGAATCCGCCATGGACACCATCCGCCGCTACCTGAGCACCCAGTTCTATAAGGATCACCTGCGCACCTATAAAAAGCGCCCGATCTACTGGCTCTTCAGCTCCGGCAAACACAAAGCCTTCGAGTGCCTGGTTTACCTGCACCGCTACAACGAAGGTACGTTGGCACGGATGCGTACTGAATACGTCATTCCCCTCAGCGCCAAGCTCAACGCCTACGCTGAAAAGCTGGAACAAGACAAAGAAGCCAGTACCTCAGCCGCTGAAACCAAGCGCCTGGAAAAAGAAATCGCCACCCTGCACAAACAACAGGTCGAACTCGCCGAATTCGATGAAAAACTCCGCCACTACGCCGACCAGCGCATCAGCCTGGATCTGGATGATGGTGTGAAGGTGAATTATGGGAAGTTTGGCGATTTGTTAGCTGAGGTAAAGGCGGTGACGGGCGAGAAGCCACAGTGAGTAACCAAGTGAAGGGATACCTTTTCGGATCAGCCTAATTGACAGGAGCATGGCACTATGAGGTTAGTTAAAGCGCGTGTCCAAATGTACCGGAGCGTGATCGATACCGGAGAGTTTGAGGTTGAGAACGGTAAGACGATCCTGGTCGGTCCAAATGAGGCTGGTAAAACGGTTATTCTTCAGGCACTTCAAAAGCTGAATGCTCCTGAAGGTGTGGAGGGGTTTGACCCACTCCGTGACTATCCCAGATCCCAGTACAACAAGGACATCCGCCGTGGTTTGGTTGATGCCTCCGACGTGACAGTCGTAGAAGGTCACTTTCAGCTTGAGTCGCCTGACTTGGAAGGTCTCCCGGAAGGTTTTGAACAATGTACCTATGTTTACGGTCGGAAATTGAATAATGAGGCTTGGCACCGAATTGAAGGAGGACCCGCTCTCCCAACCTACGACTCAATATCAAAGGACTTACTCAGACTCGCAGCTCACGCTGACAAACATAGTTCAGGAGAAACGCCTTCCGTCAAAGAGCAGCTCGTCTCGATTACTAGCGGTTGGAAACCTAGTACGCGGCTATCCGGTACTCATGCCCGCAACCTCAAAGCTTTTCTTGAGAAAACACTCCCTTTAATTGAGGAAGGGAATGATGCGGAAGAACATAGATACGACCGACTCATGCAGTCGTGCCGGGCAGTTGAAGAACGTGGTTCTGTCTTGGAACACCTGAACTCTCGGCTACCTGTGTTTGTACTGTTCAATAATTATTTCCGAGTTCGTCCTCGAATCCATTTGGAGCACCTCGCTCAGCGTGTCCAGAGCGGAGTTCTCGATGACAAGCAGTACGATTATGGAAACCTTTGCCTGCTCAAGCTTCTTGGATTTACTCCGGAGGAGCTTGCGGAGCTTGGGAACGCAGCGAAGCCAGGTCAGAATGATGCTGCAGCCTTAAAGGCCTACCAAGACAAGTTAGACTCTCGTGACTATCAATTAAATTCGGCGAGTGTTGATCTGACAGAGCAAATCGTTTCTGTTTGGAATCCGGACCCGGAGCGAGCTGAGGCGAGCAAACTTAAAATAAAGGCGGACGGTCAGTATCTCAAGGTTGTCGTCGAAGACGAGTTGGGTGTTGAAATTGAGCTAGACCAACGATCCGAAGGTTTCCAATGGTTGGTTTCGTTCTTCGTTGTGTTTTTTGCGGAAGCCGCTGACAAGCATGAGAACGCTGTTCTGTTGTTGGACGAGCCTGGTCTTCACCTGCATGGGCTAAAGCAACGTGATTTCCGCGAAACTATTTCTCGTTTAGCCGCCAAAAACCAGACTCTATATACAACCCACTCACCATTCCTTGTCGGTCCGGACGAGTTGGATATGGTTCGCGTGGTGGACATGACGAACCGTAAAGACGGAACAAAGATACATGGTGATCTTTCCTCTGGCGATCCTGCAGCTCTGCTGCCACTACAGGAGGCGCTTGGCTACGATCTAGCGCAAAGTCTATTTTCACAGACCCGGAACCTTGTGGTTGAGGGACTGACCGATTATTGGTACGTGGAAGCGGTCGCACTTCTCCTTCGAGATTCGGGAGAGGCTGACTTAAACAAGAGCATCGCTATCGTGCCAGCGAATACTGCAGGTAAAGTGGTGTATTTTGCCACCATCTTGCATGCTAATAAGTTGAAGGTCGCAGCGCTTCTCGACTCGGATACAGCAGGCAATCAAGCTGCTGAGCAAGACATTCTTGTCCACTCCCTGGGAAACAAAAGGATCCTTCGAACAAAGGACTCGTACTCTGGTAGCGTCAATGCCCCTGAAATCGAGGATCTCCTTCGAGAAACTTTAATCAATGTGGCACAGGAAGAACTCGGTTGGGAAATCAGGAGCACAGCACAGCGTCAAGACAGCCGACCTATTGTTGATATCTTCGGTGCGGAGATATCTGACTTCTCAAAGTATAAGCTCTCCAAGGCATTTCTGCGCTGGGCTCGCACCCATGATGCAAACGAATTAACTTTGGATGAACGACAGCAGTGGACGGCATTGATCACCAAAATTAATAAAGCGCTTAAGTAGGTGTAATGCTTCGACTAATTCTACGGGTTTGGCCAAAAAAATTTCCCGTGCCAAATCGGCACTTGCAAGCGTAGATGAGCACCGGCACTTCCAGAATTTGAAAGAACTCCGGGAGTACGTCAGCCAGAAAATGAAATTGGAACAAACATGATTACACATATTCGTATAGACAACTTCAAATCCCTGGTTGATTTTCGGATGCCCGTGGCGAAATTCAGCTGCCTTGTGGGTCTGAACGGAGCCGGCAAGTCGACGGTGCTTCAGGCTATGGATTTCCTCTCACAACTTATGCGGGGCGATCTCAAAAGCTGGTTGAAGGAAAGAGGATGGTCAAAGGCTGACCTGAACTCAAAGTTATCTGCGCGCCAGAATATCGAGTTCACGCTCACTCTGAGTATTCCCACCAATGGTGAATTTGTATGGAGCGGGAGCGTTAACCGGAACTCTCTTCAGTGTACGACTGAAACGGTGGTTCTTAACGGGGTGCCTCTCCTTAGGGTCCACGAAGGGGAGTGCACACTCAGACCTCATGAAGGTCGTAAGGCCGAAAAATTCAAAGTCGTTTTTGACTATCAAGGTTCGATACTTTCGCAGCTTAAGGAAAGTCAAATCAAAGGTCCGCTGCTCACATTGCGGACTGAAATGTTGAAGGTGCACTCGCTTGATCTATTATCCCCAGCCCAACTCTGCCTTAAGACACGCAGTGCGGATGGTCAGTTAGGTCTGGGTGGACAACGGTTGTCCGCGTACCTGCATGAATTGGGTAAAGACAAGCGTGAGGCGCTCAGAAAACGACTTGAAGGTGTGTATGGGCAGCTTGAGAGTATTGATACGAAATCTCTTCGGTCTGGCTGGAAACAGCTTGGTGTCAAAGAACGCTTTGGCGAACAGTTGTTGTCCACTTCGGCGGAACACATCAACGACGGTATGCTGCGTTTAATGGCGGTACTCTCTCAGTTGGATTCGGATCAGCACTTTCTGATTTTTGATGAGATCGAGAACGGCATTAATCCGGAGTTGGTCGAGTTTTTGGTGGACGCACTGGTTGGCAGTAACCATCAAGTTTTGGTTACAACACACAGCCCTTTGATCTTGAACTACCTCGAAGACGATATCGCAAAAGATGGCGTGATTTACCTCTACAAAACTACCAAGGGTGCGACCAGGGCTATACCACTCTTCTCGATTCCCTCCATGGCAGAGAAGCTGTCGGTAATGGGCCCGGGTGAAGTATTCGTTGATACCCGGCTGTCAGAACTTGCCGAGGAAATCCGGCAAATTAATGGTGACAAGTAACGATGTTTTTGTTGCTTAGTGGCGAGGGCCCCTCTGATATTGGCTGCAGCATCGTTGAAGCTGTTGAAATTTGTAAAGGTGAACACTTTCTGCCGGGGCCAATGGCTTGGTTCGTCGATCAATTGGTTGAGCAGTTTGTTGATCAGCTCCAGGGCTTTGAGATGTCCCATATCGAGTATGGACAGGTTGGGTTTGTCAGCGAGAAGTCACTCAGCCAACACTGCAAACAAGCAAGTGGCGGCCGGAAGATCCGACTGCCAGGTAAAAAAACGGGGCAGGAAACAAGTTATTTCTTCCGGAATGCTCGGGGCTTGGGGGAGTTGGCTCATAGGCTGGCGGACGAAGTGCAGGACTCTGTTATTGCTGTTCTGTTTCGGGACAGTGATCGCACTGCATCATCCAATAGAGGTCTTCGTCGAAAAAAAGTCGAATCGATGGAAAACGGTTTTAAGGCGGCCCGTTTTGATTATGGTGTGCCAATGATGCCCAACCCGAAATCCGAAGCCTGGCTGCTCTGCGCGGTAAAGTCGCAGTCACCCTATCAACACTGTGATGCATTGGAGGAAATGTCTGGCAATGACAAAGGTTTGAATCCACTAAAGGAGCAACTTGAGGCTGCCATGGGTGGGTATCCTTCTTCAGACAAGCTTTCAGATCTCGTGAAGGACCGCAGCATTGATGTCCTACAGATTGATATGCCGTCATTACGTGAATTTAGAGAAGCCTTGTCAGAAGCGGTTTCTAGGTTGTTGAGACCCGTAAGAGATACGTAATGTCTGTTTGGTTCTGATGGTAAAAAGACGCTGGGTGCGACGCCAAATGTCGCATGATCATGAGACTGTCAAGGTGAACTGAACCGAAGGAGTCATATTCATGATCACAGTAACCGTTGCAGGAATGGAGCAGCCTCTGGAAGGACTTTCTGAAAGTTGGCTTCATGAGCAAATAAGGCGGCGTCAGAAAGCGGGAGAGTCGGTGTGTGTGCAGGTAGGAGTGCGTACATCGGAAATTAATGTTGGTGTTTCATCAGGGGCATGCCCCATGGGGCATGGCGGCTCCAGGAGGCCTAATCCAAAAGAACAACAGGTTTTAG
>JAAEMK010000625.1 GCA_024225635.1 Desulfobacteraceae bacterium | reverse complement strand
TTTCCCCCTAGTTACAGGTATACATGTGGAGGAAAGAAAACAAAATAGCGATCAAAGGGTCGGTTCAATAGAGAAATCGACTAAGGCCTAAGTGGACGTTGCAAAGCAAAATAATTCTAATGCGATTTCTGCAATCCGAACAAAGTGGACTCAGGCCTAAGTGCCTATCAATTAGAAATTCGACGCAAATTCTAGAAGCCTCTTTTCACAAACACAACTGGGGCATTTGCCGGCTTTGGCCGCTTGGAATTGGAAACTGCAGATGATTTGTCGTATTTCACTCGGACGTGAGGCTGCCTCGAATCAACCGCCGCTCCTACGAGACCCCTTCGTTCGCTCTGAATCAACAATCAACATCTGAACGTGTCGCCGTCGTCTTTCGTCGTCGTCGTCTTTCGTCGTCGTCGTCTTTCGTCGTCGTCGTCTTTCGTCGTCTTTCGTCGTCGTCGTCTTTCGTCGTCGTCGTCTTTCGTCGTCTTTCGTCGTCGTCGTCTTTCGTCGTCGTCGTCTTTCGTCGTCTTTCGTCGTCGTCGTCTTT
>JAAEMK010000624.1 GCA_024225635.1 Desulfobacteraceae bacterium | reverse complement strand
TGTTATGTTTAATGCGGCGAGAGCCCGCAATCGTTGTATGCAAATGTTTGACATAATTTTTATTGAAATTAGCCTTTTTGTCAGTTCTGACAGACCGATCTCTAGCCCTAGTAGTCGGTCCCAATTGTTTGCCATTGTTTTCGGCTTTTTGCAAAACTGGTGGGATTTCCGATTGTGGCTGCAAATCCGGTGGGATTTCAAAATCGTCCAGATTTGCGTCAGCCTTGGCTAGGGCTGTCGTTGTTTGTTTACAATCGTAATTTGGACGAGGGAATTTGGGTATTTCCTTCCGTCCTGTCGTAGTAGTGGCGTTCTGACTTTCAGTCGCCGGTACTTTCTTTTTGCTATTTGCAACTTTTAATTGAGGGTTTTTGGGCCTCTTTGGGGCTCGTGCCGGTGGCGATTTTTGGCGTGGAGACTCGGCGGAAAGTGCCGGGCTCGTACCAGCCGTCGCACTCTGCTTCTTTGGCGAGGTGGCTCCTGCCGCCTTACCAGTAGTTGCTGGAAGGCGTTGCTGTAGGGCTCGCTCTTTGAGAGTCGATTGCGACAAAATTTGCGCTTTTTCTGTGGCGGCGACTGTCTCGGTGGCTTTACCAAAAGACTTGGACGCAGCTTTCATTCCTTCTTTAACC
>JAAEMK010000623.1 GCA_024225635.1 Desulfobacteraceae bacterium | reverse complement strand
TCTCCTTATCAACAAGCAGGAGGCTTATACCTATGAGCTTTGCAAGACCAACCATCCTGATCCAAAGACTGGGAGGGCCAGAAGATGGCTCCTAAATGACACATGTTCTGTATTTAAGGGCTGGGATTGTAATACAAAAAGTAATTACCTGAACAAGCACAAATTGTGCAGAGTCTGCTCTAATCCAAAAAGTGATAAGAGTCATGCGGATGGGAAGTGCCCTCATGTAAGGAGGTTCGCTTGCCGTAAATGTTCTGATCTTGGTCATCACGAACAGGCTCAAACCCATCACACAGAGGTTCACAGGGAAAGGAGACATGCTGGTGCTGCTGTTGAAGGGGATCCTGAAAGCAAAAAGGGTAAGAAAAAGAAGTCTAGAGGAAAGAAAGGTGCAGATGATAAGGATAAGGAAGTACCTGAGCAACTTGGGGCACCCCAGTCCTATCCTCCAAGCACATACAATGCCTGGGCCTACTCCCCATATTATATGCAATCCTATGGAGCACCTCCAGCTGTTGCACAAGGCTACTCTGTTCCTCCTTCGGCTCTCCCACCTCAACAGCAAAACTCTGCCCCTGGACCACCATTTCCTGGTCAGCTGGCCATCCCTGGTCCGCCACCAAGTTCCTACTTGGCTCAGGTTACAGGGCAGATGCAGCTCCTACCCCAACCGGCCTGGAAAGAAAGCTGTGTTAATCAGATTGTACACTCAAACTATACAGTCTCTCCTCATAATACATGGAGATCAGACGTGGATTATGTCAGGCTTTTGCAATTAGTAAATGGTGACGAATACCTAAAGCAAATGTTCTTAGGAAGGAATGAGATGCTAATTCCCCTTCTGCACAGACATTATTTCCAGTCAGTTCTGAGTGCAATGGTTTATGCTAGGGGGGGTGCGATCCAAAATGCAACCACACTCAGTGACGATGGGAGTACCCTTAATTTCGTCACTGAGGAGTTTGCTGAAAAAGCAGGCTTACAACAAGTGGGTGTATGGCGGGGCACTATCAAACAATTGAAGGACACCGTGGAGCTTGATGCCCCGATGTACCAAATATTTTTTCAATTGGCCCCCCCCCTCCAGCAAGTTATTTCCGTCTTAGCAATTGGTACCACAGCCATTGGCCACAGGGTCCCAGTGGAGCCCTCGGTCATGAGCATATTGTGTGAATTGATCAATACCAGAAAGGAGTTTGTTGCCAACCCAGCTGGGGACATAGACATCCTTCTGGGGATGGAAAGTTGCGGACTCTTACTTAAAGCCCAACCACTGGATAGAACCCCCATTATGAGGGACCTTTCAGTGACTAAGTCACCCCTATCATCCCTCCTTACTATTAAAGGGGCTATCGGGGGCTTAGAGGGTGACGGCCCTGCAAATTGCGTACACTCCATAAAGACCTATACTGAGCAAGAAGCTTACCTATCTGACCTCCACTCCACTGCCATCGCCCTGATGGCTGCCAAGAAGCTCCCCAAGGGCATGGACTCCGTCGACCTCATGTTGGCAGAGGCCAGGCTGTGGATGAGGGCCGCAGGCTACGATCCTGCAGATAGGGGTAGGATTGTGTACTCTGACAATGTCTCAAGGCCCCCTCCTCTCTCCTGCAAGGCTGTCGCCGCCATCATGAGCAGCAACAAGAAGCCAGACGAGGATGATGAAGGAGGAGGTTCAAGCTCTGGTGGAGCAAAAGCTACTTCCCCACCAAGAGCCCCTGTGAGGCAGGGCTATCCCACTACACCCTCCTCCAGACCACAAACAGCTCCCAACCAGGGATCTGGCAAAGGTACTGGTAGAGGGATGGATTTTTTCTGTCAG
>JAAEMK010000622.1 GCA_024225635.1 Desulfobacteraceae bacterium | reverse complement strand
CTTATGCCCCTAGAAAATGCTACGAATGTGAATCTACAGGTCACATCGCTAGGAACTGTCCAAAACGAAAGGATAGTTCGCGGAGAGATGCTCGTTCTTTTAACCAGATTTCAGTGAAAGACGAGTGTTACGAGACGGACGGAGATACGGAAGCCGACGACTATCCTATCTCGGAGAGTAAACAAGACGACGCAGAGACGACAGAATATGAGGAGGACCCACGTGACGACGACGACGTACAGGACGACGAGCATCATCTACGCTTCCTGGACTTCAACGTGAACCACATCGTCGCCTTGCCTAGCGATATGCTAGGACCGGTCCTCCGACTACCGGTAGAAATTGGAAATGTTCTGTTCGCCGATGCAATAGTCGATTCAGGTTGCCCAACGAACATCATCAGTGGGGCCGCCGCAAAGAAAATCGCTGCCACAAAGAGAACTGCAGATTCGGAATTTTGGAACCGGTCTGTTCGATTCGAAGAGGGCGTTGCTCCTTTTCGCGACTACTCAGGCAAGCGCTTACAAATT
>JAAEMK010000621.1 GCA_024225635.1 Desulfobacteraceae bacterium | reverse complement strand
TCTCGTTGAGATACTCCGACCCACGGTCGGAATGGATCTTCTTTGGGACTCCCCATTTGCAGATCCACTCTGTGAGAATAGTGATCGCCGTCTCGTAGGAGCAGAAAGTCCTCATCGGCGCCACTTGAAGGAACCCAGAGAAGTGGTCAATCATGACGACTCCGAAACGATTCCCTCTGGAAGTTTCGGGGAGTTCGAAGGTGTCGACGTGGAGTAGATCCAAAGGATGGTCGACTACGACTTGAGATCGCAGCCCTTGCTTTGTCACCCGCCAGTTGGGCTTGCCCTTCTGACATGGGACACAGCTGAAGACATGAGCGTTGACGTCCTCTCGCATGCCCGGCCAATACATACTGCCTCGCATGGCTTGGTAAGTGGCGGCGGCGCCTCCATGTCCTCCGCCCCAGGCGGAGTCGTGGAAGTAAGAGAGAATCTTCCTCCGTAGCGTCGGAGGGACCAACAGTCGGTTGGGCTTCAGCATGACCAAATCCCCGTCGAGCTTGAACTCGTCCTTCTTCAACAGCTCCCTGTACTTCGAAGGCAGGGAGTAAGTGTCCAAGTCGTCTTCTTCCAAGGATCTCCGAATCGCTCGGATAAAGACGTCCTCTTCTTGCTCTAAGGCAAGGGTTGCTGCGTCGAACGTTGATGAGAAGTCTGACTCTTCGCGTAGCATCGCAAAGGCCCGACGAATATCATCTCCGACTTCGGAGACCTCGTCCTCTTTCCGTTCTTCCCTAACTCTGACGTCGAATTCGTCGAGCTTGGAAAGGTTTTGCACCAGGTTTGCCTGCAGCCGTAAAGCAGCAAGTCTTTCTTCGTCCACTGGCGCGAGGGGTCTCGGCCGTCGGCCGTTTGACTTCTTCCCTCCGACCGATTGCTCAGAAGTCTCAGCAATCTCCGAAGGCTCGGTGGTTTGCTTTGGAAGGGCGAGCGTCGACTCGCGGGCCACAGCTTGCACTGCTGAGAGGGGGACGTCTTTGGGCAAGGGTGCCCTTATCACGCGATTCGCAGAGCCAGCGCCCCCGTCGACGCCTGGGCGCCCAGTGTCGACGTGGTCCTCTCCCCCGACGGATATCTCCGTCACCTCTTCCTTTCTTTCCAATGTGTCTTTGGCCTTCTTGGCCCTTAGTCGTTGTCTTTGGTTTCTTCCCCAAATCTTTGCTTTCTTTGAGCCTCGCCTCGGACGACGTTCTTTGGGGAAACGGTCGTTGACGGGGTAAGCCTCCGTCACCTCGCGTATGATGAGTGCCGGTCCAGCGTCCCGGACGGCGGCCCTCACGCTCGATGGTTGGAGCTCGAATCCGACCAACCCGTATTGCACCTCGGCTCCGACCACAAAGGCGTCGGTTGCCTCGGAACTGTCCCACTGCTGCTCGCGCGACATCCAGTCCGCGGGCACGTTGTCCTCGCCCTTGACCGACTTGACGGTCATGTGGTAGCCCATGAGCTGGGCCTGCCACCGGGCGTGTCGACCCTCCGACTGTGCACTCTGGAGGAAGTGCTTGGCCATCTTCGCGTCCGTGTAGACGACGAAGTGCCGACCTCTGAGCCAGACGGCCCAGACTCGGATGGCCAGGAGGATGGCGAAGATCTCAAGGTCCACAATGTGGTACCTTCTCTCCGTCTCTGTGAACTTGTGGCTTGCGAAGCCCACGGGCCACAGAATCTTATCGTCCTCCGTCACGAAGACGGATCTCTTCTTTTTGAGACGCTCCAAGTATTTTTCCCAAGTCTTCTCGGCCTCCCGACTTCCATTGCCACGCTTGTGAAGGCGGCCTCCGACGCTTATCTCCGTCGGATTGTACTCTTGCATGAGTACGGCGCCACACGCGTAGAGCGATGAGTCACAAAATATGAAAAATTGCTTCGTCGGGTCGGGGTGTCGGAGGAAACTGGCATCTCCGACCGCTTTGAGGCAGCGTCGGAAAGCGTTGTCGTGAACGGGTTTCCACGACGTAAGGAGGGGACGCGTCCCAAACCGAGATTTGAGGAGCTCGGTGAGGGGCGCCAAAAGAAGGCTGAGCAGCGGCACATAAATGGCCACCCAGTTTAGGATACCCACAAACCTTTGAAGGTCTTTCCGACTCTGAGGCTTCGGAGTGCGGAGACACTTCTCAATGTAAGTGGGGTTTGGGGAGAGACCCTCGGTGCTGAGAATGTGCCCAAGGTACTCGAGCCGGTGATGCAAGAGTGTACACTTGGGCAGCTTCAGTTTGATTTCCGCCGCCGACAGCTTTTCGAAAACACGGCGGAGCACCTTGAGGTGGTCTCCGACCGTTTTAGTGTAGACAAGGATGTCGTCGAGATACACCAAAATGTTCTCGATGCCTCGGAGAATCCGAGACAACACCCTTTGGAAGAAGGGTGGCGCGGTCTTGAATCCGAAACTCATGACTCGGAGTTGGAAAAGACCTTTCCTCGTAATGAAAGCTGTCTTGGGACGGTCGTCGGGATGGATCTCGACGTGCTTATATGCACTGGCCATATCCAGTGCACTGAAGACATGACATCCAGCGATGCGATGGAGCAGATCTTGGATGT
>JAAEMK010000620.1 GCA_024225635.1 Desulfobacteraceae bacterium | reverse complement strand
TTCACAATAATTCCAGATTTCTTGCCGCATTTTGGGCCAGAAATATAAATTTGCTAATTTCTTATATGTCCGTCTCGGGCCAAGATGTCCTGAAAACGGTAAGTCATGTGCTTCTTTAATCAAAGGATTACGGTGGTCAGGAGGGACCACTATTCGTAATTCAGGAAAGATGCCATCATCTCTCCACAGCACTTTACTTAATAAGACAAACAACTGATGTTCTTTGTCTACCGTAATCCGGAGTGCGTCTTCTTCAGGAAGTCGCTTCTCATCAAGATATTCAATTAATGCTTTACAATATGGATCTTGCATTTGGGCTTCTCGCACAAATGTCAAGTTTTCTAACGTAGGGTATAGATTGTTAGTTAATTGTCCGTTAGTACGTACTATATCTATAGCACACGGAGTCCATTGATCCCGTTGTGTATCAATGTATTTAATTGAAATTTGACTTTCATCGTCAAATTTTTCAAATTCAACATACTGAATCTTATGTTCAGTGTGTGGGAAGGGGCGGAGTGGATTATCGATTACATTCTCCACCGGCTCTTTCTCTGCGGCTTCCTCTTCGAATTG
>JAAEMK010000619.1 GCA_024225635.1 Desulfobacteraceae bacterium | reverse complement strand
GTGGACGGTGGTGTCCTCTGGCAGCTCATTGTGAATATGGATTTTGACGGTTTGGCCGCGGCGTAGCCGGATCGTTGGGCCGAGGTAACTGTCCGGATTTTCGGAGACTGTGTTTTTTGGACCTTTCAGCAATTCCGCCCTATAGCGCCACACTTCACTGGGGGCGCCCGGGCTCATCAGCGAATGCAAAAAGGGACAGGAAAAGTCCCACAACCAGCGTAGATAGCCTCTCAAATACCTTCATTACAGTGTGTCTCCGTATTTTTGCCCCACTTGATTTAAAAAACGGGGGACCTTGGCCCAGTTTGGTGCATCGCCCCCGATCTGACAATGCATGAAAAATACCTTGACCTTAAAGTTTACTTTAAGGTTATGGTTAGGATAAGTCATTGACCACTCGTTTTGAGGTGCAGGAATGAAAACGTTCAATATCGGCGAACTCTCTGAAAAAAGCGGCGTGGCCAGCCATGCCATTCGCTTTTACGAGCGGGAAAATCTCATGCCAGAGCCTGCCCGAACCCAATCGAATTATCGTCGTTACCCCGAGGATGCGATCGCCAGGCTGCAATTCATCATCCACGCCAAGCAATGGGGTTTCACCCTTGATGAGATTCGCGAACTCCTGATGCTTCAGGACGCCAATGGCGACCGCGCCGAGGCCAAGCGAATTGCAAAGAAGCAACTGGAAAAAATCCGGCATCAGATTCAGAGCCTGTCCCGCATTGAGGCCGTCCTGTCGGAAACCCTGGAGGAATGCTCCGGTGAAGGACCCATGGACGGCTGCCCGATTGTCGAAGCCATAGCCCAGCGAGGGTGACGCTGCCAGTTGCCTGCGAATGAACTGATTAAAGGCACGGAGTTAGCTGTGCCGAGGAGCCAAACGGGTATGCAACGAATAGAGATTCGTGTTGATGGAATGTCTTGCGCTTCGTGCGTCGGGCGGATTGAAAAGGCGCTCATGGGTGAGCCCGGCGTTGCGGAAGCCCAGGTGAATCTGGCGACCG
>JAAEMK010000618.1 GCA_024225635.1 Desulfobacteraceae bacterium | reverse complement strand
GTTCTTCTGCCGAGTTCAGCAGTCCAACTCGGGTGCAGTGCATGCATATGTGCATGCGGTCATTTGGCGTCAAATGGGTCATATCACATCACACATGGGGGCAGATGAGGTGCGTTGACCACGCGAATTTAAGGGTCCACTAAAACCAGCTCTACCCCAATGGTGTTGGGCACCTCGACGAGGGCTTTCCAGCGCTCGGGAGTATTAGAGCTCAAAGTCGCGTCTTCGAGGTGTGGCGGTGGAGAGAGGTAGGTGTGTCCCTCAGCGACACACCACTCCATTGACAAACTAACACCACAGGGCGACTACGACTGGCCAGGGACATCGCCCAGTGGGGGAGAGAGCGGCGGAGAGTGGGGACATGTATGCCGCCTGTACGTCACTACCAATGGTGGGTACCAAAACAAAAGTATCATTCAAACCCAGGGGTCGTCATCTCCGGGCCCACCCCTCCAGGGTGCTGTCCTCTACGCCGAGTGGCCAAATGGTGACGAGCTCGTTTTGGGAGAGATGATGACGTGCTCTCGAAAGGTTTGTTTATGTCGAATTATTGCCTCCTGAAGGGTGTTTTGCAACCAAAACAAACCTTTCGAGAGCAGGTCATC
>JAAEMK010000617.1 GCA_024225635.1 Desulfobacteraceae bacterium | reverse complement strand
GTGACAGACTATGCCAATTTACCGGTAAAAAACTGTGGTGGCATTCTGGTGTGTTTTGTACAGGTTTGCGTAAATATCTCTTCATCGTTGCGCGTAAATATCTCTTCATCGTTGAGCGTAAATAACTTGAGCGTTTTTCGTTACGTTTCAAATCTGGATTGGAAATGCGAGCGAGAAATGGGACTATGGGAGGAAAGATGACCGAATCTCGTCTCTAATCGCGAAGTAGGTCTTCGGAGGCGTTCATCACCATGCATCAGAAGTGGGTAGTGGACTGGAAGTCGGAAGAAGTTCAAAATTTTTTTGAAAGACTACCGAAATGGGAATGGGACGGGACGAAAGACGAATAAAAAGACGCTGGATTCGGTCAGAGGCGGCATTCGCGTCGCGACGGGAGTGAACGTTTCCTTGAAAACTATCTCTTTGAAGCTGAAAGAATTCTTTCCCGCTGAAAAGGCCGCTTCCGACAAGAGCCCGAGGTTGGTCTTCTTTCTTCTCTTTCTTTCTTCCCCCTCGAAGCAAAAAGTACCAGGAAAGGAACCCTCCCCTTTTGAAGGCCCTTTTGAGATTTTATCCCCCAGCTCCGATTTGGATCGCACCTATGGTTCTCTTGCTTGCTCCTTTTGTTTAACGACACCAAACGGTGATCTGATCTGATGCTTCAGGGGCGGCATCCAAGTCACGAGCCCGCAGATCCCGAATATAGAGAAAGCGACGCTGTCGGCTCGTCTCTCTGAGTCCCTTTTGACAATCCCCTGCAGCGACGGCACTGCCCGTCAGTTTCGACGGACCAATTTCGGCAGAGACGGCCTGACGGACTATTACCGCTGCTCCTCCTGTGACTACGAGAATTTGAAACGGCCGGGCCTCCGGGCAAAGATCAAGGTGGTCGGTGGGGTCATCGTTGGCGACAAGTACCCCCTGCACCACCAAGACTGCCTCCCAAAAACGCAACTGCGTATTGCGGTTCGAAATCTCGATCGAGAGTGCAGAAAGAACGTCAAGACTGGCCTGCTACCGCCACGAGAGGCGTGGAAGAAGGTGACACGTTTCACGCATACGTGCGGTCAGGGGGGGGGTTGGGGTCTTGTTTTAGACTTTTAGGGGGAAATTTCTAACGTTCAAGTGGGTAGGGACAAAACTGAAGCAAAAATTGTACGTCATTTTGGGTACTAAAAGGCAAAATTTGGCCCAAAAGTGACCTAAAACAAGGTATAGAGACAAAATGGGCACAAAACTGAGGAAGCTT
>JAAEMK010000616.1 GCA_024225635.1 Desulfobacteraceae bacterium | reverse complement strand
GTAGGGGTCACGTCGCGCGTTCGTTCCGGCGCAAACGGGCAGCTAGGAAGCTAATTTTTCTACCACCTATAGTAGACATGTAGTGCAACTTACACGCCAATTTTCAGCTCCGTATGTCTCCGCAACATCGTGCCGGGACCTCGCGAATATTTTGAAATTTTCGCGAAATCGGGTTTTTGGGCCCACTCCACAGGCGCCGCATGGGGTCCGGAGGGGTGTCCCCTTGGGGGTCTGTAGGGGTCACACCTAGATGCCATGTTGTAGGAGGCGTACCTCTATCTTGCCTGAAACGGAAGATATTGACGGCTAAAGTTGGCGATTTCACGGAAAATCACCAAAAATTCACGTTTGGTCGTATCCATTTTTCGTCGCAACACCCCCAGCGCCCCCGCTTGGCTGAAACATACCTTAATATGTTTAGAAACTTTTGATCTGGCGGAATTTTCAATTTCGTCCCAAGCTGAAATGGCAGCGTTCTTAGTTTTGCCGATTTCGCCGAAAATGGCCGAAATTTCAAATTTTTGGGCCACGTTTACGCTAGGGAGGGCGCGGCGGGGGGTCCCTTGGGTGGCTGGGTGCGGGGTACCTAGCGAACCTACCCTCCAAATGTCAACCCCCTCCGACAATGCTTGTGGCAGATAAGGGGGTGGTGCGGGAGTCTGT
>JAAEMK010000615.1 GCA_024225635.1 Desulfobacteraceae bacterium | reverse complement strand
TCTGCCACATCGATTGTTTGGAAGAGAGGGGTCTTCACGCCACCGGCTCCGAGTGCCAGTTTGTCAGCGGAAAGAGCACCGCCTCCGCCAGGAGAGATAGCTATTTAATGTTGGTGGACTTCCACCGCGGTGAGTGGAGTGGAATGCCGGCCGAAGTTCTGTCAGTGGCACCGGAAGGAGCTCTACAATGGATCCGTACGGCCAGGAAGGAGCTCTCGCGGATTGTTCTTTCCCTCCGCCACGCCAACGGGGATATCATTCGTGTCCGTCCCGACAGCTTCTATTTGACAGCCGAAATTGCTTTCAAACGACGACTCGCTGTCACCTTTGATTAGACGCGGTTAGGGTTACGGTGGCTTTTTGTTCATATTAGGTGCCCCCACATTGATCGACGTCATTCTTGCTGGTTGTTGTTTTGTCGACTTTTCAAGAAATTTTGTTTGATGAACTCCTTTGGTTTTCATTCGTTGTACAATTCCGACGCTCTTCCCTCCGCACCCGCAGTTAAGAAATCGAGCCCCGACAAGGAAGAAATTTTTGATCCCGAAAAGGAAACGATAGAAAGTCGGGCGGCTACCCGCCCCATCGGTAGACTTCTCGGGGGCGCTCCGACTAAACGCCGCAAGAACACCAAAAAGTCGAAGACGGCTGGAAAGAAGCAAAAATCAACAGGTGGCAAGAAGAAGGTCTCTAGGAAGAAGACTATCATCAAAAGCAAATCGAGATATCCTAGTAGCCTTCACGTCATTTTGAATCAACTGCGCTCGTTGGCCACCAAGTCGCGCAAGAAGACCAAGAAACGATGAGTATCGACGTAGAACCAGAGTTTGATTTGTTCGACAGTCGACCCACTCGACTCAATATCATCGCACGCCACAGCGAGGTTGTCCGCCCCACCTACTTCACCAATCGATTTCCCGGCTCCACCACATTTACGATATCCCCGAGCGCATCGTTCTTCACATCTTCCAAGATTTTTCTCAAGATGGAGTTCAAGGTTATGAAGAAGACAGCAGATGGAACGAAGGTCATCAAATACGCCGATCCTGATAAAGACCGAATCGCCCTGGTCAATAACTTTGTCTCTTCGGCCTTCTCTTCTGTCCAATGCACTCTCAATGGTTAGTCCTAATCCTTTTGTTTTGGGTAATAACCAAACCATAATTTCGGCCATTTAGGTGTCACCATTCAAAACCCAACGATCGGGGCCTACCCATACCTGTCGTTCCTCAAAACGCTCATGTCGAATTCGAGGGCCTACAAAGACGAAGTTGCGATCACAACGAACTGTTTTGCAATGGACACCGGAACGGATTACGACCTGGCTGAGAAGGAGAACCAGGGGTGGGGGACCAGATCGGATCTAATCGACGCCTCCTATGTGGTCAACCTGGTTGCCGAGCTTCCTCTGGACCTGAGCTCTTCTTTCAAAGGTATACGCAAATGTTACAGATAAAAAGTAACCGATAGTTTTTCAGCTCTGCCTCCCGGAATCGAGATCGGCATTACATTGGTACACGCTGACGATGACTTTCATCTCCACGGTCGCAAAAAGGAAGGAGTTAGCTACTTCGTGCACTTCAACACAATGGAACTGCTGATCACACGCTATGCTTTGAGGTAATTGATGATCCTTGATCCCACTTGGGATTCATTGAGATTCTTTTCAGAGACGATTTGGTGGACGACTTCAAACGCCGTCTAATGGTGAAGCCCGCCGAGCTACATTTCACCCGGCTGGCCCTTTCGGGCCCCTTCGAGGTCACCCCCGGCGAAACACAGTGCCGACGGCTTCTCACATTGTCGCGCGTCCCCGGGCTCTGCATCGTGATGTTGGTCGAGGCCGCTGCCACCTTCGATCTAACGAAGAATCCCTTCAATTTTGGCCACTTCGGGCTGTCCCGCTGTCGTCTGATTTTCGACGGGCGGCCGTATCCTTACACCGAAGAAGAAGCGGCAGTACGACTGGACGTCGGGACACGTCTCGAGGTGCCAATTGTGTTTCGAAGTTGAACCGTATGTTTTAGTCTTAACCCTTTACAGACCCTCAAAGGACTTCACTGGTGGCGCCGTCTTCTCGAGGTCTGTGGAACCAACAACACCTTTAGTCCCGATCTGAACTACAAACGTTTTGTGAACGGCTGTTCGCTGTTCGCCATCAACATCATAGCCGAACGACTCAACAGGCGCTATACGGCTCCCAGCCCCATTGGTCGCACCGAGCTCAGCCTGGACTTCAAAGAACCCATCAAGAAGAGACTATTCGTGATGGTGGCCGGTGTCTTTGCGGACTCTATAAGTATTGACAACCAGTCTATGCTGGGGTTAAGCTTCCTTCCAGGCAATTTCTAGGCTAACCTATACACCCCCACAAACCAATTTCAATCCTTATCTATTTGTGATTTTTTGCCCTTCTACTAGCTAGCACTAGCCATTTCTGCTGTTCAGTAGAGCTATTTGAAACCAATCATGCTGGCATTATTTCTTCTCTATTGCTGCTGTTGCTGTTTGGGTGTGGACTGCTGTGGATTCATTGGTTGTAGGTGTGTTGCAAATGAAAGTTTGTTTACAAATTGAAAGAGCGCTTGTGGTAAACAAAATGTTTAGGTTTCTACGAAGCGAACGAACTCTCCATTGTCCCGAAGGAATCGAGAACCTGACGCACGCATCCAACCCCTGCCTCGTGCACAAGCTACGGTTGCCCATCAATTTTCCACTCGATAATTACGAGAATATTCAAACCCAGGCCTTGGGTTGGGAAACAGATCTGCGCGAAATTGTCATCTATTCTACGTCTTGCCCCTGTTGGAACAAACTATGGAAGTGTCCAGCCATCGTCTCCTGCGGAGGGCAGTCCTCCGACCTCTCAACTGCGGGGTCGACCTCCCCCGCTCCGGCCAAAACCGCTACAACATCAACCACATCTCCCAGCACCACTCCCATCACTACAACTACAACCACCACCACTCCCAGCACCACAACCACAACCACCACCACTCTCAGCACTACAACATCAACCAGCACCACTACAACATCAACCACCACAACTTCAACCACAACATCAACCACCACCCCCAGCACTACAACAACAACTAGTACCAAAACTTCAACCACAACATCAACCACCACTCCCAGTACTACAACATCAACCACCACCACAACTCCCAGCACCACAACATCAACCAGCACCACACCAAGAACAACAACAACTTCGACCGGCAAGCCCGCAACCGTTGCCCTCTCCATAAGACCGAAGAAATTGCCTAAACCCACCCCTCGGACACCGAGCGGGAGAAGGACAACGCATCGGCCCAAGGCTTCAACTAGGAGACGGATCAAATCAACACCCGCTTCAACTCCCCATTCGAGTCTGTCTTTCAAACATATTATTTCGTTTTGATGTCATACGAAGATAATTATTCGTTCTAGGTCGTCGCAACAGAACCAGGAGATCCGCCCCCGCAGAGGAAGGACAATGGTCCAACGCCACCACCCCTCTCAACAACGCATCGGCACCCCGCCGCAACATTCTATCCGCACCCGCCCACGTGACTACCCACGTGGATGGCATACAACGGCTATTACTT
>JAAEMK010000614.1 GCA_024225635.1 Desulfobacteraceae bacterium | reverse complement strand
TCGATGCATTTCCGCTTGACCTTACTGCAGGAATGACTGACTCATTCGAGGAGAGTCGCTTATTCGAGGGAGGTGGGCTTATTGGAGGATTTTCGGTATACGTCATATGGATACTTAACTTCTGTGTTCTGCACATGTTACGTTGTGTCATGCTGTACGTGGTGAAAACGAAATGTTTTATGTAGGTACCTAGTTAATTTTCCCGGTCTTTGGTAGTTAACGATCGAAACGCTGTTGCTCATCCGCGGTTTTACTACTGTGCGACTCGAGATGGTTGAAACAAGGATACAGTGCAGTTTGCCTGTTTTTCAGGTGGGGTCAGATTTGTAGTGTTGGCTTGAAGCGCCTTGTGTCAAGTGTCTATCCGATAAGAATATTGTAAATAAATAAACACAAAAATGAAGAAATCAATTCTGGAATTCTAGCCTGTCGATGTAAAAGAGATGACGTCGCGAATCTCCGCTTCTCTCTTCCCTTCCAAAGATCGCTCTCTGACTCCTCAGTCTTCCCTGATCACGATCAATGAGATTTCTTCTACGTCATCAACTTATGACCATGGGCAAGGCAGAGAAGACGACGACGGCCTGATCAATCGAATTCGGAAGGCGAAAAGTTCACTTGAACTGTCGCATTCGCGTCTGTCCCCCGCGGTGCTCCTATCCCGCGAGAAACCGCCTTTGGGCCGTGGAGAATTCGAGGAAGAAGTGGTGCTATTTGGGTATGGAGGAGGCTCGCTTACCAGAAGAAGGATTTCCTCTCCCCCTCCGCCACTCCAAGAGGAACAACTTTTCTTTGGGTGAGT
>JAAEMK010000613.1 GCA_024225635.1 Desulfobacteraceae bacterium | reverse complement strand
TTGGCGGGCGTTTTGGGTTCAACTCTGAGTGAAAACGTTCAGGGCGAAACGCAAAAGAAACTGGATGTGATTTCAAATCAAATTCTTAAGGATATCCTCAAAGAATCGGGTTATGTAAAAGCGATTTCCTCGGAAGAGGAAGATGACGTGGTGCCCTGTCACCCGGATGGTAAATACCTGGTGAGCTTCGATCCGTTGGATGGCTCCTCAAATACCGAAATTAACAGCCTGATCGGCACCATCTTCTCCATTGCCCACGCGCCGCAATGGATGGAGCCGGATGATCCTTCCGCCTTTTTACAGCCTGGTACGCAAATGGTAGCGGCCGGTTATGTGCTGTATGGGCCATCAACTATGCTGGCGATGACCACCGGCCGCGGCACTCACATTTATACGCTGGATAAAACCCACGGTGGCTTCCTGTTAACCCACCCGAATATTCAGGTGCCGGAGCAAACCGCCGAGTTCTCTATTAACGCTTCTAACCAGCGCCACTGGGAGCCGCCTATTCAAAACTACGTGGCAGA
>JAAEMK010000612.1 GCA_024225635.1 Desulfobacteraceae bacterium | reverse complement strand
CTGCACAGGCGCCACACCGATCACCATGTACCAAGCCAATGCATGGAGGGCCTGCCCAACTTAGCATGCACCAGCATCACACATGTCCATACAGTGCTTGCTGTGTGTGCTGCATGGTGGTGGCGCCACTGGGTGCTATCACCACTGCCTCACCCCTCGCACTCGGCCTGCACAGGCGCCACACCGATCATCATGTATCAAGCCAATGCATGGAGGGCCTACCCAACTTAGCATGCACCAGCATCACACATGTCCATACAGTGCTTGCTGTGTATGTCGAATGGCTGTGTGCTCGTTCCGCTTTTCACTACATCACAAACAAGGGGGGTGACACATGCGGCACCTCATGTGCCTGCTCATGTCGATTCAGGCAAGATCATCAAGACACTTTCCATACTTTAAACATACAATCAGCATTGTTTTGTGAATTGATTTAGTTTTGTCAGGTGAGTTGATGTCTTTCTGCAGAATCAGTCATGTTTGTAATCAGCTCGCACTTGCGCCCTGCCGTTAACGTTCGCACACCATCATACTTCACAACATCGCAGGCGTGATAGGACAATGGATGGAACAGGATAGATACAATGCTCATGACAATGGAATTGAATGTGTTTACGTGCTCAAGTACTTGCCGCGAGCGATTTGACGGTTTGTAAGTCTTGCATGCCACCGTTGTGTACGACATGTCGCTGCTCACCACACGTCCGATTGCAGTGTTCGCCACAGGAGTTCGCGAAGACTGCGCAGTCACTCTGACATGTTTCAATAACT
>JAAEMK010000611.1 GCA_024225635.1 Desulfobacteraceae bacterium | reverse complement strand
GACTCAGGGGCGTGAATCGATAGATTCGGCCTCGTGTGGCGACTTCCCGGCTTTCGCCAGTGTCTTGATGCCACGCTTGTTCCCCAATACCGCTGCGCGTCAGTTCCGGAGTCTCACCGGATTCCCGATACCAGAATGGCTGAGATGATCACACGTTGACCGAGTTGGTTACGCACTGATCACTACATCTGGTATTTGACCAAGGATTAAAACACTATATACACGATATTCAGAAGGGACAACCTGAAGAAACAAAAAAGGCCCCGGAGAGGGGGCCAAACACGTGACAGTCTCAACTCAGCCAATCAGTGGCTGATCATCCAGGGCCGCATGGAGGGAAACATCTTCTTCCCGTCAGCGGTGTAAAACAGCATGGACTTTCCGGGTTTCGGGGAGCCACAGCCGCAGGCGCGACTGTGCTCCTTATCATTCGCCCTTCGGTCTGCGGTGGAAAACACCGGCTCATGCCGGGACCGCTCGTTCCGGTCCTCGGCCGCCCTTTTGGCCGGGTCCATGGCGGCAATGTGGGATGG
>JAAEMK010000610.1 GCA_024225635.1 Desulfobacteraceae bacterium | reverse complement strand
TGTAGCTTAACTTTTGCAATTATATTTCCGGGCGGCCGGTCTTATTATTAATTATGATTTTGTAGCGCGGCTTGGCTGGGCCATGACGCCGGGACATGGACCCGGGCTGTGCTGGGCTGGGCTTGGTTGGGCTGGGCTGGGCTAGCTGAGCTGGCTGAGCTGGCTGGGCTGGCTGGGCTGGCTTGCTGAGTTGGCTGCATGTACGCGTAAATCATTAAGCTACTTGGGGCGCAGCCAGGCCCAGCCAGATCCAGCCAGATCCAGCCAGGCCCAGCCAGACCCAGCCGGACTCAGCCGGGCCCAGCCAGGCGCAGCCAGAACGACCCAGCCAGGCCCAGCCAGACCCAGCCAGACCCAGCCGGGCCCAGCCAGGCCAAGCCAGACCCAGCAAGACCCAGCCAGGCCCAGCCAGCCCCTTCGGACCCAGCCGGGCCCAGCCAGGCCCAGCCAGACCCAGCCAGACCAAGCCAGACCCAGCCAGGCCCAGCCAGACCCAGCCAGACCCAGCCCGGCCCAGCCAGGCCCAGCCAGACCCAGCCAGACCCAGCCAGGCCTAGCCAGGCCCAGCCAGACCCAGCCGGACCCAGCCAGGCCCAGCCAGGCCCAGCCAGACCCAGCCAGACCCGGCCTGGCCCGGCCAAGCGCAGCTCGCGGCAGCCGGCCTATCACTGACGAAACCAGGCCCTGCCAGACCCGGCCGGGTGCAGCCGGGGCCGG
>JAAEMK010000609.1 GCA_024225635.1 Desulfobacteraceae bacterium | reverse complement strand
TTAATCCTTATGGACATGGTAAAGCTTTGAAAAAGTACCAATTAAGTTCAAATTAAGCTTCAATATTTAAAGCACTTTTATTAGATTTGTTGATGTTTGTTTGTCCGGCTGTCTGATTTCTTAAGCTTCACTTCAATGTATGCTATGGTGTTTTATTTAGGAAATACATGTGTGATGGAAGATCAGATTGTTTGGATGGATCAGATGAGAATAATTGTACCATCACGTGTGGACCAGAACAGTTTGCATGCACAAATGGTCATCAGTGTATTCAAAAGGTACCTGCCTGATATTTTAAGGGTCTTAAGGGGTAACACAATGACCGTTAACTCACAATTTCTATAAACAAAATTCCCATTTCAGTCTGCTGATTAAGGGTGTTCACCGTGACGTTCATGGAAAAATTTTGAGGGGTGCGCTAGTTGTATAGGTTATGGTTGGTCTTTAAGCTCACCTCCCAAAAGGATTTTTAATTTGGTTAAGTTTTTCCAAGGGATATAGATTTCAGATTTTTACTTAAGGGGTTTACTCTATAAGGGGGGTCCAAAAAATTGAAAGTGAAATTATCGGCGAAATAATTGTCCAAAATGGCCAAAAATTTAATACCTGGCTTTTTTCACCAAATGACACAATAAATGCCCCTCCCCAACTTAAATTTCAAAATATAAGTCGGGGAAACAAAACCCCTACTCAACAGGGATAGGGCTCATTTGGAGGGGATATTTTTCCCGACTTATATTTTGAAATTTAAGTTGTGGAGGGGCATTCATTGTGTCATTTGGTGAAAAAAGCCAGGTATTAAATTTTTGGCCATTTTGGACAATTATTTCGCCGATAATTTCACTTTCAATTTTTTGGACTCCCCTTAT
>JAAEMK010000608.1 GCA_024225635.1 Desulfobacteraceae bacterium | reverse complement strand
CAGGCGGAGACAGTATTTGCTCATGCCTGGTGGATGGTAGGGATCCGGCTGGTAGAGCGTTTCAATATCGGGCTCTTCCATCGGTTCCACGTAATCCTTGAAAAGAAAGCTCGTCATTCGCGGCTTTCCTGTTGCTTCCAAGATTGTGGCTTCATTTTGAATAGTCAGGACTGAACATCTTGGGACCGCATACATTTGCGCCAAGGTGTCCTGACTTCGCTCAATTTGTGCTTTGAGCGTACCAGAGCCAGTAGAATATTCCGTCCCTGGAATCTGCAAATTCCTGTCGTACTCCAGTGCTTCAGGCGTTGTTTTGTAGTATCCAGGATGTTCTGGGTTATCTGGTTTGTAGTCGTACTCGACTTTCATCTGCTCTTGTTGAAGCATAAATTTTTCCTGTTCCGTCATGCGTCTCATTTTCTCGTGCACGTATTGCGGAATTGAGTACTGGTACTCAGCCGCTTTGGTGATAATGTCGATCTCCTCTTCCGGCGTCAGTTGATGCTTGACAAGCCGGCGGATTTCGGCAATTTTCACCTTCGCTTGCTCTTTGGTGGTCGCAGAGACACGAAGAGCATCCAGATGTTTGTTGAGCTCATCGTACTCTTCCTCATCCAGATTCGTCTCAATGACGTCAGGAGAGGGGCGATCACCCATTTCTTCGTCCAATGGAGCGGTAGCGCCTCTATGCACCACTGCTACTTTAATGTTCGAGGTAGGGTCTACGGCTTCCTGTCCAGTCGCTGATTGGACTGCGACTGGGACCGCTATCGAAATACCGAGAATTTCATTCTCATCTGCTTCCGATACGTCTACCATCGACTGTTCTCCTGGGGGGATATTGAGTATTTGCTCCTCAGTCTCCTCCGAGATTCCTTCAGGTTCATCTGACGTTTCAACTGCCATCGAAGTGTCAGGTGGCATGATCGTCTGATCCATTGGATCGACACTCGCGGATTCTGCCGCGCCAGAGTCAACCATCATTGATTGTTCCTCTGGAGGAACGTCAGGTTCTTCCTGTTCTTCTTCCTCGTCATCAGTTCCAATGACTACGATCTCGTCGTCAGGTCCTTTCTTTGGTGGTTGCTTATCTCCATCGTCACCACCATCACCACCACT
>JAAEMK010000607.1 GCA_024225635.1 Desulfobacteraceae bacterium | reverse complement strand
TCGTGTTGCACTGCTGTAGAGAAAGGAGAGAATGGAGAAAAAAGGGTCGTAGATTGGCCTAAAACCGTCCGGTGTACGGGCGTCAGCAGAAAAGGAGAGAGTGGAGGAAAAAGGGCCGTGGATTGGCCTAAAATCGTCCGGCGTACGGGCGTCAGTAGATCGGAATATGGAAATATTGAGCAGACCAGGAGTATGAGGAAAAAGATTGCAGTTGAGAAAATTAATCTTGATGGAAGTTGTAGAACATTTACAGTTGGTAGAGAAGCGTTGCCGCGAAAATTCGGAGATATAAACATTAATATTGATGGAAGTTGTAGAACAGTTACAGTTAGTAGAGAAGATTTGCCGCGAAAATTCGGAGACATAAACAATGGAAGGAAGAGTTATAAGATGATAAGAAGACGAGGGGAGAGAAACCAAGGGGGAGGGGGGACCAGGAGACAAGATATGCGAGGAGAAAGGATTACAATGTCTCCACCCCACCCCCCAAAATCGTGGTCAGGCAAGGATTATTCCAACCCCTACCCCCTACAACCCTTAGATTGTCAAGTCCAAGAAGGCAAGGGGGAGGGAGGGGAAAATCGGTCACAAATAACAACGCACCCCCCAAATCACAATTTTTGGCGGGTTACCTCAGTCACTAGAGAGCAGCCAACAAAAACACAACTATCCAACTACCCCATCAATGTTGATATAAGTTATTTGAAAATAAATCTAGTGGGCCACAGCAAAGACAGACCTTGGAAAGAAACGCAGATTGACCGTCAGCTAGTAGTGATACGAAGTAAATTGCAGACAAGTTGCCAACCCAGCCGGGAAATGCCATGGCCTGATGGATTGCAACCCTGGCAGCCATGGGAGGACAGAAGATGGCAGTTAATCTGTTTCCATTGTTCACTGCCTAGACACGTGCGTCGGGACTGCCCGTCCAGGACCCTCTCTCCAAGGTATCAGTGCAGAGCGAGTTCTGAGGGTTCTCAGATGGCAAACTTGACAAGAACGGACGAGGACGCCTTGGTATTGGA
>JAAEMK010000606.1 GCA_024225635.1 Desulfobacteraceae bacterium | reverse complement strand
CCACAACTCACACTTGGCCCTGGCTGCTTTTACATACGCGAACACAAGAGTTTGATTCACTCGTTGAAGAAATATCGAAGACAATCACCGCTTGGTTCCTCACAGACATTGCTCAGTTGACCGAATCAAGTCATTTCCAATACGTCATTCTCCTGAATAGTTCCCCGTGTGTTTCACAACTCACTCAGTGAACATCACTTGGCCCTGGCTGCTTTTGTTTACCGAACACGAGAGTTGGATTCACCCGTTGATGAAATACTGAACACAGCACCGCTTGGTTTCTCACATACATTGCTCAGTTTCTCGAATCAAGTTATTTCCAATGCACCATTCTCCTGAATAGTTTCCCCTGTGTTCCACAACTCACTTAGCTAACATCACTTGGCCCTGGCTGCTTCTACATACGCGAACACAAGAGTTTGATTCACTAGTTGAAGAAATATCGAGCACAATCACCGCTTGGTTCCTCACAGACATTGCTCAGTTGACCGAATCAAGGCATTTCCAATACGTCATTCTCCTGAATGGTTCCCCGTGTGTTTCACAACTCACTCAGTGAACATCACTTGGCCCTGGGTGCTTCTGTTTACCGAACACAAGAGTTGGATTCACTCGTTGATGAAATATTGAACACAGCACCGCTTGGTTGCTCACAGACATTGCTCAGTTGCTGGAATCAAGTCATTTCCAATGAGCCATTCTCCTGAATAGTTTCCCCTGTGTTCCACAACTCACTTAGCTAACATGACTTGGCCCTGGCTGCTTCTACATACGTGAACACAAGAGTTTGATTCACTCGTTGAAGAAACATCGAGCACAATCACCGCTTGGTTCCTCACAGACATTGCTCAGTTGACCGAATCAAGGCATT
>JAAEMK010000605.1 GCA_024225635.1 Desulfobacteraceae bacterium | reverse complement strand
GACTATTGCGTGGTAGATGTCACCTTATCCTGTCTACCGGTTATTTCAGGCAGTCTTGATTGTTAAGAACTCGATAAACCAGCACTAACGAAATGCTTAACTTTGTTGAAGGATGAACTGATATTTAAACTTATTTTATTTACCTCAAATTCTCTCATGGGATAAACATATTTCAAAAACTATATGAAACATATTGTTTCAGAGAAAATTAACATCCGAAAGCGTTTCTCTCTGTGTGTATATAAAAACACAAGCCATCACAAATCAGTTGATGTACAATTGTTTGCTATAGAAACAGTAAAACAAAGATTGTTTTGCATACAATCTTTGGGGGTATTAGATAATTGACCAAAACAATCAGTGAATAGTTGTATTTTACCATTTTTTTCTAAATTATCGAAGGTTGTTTGTAGACTGTTTTTACATTGTTTCCCAACAACATAGGAAACAATGCATAAACAATCAATTTAATAAAAACAATGTTAAGTGATTGTTTTATGCAAAGGCTCAAAAAGTGCTACTCAATTGTTGTTTTAAAAACAATCATTTGCAAAACACAGCTATACAAGAAAAAATTTTGACACGTTATTGTCTAAATTAAAACAATTCAATTGACTGTTTCTGATGTTGAATTTTGACGAACATTAATGCTAGCAGCTATCTCAAATTAGTGTTAGGCAATTACTACAACCAAATATATACAATTATTAACATTTGCACTTCGCACACAATCAGAGTATT
>JAAEMK010000604.1 GCA_024225635.1 Desulfobacteraceae bacterium | reverse complement strand
GCTAAAGAGCAGTAACGTGTTCAGTTACTTGGAAGTGATTTGATAGCCCGACAATCAACCATTTGATGGCCGGCCAACAAGTCACCGGTGTGAGCGCATCACCACATAGATGTTTCGTCGGGTGAACACCACACCTCATTGCCCGCTCGTCAAGTCACTGACGTTGTCTCGGCAGTGAAGTGAAGGGAAATGCCCAACGACGAGATTCCCATATTCTCAAAAGATATTCGATCAGCTGTGCACCCCTAACCCTTCCCCACGCGTCGTGCAGGCACGCGACGGCGCCGGCCAGCGCCAGTCTCTTCTTCCACAGCTGGAGGCCCCTGCCATTCAGGATCTTTATGGGCACCTGCCTCCCATAAAGATTCTGTTTTCCAAAAAGACTTTGATTCCAAAACTGAGGAAATCTTTCTCACGCGGGAGTCAAACAATAAAGATTCAGTTTTGGGTCGCTATGAACATCACGCCTTATGAAAAACATTTCAATGAAAAACACTTTGACGTTGTGTATGCCCAAAAGTGCTGCGGCTCATAAAGATTCGGTTTTTGAGACTTTCCTGTCACTTTGAAATTATTTTGATTTTGGATTTGTCGTGCGCAAAATCGCAACTTTGCGGAAGTAGGTGTGGGTGTGCGGTGCGACCGCATGGCCGCGCAGGTTCTCCACGCGCTCGCCCGTTCACCACGTGGAGTTGAGGGACGAAACGAACGACGGGGGAGGGCGGCCATGAACAGAGATGTGGGAGTGTCGACCAAAACGCGAACACTCCCCCACTCCCCCGCCGTCAATGTCCCTCATGAAGCGCGCTTGCGGCCTTGCGCTCGCCCCTACGTGTCACACCTCGTCTCGGCAACCAAGTGTGCTGTGGGAACCGACACCGCATGACCTCCTCACCGCTTTGGGTGCGACGCAAGTTAAGCGCAATTCTATTTTCCAACCAAAGTGATCTTTGGCCTCTCACTCGAAGTCATGGTCTGCGCTTTTTCGCAAGGAAAATGAATTTTTCTCAGTGAAAATCGAATTTTCTGGACCTATCCTTGTGTGAG
>JAAEMK010000603.1 GCA_024225635.1 Desulfobacteraceae bacterium | reverse complement strand
GCTTGCCTTGCTTCTGGTCCGGATTACGGAGCTGGAGACCGGCATGACTTGGCCGAAGGTACGCGCCGAGTTGGAGCGTCTTCATTTGGGAACATTTTTGCATAAAGATGGTCATATACTACAGTACACTGAATTGACGAATAATCAACGTAACATATTTAAAAAACTACAAGTTTCTTCTCCGAAGAAGGTGAAATCCATCAAAGCCACCCTCTGATTTTGTAGGCACTACGCCATTTCGAGTGGATAGCTGTATCCCTTGATTGGCGCACTTCCTGTGCTTTTGTGTACCTACCACTGTCGAACACAAGGTTCCGTTCCGGTAACTGTTTACAACAGCTTCTCTGCTCCTGAATAGGCGGCTTCGATTCTCAATGCTGCCGCGGCATGACCCGGATGCTTGGAAGGATTCCAGGTTTTCATGTCGTCATAGATTTCGCCTTCGGTCAGGTAATCAAACGATCCCTTGAACTGAAAGGACTTGTTATCCTTGGTGATAAAGAGAAGGGTTCCCTGGCTGCCCCCAAGGATGTTCTTTTTTGTCTTGTCAAAATAGTTATCTGCAACCACCACGGTGTCGTTGCCGTAAAGGCTGACACAGGACGCATAGATCGAATTGGGTTCCCCGCCCTCGCCAACGGTGGTAAGGATGATGGGCCCCTGGCGGTCTTCCCATGCCTTGGCCACAAGTTCCGGTAATGCTGACATTGTTCCTCCTGGAATAATTATTGAATCTAATTGGCATATGCCAATAAGTCAAATACTCCTCCGGGACCAGACTGTCAACAAAAAACGGTATTAGAGGATGCTATTAATTGCATCTCTTAACTTCATTTTCATCATGTCAGCAAAACCCTCAGCCCATCAGGACAATCTTGCCGGCAGCCCCATATCCCCGGAGCATGGCTTCGGTGGCATCCAGTTTCGCCTCCTCCACCTCGATGGTGTGGGTGGCAATGTCGGTGTAAACCGTATCAACCACCCTTGCGCCATGTTCGTTCACGGCATAGATAAAGGTATCGTTAAAGGCATAAGGCACCTGAACCACAAAACGTTCCAGCCGGACCAGCCGGGTGAGGGGTTCAAGGTCGACCCCAGCCTGGACCGCCCCGGCATAGGCATCGATCAGCCCCCGCTTCCCAAGCTTCACCCCGCCGAAATAGCGGGTCACCACAGCGGCCACCTGGGTCAGCCCGTTTGCGGCAAGGGTGTTGAGCATGGGGCGGCCGGCCGTGCCCGAAGGCTCCCCATTGTCCGAACAATGGCTCATCTCCCCTGTTTCCCCCACCCGATAGGCCCAGCAGTTGTGGTTGGCCTGCCGGTGCCGGGCGGATACCCCGGAGATGAACGCCTTGGCATCGGCCACCGTGGTGACGGGCTCAAGCACACAGATAAACTCGGACCGCTTGATCTTCATGGACACGGTTCTGCCATGGTCTATGATGTAAAATTCGCCCACTTGAACTCCCCCATCCCTTCTATTGTCTGCACATCATCCTCCTTGTTTTAAGCGCCCACGGTAACAAACCAGGCGGCCTAAGACAATATTTTTCAGGCCGAACGGGCCGGACGGCCTTTACAACGGCCAATGGCGAGGGTAGGATATAAAAAGGTTAACCTAGGGAACACCCCTCCATGGACACGACAAAAATCCTCATCGTCGATGACACGCCCATCATCCGGGAATCGCTCTCCGGCTGGCTCCAACGGGCAAACTGCCATGTACGGACGGCCACGGACGGCAAGGCCTGCCTTGAAATGCTGAAAAAGCACCGCTTCGACATCCTGCTGATGGACATCACCATGGACGAGATCAGCGGCATGGAGGTGCTCCGGCATGTCAAGGAGTTCTACCCCGACATGGACGTGATCATGATCACGGCCGTCGGCTCCATCGCATCGGCCGTGGCGGCCATGAAGGCGGGGGCCTATGACTATCTTCTGAAACCCTTTGCCCTTGAGAAGCTGGAGGTGCTCATCGAGCGCCTCATGGATCACCGGGAGAAAAAGCAGGAGAACCTCTTCCTGCGGGAGCAGCACCGGGAGCAGACCCGGTTTGAAAGCATCATCGGCCAATCCGCCCCCATGCAGGAAATTTTCAGCCTGATCCACGACATCCGGGACTGCCGGTCAACCGTGCTGATCTCGGGCGAGACCGGCACGGGCAAGGGGCTGGCCGCCAAGGCGATCCACACCAACAGCCCGGTAGAAAAGGGGCCGCTCGTGAACGTCAACTGCGGCGCCATCCCCCCCCATCTCATGGAGAGCGAGCTGTTCGGCCATCAGAAAGGGGCCTTTACCGATGCAAAAGAGACCCGGAAAGGCCGCCTTGAAATGGCCAACAACGGCACCCTCTTCCTGGATGAAATCGGCGAAATCAGCATGAGGATGCAGATCGACCTCCTCCAGGTGCTGGAGGATAAGGTGTTTTACAAGGTGGGCGGCACCCAGCCCATCACCACCAACTTCAGGGTCATTGCCGCCACCAACCGGGACATCCACCAGGCCATGGCCCAAAAGGTCTTCAGGAAAGACCTGTTCTACCGCCTCAACGTGATCTCCTTCACCATGCCGCCCTTGAGAAACAGACGGGAGGACATTCCCCTGCTGGCGGACCATTTCCTTCGAAAATTCGCCCAGGAGACCAACAAAAACATCCATGGGATCAACCGGAGAGGCATGGACGAGCTCATGCTCTACGACTGGCCGGGCAATGTCAGGGAACTCTCCAACGCCATTGAACGGGCCGTGGTGGTGTGCAAGTGCCCCACCATCGAGGCCTGCCACCTGCCCATGGCAGTGCCCGACGGCAAAAAGCCCCCCAGGGAGCGCCTCACCCTTGCGGAGATCGAACAGGGCCACATCGAGCTTGTGCTGTGCAAGAACCATTGGAATATCGCCAAAAGCGCTTCCATCCTCGGCATCGACCGCTCCACCCTCTACAACAAGATCAGGAAATACTGCCTGAGAAAAAACTCCTGACCGCCCTCTCCCGGTCCCCCTCCGGGACCCGCCCCATGATATCGCTGACACGGGTTGCCCTGACAACCGCCCCAGGGCCTGCCGCCTGTTCAAGAAAGGCATGGAGACGGTCGACTTCACCCGCCATGAACGCCCGTGCCTCTTCCATGAACATGAGGTTTGAAAGCGCCGTTCTCAACTCTTTGGCAAACACCCGGAGAATCCAGCCATGGGTATAGGGATGGTCATGGGCAAGCCCCGGCCGGTTCATGAGCTCTGCATTCACCGCCGTGACAACCCCTGTCACAGGGGAGGGGAAACCGGCCCAGACACCCTTTCCCCGGACTATGAGAGCCGCCTGCCCTTGGCGGACCGCCTTGCCCACCAGAGGAGAACCCATGGCGTCCGGGTCCGGAAAACCCAGGATTTGCCAGGAGAAATCGTCGATCCCGATCCTCACCTCCCCCTCCCCCTCGATGCTCACCCAGGTGTGTCCCCGGTGGAGATAATAGCCTGCGGGAAGAAGCACGCCCCTGACATTGGCGAATTCAACGGGTGTTACCATTGTATGCACCCGGTACTGGTCGTTGTAGTACTGGTCAAAATCGCAATTGATGCACCGGAAGTCCCGGTGACAGGCCCGGAAGCTGATATGCCCCCTCATGTGGTGAACACAGGGCTGTTTAGCCAGGGGCAGCCGCCGCAGGCGATCCTTCCAGAAGATAAAGCGTCCCCGCCTGCCACAAGGCTCCCTGCCCTCTTCCCTTGCCCGCCGGTTCTCCAGGCACACCCGGTTCATGGCCCTGTCAAACCGGCAGGCCGCGCAATCATACCCCCTGGGGCAAATCTTTTTTTTGACCACCCCCGCCTGCATCCAGAGACAGGCAGGAGGACCGAACTCAAGTTCCTTCAGCGGTTTCACCGGAATGCCTCCCCCCCAAGCCTCAGGTGCCAAGAAAAGTACGGGTAAGGTTCTCCCACCCAAGCCCGGGAAAAGCGCCGAACAGGTCCCGCACAAGGTCCCCGGCCTCAACAGCCTCCGGCCCTGCCGCGGCTTCGATCATGCCTTCAAGCCGTGCCGCCTCGGCCTTCATCCAGTCAAGGCTCTTTGCGTTATCCATGAGGGATTTGACCGCCCGCTTGAGATCCGGGCAATGAACGGAAAAGAGCCACCCCTCCCCATAGGGATCCGGTCCACCCCTGTCATTGTTGACATCCACGATCACCCCGTCCACCGGAGAGAGGAATTTTGCAATATGGCCGTGGCTCTCCATGGCCCAGCCCAGGCTTCTAAAACGGAGCTTGGTTCCCATCAGCGGAAGCTCAAACCTGTCAGGCGCCCCGAACAGCGCCAGGATAAAATCGTCAATGCCCACCCTGACACGGCCGCCGCTCTCGATCCGGGCCCAGGTATGCCCATGGTGAAAATAGTAGCCCCCGGGCACCTCAACCCCCTTGACCAATGACATGCCAGGCGCTGCCGTGCTCAGGCCCGGGGTCATCACATCCTCGAAAAGCTGGTCAAAATCGCAGTTGACGCAGTGGTAATCATAAGGGCAGACCCGTTTCTCAATACGCCTTGTCAGGGAATGGCGGCACACCCGTTCCATGCCGCCCTTTCTGCGCATGGCATCCTGCCAGCTCACCTGCTCACCGGTCGCCGCCTTTTTCCCCATTGCCGCATCGTAACGGCAGGTGGTGCAGCTGTAAAAGTTGTTGCAGCTCTTCTTTTTCACGGCCCCGGCCGCCATCCACAGACAGGGTGGGTAATCCCCCCCCGCCTTGTCACGGGTGATCGTCCATACCTGGTTTATTGACCTTTTCATGATTTGCCTCCCTTTTAACAGTTCTCACAGACCATGAAAGAGCAACATCGATACCAGCACATTCGCCCCATCTTACACAAATCTCAAGCACCTGATATAACGGACCATTCCACACAGAAACCCATTTCCCTAAGAATCACAGCAAAAAAAAGGGTGTTGAAAAATCCAACACCCCGGTCTAAAACTTCAACAGGTTAAATTTCAACAATGATATAAAATACAAAAACGAATCCATAGCATGGAGGGAATCATGGCGCGCCCTTATGGGGTTTGGGTTTCGGCAATATCCTGAACAAAAGCCCCGACAATCTCATTTATTTTAGCGGGATTCTGATTTCCTTCTTCCATCAGAGTCTTGTGAACCCGGGCCGCGTCCGCTGTGATTTTATTTTGATACCGCAACAGTTTCTCATTGTATTTATCCAGAAACTGTTTTTCCAGGATGACCGGATCGATTACAGGATCGGGTATTATCAACGCCTGTACGGTTTCAACCAGACGATTGAGTATATTGTAAACCAGGTTCGCTGAGAATCCTCCAAGCAAAGCCAGCGTCACCCGGATCATCCCTTTGGCCCCTTCTACTTTTTCCTGTGTTATTCCCTGGCCTATCTGCTCAAGCTCAATGGGAATCAATTGGGTCAAAATAATGCCGGATATCAGTCCCACAATCAAACGGACCCAATAGGAACTCTCATATTTCGAGTCATAGGTCCCGGCGGTTATATAGAAGTTAGCCTGGTACAATATTATAAAAGACGCCCCCAAAGCCGCGGAAGCAAGTAGAATAGCCTGCACCATAAGCAATTGCATTCCATTGAGTTCAAACATGCTTTTTACAACCTGAGCCCCGCTGATATCGCTGGAAAGACTTATGCCAATCAAGGATGCCAGGGAAACCAGAGCCACCAGCATCATTCGACGAATAAGCGGCACCTTGCCTAAAAAAAAGAACAGACTGTTTTTTTCAGTTTCCTCGGCAATCAATAAAATGGTATGGGGTTTGGCTGGCTTGACGATTTCCGACAACTCATTATGGATCGTTGTCAGCATCCTGGCTTTCTCTCCAGTGTTTATCTCTTTCTCCGGCGTTTTTCCCTCTATATTATCCTCTGCTTTCCGGTGTTCAAATTTGAACTCTTCAAGCGTTTGGGCAATATCCGGGGGAACGATCAAACCATTTGCAAAAGAGTAGTTCACCATTGCAACACACTCTCTTTGAAGCGTGGTTATGAATCCGGCCGGACCAACATCAAGATTACTCATCAAACCCTCCTCTACAATAAAATCAAAAAAAATCACGGGGACCCGGCTTCACGCCATCTCCGGATAAAATCCATTCCGCCCTGCTCCACGATGCTGGAGATGACAACAATATCCTCATTCCGGTGAAGTGGTCAGCCCGGGATTGGTTCCGGGAAACCCTGTCAAGAATGTGGACCTGACCCCTTGGGGTATGTTAAATCTGTCAAGAGTGCAGACCTGACCCCCAAATAGAGAAGGAGCGATTTTGGAATCATTATTGCAAAAACATTTTGGTTTTACCAGTTTTAAAAACGGACAACGCCAGGTGATCGACACACTTATCAAGGGAGAATCCGCGGCAGCCATATTCCCCACAGGCGCGGGGAAATCCCTCTGCTACCAGCTGCCGGCCATGGTATTGCCGGGCCTGACCCTGGTTGTCTCGCCCCTGCTCTCTTTGATGAAGGATCAGGTGGACTTTCTGCTATCCCGCAACATCCCGGCGGCAAGGCTCGATTCCACCCTTGACCGGGAGGAGTACAACCGGATCATGGCAAGGGCGAAAAACGGAGAGCTCAAAATCCTTATGATCTCGGTGGAGCGGTTCAAGAACGAGCGGTTCCGTTACTTTTTAAGCGGCATGGCAATCTCCCTTCTGGTGATCGACGAGGCCCACTGCATCTCGGAATGGGGGCATAACTTCAGGCCAGACTACCTGAAACTCCCTGCCTACCAGCGCCAGTTCCGGGTCGGCCAGACCCTGGTTCTCACGGCAACGGCAACGCCCAAGGTGATCGACGACATGTGCGAAAAGCTCGACATTCCCAGGAGCAATGTCACCCTGACCGGTTTCTACCGAAGCAATCTATTCCTCCAGGTCACCCCGCTAACCCAAACTGACAAGGCGAACCACCTGGCCCGGCGAATAAACCAGGAGCCCCTGGCCCCCACCATTGTCTATGTAATCCTCCAGAAAACGGCCCAGCAGGTGGCGGGCCTTCTTAAGAAACAGGGCATCCATGCGGCCCACTACCATGCAGGAATGCCCCCCCTGGAGAGGGAGGAGGTTCAAAACCGGTTTTTCCAGGGGGATCTCACCTGTGTGGTGGCAACCATCGCCTTTGGCATGGGCATCGACAAGCGCGATATTCGAAGGGTTATCCACTATGATCTGCCCAAATCCATTGAGAACTACAGCCAGGAGATAGGGCGGGCGGGAAGGGACGGAAACGACGCCTTTTGCGAGGTACTGGCCAACCGGGACGCCATCCATGTGCTGGAAAATTTCGTCTACGGCGACACCCCGGAACAAGGTTCCATCGATGCCGTCCTCCAGCGGATCAAGAGCAATCAGGATGGGAATTGGGAAATTTCCGTTCTCACCCTGGCAAACGAGCTCAACATCCGGGTGCTCCCCCTGAAAACCTTGCTGGTTTATCTTGAAATCCAGGGCATCATCGCCCCGAAATTCACCTATTACAAGGAATATTCCTTTAAGTTCCTCAGATCTCCCGAAGAGATCATCCACACATTCCAGGAGGAAAGACAAGCGTTTGTCCGGGCCGTCTTTGAGCACTGCCAGACAAAAAAGGTATGGACCATGGTCGACATGGATGGCATCCTGCGATCCTATTCAACTGACCGCAAACGCGTCGTTACGGCCCTTGAATACTTTGATGAGAAAGGCTGGCTCCAACTCAAATCCCGGAAGTCCGTTGAGTTGTATGAAATAAAGAGTAAGGCATTTGATACAGACGCGCTTTCACAGCGGTTGCACCATCTTTTCAAGACCAAGGAAGAACATGAGATCCAGAGGATAGAAAGCATGATCCGATTCTTTGAAAGCGACGCCTGCCTCTCCGCCCGGCTTGCCCGCTACTTCGGCCAAGCCCTGGATCAGCCCTCCTGCGGCCACTGCTCCTTCTGCACAAGCGGTCGGGCCCGGATCAAACACTCAACCCCGCTGGAGCCCCTTTCTTCAGTGGATTTCAGCACAATCACCCGGGACTTCATGACTGCGGGTCCGGACCAGGCATCCGTATCAAACCTGGCAAAATTTCTCTGCGGCATCCATACACCGGTGTTAACACGGCTCAAGGTCAAATCAAGCCCGGGCTTCGGCGCCCTGGAACGCTATCGGTTCCAGGAGGTCAAGGAATGGCTCCAGGACCATCTCACCGGGCAAGGCTGACGCCTCCAACGCTTCAGGATAAAACCGGCAGGTACAAAAGAAAAACCCGGCAGGCCAAATGCGCCTGCCGGGTTTTTCTAACTCCTTTAAGTCATGAAACGGTCGAATTTTTCAAATAACAGATTTGACCGGTTCAGGCCATCACTGTCGCCTCCTGCTAAAAATGAGGACAGATGCGGACAGGGCGGCGAGAACAAGGGAAAAGATCATCCCAAAACCGAAATTGCCGTCCATGGCGGTTCCGATGAAACATCCGCCGCCTCCGTGACCACGGCCGGAGTCAGGATTCGGGTCCGGGTCCGTATCGGTATATGATCCGGCCGCATATGTTGACATCCGGTCCAGGAGAATACCGATGGTGTACGTGGTCATGCCCGGTTCCGGCACATCATGACGGGTGGCGAGCACCTTTCCCCCGGCGGGATACGCGACACCGTTCCGGGTGCCGTCAATCCCCGCCATGGAGAGAGTTCCGTCCGGAGCCACATCATAGAACGACGGTGCCGGTTCCGAGTCAGGCACGGTTGCTTCGATTTTAACAAACATGGTCCTGCCGTGTTTGAGTCTCAGCAGGTGGTCCGCCCCCATGGTGAAAAGGAGGCTGTTTTTACTTAACTCGCCGCTTACTTCCCCGGCCAGCGGAATCTGACGGGGGGGATTGACCATACCATCGTAATCCGTCCAGTCGTCGCCATCTGTCTCCTCCAGGATCGTACCTGGATCGAAAATCGCCTCGATTCGGGCGATTCTCCGGCTGACGGCAGCGACTTCATCCCGGTCATCGGTGGTCAAGGTTGTGGGGACGGGAATGACGCCGTCATCGGTGGTGACGATTGCCGTGGTTCTTACAGCTGCCGTTTCCGTACTCAGGTTTATCACTTCGCACACATCCAGCTTGACGGCACTCACCTTATTCCTGTTCCCATCCGAATTGATCACCTGCACGGTGTAATCACCTTCCACAAAATCGTCAGGCACATCAATCCGTGCTTTGACAGTTGAGGAATCCACCCGGACCGTATCATAAAGCCGGAGCAGGGAGCCGTAAGCACCCACAACCTGCACACCGGAAATCTCTTCCGCAAAATGACTTCCGGTTATCGTGATCTCGTGGGAGAGCCCCTTACTGACGACCATGGGAGACAGGTTCGTCACCTCGGGCACGGGCGTTGCCGCTTCAATTACGGTGTAAGCGTTCTCAAAAAGCCGGGATATGCCGTTTTTGTTTATCACACGCAGATCATAGGCGCCTGTTGGAGCGCCTTCCGGGATGGTTGCGGATATCCGGGTTCTTGTTCCGCCATTGCAGGCAACATCAAAGACATGGGTTTCATTTTCAAAGCGGGCCAGGTTGCAGCCTGCTGATTCAAGGAAATTCGCCCCGGTGATCCGTATCTGCCTTGCAACGGCATTGTCCCCGCTATTGCCGCCGTCAACCAGCACGATGCCCGTGATCTCCGGTAGCGTCTCATCCGTAGTATGGACCGCCACATTGCTCAAAGGAGAAACATTCCCGGCTGCGTCAACCGATTTTACGGCAAAATAGTATTCTTGCCCGGCCCCAAGTCCGCTGATGGTGAAATATTCCTCATCACCCGCATTCCCCGGCATGATGCCGCAGAAAACCGGTGTGGCGTTTTCAAGGTTCTCCTGTGTAATCTCCTCATCTGAATACCAGACCAGATATTTTTGGATACTTTCCAGGTCATCGTCCGAGGACCATCTCCATGAGAGCCTC
>JAAEMK010000602.1 GCA_024225635.1 Desulfobacteraceae bacterium | reverse complement strand
GTTTAACCAGCGGCCAATTAGGGCATGCTCGCTGCTTATTTTAATGCGCAGCCCACTAATAGGGTCACGTATAAATTGATATTCCATAATTTTTACTTTTAAAACGCTAATGCACTAATTATACCCATAAATAGCCTTAAATACCGACCCTAAAACGCAAAATAGCGCCAATGGGCGCTATTAAATAGGTGACATAAAAGCTAACTTCGCGATCTAAAACGTGCAGCATCTATAATCGACCATAAATAAATAATAGGCACGAGTACGAAGCCTACTAATACATAAATAAGTGCGTAACTAATTATAATAGCTAGCGCAAAAAAGATAGCGGCTAAAATTCGCCCTTGTACCAATTGCCCTAAACCAGGAAAAAATATATTACACAACGCTGCAATAACATTACCGCCAGAACCTTGATCAGCCATACTCACCTCTGTAGTTAATTAATTTTAAGTTTTAGTTATTTACTTACTATCACACTTTATGCCAATTTATTAAAGCTTAAAAATCAGATAGTTAAATTACTACTAAATAACTGCTTTAGTATTTTTTACTAAATATAGGTCAATTTGATTATTTTTATTATTAATTATCGTTACTTAAGAGTACAAAAAAGCGGCTAAGGGATTAGTTTTACAAGTATTTTTAGAATAGCTGTTCATAAAAACAGTATTTTATTTAGCCTAGCAAAAACACCTGTTATACTGCCCTCATTATTGATTGAAAAGGCGTAACGATGGACGTTTCTGAATTACTCGAT
>JAAEMK010000601.1 GCA_024225635.1 Desulfobacteraceae bacterium | reverse complement strand
GGAAGGTATTGTCCCGGTAACCGGTGAACTCGTGGATTTGATCTTTATGGCCAAGGATCAGATTAAGGCCATGCTGGATGCGGATCAGACCGGATGTGGTGTTGATCCGGATGCCAGCGATAAAATCGTGGCCAAACTGCATCGTCTGTTGCCGCAGTCGGATGCAGGCGCGACTGATCTCTCTTCTAAAGTGAATTCAGACACACAGGGTGCTGCGGATAAAGAAACCGTTTTCCACATTCGGTTTCGTCCAAACCCGGATATGATGTTAACCGGAATGGATCCGGTGCGGATTTTAGATGAACTCCGCGACCTCGGCCAATGCGAGCTGACTGTATACACCGGGGCTGTCCCTCCCCTGGAGTCATTGCAACCGGAAAAGATATTCTTTTCTTGGGACATAATTATGACAACTGATGCCAGCATCGACACATTAAAAGATGTTTTCATTTTTGTGGAAGACAGAAGCGATATCTCCATTCAAACCCTGGAGGTCGAATCGAACCGGGAAGATACTTTCCGTCCCCGCCTGGGTGAAATACTGGTTGACCGTGGAGATGTGAGCGTTGACAGTGTCAATAAGGCCATCAAAATGCAAAGGCGAGTGGGGGAGATACTGGTGGAAGCCGGAGAGATATCTTCAGATGACGTGGAATCAGCACTGAAGGAACAAATTTTTCTTGAGAAACGCAAAACCGGAACTGGCACAGAAAGCATGCGTATATCATCCGATAAACTGGATAAGCTGATCAATCTGGTGGGTGAAATTGTCGTCACCCAGGCCCACATGAGCCATTTGGCGGAAGATCATGAAGGCACGGTGTTTTCGGCACCTGTCAGACAAATGGAACGGTTAACCGGTGACTTGAGGAAATTCGCATTGGATATGCGAATGCTGCCGGCGGGAACCTTGTTCAATACGTTCAGGCGTTTGGTCCGCGATCTGTCGTCCGAACTGGGGAAGGAAGTGCAACTTGTGGTGGAAGGCGGTCAGACTGAACTGGACAAAACTGTCCTGGAAAAGCTGCATGATCCCCTGGTCCATTTAATCCGCAATAGTATCGACCACGGTATGCTGTCCCCGGAAAAGCGAGAACAACACGGCAAACCTCGAAAAGGAACGATCCGGTTGACAGCCGTTCACCGCAGTGCCCGAGTGAACATTACGGTGGCCGATGACGGGATGGGGATTGATATGGCATCCGTTCGGGCTAAGGCGGTGGAAAAAGGATTGATTTCCGAAGATGACGACCTGTCGGAAACGGAAATCTGTGATCTTCTTTTCATTCCCGGTTTTTCCACGGTCAGGCAGGTATCAGGCGTTTCCGGCAGAGGCGTTGGAATGGACGTGGTCAAGCAGGGAATCAACGCCCTGGGCGGAACTATCGGAATCGACAGCATTCCGGGACAGGGTGCCACGTTCCGTCTGTCCTTGCCCCTCACCCTTGCCATCATTGAGGGACTTCATGTCAAAGTGGACGGCAGGGACTTTATCATTCCCGTTTCGCAGGTGGAAACGTGCGGAGAATTGAAAAGATCGATGCGCATAAAATCTGACACACAAGATACGATCCGGTTAAAAAGTGAACTGATCCCTTTCATTCGCCTTCGTGAATTTTTCAGGATACAGGGCGACGCAGGGCCGGTGGAACATATAGCCGCCGTTCAAACCGGGCATTATCGAATCGGTATTGTCGTGGACGAAATTCTCGGAAACATACAGGCCGTCATTAAACCTCTTGACCCGCTTTACCGGCGCGCAGAGGGGATTTCCGGGGCAACTGTAATGGGAAACGGCACGGTGGCGTTGATAATCGACCTGCCGGAGCTTATTCGTTGTGTGAAAAAGGATAAATCAATAGCGGTTGATAAACGGGTTGCAATGACAAACTAAGCGACTGTGACTTAATAACTATCCCATTTCTGAAGCGTGAAACGTGATTCGTGAATTCACATATCACGTTTCAAATTTTCCTCCCTGATTTCTAAATTTATTATTTCAAATCCCCAGTCCATCGCAATATCTTAGGCACGGTT
>JAAEMK010000600.1 GCA_024225635.1 Desulfobacteraceae bacterium | reverse complement strand
GACTCGATGTTGCTTAACTTCAGTGATCGGACGAGAACTGGTGCTTTCAACATGATATGGCCGTAGACATTTAGTGAGAGCAAATTCTTGCAGGGAGACCAAACAAAGTACCACCTTGATTGGAAACTGGGCATGTCATGCTTTCCATCATTGGCCAGGCAGCAGGGTAGCGTGGCCGAGCGGTCTAAGGCGCTGGTTTAAGGCACCAGTCTCCTCGGAGGCGTGGGTTCGAATCCCACCGCTGCCAGAAACGATTTTGCATTCCCATTTATGTTGAGGGTGAAGGTTCATGAGAGCAAAAAAAGGTCAGGGGACACACGGATTTGAACCATGGACCTATCGGACTGCAGCCGATTGCTCTACCACTGAGCTATATCCCCAAGTCATATTTGGTTAGAAAACACATGCAACTGATTGAGCATGGGGTCAAGGTCAAACAGTACATTGCCCCCTGGTGGCAGTTTGTTGAAATGCCCCATGGGATGAATATCCAGTAGGGACTTTGATATGCCAGCGTCGGTGGTATAATGGTCAGCATAGCTGCCTTCCAAGCAGTTGATCCGGGTTCGATTCCCGGCCGACGCATATGTTTTTCAGTCTCCTTCTTGCCGCTGCTCTCACAACTGGCAAAATGGGGGCACGTGGTCTAACGGCTTGGATATCTGGCTTTCAATCACGGGGCCCGGGTTCAGCTCCCGGCGCGGGAATCCTTTTTTGGGGGGAAGAATGTGCACCTTTTCTGTGGCTACCCTTTGCAGAAGCCAATACTCAACAAGAGACGAGGTGGCCGAGTGGTTAAGGCGTTGGACTGCTAATCCAATGGGCTCTGCCCGCGTGGGTTCGAATCCCCTCTTCGTCGTAATTTTTTTCTTCTTCTGACAAATATTTCAGCAGAAAGAGCTAGAATAAAATGTTCCGTTACCGGGAATTGAACCCGGGCCACCTGGGTG
>JAAEMK010000599.1 GCA_024225635.1 Desulfobacteraceae bacterium | reverse complement strand
CTACAATCGCGACGAGTACAAATGCTACCTATCCAATGGCCGCGCCCCACGTCAAGACCATTAGGCGCATCGCTAAGAGGATGTTACATATGCGGAGTTTTTACATCGCGAGTGCACGACTGTTTGAATTGGGAGCGTGCGATGGACTACAGAACGACGTCGGCTGATTACGGCGCCATGTTAGCTGATTTTTTGGTGCAAGCAGGATTTGCTGATCACCACGGATCGCTATGAGAATTTGCCTCATGGATGAACGAGAGGACTGCTGGCAACATCAGGTACAAGGCGTACGTGGCGGCGATCCCAGGCGACTACATTGCAGTTGGTTGGTATCCCGAAGGATGCAGAGGGAAAGCCGAAATTTGCGCGACTCGGTTCTCTCCCATCGACTACAATTTCTACGATGAGCAAGACTTCCCAACCAACTACTACTACGGCAGCGGAGTCTACTCCAAGATTAGGGGGCTGGATCTAGCGGAGCGTAGAGTGTGGATCGTCAAACAAAAGTCTTCGGTGCCAGTACCATTAGGAAGGACTAGTTTCAAGAGGGAATACTACAGACAAGTGATGAAGATGGGCGATGATTCGAAACGCGGCGATTCCCTACGAGTGTTTGCTTCTAGTGCGGCGCGTGAGTACAGCAGGTTTTGTGCTAATTTGAATGACGTTGTAGACGAACTACGCTCCAACCCATACTTCAATACGTTTCCTGTGTGTCTTTAACAGGTGTAGTAAATGGGTTGTATGTATCGGAGTTGGAGGAGGAGGGAGAGGTGTCACGACTGTCG
>JAAEMK010000598.1 GCA_024225635.1 Desulfobacteraceae bacterium | reverse complement strand
TCCTTAGTTTTCCGTGGCCCCAATATCCCTTCACAACAGGCCATTTTCATTTTCAAAACCATTGAAATGCGATTGACGAAATGCCAGGAAAAAATCGTTGGCATTTCTAACCATGATAAATGAATTCTCCAGGTCATTTTAAGCAAATCCCAATCTTTCAATTTCACATTTGAAGATTTTTCATTTTTTTCAAATTCTTCATGGTTTTCCCTATGGACGTGGAGTAAAAGTTTTACTCCAGGCGCTGGAGTAAAACTTTTACTCCAAATGACAACATGAAAAAAAGGAAAACACTAAGAAACTGAAAAAATGAAACTTGCTCAGAAAATTATTGCAAAAAATACTGTGCAATCCGTTTTTTAAAACGGGCACGGGAACATCTCGATTCAAAAATCATCGGATGAATTTTTGGCCAACATTCATGGTATTTTGAAAATGAAAATGTCCTGTTGTGGATCGACTGAAAAGTCATTGCCTGCAACTTAAAATTAATTGACATCGGCGAAGAAAGATTGAGTTCACATAGATTGAGTTCTACGTCGAGTAGAGAACCCACTTGCGTCGACTAAATGCAACGAATGCCCTTGAAACAGATGGGCTTCGACTAATATAAATTATGCGACGACTAAAAACCAATGGACTGTGACTAACAAACTCATTTACGTCGACTAAAATTCCATAAACGGCGACTAGAAACTCGTTAGCGGCGACTAGAAATCAATATGGGTTTTAACTAAAACCATGTAGAGACGAACAAACGCATTCACTTCCACTAAAAATCAGTGATGGTCGATAAATAAAGACATTTATGTCGACTGACAGCTATACTCGGCGACTAAAAACCCATTGTTGCTTGGGCTAATAACCCATCTGTGACGACTAAAAACCCATTGGGTCCGAGCGAGAACCCACAAGAATCGACTGACCAAATCCACTGGCTTCGCCTGAAAGGCATATGTGGTGACTAGAAACCCATTAGCGGGACTAAACACTAATGTGCAGTGACCGAAACCAATCACATTTTACTAAAATCCCGTGGGCGACGACTGAAAACCCATTGTTATTTGGGTTCAAAACAACCCTTGAGTGCCTTGAGCACTTTCTCGCTGGGATCGCAGTCCCACAGGGCCTTTGTGTCAGCTGGCAAACTGTTTGGGTCGCCCTGTAACTCAACACGGCGTGGGTTCTGCATGCACAACGTACGTCGGGGACATTCCATATGCAAGCCTGTCCATCATAGCAAACAAACGTGATACCTGGGCTGGGGATGGCGGAGGTGGCGGGGGTGGCGGAGGGGGCGGTGGAGGCGAGGAGGGCGGGCAGAGGGAGGGCTCGGGAGTGTGTCTTTTGTTTTAGGGTGGCATGGTGTGTAAAAGTGTGCGTAGCCTGGGGATGGGCAGGGGTGTGGGGTCGGTCGCTTGATTGAGGAATGACGCCGCGCGCCAGCGGTAGTCGGGCCTGGTGCGGCGCGCTGTGACGGGTGGGGATGGAGTGCGCAACATTGCCAATTGCGAGGCGTGAGGGGAGGGGAGTGCGCGCGTGGCAGCAGCCGCATCGGGGGTTGGGCCAGTCGGGTGACGGAGGGCAGGGGCAAGGGCGGGGCAGGCTGGGTTTGAAGTCCGTTGGTTTTTGGTGAACTGAAGTCTTCTCTTGTCTCCTCCGCGATGGACCTCTTCCAGTGCTTGAGCTTCCTCCAGCTCCTGCTCCAGGACGCCCTGGACTACGTCGCACGCCTGATCACGAGACTGCACCCCGACGCCCTGCCGCCTGTCGTGCCCAACCCCAACCCCAACCCCGACGCCCAGGCGCTGTTAGTCCTTTCGGAAGGGGCTCCCCACTTGTGTACAACCACGGGGTCACACTTGACCAATGTCCCAACAATGTGAGTGTCGGTGGTATGATTGGTAAGACGGTTCGTTCACCCGAACCTGGATCCCAAAAACTCTTAGGAGTGATGGGTTCTGAGATTACCTGCCGGCCTCAAACACCCATGGCACGAAAACAGATCTCAAGTGCTGGCGCGCAACAAAAAACCTATGCGCACCTTGGGCTGATCCGAGTGTCTGCGAGCC
>JAAEMK010000597.1 GCA_024225635.1 Desulfobacteraceae bacterium | reverse complement strand
CCATCGAAACATGCACCAGCTCGCATAGAATGCGAGCCGAACACCCTTGCATCTCGGCACCTGGGCACTTTCCACTGCCATATCTCATGTGCTCAGGACCCCTCGGCATGTAGAGCGTCCGGACACGTGATGGGAAGCAGCTCTGAGCACCCTGAGCACCTCAGACATGTGCTCAAAATCCGCGTTGTCATGTGTCGCCCCAGCGAAAACTCTGGAATCCCAGCATCTCGTCGATTTCCCAGAGAATGACTTTTCCAGTGAATGAGTGATGCCCAGTCGTCGCCACTTGCTTTGGTTTCCAAAAGGTTGCCACTTTTTGCGCCCGCACTCGTCTTTCATCCCTGATTTGGGCGAATTCTGGAAAGGGTACACGCTTGGACAAAAGTGTGTGAATTTGTGGAAAGACTCACTCAAAGAGAAGAAAGGACCGAAGGCATGTTTCCACAGCCGTGGAATGAGTGGGAGTGGGCACTGCGTTTTGGCGGGTGGATAGCTTTGGGCTTTGCCACAAACGTCTTTGGTAGAAGTGGCGTCGTGAGATGTGGCCCCAGGCTTTGCCACAAGCGACTTTGGCAGAAGTCGGCGTCTGTTTTCGCGTTTCAATTCAATGGTAAAGGCGGCAAGCAAAGTGGAAATGATTGCTCGCTAAGGGCGTGTCT
>JAAEMK010000596.1 GCA_024225635.1 Desulfobacteraceae bacterium | reverse complement strand
TGTTCAAATTGGCATCGATCTTCATCAACAGTGTCCGTCAAAATCTAGAGTTCATAAGAATCGAGGACGTCAAAAATGGTTTGACCAACAAAGATCGCAATAATAAAAGATTCAACAACAATAACAGCAGCAACAATGTGGAGGAGACTGGACCCAGTCCCACAGAGAACACAGGTTCCGGAATCATTGTCAACAATACAAACAGAAGAGAGAAAAAACCTCTCTACACCTGTTTTCTCCCTGAGTGTCAAGATCGGGAGTTCTGCCCGGGCTTGAGAGAGGACAGTTTGTTCTTCTGTAAAACATTCATCAAGTTTGATGTTGACAAGAGGCACCGGAGGGCGGAGCAGTTAGGCCTGGCTATGTGCTGCCTGCAGCGGACCTGCAACTGCAGAGGAAGAATCAAATGCAAAGTTTGTAGTGGACCACATAATACCTTACTCCACGACCACTTTGCAAAGAGAAATGAAGCAGTCAACAACATTACCGAAGACCCCGCTGATGCACTTGCTGCTGCCATGGACGCCTTTGATGCTGAGAACCAGAGCGCCGACACCTCCCCCCACACCATCAACAACATCAGTGAGGGTGAGTTTAACAACATGGTAAATTTGGTCAGACGGGACCCAGAGTCAGTGAGACTTCTTGATAAACTCATTGACGCCGCCAGACCACCAAAAGTTGACCTTCCCATGGATCATTGGTCAGAGGAGAAAAAGCTTGAAATAAAGAAGGCAATATTGGACCTACAGAATAAAATTTTAGGTGCGAAGGAAGCTGCGAAGATTGCTGCGCGAAGCCCGCCCCTCCCCCCTGTGGATCCCAGCGCCGGGGCAGTGAACAACACTGACCACAAAGACCTCTCTGCTGCAGCCTCTCTTCTCAAAAAGGTGAAACCTTATACCTTCGAACCTGAAACTAACTCATCATTGTCAAGGCCGGATATTTTGGACCATCCAAGACCAGACCGCCCTAAAGGAACCAGGCGCGGGGAGTGCCTAGACCTGGAGACATTGAAAGCTGTAAATTGCGCCAACAGTACTCTTGGAACATTTTTTTCGAGTTTTTCATCAAATAAAAATATAAAAGAATATTGTCTCCTCTCTTCAGCTGACCCAAGTCTTTATACAAAAATTGTCAAGATTGAGAGTAAAATCTTTGAGCTAGTGTCAACAAAAACTCTCAATTTCTGTCTCGTTGACGTTGTCCTTGATGCACCAACAGATGACAAGCTGGCCATGGTCAGCAAGCTCCCTGACGTCACAGCAAGATATCAGGACAAGAAATGGTTGCTCAGGATGAATTGTCTTCCTGACAATGGCTCTAACATCTCCTTGGGGACCAGCTCCCTTATTGACGCAATCCAACCAATGAAAATAAGAGAGTTCTGTGGCTCACTGACCACTGTAGCAGGGGACACTCCTGAGAGTTCGGACTACAGATACAAACTTACCTTAAAGTCTGAGACCAACATGTACAACGCGAGCGTGATCAAAGTTAACAGCATTTCACCTGAGCGCAGCTACAGTGGCCTGGAGCTGGCCATCCTGGAGGAATGTTTTGGATTTAAGCTTGACAACTGTGAAAATGTAAACATCCCCACATTCTCA
>JAAEMK010000595.1 GCA_024225635.1 Desulfobacteraceae bacterium | reverse complement strand
GAAAAGAACCTTGTTTTCTCATTTCAGTGTCTGTGGCTGTTGAGCGGACGACCAGAAGTACGGCCCGAATTTGAACTGAAATTTGCCCATTCATTCCACATTTGAATGACTTGTTTGCGACGCGTTATTGGAATGATTGAGTGTTTGGGTGAGTGCCATTCTTTCGTCCTAATAACTCAACATTCTACAAATGACCTGCTCTACTACCCTTCCTTCACTACCATAACACCATCATCATCACCATCATCGTATCGTAGTCATCAATCATCATCATACACATAACCATCATACACATACCGTAAATCCTCCAATAAGCCCCCGGGGGGCTAATTTTTCAACCCCTCGAAAATGGGGAAAATTTTGAATATTTTGACATAAAATCGTAAATTAATGGTGAAAAGTAGCGACTAGGGAGGTAGAAATCATCATATTTGTAATCACTGCTCAATGGCGTGCATTTTCGACACAGTTTTGCTTGACCTTAGTGCAACAATGACTGACTCATTCGAGGGGAGGGGGGCTTATTCGAGGGGGGGCTTATTGGAGGATTTACGGT
>JAAEMK010000594.1 GCA_024225635.1 Desulfobacteraceae bacterium | reverse complement strand
ATATCCGTTGTCCCTAAGGTCGGTGGCGTCGGCAAGCTCCATCCGCCGCTGCTGGAGACGGTCCTGGAAGATGGCAAGCTCCGCCTGCTTGTGTAGGGCGTTGACGAACAGGGTCTTGACCCGGCGGGCGATGTCCCGGTTTCCGGCGCTCTCCTGGAGTTTTGACCGGTGGCGGTAGTTTTTCTCAAGGGCGAGGCTGTCCCGGATTTTGCCGCCTGCAAAGATGGCCTGGTTCAGGGTCACCTCCCCGGAGATCTCACTGTCCGGTGAAGGCGGGTCGCCGTCGCCGTTGTCTTCCATCTCCGTCCAGCCGCCCTTGAGGGAGAGTCGGGGTTTGGCAAACGCCCCTGCCCCCCGGCCCGCCTCCAGGGTTTCCCGGGCGTCCTGGCGTATCATGCTTGCGGACTCCCCGTGGTCCAGGGCGTATCGGACCGCATCCTCCAGGGTGATGCCGGAGCAGGATACCGGGATCAGGAGCAGGAGGGCGGATATGAAACCTTTTATCTTGTAATTACTCATTTGCCGAACTTCCTTTTGAGATAAATCCTTGTGTTTTCGTAGAGCTCGTACTCCACGGGTACGATGAGCAACGCCAGCAGGGTGGCGCTGGCAAGGCCCGTGACAAAAGCCGTTGCCATGGGGGCCCAGGAGATGGAGCGGGTGGGAATGCCGATGGCCATGGGCAGCAGGCCCAGCATGGTGGTGACGGTGGTGATGAGCACCGGCCGCATCCTTGCCGCGCAGGCCTCGATAACCGCCTGGCGGACGCTTGCGCCCCCGTCCCTGCGCACGTTCATGAAATCCACCAGGAGCAGGGAGTTGTTGACGGCGATGCCTGCCAGGCCCACCACGGCCATGAAGCTTCCCAGGGTAAAGGTGGTGCGGGTGAAGAACAGCCCCATCACCACCCCTATCAGGGCAAATGGCACGGCGGAGATGATGATCACCGGCTGAAAGTAGTCGGAAAACTGGGACGCAAGCACCATGTAGATGCCCATGACGGCGATGATGAAGGCGACGGCCAGGGCGTTGAAGGACTTGCTCGTGGACTCGAACTCCCCGCCGTAGGAGAGAAAGATGCCCGGCAGCCGCGCCTGGTTGGCTTCAAAATGGGCCTGGATGAGCTTTTGCACCCTGGCCGGGGAAAGCTTGGACCCCTCCCGGATATTGGCGGTGATGGTGATGGCGGGCCGGGCCTGGTACCTGGACCGGACCGAGGTCTCGTAGGCCCAGGAGGCCGTGACCAGGTCCCGGAGGAGAACCGGGGAGGCGCTGTCCTCCACCACGGGCACGGCCAGCACATCCATGGGGTTGTTAAGTCCTTCCCCCACCCGGATCTCGTCGCTGTTCCTGCCCAGGCGGACAAGAAGATCAATCTCCTCGTCCACGGTGCGGTACTCTCCGGCCCTCGCGCCGTTCAGGGCACCGGCCACAAGGGAGGTGACCCGGCCCGGATCAAGGCCGTACTCAAAGGCGGTCTCCTGGCGGGCCAGGTACTTCACCACCCGCTTCAATACCGGGCGGTTGTCCTCGAGGTCGGTGATGTCGGCGAACCGGGAATCATTGGAGATATAGTCCATGAGGAAATCAGAGGCCGCCATTGCCTGCTCGGTGGTCATGGCGGATACCCGCACATTGACCGCCTTGCCCGTGGGCGGGCCGTCCGGTTCTTCAAACACCCGGACCAGGGGCCTTGCCGGGGAGTCCCGGAACTTCTGGTCCAGGAATTGGGCCACCTGGTTCCTGATGAACTCCAGGTGGGCCATGGGATCGTTGTCCGGGTTATCGGGAAAATTCCGCACCTCCGCGTCCGGGAGGGTGACGATCACCTCCCCGTACCGGCTGCCGGAAAAACGGGAGCGGTCCTCGTCCTCGTAGCTGCCAGCCGTGCCCGCCACCGCTTCGGCCTGCTCCGGGCCGAAGGAGAGGATCAGCCCGGAGATCTCCCGGACCATTTTGTCGGTGCTCTCTAAGGAAGTGCCCGGGGGCATGGTGACGGCGGCATGGTACCTGAAATAGTTGCCGGGGAATAGCTCCACCTTGATGAGGGGCATGATCCCGCTCACGGAGAGGATCAGCACCCCGAAGCAAACGACAAACAGGGCGGACACCAAGGTGCAGGCGATGAACTTGTGGTTGAGGAGCCGCTCAAGGGTCCATTTATAGATTCTCCAGGCAGGAGCAAAGATCCCGGATCGCAGGTGGACAAAGGGGTCCTGGAACTCATCCGTGGTGATGGCGGCCGGGCTTTTTTTCCCTCCCCAGTCGAGGATATGGACCGGCAGGATAAGCAGCGCCTCAAACAGGGAGGCGATAAGGGCGTAGGTCACGGTCTTGGGAATCACGGCAAAGAACTCCCCCACGGTGCCGGTCATGAGCAGCATGGGCAGGAAGGCCAGGATCGTTGTGAGCATGGAGCAGATCACCGGCATCATGATCTCCGACGTCCCTTCAATAATGGCCGTCTTCAGGGCCAGGCCGTTCTCCCTGTGCCTTGCGATGTTCTCCACGATGATCACGGCGTCGTCCACGATGATGCCCGTGACCAGCACAAAGGAGAACAGGCTGATGGTGTTCAGGGTCACCCCGGTCACCTTCATGATGATCATGGCGCAGAGAAAGGAGAAGGGAATGCCGATGGCGGTGAGCATGGCGTTCCTGAACCCGAGGGTAATCCAGAGCACCAGGGTCACCAGGATCAGCCCGGAGATCATGTTGCCCCCCAGGGTGTTCACCGACTCGTTGATCTCGATGGTGGTGTCGTTGGTAAAGGCAAGGGTAATGCCCTCATCCTTGAACTGCTCTTCAAAGGCGTGGGCGATCTCCTTGACCCGGGCCACCATGTCCAGGGCGTTGGCCCCCTCCTCCGCCTTGACCCCGAGGCCCATGGCGTCCTTGCCGTTCACGGAGATGATGGTGCGGGGATCGCGATAGCGGACCATGGCCGTTGTCACCAGGTCCTGGACCCGGATGAAGTTGCCGTCCCCGTCCCTGCGGACCACCACATCCAGCACCTCCTGCTGGGAGGAGAACCGCTTGCCCGCGTCCAGCATATACTCGTTGGCCCCCTCCCGGAACCGGCCCGTGGGAATCCTGGTATTGGCGGAGTTCACCGCATCCACGGCCTGCTTGAAGGTGATCCCGAACCGCCTCAGCTTCTCCGGGTCCAGGGAGACGTGGAACTCCCGGTCATACTCCCCCGACACCTCCACGTTCCTGACGCCGGAGACCTTCAGCAGCCGTGCCGTAAGCTCGTCCGCATACCGCTGCAATCCCTCCGGGGGCATATCCCCCATGAGGTTGACCGTGATCACCGGCCACTGCTTGGAATCCAGGAAGGTGAAGGTGGACTCGTCCGCCTCCGACGGCAGTTCGTTCCGGATGTTCTGAATCCTGAACCGCAGCTCGTCGTAGAGGTCCCGGTAACCGGAGTCGTCCACGAACTTGACCTCCACGGCCGAGAAGTTACGGTAGGAGCTGGACTGGATATACTCCACGTTCTCAAGATCCTCCAGGGCCTCCTCCACCTTGATGGTGACCAGGTTTTCCACGTCGTCCGCCGATGCCCCGTAATAGACCGTGTTGATCAGCACCCGGGCAAGATCCGCCGTGGGCATGTTCTCCACCGGGGTGGTGAGGAGGGAAAATGCGCCCCCCACCACCAGGATGACGAATAGGACGTTTATCAATACCGCCTGCTTGACGGTGAACTTTACGATTGATCTCATATATTAAGCTCCTTGACCTCTTTTGCTATACTTTTGAGCTATATCAGGAGTGGCTGTTCTCAACGAGAACCGCCCCTTTCCTGATCTTGTCGCCGGGGGCGATGATGTACCTGTCCCCCGTCTCCCCCAGCACCACCACGTTGATGGTCTCCCCGGTTTCGGCAAGGGTGATCCGGGGGGTGTCAAACCGGTTGGTAAGGGCTGATTTGGGAACGGAAAAGCCCCCGGTATCAAGGCGAAGGGAGAGGACGCATTGAATCCCGCCCCGGGCCGGCCTTGGGTAATCCTCTATTTTAAGCTCCATGGCAAGCTTCCGGGTGGTCTCGTTGAAAACGGGGTTTATCCAGTTGAGGCCCGCCCTGCACGGCACGCCCCCCACCGTCACCCCAAACCCCTTGGCAGGCTTTTCCACTGCGGCAAGCTTTTGCACCGCTGCAAGCTCCTCCGAGGAAACCGCCAGGGGAACCACCATGGGACTGAAATCAGCCGCCTTGCCCAGGGGAGTGCCCACGGCAACGGTATCGCCGGGCTCAACACCCTTGCCCGTCACCACCCAGCCCTGGGGAGCACGGATGAAATGCCGCTTCCGGGTCTCCACCTGTTCCGCCAGGGTGTTGGCAAGGGCCTGCTTCTCCACGGCCAGGAGTTCCAGGTCCAGCCGGGCCTGGGTCAGTTCCTCCAGGGCGGCGTCCCGCTTGACCCCGGTCTCCCTGTCCTCCTTGTGAAGCCTGTCAATGCGGTTGAACTCCCGCTCCAGGTAGTCCACCCTGGAGAGCGCCTTGGCGCGGTTCCGGTCAAGCTTCGAAAGAGAGAGCCGGGTGGCCTTGATCCGGTAATCGATGAATGTGGTGTCGATCTCCATAAAGGGGATCTTGCCCAGGGTGTCGCCGATCTCGTAGTTCACCTTCACCACCCTGCCCGCCACCTCCGGGGAGAGGTTTACCACGGTGTTGCTCCGGGTGTACCCGGTGAGGGTCACAAGCCTGCCGGCCTTCTCCACCACACAGGGCTCTCCCGCCATTAAAATTGACGGCAGTACAAGACAGAGCGCCATCAGACTCAATATTTTCTTCATCTTACATTTCCCTTTCTTTTTTCCCATCGCTCCTGGGGGATTGTTTTTACCTGGGTAGGATGAATAGCCAGAACCGTGCCAAAGGAAAATTTCAGTGTCAAAACAGGCGGTTGCCATATCAATACTTAAATACTTGTCTTATCCGACAATTCGTGTTGTCATATAAGGCAAATATTGTCAGATACGGCAAATTAAATTACGGCTTTTGGAAAGGAGCATGATGATGGTTGATGAAAACCAGTTTTTCAAGGAGGTAACCCGGCGAATCTGCGGCAACCTTGACATTGAAAAGGCCATGTCGGACTGCCTGGCCTATCTCAAGGAGTTTATCCCCATGGACACCATGCTGCTGAACACCTATGAGCCGGATATCGGCGCCATCCGGAACATCGCCCAGGTTTCCGAGTCGCCCAGGGAGAAACTATATGACACCATTCCCCTCCCCCGGGATGTGAGGGCGAAAATCCTAAACAGAACCCCAGCCTTCAAGGTAAAGATCGTGGATGACCCAGAAGAAGACATGATGGCCCGGGAGGTGGCAAGGCATGCCAATATTACAGACTGGTGCTCCCTGGTGATGCGCCTGGAGGTGGCCGAATTTCACCTGGGGGTGCTGGTGATCACCTGCAAGGGCAAAGGAAAATATACCCGGGAGCACGCCCGGCTGCTGCTGGAGGTGCACGATCCCTTTGCCATTGCCATGTCCAACGCCCTGAAGCACACGGAGCTGATGCAGCTCAAGGATATGCTTGCCGACGACAACCGCTACCTCAACCGTGAGCTGATGCAGCTCTCCGGGGATCGCATCATCGGCGAAAAGGCGGGCCTGAAATGGGTGATGGAGCAGGTGGCCCAGGTAGCGCCGGGGGAAAGTCCCGTGCTGCTGTTGGGAGAAACCGGCGTTGGAAAGGAAATGATCGCCAACGCCATCCACGCCGCCTCCCCGAGGAAGGACGGCCCCTTCATCAAGGTGAACTGCGGCGCGATTCCCGACTCTCTCCTGGACAGCGAGCTGTTCGGCCATGAAAAGGGGGCGTTCACCGGGGCGTTTGAAAGAAAAAGGGGCCTTTTCGAACGGGCGGACAACGGAACCATCTTCCTTGACGAGATCGGGGAGCTTCCCCCCCCGGCCCAGGTGAGGCTTTTGCGGGTGATCCAGCACCGGGAGATCGACCGGGTGGGCGGGGTCCGGTCCGTGCGGGTGAATATCCGGGTGGTGGCGGCCACCCACCGGGATCTCGAAGGAATGATCGCCGACCAGCGGTTCAGGGAGGACCTGTGGTTCCGCCTCAACGTGTTCCCCATCCTGATTCCGCCCCTGAGAAGCAGGCCCTCGGACATCCCGGACCTTGTCCACCATTTCATCCGCCGCAAGGCCGGGGCCCTGAAGATCCCCCTGCCCCCGTCCATCGCCATGGGCGAAATGGAGCGGCTCATGGGCTACCCCTGGCGGGGCAACGTAAGGGAGCTTGAGAACCTTGTGGAGCGGGCCCTGATCCGCCACAAGGGAGGCATGCTGTTTTTCGAGGATATCCCCGCCGTGGCCGCGCCCTATGCATCAGCGGAACAGCCCTCCGAAGATATGGACCTGAACCTGGCCATGGCCGCCCACATACGAAAAGCCCTCACCATGGCAGGGGGCAAGATCCACGGTCCGGGCGGGGCGGCGGAAATTCTCGGGATCAATCCCAGCACCCTGAGAAACCGGATGAAACGCCTGGAAATTCCCCATGGAAGGAAACGCCCATGTATGAATGGAAAATAATTACTCATCAACGCTTTGATTTTTATTTTCATCTGTTATACCATTGAACCTGGTTAAAGCAGCCCTGAAGCCGCTCCTCTCTTATCCCAAGGTGATATTTCTCATCTCAAATGCCCTCAAGCACCGCTGATGCCGAAGCCGATTCACGATCATACAGGTCAAACAAAACACTTTGGACAGGATGAAAAGGAGATGAAACAATGAAACTCAACATCCAACAAAAAATCGCCGTATGGTCGGGTATCTGCCTGCTGGTGACCGCCGGAGCAATCATTGCCTATTCCGCAACGACCCTGCGCCGGCAAGCGAACGACGCCCGTCACGAAGCCCTCGAAGACGCAAAGCTCCTGACCGGCGCAATAGGAGAGAAATTTGCCGGCAGGATCAAGGCGGAGCTGGAAGAAGCCCTGAATGCCGCCCGGACCCTGGGACAAGCCCTGTCAGGAATTCAAGACAGCGCCAATCCCGTGGAGCTCGGCAGGGATGGGGTCAACAACATCCTGAAAATCATACTGAATCGGAATCCCCAGTTCGTGGGAACCTATACCGGATGGGAGCCCAATGCCTTCGATGGCATGGACCGAAGTTATATGAACGCCGAGGTCCATGACGCCACCGGACGGTTCATTCCCTACTGGAACAGGGACGCAGCCGGAAAGATCGCGGGAGAGGCCCTGCTCGATTATGACAAGGAAGGACCGGGGGATTATTATCAATTGCCCAAAAGAACCCGGAACGAGAGCATCATCGATCCCTATGTCTATCCGGTCCAGGGCAAGGATACCCTGATCACTTCCCTGGTGGTGCCGATTATTGCGGAAAACGCCTTTTACGGTATTGCCGGTATTGACCTGAAACTGGATTTTCTTCAACAAATGGCCGACGATACAAAAGATCTCTATGGGGGAGACGCCAAGGTTGTCTTGATCAGCAACAACGGCACCCTGGCAGGGATTACGGGACAGGCGGATAAGATCGGACAGCACATGAAGGAGATCCACGAAAACTGGCAGCAGGATATCGAGTATGTCCGGGAGGGAAAGGAAAGGATCGAAATGGATGAAAACCGCATGGCTGTTTTCATTCCCATCAAGATCGGGAAAACCACAACCCCCTGGAGTGTTAACATATTGATTCCCCTGGAAACGGTATCAGCCAGAGCGGATCTGCAAATGCGCAACGCCATGGAAAAAATGTGGAAAATGGTGGGAATCAGTGTTGTCTGTGTCCTGGTCGCCCTGATCCTCATGTGGGGGGTGGCGCGAAACATTGCGCGGCCCGTTCGATATGCCGTGGCCGGTCTCAGGGATGTGGCCCAGGGCGAAGGGGATCTTACCAAGCGGCTTGAGACAAAAAGCCGGGACGAACTTGGAGAACTGGCCAAATGGTTTAACGAATTCATCGAAAGGATTCGGGGAATCATTTCCGATATTGCCGGAAATGCGATCAACCTGAACACCTCCGCCACAAGCCTGGTGGAGATCTCCACGCAAATGTCCGAAGGTGCGGATTCAATGTCTTCCAAATCCAATACCGTGGCATCCGCAGCCGAGGAGATGAGTGCCAATATGGCCACCGTTGCCGCGGCCGCCGAGCAATCTTCAACCAATATCAATATTATTTCAGCGGCAGCGGAAGAGATGACCTCCACCATCAATGAAATCGCCAACAACACCCAACAAACACGAAACACAAGCGACAAGGCGGTCCAACGCACCCAGAAGGCATCCGAAGAGATTGATAGCCTGAGCAAATCCGCCCTGGAGATCGGCAAGGTGGTTGAAACCATCAACGACATTTCAGACCAGACAAACCTCCTTGCATTGAACGCCACCATTGAAGCGGCCCGTGCAGGAGAGGCGGGCAAAGGGTTTGCCGTTGTCGCCCATGAGATCAAAGACCTGGCAAAACAGACCGCCGACGCCACCCGGGATATTAAAGAAAAAGTCGAGAGAATTCAGGAGTCAACCAACAACACTGTTTCTGAAATTGAACAAATCAGTGCCGCGATTGAAAATGTAAATACAATGATAGATACGGTTGCATCGGCGGTTGAGGAACAATCGGCCACCACAAAAGAGATCGCGAATAATGTCAGCCAGGCGGCCCTGGGTATCCAGGAAGTGACCGAGAATGTGAACCAGAGCTCAACCGTTGCCGGAGAAATTGCAGAGGATATCGCGGAGATGAACCATGTGGCGGACGAGATGTCAAACTACAGCTCCCAGGTGAACACCAGTGCGGAAGACTTAAGTCAATTGTCGGACAAACTAAGGAACACGGTGGTTCAGTTTAAATTTGACAAATAATGTCCGTTGAAAATGCGCTCAGCACGGCAGGCGGATGATGAAGGTCGCGCCCTTGCCGGGGGAGGACTCCACCGCCATGGTGCCGCCGTGATCCTCGGTGACGATGAAGTAGGAAACGGACAGGCCGAGGCCTGTTCCCATGCCGACGTCCTTTGTCGTATAAAAGGGCTCGAACACCCGTTTTCGTATCTCCTCGCTGATCCCGGGCCCGTTGTCTTCCACCTCGATCCGGGCCATGCCGTTTTCATGCATCACCCTCAATATAAACCGGGGAGCCCCTTCCCGGTCCTCTTTTGCGAACATGGACTCGGCCCCGTTTTTGAGCAGGTTCAGCAGCACCTGCTGGATCTTTGTAGGCTGGCAGGCAACCCTGGGCAAATCGGGATCATACTTCCGGAGGATATCGATATGCCTGAAATCGTATCGTTTTTTCAGGTCATAGTCGCTTTCAGCCAGCTCCAGGGTTTTGTCCATCAACTCCCTCAGATCAACCGGGACTTTTTCCGAATCGCTCCTGCGGCTGAAGGAGAGCATGTTGTGAACAATATCAGCGGCCCGGGCCCCGGAGTTCCGGATGGATTCCAGCATGATCACGATCCTCCGCTTTTCCATGAACGCCTGGATCGATTCCATGGTGGTGCCGCATTCCTCGGCCGCGCGCCTGTTTACCGGCAGATCCTTTGTGATGCGGTTTAGAATCACCTGGGCGCTCTGGAGCATCCCGGCAAGGGGATTGTTGATCTCATGGGCCATGCCGGCGGCCACGCCGCCCACGGACAGCATCTTTTCCGCCTGGATCATCATCTCTTCCATGCGCACCCGCTCCGTGATGTTCTGGGCAAATCCCACCACCCCGAGCATCTTTCCATCCGAATCCAGTACGGGCTCCCCCTTTACATCCCAGACATTACCGTCCGGGGTCGATATTCCGGCATGCTCGGAGTTCCCTGTTTTTAACGCCTTGATCACCGGGAAATCGTCCCCTGCCTTTTTCATATCCGCCCACACATCACAGGTTCCGCCCCCCTTCACCTGATCAGGGGTTTTGTTCACATACTCAAGTGCCGCCTTGTTAGCCCAAAGGATCTCAAGTGCGTCGTTGACAAACCACATGTTTACGGAAATGCTGTCAAGTATGGCTTTTTTCTGGGCTTCACTTTCACGAAGCATCCCTTCCGTCTGTTCGCATACAAGGATCTGATTTTCAAGGTGCCTGTTGGCTTCGATGATCTCCCCGGTCCGTTCGGCCACCAGCTCTTCCAGATGGTCCCTGTACAGTTTGAGTTCATGCTCGATCTGCTTGCTTTTTGTGACCTCGATAATGACGCCGTCCAGATGGGTGCACTCACCCCTGTCATTTATAACCCCGCGTCCCCTTTCTGCGACCCAGCGCACGCCCCCATCCGAATCGATGATCCGGTATTCCATCATGAACGGCCTTTTCTGTTCAATGCTCTCGCGGATGACATTTTCCACCATGTCACTGTCATCCGGGTGAATGATGCTTGCGTAGGTCCTGACACTGTCCCGTAAAAAATCCGAAGCCGGATACCCGGTGATCTCCTCGACCACCCGGCTGACAAACTGCATTGTCCAGTCGGCATCGCAACAGCTGCGGTAAACAATGCCGGGAATGTTCCCGGCCAGGCTTTTAAACCGTTCCTCGCTCTCCCTGAGTTGAAACATCTTGTCGGCGACGGCATCCCGCATATGGCTGAAACTCCTTGCCAGAAGTCCCAGTTCGTCATTTCTCTTTTCATCCAGGCGGATGCTGAAATCACCGGCCGCAAGCTGCTCTGCCGCATTGACAAACTTCTGCAAAGGCGCTCCCACCCTGTTGCGGATGATGAAAAACAGGATGCCGGCCTCGGCGATCAGGACGATCAATCCCGCGATCAGCACCAACCGGGCTGAACCGGACGCCCTGCCGGTAACAAGGGACGCCGGAAACACCGTCACAAAATACCACCCGCTCCCCTTGAGCCTTATGGCTGCGATATATTCATCATACTCTTTATTGAACATCAGCACCCTTTGCCCCTGCTCCCTTATCACCGTATCCCAGATGGCAGAAAGGTGACTGTCCCCGGACCCGGGAATATGAAACCGGCCATTTTTCTCCTTGATCTTCTCCATCAGCCCGGGATGGGCGATGAGTCGTCCGTCCGGCCTGAAAATCATGTTGTAGGAGCGGGAGAAAGTATCTTTCAAGGTTCTGTCCACAAGCTCGTTAAGGGTGATGTCATGCCCGATGGTAGCGATATGCCTTCCATTCAGGTCCACCGGGGTTTCGCAGGACACCATCCATGTTTCCGCCATTTTGTCATAAATAAGGCCGGTCCAGACCGTTTTCCGCAAGGGATTGTGTTCCTTGTCGGCAATCCGGGCAAACTCCTCGCCGGGGGCGTAAAAATCCGCCGGCGCATTCCGGCACCAGTCCGGCACCTCGGGCCAGTAAACCACCATGATATTGTCGGGGGTGCTGATATAGGTGTCCTGGAAACGGTTGCGCAGGGCCGGTCCAAAACGGGAGCACACTTCGTGACAGACAAGCACCCGGCGGCGGACATCGGCATTGATTTCAACGCCTTTACCGATAAACACGCATGCTTCCCTTGCACCGTGAAAAGCCTCCGGCCTGCTCCTGACGGCCCCGTCATCCTCCCTTACGAACAATTTGTCAAACGCCTCCACGGGATCGCGGTCCCCAAATTCCTCAAGCCGCCTGATGATCTCCCGGCCCAAAACCCCATGGTTATCTTTTGCGAGCAGAAAAATGCTCTCTTCGATCTGGCCCCGGTGGATCGCATGCTTTTCAAGATTGGCAAGGGCCTGCTCCTTGAGAAAGGCAACCATGCTGACATAGCTGATCCCGGTAATGGCAATGACGACGAGCCCCGTAAAGAACCCTGCCCAAAGAAGGGTCTGCATGTAAATGGAACCGGCTGAGGATGGAAGTTTGATTCGCATTTCAAACCGTAAAATAGAAACCCGTTTTTTGTCAAGGGATAGAATTTAAACATGGGAAATGTCAGATATGCATGTCCGTGACATATGTTGCCATTCCAGCGCGTTTTTAATGGTGACCTTCAGCTCCCCATCGTTCCAGGGCTTCATGAGAACCTTATACACACCTGCCTCGTTGATGGCAGCCATGGTTTCATTCAGATCGGCATAACCAAAACGCATGATCCTGACAGTGCCGGGATATTTCAGTTTAACTGTTCTGAGCAACTGAACGCCGGTACCTCCCGGCATTCTCTGATCGCTGACGACCAGGTCCACGTTCTGCCGGTCAAGTATTTCAAGGGCTTCATCAGCACTGGATGCTGTCTTCACCGTATAGTTTTCAGCCGTCATAATACGATACATTGATTTGAGAACAGGCAACTCATCATCCACAAACAGGATCACCGGCATTGTGGGGGCATCATCCGCATATGAATTTTCAAGCATGCCCGCAACCCCTTTTTTATCCAGGATAGAGACAAAGAGATCCACAAGTTCAGGATCAAACTGGGCGCCTTTATTCTCGATCAGGATCTGTCTTGCCTTGTCAATCGCCATTCCCTTCCGGTAAGGCCTGTCGGATGTCATGGCATCAAAGGTATCTGCAATGGAGATTATCCGTGAGCAGATATGGGCCTCGTCCTGACAAAGTCCGTCCGGATACCCCGTGCCGTCCCAGCGCTCATGGTGCTGCCGGATGAAAAGACTGGCGGTTTTAAGATGGCTTACCGAATTGGTCAATTCAAACCCCAGGATACTGTGGTACTCAATCGCTTTTCGCTCCGACTCATCCAATTTTCCCGATTTGAGCAGGATTGATTCAGCGACCCCTATTTTCCCGCAATCATGGAGAAGCGCCCCATAAACCAGATGGATAAGCAACCCGGACGGCAGGCCGACGGCCCGGGCCATCCGGACGGAATAATCCCTGACCCTGGAACAATGGCCTTTGGTATAGGTATCTTTTAGTTCTATGGCCTCTGCAAGGGCCATGACCGTCTCGATGTTCGACCGGGTCAACTCATCAACGATCCTGTTTTTTTCCCCAACGGTATCTGATTTGTGTTTGATGCCGGACCTGACGGCGTCAAGTAATTCATCCTCATTCCAGGGTTTTACGAAAAAACGGTATATCTCACCCTGGTTGATGGCCTTTTGCATAACCTGCCGTTCAAAGGAAGCGGTCAGCATGATCCGGATAATCTCAGGATATGTGTCCCTGATTTGAACCATCAGGTCAAGCCCGGACATTTCAGGCATCATATGATCGGAAATCACAAGATCAATGGGTTCTTTTCTGATGATATCCATTGCCATTGTCCCGCTGTCTGCCGTTGCCACATCAATTCCGTTCATCCGAAACATGCGGGACAGACTGCGCAATATACTTTGCTCATCATCAACAAGTAACACTTTGGGACCTAGCGTCACCATCACAACCTCCTCTGTTTTTTCGGATTTTCATGTGACAGCAGGCAGCAGTACGGTAAACCGGGTGTCTTTCCCCGGCTCACTCATTACGTCAATACTTCCTTCATGGGCCTTTACGATTTCATAGACAATGCTCAACCCTAAACCGGTGCCTGTCCCCACGGGTTTGGTAATGAAAAAGGGATCAAACAATTTGTGCAAATTCTCTTTTGCAATCCCGCATCCCGTGTCTGCTATCGTTATTTCAATAAACCTGTCCTTTTCTCTCCTGCCTTTTGTTATGAGCCTTGTTGAAATTTTTATTATTCCTTTTTCCTCAATTGCCTGGGCGGCATTGATCAAGAGATTCATGAACACCTGACTGATTTTCTGGGGAAAACATTTGATATCGGGGAAAACGCCATAATCTTTTTGTATGTCGGCTTTGTACTTGAACTCATTCCGAACCATATTCAATGTCGTATCAATGGCTTTATTGATATCAATATACTTGTACTCGAGTTCATCAATCCTGGAAAAGGTTTTCAGATCCCGGACAATGGTCTTGACCCTGTTTATGCCGTCAATGGATTCATCTGCCAGGTCCTCAAGATCATCCATGATCATCTCTATTTTATTTTCCTTTTTATAGGCGGTAATCTCGTTGAAAAGCCCGGTTGCTTTTTCAAGTCCGGAATGCTCAAGAAAAAATTCGATCTCAGAGTACTTCCGGTACAGGCCGGCAATTTTGCTGAAATATTTTTTAGCCGCGGAAAGATTGGAGTCAACAAAAGCGATCGGGTTGTTGATTTCATGGGCCACCCCGGCCGCCAGGATGCCGACGGACGCCATTTTTTCCGCCTGAACGATCATGGATGCCTGCTTTTCCACCTTCTCCTTGAGGGTTTTATTCATGTTCTCAAGTTCTTTATTTACTTTTTTCAAGCTGGCTTCAAGGGCATCCCTTTTTCTTTCAAGGTTCCATTCATGGGTCAGGGCCTTGGCAAACTGCCGGATCTCTTCATGGTTAAACGGCTTTCTTAAATAAAAAAGGTCATCCATTCCGGTAGCAGACATGATATCTTTCGGGGAATACTCACTATATGCGGTAACAATGACAATTTTAATGTCGGAATCAATCTCTCCGATCTTTTGTGAGGTCCGGGCGCCGTCAAGTTCCGGCATTTTCATATCAATGAAAGCCACGGCAAAGGGACGTCCTTCAGCCATGGCGGTTCTGATCTTTTCGATTCCATTGCGTCCGTTTTCAGCCAGGGAGACCTCATACTCTTTAGGGGGCACGGATTCCGGTTGCTCAGGGGGGGAGCCGAATAGAATCCGGCCTTTTAACAGCAGATCGGATTCCAGGGCAGGAGTGAAAATGTCCCGGTAAGTTTCACGGATGCCCTCATCATCGTCAATGACCAGAATGCGTCTGTTCTCTTTCATATTCCCCCATATCGCTTTCAGGCAAATCAAACAGGACCTTGACGGCAGCACCTGTTTCAATGCCCTCACTGGTCATGGATATCTCCCCTTGATTCTCCTGAATAAACATCTTGCAATAGTAAAGCCCCATCCCGGACGAGCCTTTTCCTGATTTTCCAAGTTCAAACAAGGTATCGGCCAGGAGAGGATCGATGCCGATCCCGGTGTCGGCGATTTCAAACCCGATTTGAGACTCCGTGCAAAAGGTGGTGATGACAATCTGTCTTGCCCCACTTGACCGCCCTGATTGATCAATGGCTTCATAACTGTTTTTAAGCAGGTTGACCAGGATCTGCAGCAGCCGGCTCTTATCAATAACGATCTGTTTCATGTCGGGTTCAAGATTCATTCTTAAGAAAATATGCCGTTTTTCAATGGCGGTTTTATGAATCTGCACGGCTGTTTCGATGATTCTGTTTAAATTGATGGTTTCTTTAATTTCTCTGTTTCCCGGCGCGTAATTCTGCTGAAGTGAAATAATCTCGGAGATATATGCCAGGGAACTTTCAGCTCTTGCGATTTTCTTTTGTTGCCTGTCATTGACCGATTTAAGTGAGTTAATGAGTTGGCCCATGTATTGAAACACCAGCTTGCCCCTTTCATCGTATTGCACATACTCTGTCAGGTTGGCTTCATTCTTTTTCAACTCCCCATGGCATTGCTCAAGAAAGGTTTGGATTTCCTCTGTATCTTTCCCGTTAATATGCCTGATATGGATACTCAACGGAGTGATCGCATTGCCAATGTTATGGAGCACCATTGCGGACAACTGGGCGCGGCCCTCTTCAATGGCCTTGTTAAGCAATTCCGCCCGGGCTTGTTCAAGCTCTTTCACAAGCGCATTGAATGCTGATGCAAGGGCGATGATCTCCACGGTTCCTGTTTCCGGTAAACTGGCTTGAAAATCCCTGGACCGCCTTGCGTTATCTATCAGGTTCACAAAAACATCCAAAGGCTTTGCCGTAAGCCGGGCACTCAGAAAAATACCGAGAATAAGGGCGACAAGATTAAGCAACATGGCAACGATCAGAAAGGCCTCCATCCTTGAATACTGACTCAATGCCCCGTGCTTCCGGATACCGCATACGATCTCAAGGCTGTGATATGCCGGTATTCCGCACTTTTTTTTCAACCACAGGGTCTTGAAATCAGAAGGCGGTTGATCCTTCCGGGAAAGAAAATTTGTTGAATAAATTTCATCGGAAAAATCAGTACAGGTGGCAAAAAGAAGGATGCCCGGTTTCAGCAGGACCGCAAAGTCCATCATCTGGGAATCCCAATTGAAAAGCTGTGATAAATCCGAGGAGTCATGGCGTATGAGAAGTACGCCTTCGGGCAGCCCACTATAAAAAACCGGCAGCGCAACGGTAAGGGCATCCGGTTGAATTTCAAAAACGGAGTTGCCCTGCATCACGGTTTCAATGATCATGGAATTCCGGCAATCATTTTTGCCGGCGTTGTTTGAAGAAACGCCCCGCCCCTTGTAGTCTGTTAAAACGATCCTGGCATTTTTTGCCCCCGGCACCTGGAGAGAACTGAAAAATGTGGGCAGGTAATTTTCCCGGGCGGTATAATCAATCAGGCTGTTGATAATCAGATCGTTTGAGGAGAGCACTTTTGCATATGCCTTCAACCCATCAAGTTTCCGCCCCACCGATTTTGCCGTCATGTGCGTCCGGGCCATAAGATTGTCCTGGATCTCCTCACGAAGGGTCTGGAGGGCAAGGTACCGGGTTACAAGCCAGATAAGAATCAACAGCAGGGCGGCTGCCGGCATCACCCGGATCATGACCGTGAACACGATTGTCTTTTTACGTCCCGCACCTTTCTGATCCATGCAGAAATGTCCTTTGTGACTATTGTGTCAACAGGAACTTAAATTTATTAGTGCTTCATCCGCACCGGAACAATATTTCCCCGGGCATTGTACATTGCCAGGATAAAATCGTTCACATCCAGTGCATCATGCATCTGCGGCGAAAAAGGAGGCGTGTAATTCTTTACTAATCCCTTGTATGATTCAATCTGCTCAAGCGCGTTTCTCACCCAGGCCCGGTCAATGGTTCCGGCCTTTTTAACGGCGAGCGCCAGAAGATGCACAAGGTCATAAGCATGGGCTGTTCCCACCGGAGAAAAGATATCTTTGCCTGACGTTGATCCAGGATACTTCTCCCGATATCTTTCGATAAATTTTTCATTTCGATCAGGAAAAACCGGGTTAAGAAAAGAGTAGGTCTGAAGGAACTCAAGATCTACGTTTGGAAGCCAGTTTTTTGTTTTTTCATAAAAGCGCCCCCCGGTAATGCCCCAGTGGGACCGGATCGGCAGTCTCTCTTTTTCAGGCAATGCGGCCATGGATTTTACAGCGACAATTCCTTCAGGCGCATTTGCCACCAGCATTATCACATCCGCCCCGGCTTTTTTCGCAGTGTGAATGTGGGCGGTCAGATCCCTGACGCCCCAGTTGAACCACAAGAGGCCTGCCGGTTCAAGCCCCTTTGCTTGCAGGGCCCGGGTCATGGATCGCTTGTTGGACCGTCCCCAGCCTGTCTGCTCCAGCAGGAGGGCCGGACGCTTGAAACCGGCCTCAAGAGCCTTACCAATTAAGAAACCGCCGGCATATTCATCCCTGACGGATACCCGGAACGCATAATTGGGGCTATAGTTATTTTTAATCACAGGGGTTCCCGCAGCCCATGGACAAAGGTAGATCACTTTTTTTTCATGAAGAATTTTAAGCTCTGCCATGGCCACCGGTGTATGAAGTCCGCCAAGCACGGCCACCAGGTTTTCCATTTGAGAAAATTCATCTATGTTATCAATCCCCCTTGCCGGATTTCCATGATGGTCTTTAATGACAAGCTGTAAATGCCTGCCAAGCACACCGCCCCCCTTATTAATTTCATCAATGGCGATCCGCGCCCCTCTTTTTATCGCATTGCCCGCCCTGGCGGAACCTGAAGACATATCCGCGTCAAGACCGATGACGATATTGTTATTCCCGGCTTTTAACCCTGAAACAAAGATTGAAAAAAAGAGTGTCAGGCAGATGACCGTGATAAGTACGGAATATATTGTTTTCATGAAATATTCCTTTGATTTTCAGTCACCGCTTCCCTGTAATCGAACTATTTGTGTGACCTTTTGTCAAGCTCAATTTTATAATTCCGCCATTGGAAAACCTGTCAAATTGAGATGCAAGCCTGATACGGGCCGGTTTCCAACGCCCGCCCGCATCCGGGGAGAGGCGTTGGGTTCAACCAGGCGGTATTGCGCCCCTCTCTTCATGGTTCGCCAATGAACCCGGGCACGTTGCCGGAAAATTAGAACCGGTAGGTGACGGTGACGCCGATCTCTCTCGGCTCTCCGTTCTGGGCAACCCCGATGGCTTCATGGGGATCACCATAATCAAATGAGGAAGTGTAGAACTCTTCGTCAAAGACATTCTTGCACCAGAGAACAATATCGTAACTTTCCGACTCATACCCGCAACGAAGGTTGAGAAGCTCATAGGCATCCAGCTTCACATGGGAATCGTTCTGCACATTCCCGTACATCTCTCCGGTGCCCAAAAGATCGGCCCGGCCAAAGAAACCATTGACATGGCGGTATTGAACCCCGGCGCTGTAGGTGTATTCCGGGGTGTTGGGCATTTTATTCCCCGAGAAATCCGAGGAGCCGGCCTCCCATTCGTCAATCTCCGTATCCACATACCCAAAGGAGCCGAACAGATCCAGCCCCTGGGCCACCCGGGCCCGGACCTCGAGCTCAACACCCCGGGAATTCGCCTTTGCGGCATTGCTGATCTGGGCGATGCCCCCCCCTGCGGTGTACTCGGACACCTGCTTGTCATCCATGGTGATATGGTAGAGGGAGCAGTTTGCCAGCAGCCGGTTGTCAAACCAGTTGGTTTTTACGCCGAATTCATAGTTCCAGGTGTATTCGGGATCAAACACAAACCCGTCCGCCTCGCTTGCCTGGGCATAGTTGTACCCGCCCTCGAGGTAGCCCTTGGCCACGGAGGTATAGAGCATGATGTCCCCGGTGGCGTCAAAGGAGATCACCGCTTTGGGAAGGAACTCATCGTAGTCAAGATCCCTGCTGTAATCACCGGAAATATCGTTTCCGCCCCAGTCCGTTCCTTTCAAATCCTGGCTTCCCTCAAGTTCCAGGTGATCGTAGCGGCCCCCCGCGGTAAAATGAAGCCTGTCAAAAAGGGTGAGGGTGGCCTGGGCAAACACAGCCATCCCGGTTTTTTCCATATCCGTATTTCGAATCTGCCGGTCGCTGAATTTGCTGAAATAGATGTCGGTTTCCTCTTTAAAGCCGTAAACGCCCAGGAGCCACTCCAGTTTCCGGTTCTCGTTTTTTGAGGAAATTCTTACCTCCTGGCTCAACATGGTATCGTCAAACCGCCATTTATTGTCCCCGTAATCACTCAGGCCAACACCGGTTCCAAGAATAGAGTCCTGCTTATACTCCCGCCGGCCGGTTATCGCCAGCAGGTCAAAGCTGTCCGCGTCATACCCGGCCTTAAATATCTGTCCCGATCCCTCCTGGTCCAGTTTTGTATCGTAAAACCCCCTCATCTCGGTGTGGTCATCGTTCTTGAGCCCCCCTTCACTGGAGAAGATCCGGTAAAGGCCCTGTTTATCATCGAATTTGCCATAATCCGCCATGAATGAGAGTTCCAGCCGGTCCGAGGCCATCCACCGGACGCTGCCCCGCAGGTTCCGATGATCAGTTTCGGCGGCATCTTCACTATCAAGCCGGGTGTTTTCCATGAACCCGTCCCCCTGTTCCATCCGGGCGCTGATCCCCATGAAAAGCCTGTCCTTTATCACAGGGCCGCTCACGCCCATTCCGGTCCGCCATTCCGGCACGGCGCCATGGGAGGTATCATAGACACTATAGGTTCCCGTGATACTGCCCCGGAATTCGTTATCAGGTTTCCGGGTTACGACGTTCAACACCCCGGACTCGGTGTTCCGGCCGTAAAGGGTTCCCTGGGGCCCCCTCAGGAGCTCCACCCGTTCCACATCGAAAAGATCGATATTATGCATGAAATGAAGGGGATAATTGACATCATCGATATAGACCCCCACGGGCCCCACGGTCGAAGCATCCACCGAGGAGACCCCTCGGACCACAATGATATTCTCCATGGTGGCCTTTTTGAAGAACACATTGGGGACATACCGGGTCATTTCAGCCGTGGTATCCATTCCCGCACTCTCTATCTCCACGGCGTCGAAGGCGTCCATGCTGACAGGGACTTTCTGGACATTTTCCTCTCTTTTCTGGGCCGTCACCGTAATGGTTTCAAGTTTCCGCTCCTTTTGCGGCCCCTCCTCCCCGTGGCAGAGGGATGCCATCATAAACAGCACGGACAAACCAACTGAGATCCTGAACACAATTTTCTTAAAAAGCCGCACAATAATCCTCCCTTGTTTTGTGATATTCAATGACCAAACATTTTGAGGCTAACCAAAATGTTTGCGCCCAATAAAAACCACAAATAACGATCGGGAGGCTATCACCGGAATGTTTTTATTTAGCGCAAAAATACATTTTACCGGGGGTCCCGCCCGGAGCCTGAAGCGTATTGACTCGGGGTTACCCCAAAATAGTTTCGAAACACCTTGGTAAAATGGCTGGAACTTGAATACCCGACGGAATGGGCGATATCGGTCAGGCTCAGACGGCCCTGGTCAATAAGGGCCCTGGCCTTTTCAATGCGCAGATCGCGCAGATAGGATGTGGGTGTCGTACCGAACAGGGCAACAAAGCCGTTCAGCAGTTTGGTGCGGGAAACGCCGACCCGGCGGGACAACTCGACCAATTCCATGGGCTGCTCAATGGTCCTGACAAGCAGGTCCCTGGCAAAATGAAGCCGGTCGACATCATCCTTTTTCAATTTTACCGCCGGTGTCGACGTTCCCTGATTCTTTGCCATGAGATCGAGCTTACACGCCATCAGCTCCATGATCTTCGCCTCGATGAAAAACCGCCGGGCCGCTCCCCTGTAGGAACAATTAAGGATCTGCATGAGGAGTTTACGCATCCCGGGGGTCAGCTTCTCAACGGCGCGAAACGGGTCAGGCCGCTCCTTGTTGACCATGCTTCGCACCCCCTTGGGAACGGCGTCCGGGTCTTCGGCAACAATCCCCTGAAACATCTCAAGGGGCATATCGATCACCACCCTTTTCACCCGCTCTTCCGAAGAGGCCTCCGAGTCAACCTTGATATTCGGAAAATAATAGAACGCGCTCTGCCCCCCCTGGATGATAAATTCATCCTTGAAGCAGTCGATACGGGTTCTTGTCTTTCCCGAAAGGCAAAACCCAAAGCCCAGGGCCGGCCTTGGGGTTTCAACCTTTGACGTGATGGAACGGTGAAGGCTGTAATCCATGATTGTCGCGGAAATTCCGGATTCGAACCGGATCTTCCTATACTCGCCTTCCCCCTTTTCCCCCGGCATCCCACCATGGTTGCCGAGTCCCTGCTCTATTTGCATATGACTTCCTCCCCGGACGATTACTCGTTTTTCTTGCTGAAGTAGAGATTGGCAAAGGCCATGAGCGAGGTGCCGAATATCATCAGGAATGAGATGGCGTTTATCACCGGGGTGCTGCCGTCCCTGACCTGGAGGTAGAGATTGATGGGCAGTGTGGGCTGGGACCCCACCAGGAAAAGGGTGGTGTTGAAATTCTCAAAGGACATGAGGAACGCCACGGCCCCGGCCCCGATGATGGCCGGGCGCAGGAACTTCAGGGTGATGTGCCAGATCACCTCGAGGCGGTTGGCCCCGAGATTCAGGGCGGCCTCTTCCAGGGTGCGGTCGAATTTCTTCAGCCGGGCCGACACCACCAGGGTGACAAAGGTGGTGATAAAGGAAAACTGCCCCAGCACCACCAGCCAGAACCCGGGCCGGAACAGCCCCACGTCCAGGTTGAGGGACTCCTCGAAAAAGGTGCCCAGGGTGTTGGAAAAGAGCAGGATGGAGATGCCCAGGATAACACCGGGGATCACCAACGGCAGTAGCATGAAAAAATAGAGCAGCTGCTTGAACCGGAAATCCTCCTGCTCGAACAGGAACGCCCCCAGGGTGCCCACGCTTGTTGCGAAAATGGAGACGAAAAAAGCGGTCTCCGCACTGACAAGGATGCTGTCAAGGTTCATCCGGTCGTGGAAGATGCCCACCCGGGAGGAGGTGTCGGCGAAAAACCAGTCCAGGCTGAAGCCGTTCCACGGCAGGGCCGGAAACATGGAATCGTTGAATGCCAGGATGGATGTCACGGCAAGGGGGGCAAAAAGGAAAATAAAAAACAGGGTCACGTAAAGCTTGAAGCAGAAGGAATAGGTCTTTGAATTTGGAAGGGTTCGTATCATTTTACCACCTTGCTGAGTTTCTGGCCGGTCAGTTTCAGGCCCGCCCATATGATCAAAGAGGAGAGAACAAGCAGCAAAAATCCGAAGGCGCTTCCCTGGTTCCAGTTGAAGCTGGCGATGAACTGGTTGTATATCTGCTCGGTGAACCACAGGGAATTCTTGCCGCCCATGAGGTTGGGAGTAAGATAATTGCCGAGGGTCAGCATGAACACCACGATGGAACCGGACACAATGCCCGGCATGGAATGGGGGATGATAATCCTGACCAGGACGGTCCACATGTTGGCCCCCAGGTCATAGGCCGCCTCGATGAGGGCCCTGTCCAGGCTTTCCAGCACCGAGATCAGGGGCACCACCATAAAAAGCATGGAGGTGTAAACAAGGCCCAGAATCATGGCGGCATCGTTGTAGAGCATCTCCACGGGTTTCTCCAGGATGCCCAGCTGCACCAGGAAATGGTTGATCACCCCGCTCTCCCTTAACAGGATCATCCATCCGTAGACCCTTACAAGCTCGCTCACCCAGAAGGGCAGAAGGAGCAGCAGCATGAGAAAACCGGAAAACTTCGGTGACACCACATGGGTGATGTAGAAGGATACCGGCAGCGCGATGATGAAGGTCAGCACGGTCACCAGTATGGAGTAGAGGGCGGTCCTGGCGAATGTGGCCCAGTAGATGGGTTCGTCAAAGAAATTGAGATAGTTGGCGAAACTCCACACCAGATCCCCGTAATCGTCCTCCGCCCTGAAGGACATGATCAGAAGGTCCATGTGGGGCAGCAGGATCAGGAGGAACAGCCATAGCAGGATCGGTGTAAGGAAAAAAAAGAGATACCATCTGCCTTGATTCTTCATGACTTGGCCTCTTTTCCCGGAAAACAGGTGCCCGAATCTTCGTGCCAGCCGATCTCGATCCGGTCGGCGGGACGGATATGGTCAAACTGCCGGTTCTGGGGCAGCCCGATGATGAGTTCCTTTTCCGAGTTCAACGGGGTGGCGAGCAGCCTTGAGTTCGCCCCGTCAAAGAGGATCGCCTTGACCGTCACCTCAAAGCGGTTCAGTTGCTCCATGGCGGGATCGGGCTGGATCAGCATGGCCTCGGGCCGCAGGAAGAGATCCACCCCGGCATCCGGGGGAAGGGATTTTCCATTGGTATTGACGGTGAAACTGTTGCCCTCGGGGGTCACAATGGTGGCACGGGTACCGGAAAGCTCAGTGATCCTGCCCGACCATGCGTTGTTGTCCCCCACAAACTGGGCGGTAAACGGGGTGGCCGGGTTGGAGTAGAGGTTCTGGGGCGTATCCACCTGCTCGAACCGGCCATTGTTCATCACGGCCACATAATCGGACATGACAAGGGCTTCGGACTGGTCATGGGTGATATAAACAAAGGTGGTGCCCACCTTGGCCTGGAGCTTTTTCAGCTCCACCTTCATCTGGTCCCTCAGTTTCAGGTCCAGGGCCCCCAGGGGCTCGTCCAAGAGAAGAACCGTGGGCTCCAGCACCAGGCACCTTGCGATGGCCACCCGCTGCTTCTGTCCGCCGGAAAGCTGGTCGATCTTTTTACCGGCGAATCCCGGCAGTCCCACCCGCTCGAGTATGGTTTCGGTTTTTTTGCGGATATCCGCTTTTCCCACCCCCTGGCGCTGGAGGCCGAAGGCGATGTTCTCGGCCACGTTCATCATGGGAAAAAGGGCCAGGTGCTGAAAGATCAGGTTCACGGGCCGCTTGTTGGGAACGATCCCGGCCATGTTTTTCCCCCGGATGGAGATGGTGCCGTCCGTTGGTTCCGTGAATCCGGCGATCATCCGGAGAAGGGTTGTCTTGCCGCATCCCGACGGGCCGAGGATCGAGAAGAAGCGACCCTGCTCAACATCAAAGGATACCGAGTCCACGGCCGTGAACTCCTCAAATTTTTTTGTAACGTTTTGTACGGATAAGTCTGTCTGCATATTTTTGTCCGGGGAAAGGGTGAACATGGGGCCCGGGCCTCAATTGACGCCCTGGGCCAATGGGGTTTCCGAAAGAAACCGGTGCTTCGCAACAACTTTAAGTTCCCGGGCAAAAGCCCGGGAACCGGATCTTAAAGATCAAACCTGGAGGATGCTTACCTTGCGGCCTTGACCTTGTCCAGGGTTTTTCCCTCGATGGATTCAAGCTTTGCAGGGACCGGGGGATACCAGTTGATGTTGTCTATATCCTTCTGGGGGAATGTGCGCTCGAAATTATCCCGCACAGCCGCGTCGGTGAGCTTGATGGCGCCGTCGGAAGCGGTGGCGCATTTTTCAATGTTGGTGAAGATGGCGGCATTCTCGGGCCTGAGCATGAAGTTGATCCATTTGTAGGCCGCCTCGACATTCTTGGCTTTGGCGGGAATGGCGAATGTATCGATCCATCCAAGTGCTCCGCTCTTGGGGGCCACAAAATCGATATCGGAATTATCCCGATGGAGCTTCCATCCGCCGTTGTCCCATGCCATGGCCACATACACCTCGCCGGACCGCATGGACTGGAGCAGGGCATCCCCGTTTGCCCAGTAGTTCTTCACAAGGGGCTTGCCCTGGACAAGGGTGGCCTGGACCCGGTCCATCAGCGCCTTGTACGCTTTGAAATCACCGTATTTTGCAAAGGGGTCGTCCCCAAGGGAAAAGGCCGTGGCGATGAGGGTGGGCCGTTTCAGTCTGTAGCTCACCCGGCCCTCATACTTTTTGTCGAACAGGGCGGAGTAATCGGTTGCGTCGGGCGCGTATTTTCTATTGACGATCATGCCGGAGGTGCCCCAGCAGAAGGGAACCGCATGGCTCTTGCCCTTAACCAGGGTGTTCTTTTTAACGGCGTCCAGCATGGAGGGAATGATCTGGCCGGTGTCGATCCTTGAATAATCCAGGGCCTGATAGATCTTGAATTTCGCCTGCACGGAGGAGATGCGGTCCTGGCTGGGCTGGGCAAGGTCAAAGCCCGCCCCCCGGGTGGCCCGGAGCTTGGCGATCATCTCTTCGTTGTTGGTAAAGGTTGCCTTGACTGTGATTCCGGTTTCCTTTTCAAACTTTTCCACCAGAACCTTGGGGGCATACCCTTTCCAGGTCAGCAATTCAAGGGTTTCCGCCGAGGCCTGCCCCAATCCTGTCATCAGAAACATCGAAATCAATAAAACAACCCAAATAGCTTTCTTCATCTTTTCTCCTTCCGGTACTGTCATCATTAAAATTAGCCTGCATCCGGTGTACTTGATCGTATTTGCCAGGCAAAGTCAATCATTAATAGGTCACATCCGTTAGATTTTGATTAGATGATCCATTTATTTTTTTTGCCCTGTTTCACATTTACATCCCGCCCTGTTTTCTGTATGACTGAAACAGGTTCATGCCGGCAGAGTTCAGGCATTCGTGGAGAACCCCCATTCTGCCGGGGGCTCCTTTTACTACAAAGTAAAGCATGGGTAAGCAACCTTGGCAAATTCAAAAAACGAGTCCCGGACGATGCCCGCAGACGAGCTCCACGGCTTTATCAATGACTTTCCCGCCCTCCTCTGGCGCATTGAAATCGCCAGGGCCCGCATCGAATTTTTGAACGGCAACACCGATGTTGCCCCGGGGGTGGACGGCACCCTCCTCCTCAAGAGCATCGAATATCGAAACAGGGTGCTTCTGCCCGAGGATCGTCACCTGATAGAGAGCTTTATGGAGGCAATAAAAGAGGGAAGAAAGGCGTCGGCGATTTTCCGGGTAAAGACAGGGGACGCCGCCATCTCCTGGCTCAAGCTCTCCGGCACTGTCAATCTGAGAGATCCCCGCTATTACTACGGCTATCTCCTCAATGCGGACGACACGGTGTCGGTGATCAAGGGAGTGCTGGGCAAGGACCTTGAACTGAAGCTGATGATCGAGGATGCCGACAATCCCGTGCTGCTGGTGGAATATGACTCCCAGCGGGTCGTCTGCGCCAATCCAGCGGCAAAAGAGCTGTTCGGCCTCACCGATGCGGATTTCAGGAACCTGCCCTTCCATGAACTCCATTCCCATACCATGAAACACCCCTTGACGCCCGTGCTGAAGGAATTGCCCCTGTCCAGGAAATGGGTGGGCAAACTGGAATACCTCTCAACGGACAAAAAAAACGTGATCGCAGCGGAAACCGTGGTGCGCTACCTGGTGCACAAGGAACGCAGGCTGATTCGGATATCCCTTCAGAACCCGCAGGTGAACAAGGCCCCGGACCCCTCGGTGGCCGCCTCGAGCCACCGGGACCTGGAAGCCCTTGCCCAGGCCCTGGAACCCCTCCACGGCATGGACGAGATCATGGAGACCTGCCTTGCCAGCCCCGTCGTTTCAGCCCAGTGTGACGCGATCCTGTTCTCCGATGTCCATGTGCGCAAAAACATGGTAACGGTTTATGGCGCAGGGGTCCCATACCCCGGGATCAAACGGGACGAGACCTTTTCCTACAACGGCACCATTGCCGAGGACATCAACCGCTATTCCCTGGACCACCTGGTGGTGGATGACACCCAGGACAGCATCAAGCCCATTGACTGGGCCCTGTTTGTGCCCCGGGGCATCCGCTCCTATTTTGCCATGCCCTTCTACAGCCGCAAGGTGCTGCGCACCGTGCTCGTCATCTGCTCCACCACCCCCGCCCATTTTGCGGGCAAGGGTACGGAGGATTTCCTGCCCCTGTTCCGGACCATCAACACCGCGATCCGGGCCTGGCGAAGACACCACCGCCGTTAATCCCGGTTCCGGCCGTTGCCACCCCATTGCCATGGTTATGGTTGTGCTTTCAAAAAATTGGTAGCACCAAAACCTTGGTATTTTAACGGGTTCCCCCCTTTTTTCCTTGACATGATCTTTTTTTCTGGATAACTGAATCACCAATATACGGCTTTTTTTATTATCGCACATAGCGACACGGTTAGGAAGGCAAGGGATGCAGCAACAGCTGTTAAAACAATTAAAAGTTTTTATCAACGAACTCGACCTTAAGCCCGGCGACCGCCTTCCTGCCGAACGTAAGCTGGCCCTGCAGTTCGGGGTGGGCCGCAACTCCCTGAGGCGGCTGCTTCACACCCTGGAAGGCCGGGGACTGGTCCACATAAAAAAAAGCAGCGGCACCATTCTTAGGAGCCGTTTTTTCGGCCCGGACAGCCTCCCCCCTGATTACAACAGCCAGGACCCTGAAAAACTCGTGGCGGATCAGCTGGAAACCGCTTTTCTCTTTTTCCCCCGGATGGTGGAGCTGGCCGCCCTTCGCATCAACGCCATCCAGCTTGAAGAGCTGCAAAAACGCAACGTTGCCCTAGGGCAAAGCATCTTCTCAAAGGATCCCCACAAGGTATGGACAGAGAGCCTCTCCTTTTTCAGGCTCGTGGCATTCGGCACCAACAACACCTTCATGATCTCCATCATGGAACAGATCTGCTCCGTGGACATGGAGCCGTTCAAGCGCTTCTTTGAAACCAACCGGCAGAAGCAGGAACAGCTCTTTGCGGACCATGTAAATATATTGCACGCCCTCAAGGCACACAACCCGGATGAGGCAAAACGGGTCACCCTGGAATATGTGCGCCACCTGTGCAGGGTCCTGGGCGCCCGGGAGAAAATTCTTCCGGACACGATCCGGGAGCAGCTCAAAAAAGCGTCGCCATAACCCAGGCGTCTATATAGACAGGAAACTCGTAACAGGACGGGACCTAACACTCGCAATCGGGCCTCCGCCCCCACCCCAACACAACCCCTAATACGAATCAGGAGGTTTTATGGAAAGGTTTGGTGAAAACTACCTTGAAGAGCGCAAGCTCGTCAAGAGATGGTCTGGACCAATTCCCGCACTGGTCAGCCTGGTGCTGACCCTGGCTGTTTTTTACGCAACATGGTGGATCTTCCATGATCCCCGGGGAGTCATGCGCATGTACACGCCCCATATCGGGTACATGTACTGCCGCTGGTGGCTCATCATGATGATCTGGATGGTCTATATCTTCGACTTCTGGCCCTTCAAGCGCAAATGGCTCGAAACCGCCCATCCCCTGGTAAAGGGTACGGTGCTTACCCTTATCTCGGTGGCCATCCTGCTTGCCATGGTCAAGGGGTTTTTCGAAGGTTTCCTAGGCAATTACGGCCTGGCCTATTTCAATCCAGAACAGCTTGAAAAACTGGACGGAATGACCGACTTTTTCGCCGCGGAATACTCGGCCCTTCCCATCCTCATGTTTGCGGCCATTGCGGCCTGGCTCTCGCCTGCCTGGGTGGTGGCCATGGAAAACGCCCCCTGGAAAGACATGCCCCAGCCGGCCCGGGGATTCTCCATTCTTACCATCACTTTTTTCCTCTCGACCATTGTCTATTTTGTCACCATACATCCCCACATGGGAATCCTCTACGACCCCTGGCAGTCCTTCACCTCCATTGCACCGCCCTACTGGGAGAAGTTTGCGGACACCGTGTCCGGCAACTTCCATGTATCCTGGATCATGTGCTGCACCGTGGTGGTGCTGCTGTTTGATACCATCTGGGAGCGCTATCCCTTCAACCTGATCGAAAACGACTGGGTGCGCAGGTTTGCCGCCTTTTTCGGTATCCTCCTCATTGCGCTGGCCATGCATTTTTTCCTCTACTTTGCCCAGGAGCTGACCTGGGGAGAGGCGATCCGGGGCACCAGGCGCGGATTTTCACCGGACT
>JAAEMK010000593.1 GCA_024225635.1 Desulfobacteraceae bacterium | reverse complement strand
TCAATTATTTTTGAACAACACCAGTTAAATAGTTTAAAATAGTGTTTATAATATTCATTTATACAAAAATAATTATCAAATTTGAATTTTTAATGTTCAATAAAGTAATATTCTTGTATAACCATAATCAAATACAAAAACCTAGGATTTCACAGTCAATCTGGATTTGAGTTCAATGTGGTTTATAGGAATGAATTTTGAATATTTTGAAATATATTTTGAACTGGTAGGTCTTTATACTATATAAAATTAGAAAATAATAGAGTCCTATGATAAACTACAAGATAACTACTAAAATTTTAATTTTCTAGTATTGAAGGAATGATAATTTTCAGAAATTTGACATATTTTGTAAATAGTCACTATGAATAATAAAAGTTTCAGTATTTACTTCAATTATTTTTGAACAACACCAGTTAAATAGTTTAAAATAGTGTTTATAATATTCATTTATACAAAAATAATTATCAAATTTGAATTTTTAATGTTCAATAAAGTAATATTCTTGTATAACCATAATCAAATACAAAAAC
>JAAEMK010000592.1 GCA_024225635.1 Desulfobacteraceae bacterium | reverse complement strand
CAAAATAGTAATTACTCATGGTTTTTTAGTGTTAAACAGGTGTGAATGACTATTTTTTTCATGCTGTATATTTTTTTATTTCCTCAAATTATGACAAGTGCTACCCAAAAAGGGAATATGTGCAACAACCGGATAGGCATGGTATATTGACCGGTGGCTTGAAGATCCCTGCAAGGAGCATCTTTCCATTCTTGGTGAATTTGGTACGGGCAAGACATGGTTCGCCCACCATTATGCCTACCAGGTTATGCAGGAATATCTTAATGCAAAAAAAAGAGGCTTGAAACGCCCAAGGCTTCCCCTTGTGATACAGCTCCGGGATTATTCAAAGGCGCTTAACAGTGAATCCCTTTTTTCCGATTTTTTCTTTAGAAAACATGAAATCCCCATTCCCGGTTATTCCGCGTTTGAACAGTTGAACCGCATGGGGAAACTCCTCCTGATCTTTGACGGGTTTGACGAGATGGCGGACAAGCTTGACCGCCAGAAGATGATAGATAATTTCTGGGAGCTTGCAAGGGTTGTTGTGCCCGGTTCAAAAGCCATATTGACATGCCGGACCGAGCATTTTCCCGAGGCAAAGGTGGGCCGGGCTTTGCTCAATGCCGAACTCAAGGCCTCCACAGCAAACCTGACTGGTGATCCTCCCCAGTTTGAGGTGCTGGAGCTTGAAAAGTTTAATGAGAATCAGATCAGGGCCGCCCTGCTCAAAAAAGCGGATGAAAAAACCGTTGACCGGGTCATGGCGCATTCCGAACTGCTTGATCTTGCAAGCCGTCCCGTAATGCTTGATTTCATTCTTGAGGCCCTGCCGGATATCAAGTCTGCCAAACGGATTGATCTATCAAGGATCTATCTCTATGCCATAACCAAAAAACTTGACCGGGATATAAAGACAGACCGCACCTTTACTTCCATGGCGGATAAAATCTATTTCATGTGCGAACTGGCCTGGGAGATGCTGACATTGGAAAAAATGAGCATTAACTACAGGCTTTTTCCCGACAGGCTGAAAAATCTGTTCGGTCCGAAAATTGCCGAAGAAAAAGACCTTGATCATTGGCATTATGACATGATGGGGAACACTCTTCTTATCAGAAATGATGACGGCGACTATTCCCCCGCTCACAGATCCTTGCTGGAATTTTTTGTCGCCTACAGGCTGGTTGCGGAGCTTGGTTTTCTTCCTGAGGATTTTACGGAACCTGCACGGGAGCAGTCAAATATAGATGGTTCTTGCGAGCCTGACGATTATACATGGGGTTCTTATTTTTGTAGGGAAATGAACGGGGAAGACAATCTAATACCTATTCCTCCTTTAAAAAACTTCTGTTCAACTGATCTTGACAGTCCGCTAACAGCTCTTGGCCGTGTGGGTGAAGCCGTTCTCCGTTTTGTTCATGAAATCGTGAACGTGGATCAAACACGGGAGGCGTTCCATGGCATGCTCATAGGTCTTCTGGATCAATTCAAAGCCAATGAAAGAGATCCTGAACACCAGCAGGAAATCATCCGGTTTGTTCAGAAGTTCAGGAGGCTTAGCCAGGAGTGGGAAGCGGAAAACATCCAGGATGGCCCCATTCGGAAAATTTGGCTTGAACATACCCGGAAGGAGATACAAAAGGCGGCAAAGCCGGGACCAAGCGAGAGCATTCTTTGTGGAGAAGGGGGATCGGGTAGCACTGAAATCAAAATGGTGGAGATTTCTTCTGGGGGATTTCTGATGGGAGATGACGAGAACGACCCGATTCACTGGGTTCGGATTACAAGGCCGTTCATGGTTTCCGCCACTGCCGTTACCCAGGCACAATATCATGCAATCATGGGGAAAAATCCAAGCAAGTTTAAAGGAGTAAATAGCCCGGTTGAACAGGTCTCCTGGTTTGACGCAGTCCGTTTTTGTAATGAGCTTTCTTTGCGGCAGAGGATTGAGCCTGCATACGAGATTGACAATGAAAATGTCCGATGGATTCCGGGAAGCCTGGGGTTCCGGCTTCCAACCGAAGCGGAGTGGGAGTATGCTGCCAGGGCGGGCACAACGTCCGTGTTCTACGGGGGAGATCTTGAGAACGATCTCGACGGCCAGGGATGGTACAAAAATAATAGCAAGGGAAAAATACAGGAAACAGGCATGAAAACAGCTAATGGGTGGGGGGTGATGGATATGCATGGAAATGTGTTTGAATGGGTATGGGATTGGTATGATAACTATTCAGCTTCCATGCATTCCGATCCGACTGAGGCGTCCGGTAGTGGCGACGGGCGTGTGTTGCGCGGCGGCAGCTGGGTCAACGATGCCGGGGGCTGCCGGTCGGCCATCCGTTTCGGCAACGGGCCGGGCATGCGTTTCATCGTTGTCGGTTTTCGTCTCTCCAGGTCCGTTTCCCTTGGCTCTTGATCCCTTGGGCACTTGGCATCAGGCCCGCAGCGGAGAGCAGGCCGTTCAAACCGCCAAAGGCGAAGCCGGCGGTTTGAAAACGGCCTGATCGCAGCGGAGGGACGGCGGGGAAGCCGGGACGGGGTGCGGAGAGATGGTGGATTGGAGCGGGAAAGGCTAAAAATATAATGGAAATATACTGAAATGGCAGATCCGAAACGGTTGTACAAAGTTTTTATTTCAAGCACGTTTATAGATAATGAAGAGCGGCGGAAACTGGTACGGGATGCCGTTACCATGGCAGGCATGGTCTGGCACGGCATGGATATATTTACCGCAGAGACAAAGTTATCCAAGGTAGCTTGCCTGAAATATGTCAAAGAGGCAGACCTTCTTGTGGGGATTATTGCCTGGCGGTACGGGTGGGAACCGGATGGGGAAAAGTCCATAACGGAAATGGAGTATGACGCTGCCAAAGAGCGGCTCATGTTCCTGCTTGATCCAGAACTGCCGGTAAATCCTGAAACTGATTTTGATCCGGGAGAGGAAATATGGAAAAAACAGGAAAAACTTGCAGCGTTTAAAAAGCGATTTTCCAACGATCAGATGCCCGCCCTTTTTAATGAGTCAACATTGCAATCAAAGGTGCTGTTTGCCCTTAACCGGTGGAAGGATCGTAAGGAAAATCCATCCGGGGATAATTCCAGGGAGGCTGAAGAAACTCTTCCCCATTGTTCCGGTGCTGATGATGAGATAAAAAAATATTGTCAAAAAGCCGAAGCCTTCCATGGTAACCTTCCCGTCGCAGGGTTTGTAACACAGCTCAAGGTTCCGGTGGACATTGAGGATATTTATATCCCTCTCCATGCCACGCTGGATTTGAGCGGTTTTGACGGGGATACTTTTTTCAATGCAAGCCATGCGGAACAATGTCTGGAGGGCCGCAATGCCGGGCATGAAATTTCCCTGCCCGAGGCGTTTCGCCAGGCCGAACTTAGGAAGCGGAAAGGGATTGTGATTCTCGGTGATCCCGGCTCCGGGAAAACCACCCACCTGAAACGGGTGCTTCTGTACTGCCTGAGAAAAAAGCCCGAGGAGATCGGTCTGCCGACAGGGATGATCCCTGTTTTCCTGTCTTTGCGGGACCTGAAAAATCTTGATGCCGGTCTTGAGGTATTCATCCGGGACCAGCTTTCAAGCCCCCATCTGAAATCTTCGGATCAATTCGCAAAACGCCTCCTTGCCCGGGGAAATCTTCTATTCCTCCTGGACGGGCTTGACGAGGTCGCGGATCTTACCAGAAGAGAAGAGGTCAAAGAGTGGATCGTCGATGCCCTGGGCTATTACCCCTCATGTCGGTTTGTGGTAACCTGTCGTTTTGCAGGGTACGGCAAGACAGTAAAACTTAATGAAAATTTCCTTGAAATGCACATCCGTCCCATGAACGCAGACCAGGCGGAACGGTTTATCCATAACTGGTACAGGATTGTTGAAACGGGCCTTGCAAAAGCCCCTGAACAGGCCCAAGGCATTGCAAGGGAGAAATCCGCCAGCCTTGTAAGTCGCCTGAAAGAGCCAGATTTCCGGGCCCGCAGAGTTTTTGAGCTTACCCGTAACTCCCTGCTTTTAACAAACATCTGCCTTGTCCACCGCCACAGGGGAGGGCTGCCCGACAAGCGGGCCCGGCTCTATGAAGAGTGCATCGATGTGCTCCTTGAACACTGGCGGGCAGCCAAACAACTCAGGATCGGTGTGTCGGCACAGACCGGTAAAAGGGCGTTGCAGCCCGCCGCCCTCTGGCTTCACAGGCAAGAAGGCAGGACAAAGGCAAAGGCCGGAGAGCTGGCCCCTTACATCGAACCCGCCCTTGTGGACCTCAAATGGACACAGGGCCCGGTAAAGGATTTTCTCCGTAAAATCAGGGACGAAAGCGGCCTTCTCACGGGATGGGACCAGGAAAACTACGGGTTCATGCATCTTGGATTTCAGGAGTACCTTGCAGCCCGTGAAATCAGGAGGAAATCCTTTGAGGATGAATCGGTCTTGAAAGAGCTTGCGTCTCATTTTGGGGAGTCATGGTGGCAGGAGGTAACCTTGCTTCTTCTTGCCCTTGAAGAACCCTCCCGGTTCACACCGTTCATGCGGGAGGTGGTAAAACTCCCCGCCTTTGCCAAATTCCCGGAACTGGTTGACGCCTGCCTCGATGATGCTGCGGAAGCCCCCTTGAAACCTTTTGTTGAGCTTTTGGAGGCTGATATTGGGAAAGCCGATGATTTGCCTGAACGGCGACAAGCGGCAATAAGGGTCTTGAAGCGCCTGTCTCCAGAAAGCTTAGAAGAATTTAAAGAAAACAATGAAAAACGATTTTTACCTGAAACCCGTGGGACTATCCGGGCAGTTACATCGCAAAAAGATCAGGCAATTATCAAGGCGGATAGGGGCGGTTATCAATTAATAAAAATTCCAGGGGGTAAGTTTATGATGGGGGCCCCTGAAAAGGAAAAAGATCGTAGGGATTATGAAGGTCCCATTCATAGGGTCAAGGTCCCTGAATTCTATATGGGACTCTACCCTGTTACCAACCAGGAATATGAAGTGTTTTTGAATGATAATCCCAATATGGACGAACCAAAATACTGGGCCGATAGAAAATTTAATTTACCAACTCAGCCCGTGGTGGGTGTGAGCTGGAAGGATGCAAAAAGGTATGCGGAGTGGGCAGGACTGCGTTTGCCCACTGAAGCTGAGTGGGAATATGCCTGTCGGGCGGGAACAACAACCCGGTTTTATTCCGGGGATAAGGATAAAGACCTGAGGTGGGCAGGTTGGTATCGCTCTAATTCAAAATTGCTTCTTCACCCTGTCGGTGAAAAAGAACCGAATGGTTTGGGTTTATATGATATGCATGGGAATGTGTGGGAATGGATGGAGGATGACTGGCATGGTAATTATAACGGTGCTCCTGAAAATGGCAGCGCCTGGATCAATCGGAAAAGGGGCGGCAGGCGTGTGTTGCGCGGCGGCTGCTGGTACGGCGGTGCCGGGTTCTGCCGGTCGGCCTTCCGTTACGGCCTCGAGCCGGGCATCCGTTTCATCGATATCGGTTTTCGTCTCTCCAGGTCCGTTCCCCTCGGCTCTTGATCCCTTGGGCACTTGGCATCAGGCCCGCAGCGGAGAGCAGGCCGTTCAAACCGCCAAAGGCGAAGCCGGCGGTTTGAAAACGGCCTGATCGCGGCGGAGAGCCGTTGGGGAATCCGGGACTGGTGCGGAGCGATGGAGGAGTGGAGCGGGAAAGGCAGAAAATATAATGGAAATATACTGAAATGGCAGATCTGGAACTTGGAATTTTGTATTATCATCTCTTCTGCCTCTTTTTATGAGATGCTGAGTATTCCTTGATCAGGAGAGAAAATAAGATGGCAATTATTGAAGGTCTTATCGTAAATGCAATTACCGAAATCATTGGAATAGCGGGAAAGAAATTTTCGGCAAACCTGGAAAGAAATGAAAAAATAATAAAAATTATTGAAAAAATCGGGCTTGAGCCCGGTAAACCCAAAAATGATTTTGAGTCAGTATATGTTCATGCTCTTGTTGAATACGGTGTTGGCAGGTCTGATTCGGTTTTGAAAATATTCAGGGATGAGGATGTAATCGAGACCTTTCGGAAAGCTTGGCAGGATGGTGCTTACCAAAAGTTTGAAGGAAAAATTTTCAATGCAATTGACCAGCTGGCTCCGGGAGATGATGTAAAGGCCCGGGAAATTAATATGGTGGAGGAAGGCAGGGATTTTTTCAATACCTTTAAATCCGTGGTTTCCAAGGTGAGATCACCGGGTGATCAGGAGGACCACCTCTACATTAAGGAAATTCATGAAGTTGTTGTGGGCGATATGCCGTCAAAGGATGAAAAAATCATACTTGCCGATTATTTGGATTCTATAATTGCTGAAACCAATCGAATTGATATCAAAGGAATTTCTTCGAGTCCGGGGTAAATATTCGGCTTAGTCATTCATGCTGAAAAATCTGATTATTTTTCAAATCAAAAAATTACGGGACACGAACCAAAAATAGTGATATAGAAGAAGGCATGATTGCTTCTGCACAAAACGTTCTGCCATTATCCGCACCT
>JAAEMK010000591.1 GCA_024225635.1 Desulfobacteraceae bacterium | reverse complement strand
GGTGTCAAAGGTTTACCTGGTCTTGAAATCATATTCTTCCTATGCTTATATTGTATTCTACAACAAAGTAATTTAAGCAGATTGAATATCACATTAAGTTTCTTCCATCAAGGAATCAGTCCATGTGCCCTTATCTATAATACCCAAGGGGTTCATCATATTATCCCCAATGTTTTTTGCAAAACGAGAGGCCAATATGGGTAAAAGGACTAATGACGCAGCCATTAAAAGAACGACTTTGTAATCCTCATTAATGAACTTATACCCCCCCCGCCGCTATCAAACCTATCATAACGAAACCGTGCAACACATAGATATAAAGTGAATCCTCACCATATCTTGTACCGATATTACGACCATCTTGAACTATTGATAAAAGCACCATTCCAAGGAAAAAGGCTGCGGCGTATATCGACAATCGATATAAAACACCCTTTTCCCAGCCAACACCTAAACCGGCGTATGACCTGCTTCCATATAACCACCCCACATTGATATCATTACTTTCCGGCACAATTAAAAACACAGTGAAACAACCAAGCAGGACACCGGCGCCAATCAATTTGCTTATATTATACTCTTGTATTTTTTCAACAATCAGAGAATGCCTGTAATGCCCCATCAAAAAAAAAGGAAAGATTATACCCATATCCATTTATTCCGCAAGCGAGGCCCGCCAGTAGCGCAAACAGAACAGGGAATTTGAATTGATCAAAAAAGGGTAATAATATTCGCCATAAAATCAAGCTGAAGATATACCACAATATCCAATACGGAATTAATGAAGAAATATTTAAGAGCGCTCTTGAAAAAAGGAAGTAATCAAATAGAGAATAAATTATTTCTAACAATATGTATGGAACGATCAGTTTGCTCACAAGCCCTCTGACCGCTGCATTATCAATTTTGCTTGAAGACACGACACCTGAGACATAAGCAAACATTGGCATGTGAAACAGGTATATAAACAAATAGACCGATTTCACCCATTCAAACCGTCCGATAAGCGGCTCAATGATATGACCGACTATAAGCCACGCAATGCGCATATGTCAATAAGTAGAGCCATCGTAAAAGTAATTTTCAGGACAATCTTTATTTCAAAGGTGAGACGATTCCACCGCAACATGTTGCGGTGGAATCGCTTATCCATGGGGTTGGATGTATGGGGATGTTGGAAGGAACTACTGTTTGGCGATCATGATGTCCAGGATCACCTTGTCGGTGCCGACCATGCCGAAGGAACCCAGGTTACCCAGGTTTTTAATGGCGGCTTCAAGATTACAGTCCAGAATGCCTTCCCGTCCGGGAACACCGTTTTTTCTCATGGCAAGGTAGGCGGAATTGATGGCGGCCTCCACAGCGGCGGCGACTTTCAGGGCACAGGATGATTTTGCGCCGTCGCAGATCATGCCGGTGATACTGCCGATCATGTTTTTAATGGCGTACTCGATCTCCTCCAGTCCGCCGCCCAGGAGCACCACGATGCCGCAGCTTGCGCCCGTGGCCGCCAGGATGGCCCCGCAGAGGGCGGAGAGGCGGCCAAGGTAATGCTTCAGGTGAATCGCGGTCAAATGGCTCATGATCAGGGCCCGGGCCAGGTCTTCGTCACTCTTTTTCAACCAGCGGGCATAGGCCACCACGGGCATGGTTGCGGTGATCCCCTGGTTTCCGCTTCCGGAATTACTCATCACGGGCTTCATGATGCCGTCCATTCTTGCATCCGAGGCGGCGGCGGTGAGCCGGGTGGCGAACAGGGCCATGTCGTCGGAGCGGAACCCGCTTTTGATATCTTCATAAATGGACCGGCCCACCTTGAGGCCGTATTCACCGGCAAGGCCCGCCTGGGCCACACTGTTGTTGAGGCGCGCGGCTTCCAGGATAAAGCTGATGGTATCAAAGGGCGCATTCATGGCAAAATCGTAGATGGATTCCACCGTAAGGTTCCACGCCTCTTCCGTCTCGATATCATGGGGCCAGGGAGAGCTGAACACCTCCCGGCCGTTTCGTTCCACACACACGATGGCATTGTGTTCCTGGGCAATGATGCAGCGGCCGGAATCATCTCCCGCAGAGGCGATCACTTCCGCATAGAGCAGCTCATCGGTATTTGCAAGCTCAACCAGGGCTTGGCCTTGGCCGATCATTTTTTTCCCTTGTTCCACGGCCTCGGCGGTCAAGTCCCTGAGCACTTCAAGGCCCAGTTCGGATTTTCCGCAAATCGCGCCCACGGCAGCGGCAATGGGAAGCCCGGCCATACCCGTGCCGGGCACGACAACCCCCATTCCGTTCTTCAAAAGATTGCTGCTCACCCTTGCGGTCACTTTTTCCGGGGTTTTGCCAAGGGCCTCAACGGCCCTGGCAGCAGCCAGGGCTACCGTAACAGGTTCCGTACACCCAAGGGCGGGTACGACTTCCCGATTGATCAGATTGATATAGTCCAACCATTCCGTTTTATGCATAACTGTTGTTCCTTATAGATAAAGAGACGTGATACCGGGTCTCTTTTAAACCGTATCCAGGCACTGTTCGGTGGCCTCTACGGATGCGGCCTTTCGATTGAAAAGGCCTTCGAGCATCAGGGCAAGTGCGCCGTCGCCCGTGACGTTACAGGCGGTACCGAAGCTGTCCTGGAGTGCGAAAACCGCCAGCAGCAGGGCAACACCGGCCGGATCGAAATGAAGGACACCAACGACGATACCCAGGGAGGCCATGACGGTTCCGCCGACCAGTTGAAGAATAAGCCCCAATTCGCCCAATGAACCTTTTTTAGACACACCATCCTCCTGCTTCAGGGGCCGGACGCAAAAAGCGCGGCCATCCTTATTTATTGAATCCTGACTGACTCACGTTATTAACGATTGATCCCCGGAAGAATCATTTGACAGCGACCGTTGTTGGAAGCGGTCTTGTTTATCCTTGGCAGGGTATCTATCCCAATCGCACCCAAAAGCAATACTTTTTCATCATTGTAATACTTTTCTATCACGGTGATAAAATTTATTCCCGGTTGGATTTCTGGAGATACCTGTACACGGTGGCTTCGGACGAGACAAGCTTCTCTGCCACCACGCGCACGGTCCCCTTCAGCAAAAATGCGCCCCGGGAATTCAGGGTGGTTACGACCTCCTGTTTTTCAGCCGGGGTCATTCGTTCCGGCGGGACGTCCGCCTCCTGAATCACCTGGCAAATCATGTTCTCCGTCAGATCCTCGATGGAAAGGGGAAAGTTCTCGGTCAGGGCCGGTTTCCCCTTGGGCCGGGCAAAAGACGCCCCCAGGGTTTTCAGCACACTATCCAATGAATCCCGGGCCGTCAAAAGCGCCGAGATATCAAGGTTCAGGCAGAGCATACCGATCATCTCCCCTGCCCCGTTCCGGATGAAATAGGTGGCGGAATTCAAGGGAGTCCCCTCTGCCGAGCGGGTGGTGTACCCCATGACCCAATCCCTGTTTTCATGCTCTCGATTTTTATAAAACTGTAGGGCCAGATCCGTCAGGGGCGCACCCTTTTTTCGTCCTGATATGTGACCGTTTGCAATGGCCACCACGGAACGCTCGTGGGAAGACACATCATGGAGCACCACCTCGCATTTTTCACCCAGAAACGTACCAAGAAATTCAACCAGGGGCACATAGTGATCGATAGTTTGACCTGTAGCCTGGACAACCTGTGACAAAATAATTCTCCTTTTATGATAAAATTTTATTATCGCAATAAAACATATTTCAAAAATAAATGCAACCGCCACAAAATCATCCCATGGAACTTTGGGATACATTTTAGCCACTTAGTAACCCGTGGGAACGGAGACACCCTCCCCACGGGCACCGGACCCTGCAAAAAACATTATCCAGGCCCATCTCTTTCTGATATATTTACCCCGTAAATTCCATCTCAACCAAGGAGGCCATCCCATGAACCATACAGAATTCAAAGCCCTCGTGATCGAAGAATCGTCCCCCAACGCCTTTACACGAACCGTCAAGACAAAAACCCTCAACGATCTTCCCAAGGGCGATCTCCTTATCCGGGTCAACCATTCCTCCCTCAACTACAAGGATGCCCTCTCGGCCAGCGGCAACCGGGGGGTGACAAGGAACTTTCCCCACACCCCCGGCATCGATGCCGCAGGCGTGGTCGAACAGAGCGACACCAAAGCGTTTAACAAGGGAGACCAGGTAATCGTCACAAGCTACGACCTTGGCATGAACACCTCCGGAGGGTTTGGCCAGTACATCAGGGTGCCCTCCCAATGGGCTGTCAGGCTGCCGTCGGGCCTGTCCCTCAAGGAGAGCATGATTTACGGCACGGCAGGGTTTACGGCGGGAATGTCCGTGTCGGCCATTGTCGAGGCACTGACACCGGACCGGGGAGAGATCCTGGTAACCGGGGCCTCCGGAGGCGTGGGCAGCCTCAGCGTCGCCATCCTTGCCAAGCTCGGCTTTGATGTCGTTGCCGTCACCGGCAAACCCAAGGCCGCCGATTTTCTCAAGAAACTTGGGGCAAGCCGCACCATCACCCGTGAGGAGGCGACCGACACCACGGGCAAGCCCGTGCTCAAGGGCCAATGGGCCGGTGTGATCGACACGGTGGGCGGCGAAATGCTGGCAACGGCCATCAAATCCACACGTCCCTGGGGGGTTGTCACCTGCTGCGGCAATGTGGCCTCCCCGGATCTTCCAATCAACGTGTTTCCCTTTATTTTAAGGGGGGTAAAACTTGTGGGGATCGACTCCCAGAACTGCCCCATGGAGCTTCGCTACGCCATCTGGAACCGGCTTGCCAACGCATGGAAATGCGACCGGCTCCAGGACCTTTACCGGGAGGTCTCCCTTGAAGGGCTCGATGCCGAAATCGGCCGCATCCTGGGGGGAAAACAGCAAGGCAGGGTCGTGGTCAACCTTGACTGATCAACAAAACAACTCCATGAGTTCAGGAATAATGATGATTCGCAATTTCCAGGAGCCTGACATGGATCAGGTCCTTAAAATTTGGTTTGAGGCCTCAATAATGGCCCATGATTTTATCGAAAAAGAGTTCTGGGAGGCTAAAGTCACTGATATGCGTGAAGTTTATCTTCCTTCAGCTGAAACATATGTCTACGATGAAGAAGGCATGATAAAAGGGTTCATTTCCTTATACGAAGATACGATAGCAGCCATTTTCGTCTCTCCGACCGCCCAAGGCAAAGGGATCGGTAAACAACTCATGGAAAAAGCCAAAGGAGTTCGCCAGAGTTTAAATCTTACGGTTTACAAGAAAAACAGCAAGAGTATTGATTTTTACAAAAAATGCGCTTTCAAAACACAAAGAGAGCAGATAGACGAACACACCGGCCATCCTGAGTTGCTAATGACATTCACCCCACAGCAAGGCAGATCAACTTAAATGCAAATTTCACAACGCCCCATTTGCATCGGTTATTTACACGGCAGGGAGATATGAAATCCGAAACACGACGGCTTATTCATACGAATAACCTGAGCCTCTCCGCAAATGGTATTTTTAAAGCAAAAAATTAGGAACTAAGCATGGCGAATCAAACCGAAAAAGAATATCAGGTCAACCATTTATATGACCTTACTAAAATCCCTGAGCATAAGAATATTCCACTGAGTGATATATGGATGGATATTTTATCTGAGATTTTCCCTAAAGTAAATGATCAAATCAGCCAACAGTCTATTTGCAGCTACAGACTGATGCCATCCGGCAACAATGCCAAGGTTGTGATACGTTGTCTCCCCCTAATATGGGCTTTAACGACGGCGGTTGCCACAGTTGCCGTGCTTTCGCAACAGATCGAGACAAAAACTTTCAGCTGGGAACAGGGAGTACTATAGTTCCGGTCAGACCAATTGATACCGCTACTTATTATTATAGGGTAAGGTTGGCATCACGTCATTTGACCGGCACTATAACGGTGGGGGCTTTGCCAGAACTTTTACCCAAAATAAAAGAAACTTTTATACGCCTTGACGAAAGTGAGCAATGTGTCTATCTTGCTTTGTTCAAAAGCGTTAAACTTGCCGATCGTTTAAAGAGGGATTATCCAAGCAGAACCGACCTTATTCAAACTTGCCAAGAAGTATGCCCCAATGAAGCAAGCGAACATAAATTAAATACGATTATTAATCGTTTGTTGAAAAAAGGGGTATTAAAAGAGCATTCAAAGTAAATATTCGGCTTAGTCATTCATGCTGAAAAATCTGATTATTTTTCAAATCAAAAAATTACGGGACACGAACCAAAAATAGTGATATAGAAGAAGGCATGATTGCTTCTGCACAAAACGTTCTGCCATTATCCGCACCT
>JAAEMK010000590.1 GCA_024225635.1 Desulfobacteraceae bacterium | reverse complement strand
TGTGTGCAGGAATGCACACATCCTTCGGAATTCGGAAATCCAGTTTTTCTGTAACCGGGATCCGTTCCCCCTCCAGTAATTGTCATAATTTGTTATGTTTTATGCACCGCGAACCAGAAATTGTGGTTTGCAAATGGCGAATACGATTTTTATTATAATTTGGTTTTCTTCGAGGTGGGGGTTTTTGGTCCTCAACTCGAATATTTTGTTCTTTTTGTACCATTTCTGGTAATTCATAGGTAGAAGGTAATTCTACCGTATTTTCTGCAGCAGAACCTGCCGCATTATTTTCAGCAGCATTTAATGCCGCTTTATTTTCCGATCGGTCCCAGTTTTTACGTGGGAATTTTCGGATTTCTTTTTTCTTTTCCGCAATTTTTAATTGCGGATTTTTGCCTCTTTTTGGCATTTTTGAGGGTGGAATAGGTTGTTTCGTCCCAGTCCTCCGGGTCAGGCGTGGAGCTTCGGCCGAAAGTGCCGGAGCCGTGCCAGCAGTTGCACTCTGCCCACATAGCGAGGTGGTGTTTGCCGACTTGCTTGAGTTGGCTGGAAAACGTCGCTGTAGGGTTCGCTCTTTGAGAAGCGATTGCGCCGTTTGGGACGCGTCTGCGATTTCTTGTTTCGCCCGGCCCTCAGGCCGAGGCGAAAAGCACTACTAGAGGCTGTGTGCGTGCGTGCGTCTGACCCCGCCTTATCTCGCTCGCGGGAAGAGCTAGAGCTCTGAAATTTTGCATG
>JAAEMK010000589.1 GCA_024225635.1 Desulfobacteraceae bacterium | reverse complement strand
TCTAGACAAAACTGTTCCCACGTACGTGAATTCTTCTCGGCAGGATCGAACGGTTTGAGGGTGGAAACGTTGATAGCCTTCGTTAAGCGGTCGGCGTATCGATTGTCGTCCTGTGGGCGTCGGCCGTCGGCGGCGTGATGGAGACGAGCGCCGTAGGGGAACGTCTCGTCGTCATCCTCCTCTTCTTCGTCTCGTCGTCGTCTTGCCGCCGCACCCCCCCCCCAATTGATCATTTACCAAAGGAGGTCTATGGAGGATCGGCCTCTGTTCCCCCCCTCTACCGAGGTTCAAATTGTTCTGCGAATGACCAGCCAGAGCAACAAGAGGAAACACCGGAGGAGGAACGGAAGACAAAACATTATGTCCAACCGCTACAGTCGAAGTTCCTTGTTGTCGTTGTCCGCTCTGTGCATGCTGTTGACTCGCTTGCAGTTGATCGGCCTGCTGATCGAGGACTTGTTGTTGCCGCACATCTAAATGTTCGAATTGTTGTTGCAACGTATTGAACCGCTGATTTTGAGTCATGAGCGCATTCTGCATTCCCTGCATCATGGACATCAAATCAGTCAAAGTGGG
>JAAEMK010000588.1 GCA_024225635.1 Desulfobacteraceae bacterium | reverse complement strand
GTCACACGAGTGCAGTGGGCGGGTGTCGACAACAACATAGCATCTAGGGGTGACCCTCTGTGGGCCCACCAGGGGAGACCACTCCAGACCCCCTCTGGTGCCTGCAGGGTGGGCCCAAAATGGGATTTTGTCGAATTTTCGCGATTTTTCCAGGGCTGTTGCCAGACGTTCCGACAACGTAGGAAGCTGAAATTCGCACACGATAATGTCCTTTCCATGCTGAATGAATCTTGCTAAAATCATTGGTCTAAGTTGCTGCTGCCTCGGGACAGGGCTTTCCACCAACCAAGGTGAGAGCTCATGTCACATCCCTAACGCTGTCCCGAGGCAGAAGCAGCTTAGACCAATGATTTTAGTCAGATTCATTCTACATGGATAGGACATTATCGTGTGCGAATTTCAGCTTCCTACGTTGTCGGAACTTCTGGCAACAGCCTTGGAAAAATCGTGAAAATTCGACAAAATCCCATTTTTGGGCCCACACTGCAGGCGCCAGAGGGGGTCTGGAGGGGTGTCCCCTTGGGGGTCCGTAGTGGGTCACCCCTAGATGCTATGTTGTTGGCGACACCAACTCAGCTCGCTCGTGTAACGCCATTGAGGTCACAACAAAAGCACAAAAATCGTCTTGCAGCCCAGTCCCTTCAGAAAGCGAAATTGGCGTGAAAAGTAGGGGTCGCGTCGCGCGTTCGTTCAGGCGCTAGCGAGCAGCTACGAAGCTGATTTTTTTACCACACATAGTAGACATACAGTGCATCTTACGAGCCAATTTTCAGCGCCGTACGTTTCCGCAACGTCGTGCCAGGACCCCGCGAATTATTTGAAATTTTCTCGAAATCCCATTTTTGGGCCCACCCTGCAGGCGCCAGAGGGGGTCTGGAGGAGTGTCCCCTTGTGGGCCCACAGAGGGTCACCCCTAGATGCTATGTTGTTGCCGACACCTGCCCACTGCACTCCTGTAACGATATTGAGGTAGCAACAAACTCGC
>JAAEMK010000587.1 GCA_024225635.1 Desulfobacteraceae bacterium | reverse complement strand
TTTGATAAAATTATATTAATATTACTGCATAACTAGAATTAAATTTTTAGTAATAGTGTTAAAAATTATTTAAACCTACAAAATAAAAATAATAAATTAATAACTATTTTAATTTGTAATCATTCAACTTATTAACATTTGTTAATAGTACTAACACTTATTTATACCTAGACAAATTAAAAAATTTATTACTCAGCATATTTTTAAGATAAAATTTTTTACAATTAAATTTATTAATATAAGACTAAAGTTATTTACATGTTAGATTGTGCATATTCTTATATATGTGGACACGTACATAAATATTAGTTATAGTTTTAACAAATACTGGTCTTAAATAGAGCCTTTTAAGAGAGTTTTATATTGGTAAGAATATGATTATTTTAAGTGCAAACTAAGTAATCTATTAATTTCATATTGGCTGGGGGGTTAACGTTAAATTAATAGGTTAATTTCTCTTATTCTTATAAGTAAACATTAAGCTGGTTAATACTTAACAAGCATCTTAGTAACTTGATAAAACTAAAAATTCTACCCAAAAACCTTGAGCAAAGCCCACCTTTAACTTTATTGCAAAATAAAATTTGGAGCTTAAATTATTATAACAAATAAAAGTGTTTATCACTTTTGCCAAATTTATATGGAAAACGGGTTATTACTTAGATGGTTAAATTAATAATCTAGCCAATATAAAAATTAAAAGAGTGTTTATAATTTGATTTTATTTACCTGCAAATATTTACAGACATATATATATATATATATATATATTTATATTTTCATTAATGGCTGCGTTTTTCAGTTTTTATTAAGAATTACAGTATTAAATTTAAAAATACAAAATCATATTAATCAACTTTAAGACTTGGTTTAATTAATAATAAGAATCCTCCTAAACATTATATATATATATATATATATATATTTATATTATCATATTTATTATTGTCATCGCTATGTGTGCGCATAATTGTCTGTTATTATTCAAAATAGTTTATAAAAAATATTAATTTTGGGAATTAAAGATAGATTTTTCTTTTTGAAACTTTGGCCGCTTTATTTCATCGTTAATTTATCTTAATTAGGTTGGGTTTGAAACACCCTCCCCATGCACAATTTTTTATTTAAAATTCACAGGGTGAGATTAAAATACCACTTTAAAGGGGTTATTTTGTTGGGAGAGGCAGGCCACTCTACTTATTTTAGTACCAAGATGTTAAATATTAAACCCCAGGATGTTTTCTGTGGAAGAGGGTAACTTTTTTGTATAAAAATATATAATAATTTTTAATTGATAATTTATTTTCTATTAACCAAAGTTAAAACAATGCGCCTAATTATTTTTAGAAATTATTAATAATTTACAGTTAGGCCGCCAGAGAATAATTAACCAAACTTAATAGCAGTAATAAAATTTCTTTTTGTAATTGACTAACTCAGAAAAAAAATAAATTGATTTGCGCGCTATGTCTTTTATTATTTTATAGGGTTAGATTAAATGCCACAATTATTAACCTTTAACTAATCCTTTAAGGGTGAGAGGTTTTAACAAAATAAAAATTTATAACAACAATGTGGACTATTTCTCAATGAGAAGTAGCCCACCCTCATATTTTTTTAAGAGGAAGTTGTATTAGACGATTTTATAAAATTAGTTTTATCTTTCGTTTCTGTCAATTAGTAACTATTCAAAATAATAGGAGCGCAAACAGTTAATTGCAAATCCTAATTTCATTATATCGACGATTAGTGATAAATTAGAATAAAAATTTTCTTAACTTCACGTCACCGTCTGCTTAAAATAAATCAGCAGATTTACCTAAATGTGTTGGACTTGCGAGGTGGTAAAAAATTTTTAAGTGGTTAATATTATTACACCTAAATTTAACCTAAAAAATAGAGCGCTCAGATGGGTATTTACATGAGCTAATAAACTTGTCTATATTTATATGTGTATAAACATATGTACATATATATATATATATATATATATATGAGTAATTGCTTCTAAATTATTATCAATGTATTTATATACGTATATATATATATATATATTAATACGTGTTCACGAACTTACATAAAATATTCAATTAAGCGGTGTTAGATTCTAATTTATTTCTCCTCTTTTCATAACCATAAATTGTTATTGGTCTAACCTAAATATATCTTATTGTTAATCAAATAGAGGTGTCAGAATTATACCCCGCTCTTAAGATTTTCTAATCAAGTCGATTTATACAGTAAATAGTTTTTATTGGTATATTAAACTAGAGACTAATTAACCACCACTGCGATTGATTTATCCCTATCTCATTAATAGATAAAATAATAATTAAATTTAGGCCGATTATTATAAATTAAAAGATTAGCTTAATTTTATTAAAAGTTAAATC
>JAAEMK010000586.1 GCA_024225635.1 Desulfobacteraceae bacterium | reverse complement strand
AAATCAAAAACCAAACTTGCGTTTAGTACCCAAAAAAGGATTCCAAGCAATAATCATCAAAAAGGAAAAATGAAATTTGGGTTAAGCAATTAAAATTGTTGAGGTGCCAAAACTTCGTTGTGCACTATTATTGCTAACGGTCTCGTATAACCGTCAGTTACGGGTTAAATTAGCGATTATTTTCGGTTTATCACAGGCTTTAGCAATTCCGAGTGGATTCGGACGTAGTCGAATCCGCCGTAATTGCGGTTATACATTGTTGTGCAACGTTTTTTATTTCTTTTTTAAGTCAAATCCTAAATTCAATTGTAACATTATTGGCCAAATATTTCCATTTCCATTTGTGTCAAAATAGTATTGAGGTCCAACGTCAAAAAGTAAGTGAAAGTTCTTTCCGTATTTTCTTTGAATTCCCCAAGTTGGTCCAATTGCGAAGTCAAAGTCAGATGTTCGGTTTACATTTTCAGCAATTGAATTCCCACGTGTAATAAATCTCAACGAAACAAAATTTCCAGAATTATTTTCGGTCGTTCTATTTTTTCGATTCCGTTTGTTCAAATTGTAAAACCATTTTTCTTGAACATCTAAAAATGGACTGATTATGTAAATAAATCCACTACCACCAAAAGTCAAGTCAGGATATCCTCCGCCATATCCAATTCCAAGTCCAGCCGAGAATGTTGAGTAAGTTCCAGTTGGCAATTCCAATTCAACTCCTGGATTTAAAAAATTCACTCTCCAGATTTTTTCCGTTGTAATTTGGTCGTTTTCTTGAGCGTAGGTTAATGTTACTAAAAGTCCAAATAGTAGAGTCAGTAAGTTTTTTTTCATTCGTTTTCGTTTTTTTTGGTAAATGTTGCACAACGTGTTTGTATAAGTTTCAGTTGCGGAAAATCGTTGCCGATTTTCCGTTTGAGACAGAAATATAGAAAATTGCAATGAATTTCCGCAGGAAATTCCGCCGCAATTGAATTTATACATTGTTAGCAGCTGTTTTTATTTT
>JAAEMK010000585.1 GCA_024225635.1 Desulfobacteraceae bacterium | reverse complement strand
ATATTTTGTAATAAAATATTATATGCAGATCCGCCAAAAAGAATTAGCGGATCCTAATTTTCCCCCTTCATAAATATGTATTTTAAAAAATTCATTGCAATTAACCTAACACTAAAGAAAGTTTATGAATAAAATTGATTTAAAGCTAAATATTTCTTCCAGTTGTGGAAAATAAGTACATCAAGAATCCGCATTTAAAATTTCAGAATTTATTTTTTTCTGATTTTTTACAGTGAACCACATTCAAAAATGCGGTTCTGCGGATCCGGATCGCCAACCCTAATAATTGCAGTAATTTGCTTATTATAAGTATATATTTGTACTTGATTACTTGTGCGTTTCTATGCTGACCGAATCATATTGCTTAGAGTAAAAATAGTTGTGATACATAAAATGGTTCCAGGACCAACGTAGGATTGACAAACGTCGGATAGGACAAACATAGGATGGGACAAACGTAGGAGTGGGACAAACGTCGGAGTGGGACAAACGTCGGAGTGAGACAAACGTAGGATTGCTCGGACAAACGTCGGATAGGACAATTTATAAGTAAAACGCAGGAGTGTTTAATTATTATGTTATGTTTTGTTGGGTTAGGATAGGTTAGGATGGGTTAGGATCGGTTAGGATAGGTTAGGTTAGGTTAGGATAGGTTAGGATAGGCAAGAAAAGGGCTAGGAAAATATAGGATAGGTAGGAAGGAAGAGGGACATTAGCCTCTACAGCCAACCGGGCCTGAGATGACAACTCATTCAGGTCCACAAGGCGAGGATGGATCTTAATCGATCCTCTGTGGCCAAGGGCCACAGTCATAATGAAACAAAAATTAATTCAACTCCTTTATATACCTATGAAATATATCTAAAAACTGGAAGATTTGTAAAAAAAAATTCGAAGATTTTTTTTATAAAAATTGAAATTTTTTTCAACTCTCCTGCGTTTTACTTATATAATGTCCTATCCTACGTTTGTCCTATCCGACGTTTGTCCCTCTCCTACGTTTGTCCTATCCGACGTTTGTCACTCCTACGTTTGTCTCAACCGACGTTTGTCCCATCCGACGTTTGTCACTCCGACGTTCGTCCTAGTACCCTTTCCAACATTATGTATGATAAAGCAATACAATATATATACCCCGAATATTACAAAACTACATCCAAACTATAATCAGTGGTAAATAAGCCATGGATTGAACTAGAATGAAAGCCAAGTAATTGCAGATCGTGTTTTGGTGAATGTGATATGATGATCCCCTTATCTGATAATTTATAGGCTCTATGCAGTAT
>JAAEMK010000584.1 GCA_024225635.1 Desulfobacteraceae bacterium | reverse complement strand
GGCAGCGACAGAGACCTTGGCATGCTTGCGCCAGTAGACGACATCGATCTTGACATTACTGCTGCTGCTGCCAATGACGCCAGTGCTTGAGCTCGAATCTTTTAGGTATCGCCAATGATGTGTACCTATACCTATTAGTACTAACATCTTCCTCTTTCAATTCATAAGTAGGCACTAATATAGCGGTGCTAACTATGGTTGTCACTTGGGATATGACACATTGTACATAGGTATCTTTTGCCACGTCGCTGATGACGCCTTGCAGCGTTGCTGGAAATTGCCGCGATGGTGTATACATACCGTAAATCCTCCAATAAGCCCCCCTGGTGGCTTATTCTTTCAACCTACCTCTAGGAGGGGGTACTATTGGAGGGGGGGGGCTTATTCGAGGCGGGGGCTTATTGAGGTTTTGCGGTAAATATCTTTGCGTCGTACAATAAGGGGACTAGTTCATTTAATCACTGGACATGACCAATATATCAGGGGACATTCAGATTTGTTTGGGGAGAGATGTGTTTATTAGGGGGGCAAAAAGAATTATTAGGGGACATTTTCTCTTAAATAGGGGACAGAAAGCTTCCAATTAGGGGACATTTCCTTCCATTTAGGGGACATGAAACATTAGGGGACACGTGCTTCTAATTAGGGGACATCGACCTTCCAATTAGGGGACAAAATGATTCTTTTTAGGGGTCAGGAAAATTTGCAGCCATTGGAAAACCGTCGTTTCGCACGTTCCAAAATGGCGAATTTATTATTGAGGGGTTCTCTTGGAGGTGGGTTGAGTACTTGTAGTACGGTATACCCGAAATTGCAGCACTTCTCAGTACAACAGCCGCACTCAATTCTATGGTAGTGTAGTAGTGAGTGAGTGTGTAGCACATGTGAGAGCAACCAACCTCACAAAT
>JAAEMK010000583.1 GCA_024225635.1 Desulfobacteraceae bacterium | reverse complement strand
GCTTCAGCTCGATGTGCGCCGGCTCGGACGTTCGGGTCGCTACCGGGCGAGCTTTCCGGATCCTTCGGGCTGGGTCCGATTGCCCTCGGTGGGTCTGCGGATCAAGGTGGCTGAGGATGGTCAGCGACTCGAGATCGAGGACGCCAAGTCAGGAGAGCGTCTGCTGACGTCGGTGGAGGAGGAAGCGGCGCGGAGGGCGGCGGAGGAACGCGCCGAGCAGGCGGAGGAACGCGCCGGGCAAGAGGCCGAGGCGCGACACCGGGCTGAGGAACGCGCCGGGCAGGCGGAGGAACGCGCCGGGCAAGAGACCGAGGCGCGACGCCGGGCCGAGGAGCGCGCCGGGCAAGAGGTCGAGGCGCGACGCCAGGCGGAGGAACGCGCCGTGCAGGCCCTGCGCCGCAATGTCGAGGATCTGTGTGGTCTGCTTGGGATCGAGTGGAGCGCCGAACGCGGCACCGCCGTCGCAGGCATGGGTTCGGCGCAACTCGAAGCGCTCAGGACAAATCTCCTGACCCGGAAGTGCTGGCCATAACCGAACCGATGCGAGCTCCAGGGCTTCGATTTCTTCGACCTCGAGATCTGGATTGCCCACGGAGCTTCCGGTGTAGGCTCTTGCTGTGAGTCCCTTTACCCCGGCCTGCCGAACTGCTACATTTTCTGTATGGCACTACCTGCACGCAAGATCGATCCAGAGGCCCATCTTTTCTCTCGCTCCCCTCGAGAGGTCGGGGAGGCCCTCTTTCGC
>JAAEMK010000582.1 GCA_024225635.1 Desulfobacteraceae bacterium | reverse complement strand
GGTGGCAATGGCAGAGAGGCCACACCCGTTCCCATCTCGAACACGGAAGTTAAGATCTCTAGCGCCGATGGTACTGCAGGGGCAGCCCTGTGGGAGAGTAGGACGCCGCCGGATTATTTTTTATAAGGGGCACCCAGAATCAACACGTTTTTGGGTGCCCCTGATTTTTTTAGACCTTTGTTATACTTTTGCTAGACTTCTGCTTTTAATCCGGTGGTAATGGCAGAGAAGTCACACCCGTCCCCATGTCGAACACGGAAGTTAAGTTCTTGAGCGCTGATGGTACTGCAGGGGCAGCCCTGTGGGAGAGTAAGACGTCGCCGGATTATTTCTATAGCCCTGGTCATCGAATTCGATGGCCAGGGCTTTTTTGATTTTAGCGCTTTGGAATTTTGTGTATTCTTCAGGCAGGGGGCTTGCTCCATCGGTTTTTGCCTGGAAACCCCGGCCGCCCCGGCTTCCCCGGGTGGATGATCATGGGATGGTCTCCACGGCTGCAAATTCAGGCTCGTGCAGGGGCAGCAGAATGTCGGCCGTCTTTCGGATCTTCACCATGATGTCATAGGCCTCCCACGGGTTGACCACGGTGCCGGGGGGGATCACCTCCATCTCCATGGCCTTGATCTCCTTTGGGGGCTCAAAGTTCTCCTTGATGACGCAGAATCCCGTGATAACCGCCTTGCCCGCGGCTGTGTCGATCGCCACGCTCATGCCCCCGTCCGTGTGAACCGGGGTGTGCAGGCAGGTGATCCCCGGAACGATCTCCGTATCCCCGGTCAGCACCCTGACCTGGCCGTTCTCCTCCACATCCTCCATGTAGTCCTCAAGATAGCGGAAGTCCAGGGGGTGGGGATCGTGGATCCGCTTCATCTCGTTCTCATGGGCATAGATGACGGCATTGGTGCATTTGTAGTCGTTCTCGCAGTGATCGTTGTGAAGGTGGGTGTGGATGACGATATCGATTTTTTCCGGTGTCAGGCCCCAGCGGGCAAGGCCCTGTTCAAAGGTGTAGATCTTGCCGCCAATGGCTGCTTCCCGCTCCTGGGACTGGATGGGGCTCATCTCGCCCGTGTCCACGATAATGGTCTTGTCACCGCCCTTGATGTACCAGCAGTAGATGGGGATGGTGTAGGGCGTACCCGCTCCGTGCTGGTAGGTCATCATGCTCTTGTCAAACATCTTGGTACCCATCACAATGGGATGAATCGTATAGTTGGTCATGGTTCCTATTCCCATATCTGGGGGCTATAGTCCTTGGGCAGGTGGGCCGAGCCCTTGACACAGGGCAGGCCGGTCTCCTGGTGAATCCGGGTGATGAGGGCGTCAAGGGTGTCGCAGAAGCCCCCCTCTTTTTCACTCCATCCCCGGTCGCCCTTCCTGGCAAAGGTGCAGGTGCAGAAATGGATCACTTCCGCCCCCTTGGATTTGATGATCTTTGCAAGCTCCACGGCATTGTCCCCGGGACATCTGCAGGTGAATACGCCGGCGGGCATACAATCGTCATACCGGGCAAACCCCTCCTTTTGTTCCACCATGCATTTGAAGCAGTTGGTCAGGGGACATCTGTTTTCGTTTTTTTCACAACGGATAATCGCAGTTTTTGTCATTTTATCTTCCCCGAATCATTGGATCTCAACTTTGAAGGACGGGCCATGAAAGCGAAGGTTCGAAAGCCGAGATCGGATTTTTAAAAAGGGCCATGGGCATCGTTCGGTTGGCCCGTATCTGTTATTGTCGCCTGCCGCCCATGCCTCTTCCGCCGCCCTTGCCCATGCCGCGGCCTCCGCATCCACCCATGCCACGGCCGCCGCCCATGCCACGGCCACAGCCGCCCATGCCGCGACCACCGCCCATGCTCATGTCGCGGGCCGGTCTTGGTTGGACCGCTTCATCGGTTGCAGGGAATCCGGCGCCTGATTTCTCCGGCACCGTTGCCGTCACCGTTGCGGTGAGACCGCCGTTCCTGTACTGTTCCACCGCATCCCCCACCGTTCCGGTATGGCCGGTGAACACCGTGATACCGGCTTCGGTAAGGGCCTGCATGGCCTTGGGGCCGCAGTTGCCCGTGAGTACCGCCCCAACTCCCTGGGCGGCGATGAAGCTGGCCGTTTGAATACCCGCTCCGCTGGGGCGGGTTATGTTTTCATTGTCAACCATCTGAAGATCCATGGTTTGGGTGTCAACAATGGCAAAATAGGGGGCTCTGCCAAACCGGGGTTCTATTTGGGCGTTGGGATCATTCCCCATGGCGCTGATTGCTATTTTCATTGTCTCCTCTGTTTTTTTGTTTTTGGGTTATCGCTCACAACTATCCCTTTCTCTCTACGCCATGCGCTTTACCAAGTCAAGGAGAAATCATGCCAAGGCTATGGGATGGATCTGCCCTGGGTGCAGGGCAGATCCATTTGGACTTTTCAGGTTTTTCCGGGGAGGGGAGTTTATGACGCGTGGTTGACCGGCACCGTTGGAAAGAGCCGCATCTCGGTGTGGGGCAGGAACTGGGCCTTGATGAATTCGTCCATGAAGCGTGGGGAAGAGGAGAAATCCACATAGGTCATGGTGTTGGAGATGGTCAGGGCCTCTTCCCGGAAATCCCGTGACAGGAGCGCCATGTAGGCCCCTGCAATGGAGGAGTTGCCCATGTAGCGGAACTTTGCCCGGTCCATGTCCGGAAGCAGTCCCATGATGATCGCCTTTTCGATGTCCAGGTGCTGGCCGAACCCGCCGGTGATGATCATTCTCTCCACCATGGAGAAATCCATGCCGATCTCCTCCAGAAGGGCGGTAAAGCCTGCGTAGATGGCCGCCTTGGACAGGACCAGGCTCTTGATGTCGGATTCGGTGAAGATGATCTCCTCCCCGGTGGCAAGGGCGTGGGCCTGCTCGATGATAAAGGCGGGCTCGTCATTGAACTGGGTCATGCGGTGGTGGGAGGGGGGCAGCTGGAATTTGCCGTCCTGGCCGATCACGCCCTTGAGCAGCATCTCGGAGATGAGGTCGATCATGCCGGAGCCGCAGATGCCCCTTGCCGGCTTGTTGCCCACGGTTTCGTAGCTGGGATCTAAGGTGACGGGATCAAGGAGTAGTTTTTCAATGGCGCCTTCCTCGGCCCGCATGCCCCAGCGGATGCCGCCCCCTTCGAAGGCCGGGCCGGCGGAGCAGGCGGCGGTCATGAGGAACTCCTTGTTGCCCAGGACGATCTCCCCGTTGGTGCCGACATCGATGAACAGGGTCAGCTCCTCCTCCATGTGGAACCCGGTGTAGAGCACGCCTGAGACGATATCGCCCCCCACGTAGCTTGCAGGTCCCGGCATGATGAAGACCCCGGCATGGGGGGCGGCCCTGAGGCCCAGTTCCCGGGCCTTCAGGATCGGGAATTCAGACACCGTGGGGATGTAGGGCTCCCGGCGGATGTATCTTGATTCCAGGCCCAGAAGCAGGTGGGTCATGGTGGTGTTGCCCGAGATCACGATGTTGTCGATGGCCCTGTGGTCGTCCTCAAGGCTTGCAAGGGCCCGCTGGGTGAGGTCGTTGATGGTGGCGAGGGCCATCACCTTGAGTTTTTTCACCCCGTCCTTTTCCGCGCATACCATGCGGTTGATCACGTCGTCGCCGCAGGCCGCCTGGCGGTTGTGGCCCGATGCCGCGGAGAGCACCTCCCCTGTCTCCATCTCCACCAGGTAGACCACGATGGACGTGGTGCCAAGGTCCACGGCCATGCCGAGGCTTCGTTTCCGGCTGTGCTCCGGGATCACCTTGACGATCTCGCTTGAGCATTTTCTCCTCAGCACGGACACGGCGATCTTCCAGTCATCCTTTCTCGAGGCCTCGGTGATCTCCCGCATCACCCTCAGGTTGGTGCTCAGCCTCGAGGTGTCGAATCCCTGCTGCTTCAGGCCCAGGGTCAGGCGGTCAAGGTCGCTCATGGAGTCGTCCAGGGTGGGTGGGTCAAGATGGAGAAAGGTGTGTTTCACCATGGGATTGATGGCGTCCACAAGCCCGGTGAGTTTTTCCGTGGCCTCCCTTCCCATGCCCTCGGCCCGGAGCTTCTTCTCCAGGGTTTCCTCCGGGATTCTCACCCGCACATCCCCCAGCACCCGGGTCTGGCAGGCCAGGAGATACCCCCGGTCTTTTTCCCGGTCACTCAGCAGGGTGGTTTTGTCGCTGTCAACGCTCCCGGTCTCAAGGATCAGCCGGCATTTACCGCAGGAACCCTTGCCGTTGCAGGAGGCGTTGATGTAGATCCCGGCTTTTTCGGCTGCTTCAAGCAGGGAGGTGCCCAGGGGAACCGCCACCCCCACCTCCCCGGGGTTGAACATCACCGCGCCGGTTTCGCTCTCCTTCTCCTTCCTTGCCGGGGCCGGCTCCTTATCCTCGGCGTCAAACCCTTTTTTCGACATAAAATGAATGGGGCATGATGTCCTGAACTTGCAGTAGATGTCCGGATCCCGGCACTCGAGGCAGTGATCGCATTGATAGATGTTGTGCTTCATGCATTTGTAGGGGGTTTCCCGGTCGGGGTGGTTGACGCATTTGCCCATGGTCTCTCCTTTGCAGCTTTATGGCTGTTCGCACTCGAATGGATGTCCATCCCCATGGGAGTCGTTGCAGCGGCTTAGCTGCTTCTTCGGTTATGACAATGCCCTGTCAAGGCTTTTGGCCAGGGTGGCTTCCCTCTGGAGTCCAATGAAGCGCTTGACCTCTTTGCCGTTATCCAGCACCACCAGGGTGGGGATGGTCTGAATCTTGAACCGTGCGGCAAGCTTTTTGTCTTTGTCGATGTTCACCTTGATCACCGCGACCCGGCCCCGGTAGCGGTGACGCAGCCGTTTGATCACAGGGGCCATGGCCTTGCACGGCCCGCACCAGGGGGCGGAGAAGTCGACCAAGGCAACGCCTTTTGTAACGCCTTTTGCCGTGATGGAATTGAAATTTTTCCGGGGTGCCATGGCCTTCCTCCTTTGGGTCTCGTCACTGTTGTGCCCGGCAGTGATACTGTCAAAACTGGCGCCCACTCTTCCGTGCCCGGAGGGTGGTCCGGTTGAACCATACTGAAACGGCGGGGAAAAAACAAGGAGATCCGCCCCCTTTTTCCCGGTGCCCCTGGAAAGGGGGAACGTATTCCCCGGCCGGGGTAAACCGGTTCTCTTCTCCCGTATATTGTGGTATCGTTTTAATACAAAGTGCTTTCAGAAGATGACCTGTCAATGTCGTGACCTCAATGCCATATGGGGGAGCCATGAAGACCATTCGGCCACACCATCGGGAACGGATCGATTTCAACCTGGCCATTGTCGGAGGCGGAAGGGCGTGCCGGTTTTTCCTCGACCTGCTGGAGCACGAGTCCTTTCCCTATATCAACCTCAACATCGTTGGCGTGTGTGACATCGACCTTGGGGCCGAGGGCATTGCCATGGCCCACGCCATGGGGATCTTCACCACCGACGATTTCAGGGAGCTGTTCAGGATTCCCAAGCTCAACGCCGTGATCGAACTGACCAATTCCAGGGCCCTTCCCGAGCTGATCGCGGCACGGCCCAAGGGGATCGGTGTGATCGAGCATAACATCGGCCGGCTGTTGAGGCACCTGTTTGAGATGAACCAGCGCTTGACGTCGGCAAACGCGCAGGTCCTGCTGGAAAAGACCTCCACCGACATCCTGTTCCAGCAGATCAATCTGGGTGTGGTGCTCCTGAACACCGATTTCACCATCATCGATGCCAACGACCATTATCTAAAGGCCGTTGGCATGACCCGGGAGGAGCTGGCCGGGAAGTACTGCTACAACGTGATCAAGGGGTTTTACGCCCCCTGCCATGCCCGGGATGCGGGGTTTGACTGCCCCCTGGTCCGTACGGTCAGGACCGGGAAATCCTCCCATGTGATCCATGAACATTCCCTTGGCGACGGCAAGACCGCCTATTTCAACATCGCCACCTATCCGGTCAAGGATGCCGGGGGCAAGGTGATCCGCATCCTGGAGCTGTGGCGGGACATCACCTCCCAGATTACGGACCGGTGGAAGCACAAGGTGAGGCAGATCGAGGCGGATATGAAAAAGGTGATCCAGGAGGACCGGCTTGTCTCCCTGGGCAAGCTTGTGACCTCCAGCGTTCATGAAATCAACAACCCCATACAGGGGCTTCTCACCTTCAGCCACATCATGGAGGAGATGATCCGGGATGGCCGGACCGGACCTGCGGATATTGAGCAGTTCAAGGAGTTTCTCTCCCACATGTCCCGGGAGCTTGAGCGGTGCGGCAAGATCGTATCAGGGCTGCTCACCTTTTCCAGGGAGTCGCTTCAGGAGTTCGTGAATGTGGATGTCAACGATATCCTCCGGTCGGTTCTCTCCCTCACCGGCCACAAGATCGAGATCTCCGGGATTGCGCTGGAACAGCGCCTCAGTCGGTTGCCCCTCATGGTCCGGGGCAACAGCAACCAGCTCCAGCAGTGCTTTTTGAACTTGATCTTCAACGCCATCGAAGCCATGCCCCGGGGCGGGGAACTTACGGTGGTCTCGGGGCTGGAGGGTGAAACCGGGGTTACGGTGGAGATCAGGGATAACGGCTTGGGCATCAGCCGGGACCATATGGAGCACATATTTGATCCCTTTTTCACCACAAAGGAGGAGGGCCAGGGCACAGGGCTCGGGCTCTCCATTGTTTACGGCATTGTCAAGGATCACGGGGGAACCATACGGGCGATCAGTAAAGGCAAGGGGGGCAGCTCGTTCATCATGGCCATCCCCCCGGCCGGGGAGCCATTATCATGAAACAGGGTGTCAGTGTGCTGGTGGTGGATGACGAACTGATCGTAAGGGAGTCGTTGTATCACTGGTTCAAGAAGGAAGGGTACAGGGCGGCCACGGCCCCGTCCGGGCAGAAGGCCCTGGAATGCCTGGCAAAGGAGCGGTTCGACATCCTGTTCGTGGACATGAAGATGCCCGGCATGGACGGGCTGGAGGTTGTGGAGAAGATCCGGGAACACTATCCCGATTCTTCGGTGGTGATCATCACCGCCTACGGCTCCATTGACACGGCGGTCACGGCCATGAAAAAGGGGGCCTCGGACTATCTCCTGAAGCCGTTCAATCCGGACCAGCTCTCCCTGGTGATGGAGAAGATCCTGCGCCAGAAGCGCCTGGACCGGGAATGCCGTTATCTCAAGGGCGAACTTGACAAGATCACCCGGTTCGACAACATCATCGGGGAATCCCCCGAGATGCAGGCGCTCTACGCCATGATCACCGATGTTGCCGATACCGACGCCCCTATCCTGATCCTGGGGGAGACCGGCACCGGCAAGGAGCTGGTGGCCAAGGCGATCCATGCCAAGAGCGGCCGGAAACACTCGCCCTTCATTCCCATCAATTGCGGGGCCCTGCCGGATACCCTCATGGAGAGTGAGTTGTTCGGTTTCACCCGGGGGGCGTTTACCGGGGCCCATGCGGCCCGGAAAGGCTATTTTGAGGTGGTGGCCGGCGGCACCCTCTTCCTTGACGAGATCGGCGAGGTGAGCCCGCGGATGCAGGTGGATCTGTTGCGGGTACTGGAGGAGAAGAGAATCACCAAGCTTGGGGAGACCACCCCGAAGGAGGTGGATTTCCGGCTCATCTCCGCCACCCGCCGGGGGCTTGAGCGGATGATCAAGGCCGGCACCTTTCGCCAGGACTTATTTTTCAGGATAAACGTCATCACCCTGGAGGTGCCCCCCCTGAGAAAGCGGGCCTCGGACATCTCACTTTTAGTGGACCATTTTCTTGCGCGGTACAGCAGCGAGACCAACAAGCGGGTGGACCGGGTGACCGATGATGCCATGGCGGCCCTGGTTTCCCATGGGTGGCCCGGCAATGTCCGGGAGCTTGAAAACGCGGTGGAAAGGGCGGTGGTGCTGTCAAGGTCAAGGACCCTCTCCCTTGAGTCCTTCGGTTTTCTCGCCCTTGGCCGGAACCCGGGGCCGTCCGGCAGCCGGGCACGGACCCTCAGGGAGGCGGAAAAACAACATGTGGCCGGGATACTTGAACAGACCGGGTGGAACATCACCCGGGCGGCCGCGATCCTCGATATCAGCAGAACCACCCTCCACAGGATGATCAAGCGCAATGGCCTTGAAAAACCGTGACCCCTCCCTTAAGAAGCCCCTTGGAATTTTGTCCTTGGGCCGGGTGGAGGGGGAGATGGTCCGGGCCGTGGCCGGGGGGTGAGCGGTTCCATCAGGGGGCGAGAAACGCATCCACCAGGGTGTCCCAGCCGATGCCCGGGTTGAGGGCGAAAAAGTCGCTCACCGGCTCGCCGCCGGTGGCGGCCAGCCCCTCATAGCCTTCGCCCAACAGGCTGTTGAGTTTGTTGAACTCCCTGTCCATCCAGGTAAGCCCCTCCTTTCCGTGATAGAGATCCTTGTATCCTTTCACCGGGGATTCCGTCTCCACCAGCACCAGCCATCCGTCGTCATAGGGACGCCTGTGGATGATGTCCGGGTCGTCCGTCACCCGCTGGTTTACGGAAACAACGGTACCGGTGACTGGGGACCGCACCCTGGCACGGTTGCCCTGCTGCTCGATGGTCCAGGCCGGGCGCTCCCTTGTAATCCGTGCGCCAATGGCGGGCAGCCGGGTAAGCCTTGCGCTTCCGAACAGCTTCATGGCAAAATCGTCAAACCCGATCCGGGCAAGTCCGCCGTGTTCCACCCGGATCCAGGTGTGGCCCGGATGGTAATAGTAGTCATCGGCCATTCTGTAGCCGCTCGCTTCCCTGTACCGGATCCCGCTCCTTGATCCGGCCGCGTCAAGATCGTCCAGCATCTGGTCGAACTGGCAGCGGCCGCAGTCATAGTCGTTGACACAGATCTTCGGCTGCTGGATTCGCCCTGTCAGCAGATGGCGGCAGGGGCGATTCGATCCTTCATGGCTGGCCTTGATGCTCTCGGCCCAGTCTGTTTTTTTTCCTGGGCCCTGTCCCATGGCCTTGACCATGGCTTTGTCAAAGGCGCAGTCGTAGCAGTTGTACGCTTTGTCGCATAGGCGGAAGTTTACAACCCCGCTGAGCATCCAGATGCATTCATTTTCAAGCACCTGGAATCCCCTTACCCTGAATTTGTCGGATGATGCTTTCATGGTGCGCCTCCTTTTGCAGTTTTTTGTCCTGACCGTATACCTTCAAGGAGTGCAAAACCGGTGCCGTTTGTGCGGAATATGAGGGAGGAAAGGGGAAACGCTTGCTATTATTGGCTGAATGGCGGTGCCCGGTGGCGTGGGGGGCAGGGAATCCTGCCCCCGGGTGTAGCGTTTTGAAACAGTTCCGGCAGGGCCTGGGCCCTGCCGGGGAGATCGCCCTTGAATGGGGGGATGAAGTCGGGGTGTTCCCTTTTGGAACATCCCTGTGGCGATTCGGGTCAGCCGGGGACCTGCATCAGCCGTTTGGGAGGGCGGTAAGTCCTGCCTTTACCTCCCGGGTCATTGGGCCCATATAGGTGGGCTCAAAGGTGTCAAAATGGATATCCCTGACCCAGGAGATATCCTTCCACAGCAGGGCGTGGCCCTTTAGCCGTCTGGTGTGCTTGACCCGGTCCTGCCAGAGTTGAAGCTCCTCCGGGGTGCCCCGGCGGCGCTTGCCGGCCCTGCCTGTCAGCCGCACCCCGGGCAGGGTGGCGAATTTCCCCTTGAACAGGGATTTCAGCCAGAACCCGAACCCGTTGTTCACGGCCATGATAGAGACCCGGGGATCCCGGTCCAGGTTGGCTGCAAACCGTTTGGGAAACACTTCGCAAAACACGGCCCTGCAATCCTCAAACAGCATGAGGGAGCCGATGGGGGTGAGGTGGGGGGTGCCGTCCGGGTTGACGGTGGCCATGGTGACGTGGCGCACGGAGTTCATTGCCGTGTCAACGACCTGTTGGATCTCGTTCCAGTGGGATTTTGCGTCCATGGGGTTTCTCCTTGGTTATGGCCATTCATAGCCGTTTTTCATTCTCACCCTGGCCTTCATCTTTTCAAACAACCGAATCAGGCCGTAGCGGGTGCGGTCCAGATAGACAAATTCAGGATTGGAATCAAAATGGTCCCTCAATTGGTAAAGGGCGGTCATGAGGGCCCTGCCCCGGGCCATGAAGCCCGGGTCGGCCCCGAAATCAAACCGGTCCGGCCGGTAGTACTCGCCAAACCAGCGGCCCAGCTCATAGGCGGCCTGGAGAAATTTTTGCCTGTCGGCCGGGGGAATGCCGGGCTTGAGGATCTTCAGCTGCTCCAGCAGGTCCTGGTGGGTGGTTTTGTCTCCCTGGGCCAGGGTCCGGGGCAGCTGCCGGTAGAGGTCGACAAAGGAATTTTCCAGGTGCTTGATGCAGCCGAAATCGATCACCCCGATGGTGAGATCGTTCCGGATGATGAAATTCCCCGGGTTCGGGTCCGCGTGGATGGCATGGTGGCGGTAGAGGCTCGCAAGAAAGAGGTCGTAGAGGCCCTGGGCAACCTGGTCGCGCATGGCCTGGTTGGGCCCTGTGGCAAGCCACTGGTCCAGGGGAAGGCCCGGCATCATGGTGGTGGTCAGCACGGTGTCGGCGGAGGTGGCCCTGTCCAGGTCCGGAATGGCAATCCCCGGCAGGTCCAGGGCTTTTTTGAAACGTTCCAGGTTGTCCGCCTCCCTGCCATAGTCGATCTCCTCCAGGAGCCGTTGTTCGATCTCCAGGATGGAGGGCAGGATCAGACGGTGGTCCGGCATGGGCCGCACCAGGGTCTTGATCATCTGGATGTCGCTTTTGATGGTGGCGGCCATGCCCGGATACTGGACCTTGACGGCAAGACTCTCACCGTCAAACGAGGTGGCCCGGTGCACCTGGCCAAGGCTTGCCCCGGCAAAGGCCCGGGTGTCAAAGTCGGCGAACACCTCGTTGGGATGGCGGCCCAGGGCCTTGTAAATCACCCGGGAGACCAGGGCCCGGTTCAGGGGCGGGACCTGGTGATAGGATCTTTCCAGCTCCTTTTGCACGGCCCGGGGAAAGAGGTCAAGCTCAAGGCTCAGCTGCTGGGCCACCTTGAGGGCGGTGCCCCTGAGCACGCTCAACCCCTGGAATAGGATCTCACCGCTTTGGGCCGCCATTTCTTCTTTTGCCTTTTCTTTCCCATCCGGGGAGAGAAAAGGGCGCTTGGCAAGGTAGGTCAGCACCTTTCCCCCGACCCGTGCGGCCGTGCCCGTGCCGGTGACGCTTCGTTTGAATTTACCTGTGGGGATTTCCTTCGGCATGGCGTGTCTCCATGAATTTGCGTTTAATGGAACGGACCGTCTCCATACCCTCCCCGACCGCGCCCAGGTTGTTCAGCACATGGGTGCGGAAGAGAAAGACGGTGATGTCCAGGATCTTGTTGGCAATGCCGGCCTTGAGCATGGCCACGGTCAGATCAAGGCTCTTGTCGATCAGGATGGCGGTGTCGTTGAAATCGTCGGACCGGTCCGCGATCCAGTAGGCGGTCATGGCTATGTAAAAATCCATGAAGAGCTGGACGATGATCTCCTGGAACACCTGGTCCGGGATCTCCCCCACCTCAACGGCCGCCTCCAGCATGTCCCGGATGATGGCGGTGAAGCTCGCCCGGATGGGCCTGACCAGTTTGTAGTTCTGGCTGTAGGAGAAAAAGACCTGTTTAAAAGTGAGGGCGACAAATTCCCGGTCCCCTTGAAACAGGTCGAAACTTGTCTCGAAAAAGGTCTGGATCTGCTCCTGGAGGGAGTACTCGTTGAGATCCGCCACTCCTTTCAGTCGCTGGATGCAGGCGTTGAAATGGTCGGTGTAATACCCGAACAGGATCGCCTCCTTGGTGGGAAAGTAGTTGTAGATGGTGGCGTCCCCCAGGCCGCTCTGCCGGGCGATTTTTCTCATTGTCGCGGCCTTGAACCCTTGCTCCGTGACGATGTTGACCATGGCGGCGATGATCGCCCTGCGGTTGCTCTCTTTCTGCTCCTTGCTGATCTTCATGATGTCACCTAATGTGATGTCGCTATGGATTAAAGCTGTGGATATTGAAATTAATATATAGCGTTTTTTGAAAAACGCAAGGGGGTTTTGTTCTTTTCTCCGGATGGCGATTCTGGTATAGTCCGGAATTCATGATTTACAACCATATAGGAGATAAGGGGATGGAGAGAATTCGGGTGATCGCCTTTGACGCCGACGATACCATGTGGGTCAACGAGCCCATGTTCCGGAGCGTGAAGGCGGAGTTTATGGCCCTGCTTGAAAAATATGCGGATACCGGGACCATCCAGGAACGGCTCATTGCCGTGGAGCGGGAGAATATCGGGGTGTTTGGCTACGGGGTCAAGGGGTTTCTCCTTTCTTTGATCGAAACCGCGGCCCAGGTGAGCCGGGAGCGGCTCAGCGGTGCCGATATCCAGAAGCTGATCGGCCTTGGTAAGGAGATGCTGGCATCCCCGGTGGAGCTCCTGGACGGGGTTGAACCCGTGCTTGAGACCCTTTGCCGCAGCTATACCCTTATGATCATCACCAAGGGGGACCTCCTGGATCAGGAGAGTAAGATTGCCCGGTCCAATCTCGCTCCGTACTTTGATGGTATCGAGATCCTGAGCGAAAAGGATGAGGCCGCCTATGACCGGGTGTTATCAACCCATGGAATCCATCCCCGGGAGTTCATGATGGTGGGCAACTCCCTCAGGTCGGACGTGCTGCCCGTGGTGAACCTGGGGGGCCATGCCGTTCACGTCCCCTTTGCCACCACCTGGGCCCATGAGCAGGTGGCCGTCTCCGCCATGGATCAGTCCATGTGGCTCACCCTCTCCAGCCTGGGCGAGCTGCCCGCCTGCCTGCCCCGCCAAGAGCCTTACTTTGGCCGGGAAAACGCAATGCCCGAAAAAATGCTTGGGGCCCGGCCTGGCCGGGAAAACCCAAGGCCCAAACAAACAAGGGCCCTTGCCCGTAAGATCTCCTGACCTAGGCGAACTGGCCTGCGACCCAGCCCGAGGACCATGCCCACTGAAGGTTGTAGCCCCCAAGCCACCCGGTGACATCGAGCACCTCGCCGATGAAGTAGAGGCCGGGCACCTTGCGGGCCTCCATGGTCTTTGAGGAGACGGCGTCACAGTCCACCCCGCCCACGGTCACCTCCGCCGTCCTGTAGCCTTCGGTGCCTCCGGGTTTGACTTCCCATTGTTTCAGGCTTGCTCCAAGGGCGTTGAACCTTGCGTGGGAGACCGAGTTAAGCTGGGCCTCCCCAAGCTCCTTTTCCACAATGGCGGCCACCAGCCGTTTGGGGAGCAGGGTGACCAGCATGGATTTCACCTGCTGTTTCGGGTGTTCCTGCTGGGCTTTTTTCAGGAGGGACACAAGATCGGTTCCCGGCAGAAGATCGATGGTGATCGTCTCCCCCGGCTGCCAGTGGGAAGAGATCTGGAGAATGACAGGTCCGCTCAATCCCCGGTGGGTAAAGAGGAGGTTCTCGCGAAAGCTGTGCCGGCAGCAGGTCACAACGGCATCCACGCTGATGCCGGACAGGGTTGCCAGGCGCTCCTTGTCCCGGGGCTGGAGGGTGAAGGGCACTAACCCCGGGCAGGGGGGCCATACCTTGATGCCGAACTGCTCGGCGATCTTGTACCCAAAGGGGGTGGCCCCCACCCCTGGAATGGAGAGGCCGCCAGTGGCCACCACAAGGGAGGGGCTTTTGAACTCTCCCCTTGGGGTTGTCACAATGAAGTCCTTTCCCTCTTCCCGGGCAACCCCGGTCACCTCGGTATTGAGCATCAGTTTAACGTTGGCCCGGTCGCATTCGGAAAGGAGCATGGTGAGGATCTCCTTTGCGCTGTTGTCGCAAAAGAGCTGGCCGTGGTCCCGCTCGTGGAAGGGGATCTTGTGCTGCTCGATCTTTGCCAGGAAATCCCACTGGGTGAAGCGGCTCAGGGCGGATTTGCTGAAATGGGGGTTCCTCGAAATATAGTTGGCGGCTGACACGGAGAGGTTGGTGAAGTTGCACCGCCCTCCGCCGGACATGAGGATCTTCTGCCCGGCCTTTTTTGCATGGTCAAGGATAAGGACCGATCGGCCCCGGTTGCCTGCTTCAATGGCGCACATCAGGCCCGAGGCCCCGGCGCCGATAATGATGATATCTGGTGTTGTCATGGATGTTTCCGCTTTTTTTGCTTTTTTGCTTAAGTATGGTTGGTGATGGTTGTCCTTTTCTCTTTCCTTCCTCTATACCATGAAACGAGTTGAGTATAAACTCCCCATGTCCTCAGCACGGGAATCGCGCTTTTTAAAAAAACTCTTGACATGGGGAACGACGTTCTCTATAGTTTCGGGAAATCAACTTAAAAACGGGATATTATGAACTACAACGCTTTCTATTTTTATAGCTTTTCCTTTTTTGGCTACTTCTTTACGAAGTCTGGCCATGGAGGGAGCGTGTAGAAAGCCTACAACATCCCAAGCGAGTCAAAACCATGGACAGACCGACCCAGTCGAAATCCATGGTTTTTTTGTTTTCAGGCCCCCGGATTTCCAGCTGGCAGTCAGCCACGGGTTTGACTCCTGACCATTAACGACCGGTTAATCAGGAGGAAACACCCAATGCGTATCAAGACCCTTGTTCAACTCTGTATCGTCATCACCCTTATCATCAGCCCGCTGTCAACGGTGGCGGCCAAATCCGTCTACAAGATCGGGGGGATCTTCTCCTCCACGGGCAGGGCCTCGTTTTTAGGCGACCCTGAAAAGCGCACCATGGAGATGATGGTTGACCGGATCAATGCCGACGGCGGCATTGACGGCCACCTTTTAGAAGCGGTGATCTACGATTCCGAAGGGGATCCGGCCAAGGCCGTGAGCGCCGTGAACAAGCTGATCCACCGGGATAAGGTCCTGGCCATCATCGGCCCATCCACCACCCCCACCACCCTGGCCGTGGTCAACTTTGTGGAGCGGGCGAAAATTCCCCTTATCAGCTGCGCCGCCGGTATCAAGATCACATCGCCGGTGAAACCCTGGGTGTTCAAGACCGCCCAGAGCGACCGGCTCGCCGTTCAGGGCCTCTATGGGCACATGCGGGCGAAATCCATCAAGACCGTCGGCATCATCACTGTTTCCAACGCCTTTGGAGAGAGCGGCAAGGAGCAGCTGATCTCCAATGCCAAGGATTACGGCATCACCATCGTGGCCAGGGAGAGCTTTGGCGCAAAGGACACGGACACCACGGCCCAGCTCACCAAGCTCAAGAAGGCCGCCCCGGACGCCCTGATCTGCTGGGGCACCAACCCCGGTCCCGCCGTGGTGGCAAAGAACGCCCAACAGCTGAAGATCGATATTCCCCTCTACCAGAGCCACGGGGTGGCATCCCCCAAATTCATCGCCCTTGCCGGTGATTCGGCCGAGGGCATCGTGCTGCCAACGGGCAAGATCCTGGTGATGGACCAGCTCCTGGATGACGATCCCCAGAAACAGATCCTTAAGGATTACCGGACCATGTACACTTCAGGCAAGGCCGGAGCGGTTTCCGGGTTCGGCGGGTATGCCCACGACGCCATGACCCTGTTGGCTGCGGCCCTCAAGGGCAGCAACGGCGATAAAAAGCAGATCCGGGACAGCCTTGAAACCCTGGAAAACCATGTGGGGGTCACCGGCCGTTACAGCTTCTCTCCCAAGGATCACAATGGTCTCAGCGCCAGCGCCTTTGTCATGGTTAAAATCAAGAACAAGACCTGGAATCTTTTGGATCAATAGGAGGCTGTTGTGGAGGATCTGCTTCAATACCTGTTCTCCGGCATCTCAATCGGGTCGGTTTATGCCGTGGTCGCCATCGGCCTTTCCATGCTCTACCGCTCCACCGAGCTGATTAACTTCGCCCATGGCGAGTTTGCCATGTTCGGCGCCATGGGCCTTGTGACCCTGTGGGGGCAGGCGGGCCTGCCCCTGCCCCTGGCCTTTGTCCTGACCGTTGCAGGGGTTTCAATGGTGGGCATCCTGTTTGAGCGGTTCGCCATCCGCCCGGTCAAGGATCCCCATCCCATTTCGCTTGTGATCATCACCGTTGGCGCCTCCATCGTATTCCGGGGGACGGCCATGGTGGTCTGGGGAAAGGATCCGGTGTCCGTGCCGTCGTTTTCAAGCCTTGGCTCCATTGAGATCGCCGGGGCCGTGATCGTGCCCCAGAGCCTTTATATCGTTGCCGCGGCCCTGGTCCTGGCCGCAAGCCTCCACCTTTTCTTCCGGTATACCCTCCAGGGAAAGGCCATGACCGCCTGTGCCGTGAACAAAAAGGCGGCCTGGCTCACGGGCATCCCCTCTGCCAGGATGGGGCTGTTCGCCGTGCTCATCAGCAGCGGGTCCGGGGCGGTCGCCGGGATCTTCATTGCGCCCGTCACCATGAACACCTATGACATGGGCACCATGCTCGGTCTCAAGGGGTTTTGCGCCGCCATGATCGGCGGCCTTGGCAGCCTGTGGGGCGCCTTTGCCGGCGGGTTGCTCCTGGGCATCCTTGAATGCTTCGGCGCGGGCCTTATCTCCTCCGGGTGCAAGGATGCCATTGCATTTGTGCTGCTTCTTCTGATCCTCTATCTTTGTCCGGGCGGGCTGTTCGCCCAGAAACAGGCGGACAGGTTTTGATCATGACAGGAAACCCGCCCAGGATTTCACAGCGGCCTGGCGCTATAAAGGAAGTAAGAATGGAAAAAGGAACGGTTCACAATCTGCTGTTTGTCGCGGTGGTGGCGGTGACGGGGGTGGCGGTGGAAAACACCTACATTCTCCAGATCATGACCTTTATCGGGATCAACACCCTGCTGGCCCTGGGGCTCAACATGCTCATGGGGTATGCGGGCCAGGTTTCTCTCGGCCACGGGGCCTTTTACGGTATCGGCGCCTATGCCACGGCCTATCTCTCCGGGACCCTGGGGATCTCTCCCTGGGCGGCCCTGGTGTGCGCCATCCTCCTGGCCGTTGGTGTGGCCTTTGTGGTGGGACGGCCCACCCTGAAACTGTCTGGCTACTACCTTGGCATGGGCACCTTGGGATTCGGCATGATCGTCCACATCCTGTTCCGGGAGGCAGGCTCCATCACGGGCGGAGCCTCCGGGTTTGTGGGCATTCCCATGCTTAGTCTGGGTCCCATCCTGTTTGAGGGGGGCAGGAGCTATTTCTACCTTGTCTGGGCCGTGGTGTTCGGGGCGATCTTTTTGTGCAAGCGAATCCTTGACTCAAAAACGGGCCGGGCACTGGCCGCCATCCATGGCCGGGAAAACGCGGCCGTGGCCCTGGGGGTGGACGCCCATGCCCTCAAGTTGATTGTTTTCATGTTTTCCGCAGCCCTGGGGGCCATGGCGGGATTTCTCTATGCCCATTTCGTGCTGTTCATCAGTCCCGACTCCTTCGGGTTCATGGCATCGGTGAAGATGGTGACCATGGTGGTGATCGGCGGCATGGCAAGCGTGTGGGGGGCTCTCATCGGGGCAGTTGTGATCACGCTCCTGCCCGAGGTGCTCCACGGGTTCGCGGACCATGAGATGATCGTTTTCGGATTGATATTGATGGGGGTGATGATCGTCATGCCCCAGGGACTGACACAGGGGGTGATGGAGTACTATGGACGCCTTAAAAAGAGAGCATGATAACCTGCTGTTGCAGGTCAGGGGACTGACAAAACAGTTTGGCGGGGTCAGGGCCCAGGATAACGTCTCCTTTGAAGTTGAACAGGGCGGCGTCCTGGGGTTGATCGGGCCCAACGGGGCGGGCAAGACAACCTTGTTCAACATGATCACCGGGGTGTATGCCCCGGACAAGGGGGAGATCCTCCTGAACGGCCGCTCCATCAACGCCCTGCCGGTGCATAAGCGGGTGGAGGCCGGGATTGCAAGGACCTTTCAGAATGTGGAGCTGTTTCCCGGCATGACCGTTCTGGAGAATGTCCTGGTGGGCATGCATGTGCGGCTTGCGAGCGGCTTTTGGGGCGCTGTGCTGCGGTTGCCCCGGGTGGTGAAGGAGGAGCGGGCGGCCCGGGAGAAAGCCCTTGCCATTCTGGAGTTCACAGGGCTTTTGCCCCATGCGGACAGGCCTGCCGGGGATCTGCCCGTGGGACGCCAGAAGACGGCCGAGATCGCCAGGGCCCTGGCCGCGGATCCTAAGCTCATGCTGCTGGACGAGCCCGCCGCAGGCTTGAACCGGGTGGAGTCCACGGCCCTGGGCGAACTCATCCGTAAGATAAAGGACCGGGGGATCACCCTCATGCTGGTGGAGCACGACATGGGGCTTGCCATGGATGTGTGCGACAAGATCCTGGTGCTTGACCGGGGTGAGGCCATCGCCTTTGCCACCCCCCAACAGATCACCAACGACCGGAAGGTCATGGACGCCTACCTGGGAGAGGAGTTCCAATGCTTGAACTGAAAAATGTACATTGTCGTTACGGCAGGATCACGGCGGTCAACGGGGTCAGCCTCTCTGTGGGCAAGGGGGAGCTGGTCTCCATCATAGGGGCCAACGGGGCGGGCAAGAGCACCCTGTTTTCCGCCATCTGCGGCCTTGTCACCGCCTGGGACGGGGAGATTCTCTTCAAGGGGGCAAGCCTCAAAGGGCTGCCGCCCTCCGATATCGTTTCCCGGGGCATCTCCATGGTGCCCGAGGGTCGCCAGATATTCGCCCCCCTGAGTGTCATGGACAACCTGCTTCTTGGGAGCTATTGCGTGAAGCAGACCCGGGGCGCCCTTAAACGCCAGATCGCGCGGATGATGGAGCTCTTTCCCATACTGGGGGAGCGGCGGGACCAGCCCGCAGGCACCCTGTCCGGCGGGGAGCAGCAGATGCTTGCCATCGGCCGGGCATTGATGGCAAAGCCTGAACTCCTGGTCCTGGATGAGCCCTCCATGGGACTTGCGCCAAAGATCGTGAGGACGATTTTCGACACCATCCGGCAACTGCGGGACGAGGGCGTCACCATTGTCCTGGTGGAGCAGAATGCCGGTGCGGCCCTGGCCGTTGCCGACCGGGGTTATGTGCTGGAGACGGGCAGGGTGGTGCTGGAGGGAAGCGCCGGCGCCCTGTTCCGTGACGAGGGGGTGAAGCAGGCCTATATCGGTAAGACCCCCACCGCACCTCCCCGGGACGAGGGAGTGCTGATTGGTGCTTGACCATACCTCATGTTGTGTGCTTATAATTGATGAACACAACATAGGGTGTAGGTGCCCGGGGAGGTATGATGACGGCAACATTGGCAAAATCGGCAAAACCGGCGGTTGCGCCTGAAATATCGGATAGTACGTTGGAGGTCCTGAAAAGACGCTATCTTCTAAAGGACGAACAGGGCAGGGTCAAGGAGTCTCCCCATGATATGTTCATGCGGGTGGCCTCCCACATTGCCGGGGCGGAAAAGGCCTATGGCAACGATCCGGAAACGGTGAGGGATCAATTTTACGAGATCATGGCCAGGTTTCAGTTCCTGCCCAATTCCCCCACCCTCATGAACGCCGGGAACCGGCTTGGCCAGCTGGCCGCCTGCTTTGTGCTGCCGGTGGAGGACTCCCTTTCCGGCATCTTCGAGACCGTGAAAAATGCGGCCCTGATCCACAAGTCCGGCGGCGGCACGGGCTTTGCCTTCTCACGGCTGCGGCCCAAGGATTCCCGGGTGGGTTCCACCGGCGGGGTGGCCTCGGGCCCGGTGTCGTTCATGAAGATCTTCAACATCGCCACCGAGCAGGTCAAGCAGGGCGGCACCCGCAGGGGCGCCAACATGGCGATCCTGAGGGTGGACCACCCGGACATCATGGAGTTCATCCTCTGCAAGCAGCAGGGGAGCGATCTGAACAACTTCAACATCTCGGTGGGGGTGACCGACGATTTCATGGAAAAGGCGCGGCTGGGCCTTGATTATGACCTGGTCGATCCCCGGGACAATAGGAAAGTCGCCACCCTCAATGCCGCGGACCTGTTCCAGGCCATTGTCAAGCAGGCCTGGAACAACGGCGATCCCGGGATCATATTCCTGGACCGGATCAACCGGGACAACCCCACCCCCGGACTGGGGGAGATCGAATCCACCAACCCCTGCGGCGAGCAGCCCCTGCTGCCCATGGAGGCGTGCAACCTGGGATCGGTCAACCTTGCCAAGTTTGCAGTGGAGAAAAAGGGCAAGCCCGTTGTGGACTACAAAGCCCTTGGCCGGACGGTCCGTCTTGCCGTCCGCTTTCTGGACGACACCATCGATAAATCGGTCTATCCCCTGGAGGAGATCACAGCCATGGTCCGGGGCAACCGCAAGATCGGCCTTGGGGTCATGGGGTTTGCCGACCTTCTCTTCAGCCTTAACATCCCCTACAACTCGGACCGGGCCGTCGCCATGGCCGAAGAGGTGATGGGCTTTGTTCACAAGGAGGCGAAAAAGGCCTCCAGGGCCCTTGCCCAGGAGCGGGGGGTGTTTGAAAACTTTGACAAGAGCGTTTTCAAGGACAGGAAGGACCAGGGATTCAGGAACGCCACCGTCACCACCATCGCCCCCACCGGTACCTTGAGCATCATCGCGGGCACCTCCAGCGGCATCGAACCCCTGTTTGCCCTGAGCTTTGTCCGGACCATCATGGACAACGACAGTTTCCTGGAGGTCAACCCTTCATTCCTGGCCGTGGCAAAGGAGCGGGGCTTCTTCAGCGACGAACTCATGGAGAGGATCGCCGGGACCGGCACCATCCAGGGCATGACCGAGATTCCCGAGGATGTGCGGCGGGTGTTCGTCACGGCCCACGATGTCTCTCCCTCTTGGCATGTGCGCATGCAGGCGGCCTTTCAGAAATACACGGACAACGCCGTCTCCAAGACGGTCAACCTGCCCAAGGACGCCACCGAGCAGGATGTGGCCGAGATTTACGCCACGGCCTTTGAGCTCGGGTGCAAGGGGGTTACCATCTACCGGGACGGCAGCAAGGCCAACCAGGTGCTCTCCATATCGGGCAGTGACAAGGCGGGCAAACGTTTTCCAAAGAGTGTCCAGGACCGGCCCGAGACCCTGGAGGGGTTTACCACGAAGATCAAGACCGGGTTGGGCCAGCTCTACGTCACCGTGACCGAGTTTGAGGGCAGGCCGTTTGAGGTGTTCGCCACCATCGGCAAATCCGGGAAATCCACCACGGCCAAGACCGAGGCCATAGGCCGTCTGATATCCCTTTCTCTCCGGGCCGGGGTGGATGTCAGGGACGTCATCGAGCAGATCTCGGGCATCGGCGGCGAGCATGCGGTGTTCCAGAAAGGGGGCCGGGTCCTCTCCATTCCCGATGCCATCGGCCGGGTCCTTGAAAATCGCTACGGCCGGAACGATAAAAGGGTCAACAACAACGGCCTCAAGGGGGATCGCTGCCCCGAGTGCAGCGCGGCCCTCAGCCATGAAGAGGGGTGCATGACCTGCCACGGCTGCGGCTACACCCTGTGCAGCTGATTTTTCATGGACGGTACAAAACAGCTTGTCCTGACGGTTTTGCTCGCAATGTTCCTGATCGCTGTCGGTACGGCAGGCTATATGGTGATCGAGGGCTGGACCCTGATGGACGCCTTGTACATGACGGGCATCACCCTCACCACCGTAGGGTACGGGGAGGTGCGGCCCATGAGCCAGCCGGGCCGGGTTTTTACCCTGGTACTGATTTTTCTCGGGGGTGGATTCTTTTTCTACGTGGTCGGGAACGTGATCCAGTTCCTGGTGGAAGGACGAATCCGCCTCGTTCTCGGGAGGCGCAAATTGGATAAACAGATCAGCCGGTTAAAGGACCATTACATTGTCTGCGGATATGGACGCATGGGCCGGGCGTTATGCCGGTTCCTGGCCCAGAAGCAGCTGGATGTGGTGGTGATCGAGCAGAACCCGGACCTGGTACCGGTCATGGACAAGGACGGCATCCTGTATGTGGTGGGGGAGGCAAGCGAAGAGTCGAATCTGCTGAAGGCCGGTATCGATAACGCCCGGGCGTTCATGACCGTCCTTGGCAAGGATGCGGCCAACGTTTTCCTGATCCTGATCGCCAGGCGCCTCAATCCCGGCCTCTTTGTCGTTGCAAGGGCCAACCAGAATGAAACCATAAACACCCTGTACGCGGCCGGCGCCGACAAGGTGGTCTCGCCCTTTGGTATCGGCGCCCGAAGAATGGCCCATGCCGTGATCCGGCCCACGGTGATTCACTTCCTGGAACTGGCTTTTGCCGATGAAAACACCGATATTCACATGGAGGAGTTCCCGGTGGCGGCCTCCTCCTCCCTTGTGGATAAAACCGTGCTGGAAGCAGGCGTCCGGCAGAACCTCAACCTGATCATCCTTGCAATGAAAAAGGCGGACGGTTCCATGGCGTTCAACCCGTCGGCAACCACCCGGATCGAGGCCGGGGATACCCTCATTGCCGTGGGGGAGAAAAGGAGCCTGAGCCAGCTGGAAAAGCTCTTAAATGTCTGATCCTGCTGTCAATCAAGCCTCAACGATGATTGACGATAAAGCCCACGGTTGTTATGGATTCGTTTATACGTGAAATCACATACCGTGCCGCCGGTGGCGATGGTACAACGCCTTTCAAATTCCCATTTTTCGGAATTTGCGTCTGCTACTTCCCAGTCCCCCCGGCACAAAGGTCGAACTCCGAGGCGTTGTCTATCTTTGGCGGGAAGAATCGCTGCAATGATCGGGCAATGACCGTTACCCCGGGTCCGATCAGTTCCACGGCTTTTTCCCTGCCCGTAAAAAATGATAATAAGTGAGTCAGTAAAGCAACCGGGGTTGCTACAGCAAAACCAATCAACAACCTGAATGAATTTTTCATTTTTCCTCGATAATCATGGTGGTGTCTGCCACATGTGAACGTTGTAGCTGTCAGCGATTACAGCCATGGGTATTGTTTCTCTCTATGCTTCGCCCAATTGTCTACCCCAAGTTCTTTTATGGTTTTTAAATTTTTGAAAGGGGCTTCCTTGCAAAACGGCTTGAGGAAAGAAAGTTTGCCGCATTGCTCAAACTCGTCACAGTCCCAGCATCCTTCGATGTTTTTACTCTTATTGCATACAATGACTTCACAGGATTCACCCCGGCCGCCTCCCCGTCTGCAGGGAGCGTCACATTTCAACTCCGTGATCGTCTTCAACAGGGAAAGCATGTGATCATATTGTTTGAACCTGTCATTTTTAGTCGCGATCACCTTTGCCAGTTTGGAAAAATGACTGTTTTCGAATTCATCCAACAGATCGCCGCACATATCGGAAAATTTGGCTTTATAACGCGGGCAATCTCCACAATAGATACCACAATGGGTGGTTAGATCTTTATCTGTCATCTTATTCCCCTTTTGGTAACGATGTTTAGTCGCCGGGCTGTTCTTTCCCCGACCCAGACAAAATAATCAATACACAGCAAAAAGGACCGGAATAAAGGTTATAGGTGACGGTCTTTGATTTTGGATAACTCTTCAAGCATCCATTGCCCGGCCAGGCCAAGCTGACGCTGCTGGCTCCAGATCAGGTATACCGGCGCCAGGGGCTCGACAGTGTCCAAAAACAGGGATAACTTCACAAGGTTGCCCACCTCGATCTCCCGTGCCACATCCTGGGTGGGCAGGAACGACCAGCCCGCCCCCCGGAGAACCAGGTCCATGATCGCACAGGTGCTTTCAATCATCCAGATCTGTTTCCCCAGAATGATGGATTCATGCTCCCGTTCTCCCCCCCTGCTTGTTATCACAATCTGGCGATAGGATTCAAGATCATGGAGGGTGAGCGGCTCTGTCTTTGCCAGGGGATGGTCCGCAGACACCACCGGAATAAACGCAATATGGGATACCAGCTTGTTTGGCATCGACGGGCCCGGCATATCGCTGGGAACCAGGATGCCGATATCCGCTCTGCCCTGTTCAACCATGGTCTGGATATCGCCCAGTACCCCGTACAGGACTTCAAGCTCCGTGCTGGGAAAGGTCTTTCCGAAATTTTCCAGTATATCCATCAATGTTTTTTGGGAAATGATTTCATCCACGGCCAGGCGCAGGCAGGAATCTATCCCCCCTTCAAAGGCCCTGGCCCGTTCCAGAAAAAAATGGCAGCTGTTGGCGATCTGCCGGGCTTCCCGCAGGAGCACCCGGCCTTCTTCGGTCAGCACCGGCAGTTTGCCCTGGCGGTTGAAAAGCTCAACGCCCAGATCGATCTCAAGGTTGGCAATGGCGGTGCTGACAGCGGACTGGGCCTTGCCCATGTGCCTGGCTGCGGCGGAAAAAGACCCTTTGTCGGCAATTTTGATAAAGGTCTTAAGATTGTTCAACGATAAATCCATGGGCGCACCTATCAATAATTGAGATGGAATCTAACTTGTTTTATAACCTTTAAAGGGGGTACAAGGAAAGCTTTAAATGAAACATGGTCTTTGGGGACCTGCAACTTAGGGATTGGATGAACACATTATAGTAAAGGACCAGACATGAGAAGTTTTCGGGGAAGGGTGATGCACACGCTTTTGTTTGAGCTTGTTTTACTGGGGATCTGCACCCCTGTGATCGCTTTGGTTTTTAACAGGAGTTTCAGCCACACCGGCATGCTGAGCATCGGGATGAGCGCCACGGCCATGGTCTGTAACGGCCTCTATAACTATGGGTTTGACAGGGCGCTTATTTATTTGAAGCACCCCCTTTATCCGCGATCGTTCCGGTTGAGGTGTTTTCACTCGGTGTTGTTCGAGATTTTGCTGATGGTGTTCACCCTGCCCATGATCATGTTGTGGATGGAGGTCTCTTTCATTCATGCCTTGACCCTGGATATTTCTTTTGCTGTGTTTGTTCCGGTTTATGCCCTTGGTTTCAACTGGATTTATGACTTGATGATTCCGGCGCCTTGTGTGCAGGAACAATAGAAAGGGGGGGGGGCGAAACAGGCTTTGAACGGTCTGCTCAAGGCATGCGCCTAACCGGTCCCCATCCCCCACGGCACAACCGGGGTAAGGCCCATGGAAATGGGGGGCGGGGCCGATGCCTCTCTTCCGGGGCAAGGTTTTCTCATTTTATGTTAGAAAAGATTCCGTCAAACTGCTGTGATATGGACAAGTAGAAATGTTTAACCATGTCGTATTTTTTACTTGTGACAGGATATTTCCTCACGTAGGCACGCATTCTTTGAGGTCGAGTAAAGATAAGCTCGACATAGGTATTGATGTCATTTTCCGCATTTGCCTTTCCATAGCTTGATACCAGACCTTGTTCCAGCAGGACCCGGTCGGCATGGTAGCTCCTTATGGCGTTCATGTATCGGTTGATCTTTACGGGATTGATAATGTAATCAAACCCTTTCGGATTCAGTTCCAACCACTCAAACGCCGGAAAATCGTATGCATATATCAAAATGGATGAGAACTCGTGGTGAAAAGTCTGTTCCAGGAATATGGCGCTGTTATCTCCCGCCTGATGGTTGTAGAATAGATAAAGTTTGCGTTTGTCATATAGCCCCACAACGATCCCACCGTTTTCCCGGTACCCGCCACCCACATAAATCGTGTCAAGGTGTTTAGCCAACAGACCGGGCGGGTATTTACTTAATGCTTTTTCGAGAATAGTCATATAGTTTGAATATTGTGCCTTTGTCGCCAGTATAAGCCGTGCCGCAACTTCCTTGTGCTTCAACCGGGATAAAATAGACCCGGGCAATTGCTCAACCCGGTTTATCTCTTCGACACTAACGCCATATTGCTGCCGAATCGCAGTGGCCATGGCACTGGGGTCCTGTTGCGGGTCATCTGAGCATGGATTAACAAATAGCGTGATGCCCAGTGCCATGCAATACAAAATGATACCTCTTTTATTCATCATCGTCTCCGTATCGTTCTATGAAATCAGGGATACCCAATTTTTTTTTGACAGACAGTCTGGCCCATGATAACAGATACCTTCGAGAACAATATCTCCGGTTTCGTTTAATCGTCTAACCTTGAAAGGGCTGTTGACTTAAGCAAATATACAACAAAAAAAGGAGAGTTCAAATGAAAACGCTTGGTATCGTTTCAAGATTATCAGTGATAGGATTCGGGGTGACGCTCATTGCCTGTTTAATAAATCCCCTCGCGGCAGTTGCTCACAGATCCTGCCCGGGGCATCACCATAATCTTCACCTCGACACTGTTGATCTGAATACGGGGGTAACCCTTCAGTATGCCGAACGTGGCCATGGCAAGCGGAATGTTGTGGTTTTTCTACATGGCTATACGGATTCCTGGTTCTCCTTCAGTTCCGTGATTGAGAATCTGCCCCATCGATTTCACGCCTACGCCATAACACAGCGGGGGCATGGGGATTCAGACAAACCGGAAGCTGCCTCAGAGTATGAGATGGATCGTTTTGTGAATGATTTTATCGCTTTCCTGGATCATTTCAGGCTCCGCCGGGTGTCTTTGGTGGGGCATTCCATGGGCAGTATCATTGCCCAGCGCATCGCGATTGATCACCCAGATCGAATCAAAAAACTGGTTTTAATCGGCGCGACGGCTGATCCTTCCACCAACCCGGAACTCCTAGGCCTGAAACAATACGTGGATACCTTTGAAGATCCGGTCGATCCTGATTTTATTTTTGATTTTCAGGCAAGTACCGTCTACAATCCCCTTGAAGAAGAATTCCTCAACAGAGTGGTCATGGAAAGCCAAAAGGTGCCCGCACTTGTCTGGAAAGCAGCTTTAACAGGATTGGTTGACGCGAATTATGTCGCTGAACTGCCTTCCATCACAGCGCCCACCCTGATTGTATGGGGCGATAAAGACGGTCTTTTTCCGATTGATGATCAAACGACCCTGGAGTCGGGCATCCCCAATTCCAGCCTGCTTATATACGAGAATGCAGGGCATGGCCTGCATTGGGAAAAACCGGTACGTTTCGCTTACGATCTTGCGGCTTTTATATTTCGGTAAAACCGAGGTCCAAGTTTTAGATTCTTGATTCAAGAGATGACATCAGCCCTTTCAAGGTCATCTCTTGAATAAAATAAACAATGCCGCCAGTCAAGCATCAAAAAGAGCAAATCGGGGGGGCGATAGAAGCGCCCCCCCCCCCCCACCTAAAAAAAAGAAAAGTATAGAAATCTACGTATCTCATTTCTGTATCGGTGTATTCAACATTTGAATGATCTGACTTCGGTCTTTTTTATCCGTTTTTGAACGATGTCTTGCCATTTCAATCGCGTTCATACCAAATGAACTTGATTTTTCGGCTTTCCCATAAAAATGATTATATCCAACCCCTATCTGGGGATCAGCGTTTTTTTCTAAAAGGAACGAAATGACTTCCGGGTTATTGTCCAAAATAGCAGCATGAAGGAGTGTTAAGCCTGTTGCATAACTTGCAGTATTGATATCAAAGCCTTTATCTAAAAAAAAAGAGATATATTTGAAGATCCTTTCCTTTGGTATGGTCGGATCAGCCAACAGAGGGTTCAGGCCGAAATTATGATTTAGGTATTCCATATCCTTTCTGTTTCCTCTGAAAGTGAATATATAAAACTCGGTTGCTGCGGCAAGAAAACGAGGTTTTTTAAATTTTAAGTCATATACTATTAGATATTCAATATTAATTTTTGAAAGTACGTGGAATCCCATCCCGGCTGTCAATAGAAACAGAACGCAGACTAACGATAAAGCTAACTTTTTCCATTTCATATATTATCCCCATATGGTTTTATCATTGAGTGGGTTATTATAGGCCAGCACAATAACCGTCGGTTTATTCATAACTATTTCATCGGCTAATTCATGAAGTTGCTGTCTAAAACGAATATCAATAATAACTCGAACAATATTATAAATTTTGATATTGGATAAATCGGTTCTTTTGGCATGTTTAAACCAGTGACTTGCTGCTCGTTGGCCGAACTTAATGAATATCTTTTTTAGTTTTACCGGTGGTTGAAGATTAAAAGTTTTATGAACGATTTCTATAAAACCAATAGCGTATGTGGCGTCAACCGCCTCAATTAATAGTCCTTGTGCATAACTTTTGATTTTATGGTTAATAACTAATCCTTCAATATACTGATGCTCGGTAGAGAAAAAGAACTTTAGTATTTCTTTTGTCTGTTGGTCGTTAAATATTAACTCTGATTCTTTGAAATTGCGCAGCATCAAATGTTTGAATTTTTCCATTATACTTTTCCTCCTTTTTAAAAATAGTAAGGTTTTGGGTCTCTTGCGTCAAAAGCTTCTATCTATAGTTTTAAAAGATTAAATATGATGACAAGTTAATAAACGCTGAGGCCGCTTGATCTTTTGCATATACAGATTGGGCTGAAAAATAATAATATTGGCCGTCAATCGGCGAATGGTCTGGCTCACCCAATAGGCGCTCAACTTCCTTAAGCGACATCTCTTTAGGGGGGGGGGGGATGATTTCAAGCCTTTTGTAGTCTTTGTCGAACTTGTATTTCGCACTATCCATTTCTATCGACGACAAGCCGGCAGGACAACCAACAAGAAGAGCGGTTAAGAACAATATGTGTGAAATGCGATGAATCAAAGCGTGGAATTCTTTTACTCTGGTTGATTTAGTTCAGTAGCGTAGTGAACGTGCCCAGTGATTTTCCGTCCCTGTATCCTTACAGGTTTGGCTTTTCATGTAGAGGGGAGTAAGGGGCTAAATAATTAATTGCAAATTCAAATCAGATCGTCAAGGGGAAAAAATAGTTGTTGCTTTTTTCTGGTGCGGGATCTTGGAGATATAGTTGAGGAGAGAAGGCTGGTGTTTATGGGGGCATTATCTTGAAAAGTTCCACCATGCGATCCCCACAAAGCCCACCACTTGGGAGAGGAAGGAGGGCGACAGGATGATGAAGCGGATCATGCAGTTGGTTTTACCGGCGTTGGCCAGGCCCTCAAGAAGGGGGCGTATCCGAGTGAGATTCCGTATTCAGTCATAACGTGCGGCTACACCATCTCCGCCTGATTCTGGTCGGTACTGCCGGGCATATGCTGAAGCCCGTCCAATGGTTTCTTGTAATTCAACCCTTCGACAACTATCGAGGATTTCTCGGTAGTTGTCAGCCCGCTTTGATCACCGATTTATGTATCTTTTTGAGATGCAGGGAGGGGAAGGTTCTCTTCGGTTTCAACAGCTAAGATATCCTTAGTAGTTGGATTCTCAGACAACACATTGCGTTTGCTGGCTCACGGGAAATCATCCCTGCTGTTCGCCTTTGATCTGGAAGGTTGTCAACAGTTTCGTCCCACGGGCTGTGATCCGGTATTGCTGGTTTCTTGACCGGGGGGTGTCCGGATGGGTCATTTCAATCAACCGAGAATGGAGGGCCGGTTGGAGGTAGTTCTTTCGAAAGGTGGGACGATGGGAGAGCCCAAGTTTTGCCATGATTTCAGAGGCACTGCATTGGGAATTCCTGATAACATGAAGGAGCCGTTTTACTTGGTCGGTTACATGGTCGGTTACATGGTCGGTCGAATCTTTGATCTCCTCAAGTGCCTGGAGAATGGCGCTGAGCATGAACGTGACAAAGGGCGTGGCGTCCGATGCGTTGTCAGACGTCCTTAAGGCTGTATAATATTCCTGCTGGCGGTCCCGGATGACGCTTTCCACTGGCAAAAGGGCAAAAATCGGCCGCCATCGGCTGAGAATCAAGGTCTGCCAGAGTCGGCCAAGCCTGCCATTGCCGTCCTGGAAAGGATGGATAAACTCAAACTCATAGTGAAACAAGCAGCTTTTCACGAGGGGGCATTCATCCGTCCGCCTCAACCATGACAGCAGGTCGTCCATCAAGCGTGACACCTGGCTTGCCGGGGGAGCCATATGAACAACAACGCTGCCCCTTTGAATACCAACGCCCCCGGACCGGAAGCACCCTGTTTCATCAGCCAGCCCGGCCATCAACAGCCCATGGGCGGCAAGAAGATCTTTCCGGGAATGGGGAGACCAGTTGGGCAGCTCCTCGTAGGCGGTAAACGTATTTCGCACCTCCCGGACCTCCCGGGGCAACCCCAGCACCCGTTTTCCGGCAATCACCGCCGTCACCTGTTCCAGGCTCAGGGTATTTCCCTCGATTGCCAGGGATGCCTGGATCGTTTTGATCTTATTGTCCCGCCGGAGCTTGGGCACAACGGCGGTATCGGTTTCGGCCTTCAGTTCTCCCAGGATTTCCCCGATCTTAACCACGTAATTGAGGATCTCGGTGGTGATCGTATATGGCGGTTTGTATTTGTATGCCATTATAGCGAAGGTCCAACCAGTCTCTGTAAACTCTGCTGCATGGCAGCCTTGAACGCGGTATCGTTTGCCAGCAATTTATACAGCTCCAGTTCGTTCCGCCGGTTTTTCAGTATTACTTCCTCAAAGATCTTTTCAAACGCCAGTTCCCGGTTTTGAACATCCTGATTGTTTTTGTACTTTTCCTCAAAATCCGGGTGGGCTTTGATACTGTCGGCGATGTTCAGAAATTTCACCCGCTGTTCTTCCGGTGTGGCACTCCATCCCTGAAACCAGCGCTCATTAAAGCTGCGGATGATTTCATCCAGGGGATCGTGCTCTTCTTCAGCGCCATGGGCGCCGCGCGGGTTGGGATTTTGGGGGTCCACTTCGGTTTCATTACTGTCAAGGGCAATGCCGAGGTTGAGTTTGACGCGCTCCAGGCCGTAGGACGACAGGTCCACGGATTCGAGCAGTTTGTCGATCTGATCCGCCGTCGCGTCTTTGATTTTCAGCTTCGGAATCAGGAATTTCAGGAACCAGAACAGTTTTTCCCAAACCTCTATTTCATAGGGCATGATCGACGCCATCTGCCCGTAGATTTTCACAAATTGCTTGGCTTTGATCTTGAAGTCGGCCTTTTCTTCCTCTTCAAGGGCCAGCCCCGCATCAAACCGGGCTGCGGCGGTATCAATGAACGGGCTGAGCTGCTGGGCATCGGCGTTGCTGAAGTACAGTTCCACAAACTGCTCCACCTCATGCCATTCGTACACGCCCACCTCATCCAGGGTGTCTTTCAATTCGTGCAGCACGTTCACGTCCGTTGCCTGGGAAAGGCTGGTGGCCGTGTAGAATCGGTCGAAGGCCTTTTGGATGTCGTCAACCGTATTGAAAAAGTCCAGAATGAAAAGGTCCTCGGTCTTTTTGCCAAGCGTGGGCGCGGAACGGTTCAGGCGCGACAGAGCCTGAACCGCCAATACGTTCTGGAGCTTCTTATCGACATACATGGCGGTGAGCCTGGGCTGGTCAAACCCGGTCAGGTATTTGTTGGCGACCACCAGCAGGCGGTAGTCGTCCTTGTCGAAATTATCCCGGGTTTCCCCCTCGCCAAAGCCGTTCATTTCGGCTTCGGTGTATTCGATGCCATCCACCGTCTTGCTGCCTGAGAAAGCGATTACGGCTTTGAATGGGTTGCCCATTTGATCCAGCAGGCGGGTAATGGCCTTGTAATACCGGATGGCGGTTACGATGTTCTGGGTGATCACCATGCCCTTGGCTTTCCCCTTCAGTTTTTTGCTGTTCACCACCTGCAAAATAAAGTGGTCAAGGATGATCTCGGCCTTTGTGTTGATGGTGTGCTGGTTGCGCTCAACATAGGCGCGCAGCTTTTTCTGGGCCTTTTTACTGTCGAACAGCGGGTTCTCCTGGATGGACTTTTGAATCTCGTAATAGCTCTTATAAGTGGTGTAGTTGGCCAGCACATCCAGGATAAATCCCTCCTCAATGGCCTGCTTCATGGAATATAGGTGAAACGGTTTGAAGGTGCCGTCCGGCTGTTGGTTGCCGAATTTCTCCAATGTGGTGTTCTTGGGCGTGGCGGTGAAGGCAAAGTAGGAGGCATTGCCGCGCATCTTGCGTGATTTCATGGCGTTCAGGATTTTATCCTGGGCGTCCAGGCCCTCCTCTTCGCCATTGCCTTCCTTGCCCATGGCCCGGTTCATGTTGTCGTGGGCCGAGCCGCTCTGGGAGCTGTGGGCCTCATCGATGATCACTGCAAAGCGCTTGTCCCCAAGATCGCTGATGCCGTCGATGATGAACGGGAATTTCTGGATGGTGGTGATGATGATTTTCTTGCCCTGCTCCAGGGCGCGTTTCAGCTCCCACGATTTATATGCCGGGGCAATGATGTTTTTGACCTCGGAGAACCCCCGGATGGTGTCCCGCAGCTGCTTGTCCAGCAGGCGGCGGTCGGTGACCACGATCACCGAGTCGAACAGGGGCTGGTCCAGGCTTTTGGCACCCCGGGCATCCATGCTTGCCGGATAGGTTTCGATGAGCTGATAGGCCGCCCAGGTGATGGAGTTGGATTTCCCGGACCCGGCCGAGTGCTGAATCAGGTAGGTATGACCCACACCCTTTTCACCGGCATGGGCCAACAGCTTTCGCACCACATCCATCTGATGGTAGCGGGGGAAGAAGAGGGTGCGTTTGTTAAGCGGATCTTTGCTGCTGCCGTCGAGCCGCACAAAATGCTGAATGATGTTGGCAATACTCTCTTTGCTGAACACTTCCCGCCACAGGTAAGCTGATTTATGGCCGCCGGGATTGGGCGGGTTGCCCCCACCGAAATCATGGCCTTTGTTGAAGGGCAGGAAGAAGGTACCTTTGCCGGCGAGTTTGGTGGTCATATAGACCTCGTCGGTATCCGCCGTCATATGCACCAGGCAGCGGCCAAACTGCAACAGGGGCTGATTACTGTCCCGGTCGGTGCGGTACTGCTTCTGGCCGTGGTACCGGGCAGTCTGGCCCGTCCAGGGGTTCTTTAGCTCCAGGGTGGCAAAGGGCAGGCCGTTTATGAACAGCACAAGATCGATCTCTTCCTGGGGATTGGCCGGGGAATAGCGCACCTGCCGGGTGCTGCTGAAGATGTTGTCGGCAAAGTTCCGTTTCACCTTTTCGGAGCTGCTGGCAAGGGGGGCCGGGTACATCAGGTGCAGGTGGGCATCGTCCACGCGCAGGCCTTTTTTGATCAAGTGAAGCAAGCCATATTTCCTGATCAGCCGGTCAAAGCGTTCCAATATCTTGCGCCGCCACTCATCGGAGCTGGCACTCTGCCGTTGCAGCTTTTCCAGCTCTTTGCCCTGGGTCTTTTCCAGGAACGTCCAGAAGCGGGTTTCATCCATGGCGTACTGGGCATTGAAGTCCCGGGCAAACCCCAGTTCATAGCCATGATGGTTGCCAAAGGGGAGCGCAGGCTCGCGAATCTCGCCGGTTGATGCGCTCCCGGTCCGTAGCTCTTCAAGGCACATGCCCGTTAACTGTTTTTCAATGGCGGCTTCCAAAGCCTGTTCGTTGGTTTGGCTGACCATGGGGACTCCTTTTAATGGCTCGGTTCACACAGCAGGTTCATAATCAGTTTAATTAAGGTGTCTTTCTGTTTCGGATCGGATTCCGCGACCAGAAGCGTCAATGCCGCAAGGCCAGTGTCATTGATCACAGGCTGGTCGTTATCGATAAACAGGCGATCGTTGCGGTTTAAAAAATCCACAAACAAAAACGCACCGCTGCGTTTGTTACCGTCGGAGAACGGGTGGTTTTTCACCACAAAATAGAGCAGATGGGCGGCTTTGCTTTCAATGGTGGGGTAGGCGGGTTCCCCAAATACGGTCTGATCGAGGTTGCCGAATATCCCAGCCAGGGCGTCGGCTCTCATGGGCTTGGCAAACAATGGGGTGGCCTGGCCACGGGCCATCAGCTGTTGCTTGAGTTCTCCCAATGCCGCCATGGCGTCCGTGGGCGTTGCCAGTCGTCCGCCGGATTGGCCGGGCGGTTCTTCCAGCAGTCCCTCGTCGTAACGCTGTAACCAGAGAAAGGTTTGGGTGTATCGGCTGACGATATCCACCAGGCCCCGGCCCGTATCTGTGCCCAGGGCTGGGGATTGGGCGGCCTTTTGAATCAGGGCCAGGGCCTGTTGCAGCTCGGCCGCGTTCTGTTCAAAGCGCTGCTGGTTGATGCTGTAGCCCTGCACCAGATATTCCCGTAGGCGCTGGGTGGCCCAGATGCGGAACCGGGTACCCTTCTGGGAATTTACCCGGTACCCAACGGAAATGATGGCATCCAGATTGTAAAATTTGATCTTACGCCGAACCTGGCGTTTACCCTCCCGGCGAACTACCGAGGATTCCTCGGTAGTTGCCAATTCATCCAACTCTCCTGATTTATAGATGTTTCTTAGGTGAAGGCCGATGGTGTCCGAATCTTTGTCGAACAGTTCGGCTATCTGCGCCTGTGACAGCCAAAGGGTGTCCTGTTCGAGGCGCAACTGAATTTCCGTCCGACCATCTTCCGTTTGGTATATTTCAATCTGGCGGTTTTCAGTCATTGTTTATTCCTTGGCAGTTTTCCCAGGCATCGGCACCTTGATCTTGCCGGTGACTGCGCTGTTGATCAGGGTGGTTTTGTATTCCTCGAGCTTGTCGATCTGCTGCTCCTGCAAGTCGATGGCCTTGTCTATTTTGGCGGATTCCGTTTCGATATGGGTGACGATGGCGGTTTGTTCCTCCGTTGGAGGAAGCAACGTTACTAACTGTTTAAATTCATGCCAATAAAGCCGTTTTCTAAAATCCGTGATCCCTTTAGAAAAACGATCCATCTGCTGAATAAAAATCGGGCAGCGATATTGATATTCAAAATATTTAGATTTTATAGAGCCTTTAGGTATTGCAATGATGTAGGCAGGACTAACCATCCCTTTTACCTTCACCGCCCCAATGGCTCCCTGCCATGCTCTCATCATGTTGAAAACAATGTCATCCGGCTTGACTAAGTTGTACTTGGTTTTGTCTTCAATTTTTACACGACCACGAATGTTTTCGTCCTCATGCAATTCTCCAGTTGATACGCCAGAATGAATCGATACGGAAAGTAAAGGCAGTTCATCTTGCCCTGGCTCTACCCGCTCTTTGAATAAGGTTCGATTCGCAACAATATGCCAGTGAGTCGGTATCTCACCAATCCAATCCACGCCGGAGTCGCGCATGGGGGCGTCTGGGTTCAGGCCACGGGTGACGGCGTTTTGAATCAGGATCTGTTTGTGTTCTTTGAGCTGGGCGACTTTTTGTTTCTTAATCTCCACGGCCTGATCGATCTGTGCGGTTTTGTGATCCAGAAAGGCGGCAATGGCGGTTTGTTTTTTAATTGATGGACAAGTGATGAAATTAGAACCAATGCGATCAACATTCAAGTTCATTTGAGTGTTTTTAATTGTTGATCCAACAAATTGTTCTTTCATGCTGCCCAAACCGTAAAACAAATAGTCCCTATAAATGTTGTCTTTGGGTTTGAAGCCAACAACACTATCTGGAAAACAGGCATTCGTCTCTAAAATGGAAACATCGCCGATATTTGCAGCAATTGTGATTACAACGGTACCCTTGGGGATTAAAGTAGAAACGCGAAGTCCCTTATCATTTAAGGTTTGTTTGTATTTAGATAGGTACTTGCCGGCTTTAGCAACATCACCAGTTTGAAAAAATGGATATTCTCCGCCATACAACCGATCATCGTTCCGTGGCCGATGCGTAAATTTTCCTCTAAAAATCGATGTGACGAATTTTAAGCGTTTAACCTCCCATTGCGCCGGAATTTTTCCCAACCACTCCACACCGGAATCTTTATATTCCTCATATCTCAGCATTGCCGTTAGTTGCTCAGTCATGACTCTCACCGTTTGTTTTATGCTGCAATTGCGCCTGTCGTTTCATTCGTTTTTTGTCCAGATTGGCTTTCAGCAAGTGCTTATCAGTCAGGTTCAGAAAATCAAAGCTATAGGGGGCGCACCAAAAGTCCTTGGAATGGTACCAGCTCAATTTGAGAGACACTGTCTCTTGAATTGGAGACGCTATGTGAAATCGGCGCATATTGCGTAAAATGGTGACATCAAAACCTTTGCAAAATTTTTTTGTCGGCTCATCTGTGGATATCAGGCCAGCGGTTCGTTTGGAGTCATTCATTGTCCGCTCCTGAAATATCCGTAATCTTAACGCCCAGAATATCGGCAATCAACCCTTTTTCCTGCTGTTCAAGGGCGAGGATGTCCCGGGCGACTTCCTCCATGCTACGCAGGGGCTTGTGGCGGTAGAAGTATTTGTTGAAGCTGATCTCGTAGCCGATTTTTACGGAGTCGAGGTTGATCCAGGCCTCGGAAACATGGGGTTTCACTTCGGCCAGGAAGTAGCGGTGGATGTCGTCCTTGAGGGGGACGGATTCGCAGTCCCGCAGGTCCGAACTGGTTTCAAAGGTGAGGTATTCGCCTTTCTTTTCCGTAGGGTAGTAACCGAAATCGGGCAGGTCTTTTGCTTTGCATCCCAGGTGGTGCAGCAGTTGGTCGAGCTTGTCACCGGTAAGCTTTACTTTTTTTCGGATCACCTTTTCCGCATCTTCATCGTACCAGCTGACGGCATTTAAAATGGCTTTTTTGTCCGGTGCGGAGAGCTTGACCTTTCGGGCTTTCAGCTCCTTATCCACCAGGGCTTTGAATTGGTTAAAATCGTTAAATTCTGCGTCCCCGATGACGGCCATGAGGGTTTCAGCGGTTTCCACAAGGTTTTGGTGTTTCCGCCAGGTGGCCGGGCTGAAGAGTTTTTTGCGGTTCCGGGCGTTGAGGTTGAGCCCTTGTTCTTCACACCAGGCGAGGATGGCCTTTTCGTTGTCGGCCAGGGTTTCGGGCGTATAGGCCGCATCCCCCCACTGGCTGTAGATCCACTGCATGGGTTCGTTCAGGGCTTTGTCAAACCGCAGGGGTTCGATGCGGTCGGCGCTGAACCGGGCCTTGCGGCGGTCAGGCCGTTCAATGGTGACCTTGTGGTAACCGAAGTCGCTGTTTTCGAACACCCGGGCGGCAATCCCCGTATCATCTGCCCCGCGCTCAATGGTGGCAAGCTCCAGGTAGGTGTCGACTATTTTACGGATCTGTTCCGGGGCGAATTCGCAGTTTTTGTTGCCGAGGTTTTTGCGCAGCTTGCGGAAGAGTTGGCTTGCGTCAATCAGCTGGACTTTACCCTGTCTGTTCGCCGGCTTGTTGTTGGAAAGCAGCCATACATAGGTGGTGATGCCGGTGTTGTAGAACAGGTTGTTGGGCAGCTGGATGATGGCCTCGAGCAGGTCGTTTTCAATGATATGGCGGCGGATGTTGCTTTCACCGCTTCCGGCGTCCCCGGTAAAGAGGCTGGAGCCGTTGTGGACGGAGGCGATGCGTGACCCTTCGGGATAGTTTTCAAGGTCCTTCATCTTGCTGACCATTTCCATCAGGAACAGCAGCTGGCCGTCGCTGGAGCGGGGGGCGGCGTCCACTGTTTGGGCCCGGTCCCAATGGTCCTTGAGCTGCACCTGAAAGCGGGGGTCGATGACATTGGCACCGTCCTTGATGAATTTTTGTTCACTGGTCCAGCTCTTGCCGTAGGGCGGGTTGGAGAGCATGAAGTCGAAGCGGGTGCCGGCGAATTCATCGGTGGAGAGGGTGGAGCCCGGTCGGATATGGGCGGGGTTGTTGCCCTTGATCATCATGTCGGACTTGCAGATGGCGTAGGTCTCGTCGTTGATCTCTTTGCCGTATAGATAAATATCCCCGGTGGCGCGGATGGCTCCTTTTTCATCCTTGATGAATTTCTGGGACTCGGTGAGCATGCCGCCGGAACCGCAGGCCGGGTCGTAGATGGTCATGACCGGGGGCAGGCTTTTTTTGATGGGATCAAACACCAGGTGGGTCATCAGTTCGATCACTTCCCTCGGGGTAAAATGCTCTCCTGCTTCTTCATTGTTCTCTTCGTTGAATTTGCGGATCAGCTCCTCAAACACATACCCCATGCCCAGGTTGGAGAGTGCGGGCAGGTAGTTGCCGTCCGGGTCTTCACGCTCCTCCGGGGTGAGGTTGAGGTAGGGGGATGTGAATTTCTCAAGAACGTCCAGCAGCACGTCCTTAGCGGCCATGTGGCGCACCTGGGCCCGGAGGTTGAACTTTTGGATGATCTCTTTGACATTGGTGCTGAAGCCGTTGAGGTACTCTTCAACATTGGCCAGCAGGATCTGCTGGTTGTTGGTGGCGGTGTCGAACAGTTGCTTAAGGGTCCATTTGCTGGTGTTGTAAAACACGCGGCCGGCGGCGTCTTTCAAGCCGTTGTCGTCCAGTTCCACAAGGCCCATGTCGTTTTGCTGGAAAGCGACCTCTTCCATGACCTTGTCCTTGGTGGGCTCCAGCAGGGTGTCCAGGCGGCGCAGTACCACCATGGGCAGAATGACATCACGGTATTTGCCCCGGACGTAGACATCCCGCAGGCAGTCGTCGGCAATAGACCAGATAAAGGATACGATTTTATTATGTACAGCGTGGTTCATTTATGTCCTGTTTGTTTTGGGTATTTGGCTAACTTCCGATACAACATGATCAAAAAGATAGCAAGGATTCTTGAAGAGAGAGTGAGCGTTGGGGCGGCCTATTGCTGGTATCGGAAGGGGTGTTCCCAAGGCACCGGCCGGTGCCTTGGGAAGGCTGGATGTTATTGAACCATTTTTTCCGGGAGATAGAATACGATCTCCGGGAACATGGTGATCAGGATCACCATGAGCACCATGATGATGAAAAAGGGCAGGGTGGCCCTTAGGATGGTGCTCACCTTTTCCGTTGAGATCCCCTGGATGACGAAGATGCTGAATCCCACAGGCGGCGTTATCTGGGAGAGCTCCACCATGAACACCAGGAAGATGCCGAACCAGAGGGGCTCAAAGCCCGCAGCCACTACGATGGGCAGCACGATGGGAAGGGTCATCACCACGATGGAGATGCCGTCCAGCATCATGCCGAGCACGATGTACATAAGTCCCACCACGAGGATCAGCACATAGGGTGAGAGGCCAAGGCCCGCGATGTAGACGCTCAGGGCCCGTGCGATCCCCACAAACCCCACCACCTGGGAGAGGAAGGAGGCCGACAGGATGATGAAGCAGATCATGCAGTTGGTCTTGACCGCGTTGATCAGGGCCTCCTTGAAGTTGGCCCAGGTGAGGTTCTTGAAGGCGAACGCAAGAACCAGGGAGCCGATCACGCCGATGGCCGCGGCCTCGGTGGGGGTGGTGATGCCCATGTAGATGCCGCCGAGCACCGCCAGGATCAGTCCCAGGATGGGCAGAAGATCCTTGAGGGCCGCAAGCTTCTGGGCCATGGTAAAGGTCTCTGTCTCCTTGGGAACTACATCCGGCTTGATGGTGGCGACCGCGATGATGTACAGGGAGTAGGCACCCGCCAGCATCAGTCCCGGTATCACGCCGCTCATGAAGAGCTTGCCGATGGAGGTGTCCGAGAGAATCCCGTAGATGATCATGATCAGGCTGGGAGGGATGAGAAATCCCAGGGTGCCGGCCCCTGCAAGGGAGCCGATGGCGAGATTCTTGTCATACCCCCGTTTGGAGAGCTCGTCCAGGGTGATCTTGCCCACGGTGGCCGTGGTGGCGGCGCTGGAGCCGGACACGGCGGCGAACAGGGAGCAGGCAAACACGTTTATGTGCAAAAGCCTGCCCGGCACCTTGGCAAGCCAGGGCAACAGCCCGTTCAAAAGCTTGGTGGAGATAGCCGTCCGGTAGAGGATCTCCCCCATGAGGATGAACAGGGGAAGGGCTGTCAGGGACCAGGAGTTGGTGCTGTTGTAGATGGAGTTGGACAGAAGTCCCCCGATCTTGTCCCACACCGAGATCACCGGAGGCAGGTTGAGGTCGAATACCAGCATGCCGAAGATTCCCGTCCCCAGCAGGGAAAACCCGATCCACAGTCCGGAAAACAGGCATAGAAACATGAAGCCGAACAACACAAGGGACATTAGTAAGGGATCGGAAATCATAATAGCCTCTTTAAAAAACGCGCCGCAAGCTGCAAGTCAAACATGAGAAGGCCCGCGGGAATGACTACCTGGGATAGGTAGATGGGTGTTTCACTGATGGAGTCCGCCCTCATGCCCAGCTCCCACGACTCATAGACCATGAGCGAGGTGTGGTACAGGGCAAAGGTGGTGATGGCCATGGCCGCAAGGGTGGCGATCATGTCCAGCACACCCCGTCCCTTTTCGCCGAGGAGGGAGGTCAGCAGGGTGATCCGGATGTGGGCGTCCTCCTTCAGTGTGAAGGCAAGGCCCAGGAGGACCACGCCCACAAAGAAGTAGGCGCTGTACTCGTCCGCGATGAGGGTCGAGGTGTTGAACACCGAACGAAGCACGATCTCAACGGCGATGATCAGCACGATCAGGACCATGAAAACGGCCGACAACGAGGCTCCCCATAGGGAAAGCCTCTCTATGAAGGTGACGGCCCTTTTCATTTGGCGTATTTGTCCAGGATGGATTGGGTCTTGCTGTCGGCCTTGTCGGTAAAGGTTTTGACGATCTTGGCCGCTGCCGTGTCCATCTCCCTGGAAAGGGCGTCAGAGGGATCGGCAATGGTGAAACCCTTCTCTTTGATGATGGCAAGGGCCTCCAGGGTCTTGGCCTCGGACCTGTTCCACTGGTTCTTTTCCGTATCCGCCGCAGCCTTGAGGATGGCTTTCTGCTGGGCCTTGGTCATGGATCGCCAGTAGTCCAGGTTGACGGTGACCATGTTCAGGGGAAAGGCGTAGTTGATGTTGGTGAAGTTGCCCAGCACTTCCCAGAACTTGCCGTTCTTGGTGGATTCGGCCGAGGTGAGAACCGAGTCGATCATGCCGGTTCTAAGGGAAGAGTAAACCTCGCCCCAGGGAAGGGAAAGGGGCGCGCCGCCAAGTTCCCTCAGGAAGTTTGCGCCGTTCTTGTCATAGGTACGGGTCTTGAGGCCCTTGATGTCGGCGGCGGTGTTTACGGCCTTCTTGGTGACAAGTCCGCTGGGGGGCCAGGGCGCGGCATAGAGGAGTTTCTGGTTCCATTTTTTGGCGGCCTTTTCATACAGGGGCTTGCAGTCGTTGTAGAGGGCCTTTGCCTCGTCAAAGGAGGAGGCCAGCCGGGGCAGGGAGCTTAAGCCGAACACATGCTCGCTTCCGGCAACAACCCCCATGAGGATGTCGCTCATGGGCAGCTGGGCGTCTTTCACGGATTTTAAAAGCTCGGGTCCCTTGAATCCAAGGCTGCCGCCCGGATGAACGGTGATGTCGATATCGCCGTTTGAATATTCCTTTGCAAGCTTGGCAAAATCCATGGCGCCGACGGTGTGAAAGCTGGTCGCGCCGTAGACGGCGTTGAGATCGAGCTTCATGGGTTTACCGGCCCAGGCAAAGGTTGCGGAAAAGAGAACAAGGGTCATGACGACCAAGATTTTTTTGAATGGTTCCATTTTTTTCTCCTCTTGAAAAACGTTGTTGTCATTATCTAAAAATGCGGACCTTCCGCATCGGTCAAATTTGAATCAGGTGTTGCGCCAGGCGCTGGCTGAGCCCTGCCGGGTCATCCCCGCCGGCCGCAAGATCCATGGCCGCAAGCGCCTTGAAAAAGGCGCTTCTTTCCCTGTACGCCCTGTGGGCCTCGTCCAGGGTGACCCGAACAAAGCGGACATTGTCCCCGGGCACGGCCTGGGCAAGCTTGGCAAGGTCGGTCGAGATCACGGTGGCGATCTTTGTGTAGCCCCCCACGGTCTGCTCGGCCAGCAGCACGATGGGCTGTCCGTCCGGGGGCACCTGGACCCCGCCGGGGAGGCTCGGCTCCGAGATGATGCTTGCGGGCATGTAGGACCGCTGGGCAATCACGGGGCCGGTCAGGCGGTATCCCATGCGGTTGGCCTGGTGGGACACGGTGAATGCGGACTCGAAAAAGCGTTCCAGGCCCTCGTCAAAATAGTCATCCTGGGGCCCGGGGATCGCCCTGAGCCGGATCTCGTGGCCGTAGTCGGGCACAAACTCTCCGGGCAGCTGCCTTGCCTCGCCCAGGGGCGGGGCGTCGAACCCTTGGATGATGTCGCCCGCTTTGAGGGCGCGCCCTTCCAGCCCGCCGATCCGGGCGCCGATGTAGCAGGAGCGGCTGTCCATCACTTCCGGCACATCAATGCCGCCGGTGACGGCAAGATAGCTCCGGCATCCCCTGGCCGCCTGCTTGAATACCAGGAGGTCGCCCTTTTTCACCCGAAGGGAGCGCCAGTTGCCGGCGGACCGTCCGTTGACGGTCAGTCCCATGTCGGCCCCTGTCACGGCGATATCGGTGTCCCAGAGCACCTCCAGGGTGGGGCCGATGAAGGTGATCTCCAGGACCGCCTGGTTGCCCGTGTTGCCCGCAAGAAGGTTGGCGATCCTGCCCGCGTCCTTGTCCAGCATGCCGCAGGGGGGCACCCCGAACTGCTGGTACCCGAACCGGCCAAGGTCCTGGACCAGGGTGTGGGCGCCGGGTTCAATGGTTTTAAAGACCTGCATTACGCTTGCCTCCCTTTGATCTCATGGTACTCGTCAAGATCGATGGCCCGGAATTTCAACAGATCCCCAGCCTTGAGCAGGATGGGATCTTTCCGTGCCGGATCAAACAGCTTGATGGGGCAGCGGCCGATGAGCTGCCAGCCCCCGGGGCTCTCGATGGGGTAGATGCCGGTCTGGTTGTTGGCGATGCCCACGGACCCGGCAGGCACCCGCTTCCGGGGGGAGTCGAGCCGGGGTGTGTTAAGTTGTTCCGACAGCCCGCCCAGGTAGGGAAATCCCGGGGTGAACCCGATCATGTAGATGGGGTAGAGGGGCCGGGTGTGGATCTCGATCACCTCTTCGGGGGTGAGGCCGTGGATCTTTGCCACGGATTCAAGGTCCGGTCCCAGGGTCGGGTGGTAGCACACGGGCAGCTCCACGGTGTTCGGCTCGGCAAGTTTCATCTCCGCAAGGTTTTTGTTCATCCTTGAGAGGAGGGGCTTGAGGGTGGCCGGTGTTGTCACGCAGGGATCGTAGATAACGATCACCGAGCAGTAGGTGGGGATCACCTCCGTGACGCCGGGAACTGGTTTTTCCTCGAGCAGGCCTGCCATGGCGCGAATCCGCTGGTTGATGCCGGGATCGATGGCGTCCCCGAACTCCATGAGAAGCCCGCAGTCCCCTGCCGTCCTGAAGAATGGGGTGTGGTAGAGTCCTTTAGCCATTGGTCCGCCTCCCTGTGGCGTCCATGGCCGGGGCCTCGTCCATGCCAGGGGGGTAAGCCCCGAAACTCTCTCCCATGTCGCAGTTCAAATCAATGATGGTCACGATTTCCTTCCTTTGATGTTGTCGGGCCGAAGCGCGCCGTAGCCGCCCCCGCCCGGGGTCTCTAACCGCAGGATTTCATTGGTTTTCATCTGGGTGTGGAACTTGCCGGGCATGGGTTCCGCCCGGCCGTTCCGCAGGATCTTGTTGACGCCCCTTTTGCCGGGATCTCCCCCCGCCACCCCGTAGGGCCGGGTCCTGCGCCGTTCGGAGATCACGGTCACCTCGGCGTCGGACAATAGCTTCATCTCCCGGACAAGGCCGCTGCCCCCGGAGAACCGGCCCCGGCCCCCCGAGTGCTTCCGGATGGAGTACCGGGTCACAAGAAAGGGGTAGGCGTACTCCAGGGCTTCCACCGGGGTGTTGAGGGTGTTGGTCATGTGGGAGTGGACCGCGCTCTCCCCGTGGGAGGCTGCGGTTGCGCCCATGCCCCCGGCCAGGGTCTCGTAGTAGGCAAAGGGGTGTTCGGTCCTGGCATCGATGCCGCCGATGGTGATGTTGTTCATGGTGCCCTGGCTTGCCGCCGGAATTCTGCCGGGAAGGGCCTTGTTCAGCGCTCCCAGCACCGTGTCCACCACCCGCTGGGAGGTCTCCACGTTGCCGCCCGCCACCGGGGCGGGAAAGGTTGCGTCCACGATGGTGCCCTTCCGGGTTTTGACGGTGATGGGCCGGAAGCTGCCAGCGTTAAAGGGAATATCCTCCAGGATCAGGGTCCTGAACACATAGATCACGGCGGACAGGGTGATGGAGAACACCGCGTTGACGCTGCCCGGCACCTGGTCGGCGGATTCGGTGAAGTCCAGGAAGGCCCGGTCCCCGTCGATGGTGAGGGTCACCCGGACGGCGATCCCTTCCGTGTCCAGGCCGTCGTCGTCCAGCAGGTCCTCGAATGTGTAGCTGCCGTCCGGGATGGTTGCTATTTGCCGCCGGGTGACGGCCTCGGAATAGTCCATGAGGGCCCTGGCATGGAAGAACACCTTGTCAAGGCCGTGGGCCGTGATCAGCTCCTTCATCCGCTTGATGCCCGTGGTGTTGGCCATGATCTGGGCCTCGAAATCCCCCTCCCGCTCGTGGGGGGTCCTGACGTTGCTGAGAAACAGGGTCATGAGATCCCTGTCCCGCTCACCCTGTTTCACGATCTTCAAGGGCGGGATGATGATTCCCTCCTGGAACAAGGAGGTGGACAGCGGCATGGAGCCCGAGGTCATGCCCCCCACATCCGCGTGGTGGGCCCGGTTGGCCACGAAAAACAGCGGCTCGGGATCGCTTCCGAACACCGGGGCCACAATGGTGATGTCCGGCAGGTGGCTGCCCCCCCGGTAGGGATCGTTGAGCATCACCATGTCGCCCTCGCGGAAGGTAACGCTCTCGATGGCGGTCTTCACGGACATGGGCATGGAGCCCAGGTGGACCGGGATGTGGGCGGCCTGGGCGATCATCTCGCCGCCGCCGTCAAACAGGGCGCAGGAGAAGTCCCGGCGCTCCTTGATGTTGGGGGAGAAGGCGGTGCGGTTCAGGGTCACCCCCATCTCTTCGCAGATGGAGGAGAACCGGTTCTTGAACACCTCCATCAGGACCGGGCTGGGGGTTTCGGGTCTGCCGGGTTGGGTCATCGGGCCGCCTCCTCGCTGTTGCAGGTGATGATGAGGTTGCCGAAGCTGTCCACCTCAACCAGGGCCCCGGGGGGGATCACCACGGTGGCGGAGTACTCCAGGATAATGGCAGGGCCGGGGATGCGGTTGCCGTGCCGCAGTTTGTCCCGGAGGATCAGGCTTGCCTCCCGGGGCGCGCCGTCGAAGATCACCCGCCGCTTGCCGGTAAAGGCCTTGGGATCGGGGGCTTCCCCCTGGAAAGGTTCGGGATCAAAGCCGGGTCTTTCGGAAACGCCCCTGGCCCTGGTGCGGATGTTGACGATCTCCACCTCCTTGTCCCGGCTGGCGTAGCCGTAGCTTTTCTCGTGGAGCCGGTGGAAGCGCTCTTCATAGTCCCCATCAAAGGGGACCATGAGTTCAAAGGACTGGCCCTTGTACCGCATGTCCAGGTACTTTTCCATGGTAACGCTCTCGGGGTCGAACCCTTCGGCCCCAAGCTCTTTGACGCCGGTGGCCGTGAGCGGGGCAAAGCACTGGTCGAGCCTTTGAAAAAGCCCCGGTTCCTGCCTGAGCATCACCGTGAGGGAGTAGTCCTTGATCACGTCGGCCATGAGCATGCCCATGGCGGACAGGGTGCCCGGGTTTTTCGGGACCATGACCGTGGGGATGTTCATGAGCCTGGCCAGGTCCACGGCATGGAGGCCGCCGGCCCCGCCAAAGGAGAACAGGGTAAACTCGGACGGGTCGAATCCCCGCTCCACCGATATCACCCGGATCGCCTTTTCCATGACGGCGTTGGCAACGTCGATCACCCCCTGGGCAAGTTCCATGGGGGTGAGGCCGGTCTGTTCCGCCGTGGCTTTAAAAAAGGTTTTCAGCCGTTCGAAATCGAGTTCCATGGCGCCACCCAGAAAGTGGTCCGGCACCAGGCGGCCAAGGAAGAGGTTGGCGTCGGTGACCGTGATCCGTTCCCCCGTGCCGTAGCAGATGGGGCCGGGGTATGCGCCCGCGCTTTCCGGGCCCACCTTAAGGGCGCCCTGGTCGTTGGTGGCGAGCACTGACCCGCCCCCGGCCCCCACGGTGTGGATGTCGATCATGGGCACCTTGACGGGAAACCCCGCAATAGAGGATTCTGACGTGAGGGGCAGGGCGCCGTCCAGCAGGGCGACGTCCGTGGAGGTGCCCCCCATGTCAAAGGAGATCAACTTGTTACGGTTGGCAAGCTTGCCGGTCTCAAAGGCCCCGACAGCACCCCCGGCAGGGCCGGAGAGGATGGTCTTGACCGATTCTTCCATGGCGGCGGCCCCGGAGATGGTGCCGCCGTTGGACTGCATGATCCTGAACCCTTTTGTCTTGAGCGCCTTTTGTATGTGGAGGATGTACCGGCGCATGATGGGGGAGACATAGGCGTTGATCAGGGTGGTGGAGGTGCGTTCATACTCCCTGAACTCCGCAAGTATCCGGTGGGAAAGGGAGACCGGGATGTTCAGCTCCCGGATCAGCCGCCCCATGCGGATCTCATCTTCGGGATTCAGGTAGGAGAAGAGAAAACAGACGGCAACCGACTCCACCTGGGCCTGTTCCAGCTGTTTGGCAACTTGGGCGGCGGAGTTCTCGTCAAAGGCCCGCTCCCGCTCACCGCTGCTGGTGATCCGGCAGTCCACCCCGAAGCAGAGGCTCGGGGGCACCATGGGCGTGGGCCTGCGGTAGCCGGGATTGTACAGCTCGCTCCGGTTCTGGCGGCCGATGGCCACGATGTCCTCAAATCCCTTGTTGGTGACAAGGGCCGTGACCGCCCCCTTTCGTTCCAGCAGGGCGTTGGTTGCCACGGTGGAGCCGTGGACCACCTGGAACTCCTTTGGGCCCGCAAGGGTTTTCAACCCCTGGAGCACGGACTCGGCCGGGTTGGAGGGGGTTGAGAGCAGCTTGAACACCCCCCATTGGCCGTTCTGCTTATAAATGAAATCGGTGAAGGTGCCGCCGGTATCCACGCCGATGATCTCCATGGTCATGCCTCCTCCCTCCCATGGGCCAGGAACCGCTTGACCATGCCCATGCCCTCGTCGTCGTGGAATCTGTTGTAGGGGACGGTGTGGGGAATGTGGCTGAACAAACCCTGGTTCTCCCCAAGGATCATCCTGAGGGTCACAAGGGTGGTGGTCTCCCTCACAAGTTCCCGGTTCATCCGCACCTGGGAAAGGGTGTGGACATGGAAAAAGGGGTAGGCCTCCATGAGGTCGGCATAGGTGGCCAGGACCCGTTGCCGCACCTGGTCGGAGATCACCACCAGGGTTATCCGGGCATCGGTGGGCAGGGCTGAAAAGTCCACAAGCTGCTCCAGGGGCGGGGTGGTCTTCAAGGGGATCACCCGGATGGTGTCCGGGAGGGCCTCAACCAGGGGCGCGTTCCTGAGGGAGGTGACCACAAGCTCCGGGGCCGGGGCTTCGGTGTCGATTTTTTCCATGAGTTCGTCGACAAACATGGAGGACACCTTGACCTCAAGGATCGATTCCAGCTCCTTTTTTCCCACCACAAGGCCGTAAAAATCCTTGTCCACATAGACCGCCCGGGCGGGTTCGGGCCGGTATTCGTCCAGGGCCGAGAGGGCCGCGGCGATGATCCCGGATTCGCTGATCCCGGACTCCTTGAGCTGGTTGAACACCTGGACGATCTTTTCCCGGGATCTCAGGTATGCCTGGACCTGCTCCTCGGAATAGAGGCTGCGGATCTCTGTGCCGGCCCGCTTCTTCTGGCGGATGTACCCCTCCCTGGCAAGCCGTGCGCACACCTCCTTGACCGTGTTGACGCTCACATGGTGTTCCTTGGCAAGATGGTCCGATGTGGGCAGCTTCTCCCCGCCGCACTGGATGATGCGGTCGATCAGTCTGGCATAGAGCATTTTGCTCCGGGTGACGAGTTGGTCAATGTTAAGGCCTGGCAGCATTCCCTTGTCCTGTAAATCGGTGTTCTGAACCGGTTGATGAAAAGTACATTTTTATATATTTTATTGGCTTTGTCAAAGATATATGGAAAAAAGGGTTTGGGTTTAAATTTGTAAAGGCTAAATAAATGTACTTTATATCCCCTGGGGTCAGGCTTAGCTTATTGGCGTTTTTGGAAAAAACGCCAATAAGCTAAGCCTGACCCCTTTGCAAGTGCTTGTAAAAACTGGTATGGTGCCCAGGGTCGATTCCCTAGGGAAATCCTTTGTTGTTGACATGGATGTGCCACAATGTGATATAACCTGCCCGTTAGGCATGGCGAGATTGGAGATTCTGAATGAAAAGAGAATATTGTTTTGATACCCGGGTGATCCACGAAGGCGCGTCCAGGGATAACTGGGAGGGCGCCACCCTTCCCCCGATTTTCCAGACCGCGTCCCACGCATTCCCCACGGCGGAAAGCCTGAGCCAGGCCTTTGCCGGGGAAAGCAGCGATCACGTGTACGGGCGGTTGAGCAACCCCACCAACCGGTTCCTTGAAGAGAAGCTCGCCTCGCTTGAGTCGGGCAAGGGCGCCGTTGTGACCTCATCGGGCATGGCCGCCATCAACAACGCCTGCATGGCCCTGCTCCGGTCCGGGGACGAACTTGTGGCCGGGCGCTCTTTGTTCATGTCCACCTCGTTTCTCTTTACCTCCCTGTTCAAAAAATACGGGATCACGGCCCGCCTGGTGAATTCCCTGGACCTGGAGGGGTTTGCCCGGGCCATCAATGACAAGACCCGGTTTCTCTATGTGGAGACCATCGGCAACCCGGAGATGGACATCCCGGATATTTCAGCTATCGCCAAGCTTGCCCATGACAACGGCCTGCCCCTTCTGGTGGACAACACCCTGGCCTCGCCCTGGCTGTTCCGGCCTATCGAGTATGGGGCCGACGTGGTGATCCATTCCACCACCAAATATCTGAGCGGCCATGGCGCAGCTTTAGGGGGAGTTGTGATCGACGGGGGCCGATTTGGGTGGAACCGGGAACGGTTCCCGGATTTTGCGCCCTTTGTGGAAAAGAAGGGCGAGCTTGCCTTCCTGGACCGCATGTGGCGGGAGTACCATATCAATTTCGGCACCACCCAGGCCCCGTTTCACTCCTTTCTCACCACCCTCGGGCTTGACACCCTTGCCTTGCGCATGGAGCGCCACATGGAAAACGCCGTCAAGGTGGCGGGGTTCCTCAGGGACCATCCCAAGGTGGAATGGGTCAACTATCCGGGTCTTGCGGACCATCCCTGCTTTGATACCGCGTCCGCCCAGTTCCGGGGCAAGGGGTTCGGCGGCATGCTCACCTTTGGTCTTAAGGACCAGGACGTCTGTTTCTCCATGATCGACAACCTCAAGATGATTCGCCACCTGGCAAATATCGGGGATTGCAAGACCCTTATGATCCATCCCTACTCCACCCAGTTCCTCTCCCATGACGAGGCCGAGAAAAAGCGGCTGAACATCTCGCCGGGCATGATCCGGCTCTCGGTGGGCATCGAGAACGGGGAGGATATCTGCCACGATATTGACCAGGCCCTGGGGGGGAAATGAGTGAATACATAGAACAGGACGCCTCGGGCGCCACCGTGGGGCGGGTTGAGAAGCAATCGTTCACCTTTGCTGATTCCGGTGAGGGGATGCTTCTTGAGGGCGGCGCTTCCCTCGGCCCCATCACCCTTGCCTACGAGACCTGCGGCACCCTGAACGCCGACCGGAGCAATGCCATACTCATCCTCCACGCCCTGACCGGGGACGCCCATGTGGCCGGGTACCATCAGCCCGACGATCCCAAGCCGGGATGGTGGGACTTCATGGTGGGACCGGGCAAGGGCATCGATACGGACCGCTACTTTGTGATCTGCTCCAACGTGCTTGGCAGCTGTGTGGGCACCACCGGCCCTTCTTCCGTCAATCCCGCCACGGGCAGGCCCTACGGGGGCGACTTTCCCGTGATCACCATCACGGATATCGTCCGGGCCCAGAAGCGGCTGGTCGAGCATCTCGGCATTGAAAAGCTGCTTTCTGTGGTGGGCGGCTCCGTGGGCGGCATGCAGGTGCTGGAATGGTGCGCCCGGTATCCGGACATGATGGCGTCGGCCATCCCCCTTGCCACCACCGGCCGTCATTCGGCCCAGGCCATCGCCTTTAACGAGGTGGCCCGCCAGGCCATCATGACCGATGTGAACTGGAACTCAGGGGACTACTATGCCAGCGACAACCCGGACATGGGGCTTGCCGTCGCCAGGATGATCGGGCACATCACCTACCTTTCCGACGAGGCCATGGGGGTGAAGTTCGGCAGAAAGCTCCAGGACCGCAGCGCCCTCTCGTTTCAGTTCGAGGGCGATTTCCAGGTGGAGAGCTATCTTAGGTACCAGGGCAAGAAGTTTGTGGAGCGGTTTGACGCAAACTCCTTTTTGTACATCACCAAGGCGGCCGATTATTTCGACCTTGCCAGGGATTACGGTTCCGGCTCCCTCAAGCGGGCCATTGCACGGTTCAAGGGCCGCTTCCTGGTGGTGTCCTACACCTCGGACTGGCTCTATCCCACCTATCAATCCAAGGAGTTGGTCAAGGCCATGAAACAGAACAACCTGGACGTGAGCTTCTGCGAGATCAAGGCCAAGTGGGGCCATGACGCGTTTCTATTGCCCGGCACACGGCTTGACAGCCTGATGGCAGGGTTTCTTACGGGGGTGTGCGATGACCTTTGATGGTTCCAGGATACGGTTTGACCTGAAGCTGATCTCCTCGTGGATCGAGCCGGACGCCAATGTGCTTGCGCTTGGATGCGGTAACGGGGAGTTGCTGGTCCACCTGAAAAAAACCAAGCAGGTGAGCGCCGCGGGCATCGAGATCAAGGAGTCCAGGGCGGCACGGTGCATCGAGCGGGGGCTCTCGGTGATCCAGGGGGACATCAACGAGGAGATCCGGGACTATCCGGACAACTCCTTTGACTATGCCATCCTCTCCCAGACACTCCAGCAGGTGTACGAGCCCGATGATTTGATCCGCTCCATGCTGCGGGTGGCCAAAAGGGGGATCGTCAGTTTTCCCAACTTCAGCCATTGGCAGATCCGCATGCAGCTTCTGGGCACGGGGTATGTGCCAAAGACAAGCGAGTTGCCCTATGAATGGTACAACACCCCCAATATCAGGGTGTTGAGCCTCCTGGACTTTAAGCGGTTTGCCCGCCAGGTGGGGTTTGACATCATCAAAGGGGTTGCCTTTAACACCTCGGAGAACCACACCAAGGGCAAACTTGTGAATTTCATGCCAAACCTTTTTGCCCGTTACGGCATCTTCATGATCGGCAAGCATGGGCAAGTGAAAGGGGCCGGTACAAAGATTGAGACTTAACAGAAACAAGGAAAATAAAGAGATTATGAATTCCAGGATAACCCTGAAGGACGCTTTAAAAACCCGGACCTTGGACCAGGACAAGATTATCACCCCCGAGGAGACCGTTAAACGGTTCAAGGAGCGAAGCCAACGGATCGACCTCAAAATTTTGAAAAAGACCGAACGGATCGACAATGGCAGGCTCGATATCCCGGTGTTCTTCAGTGAATGCGGCAGCGATGCAAAAGATGTTATTGGAACCAACAAGCAGATGGGCAAGGGCGCGAACCCTGCCCAGTCCGAGGCCAGCGCCGTGATGGAGCTTGCCGAGCGGTTCAGCTTTTTCAGCTATAAGAACGATCCTGCAAACTTTGTGGCCGACACCTACAAGAACGTCAAGGCCGATGCCATCCCCTTTGAGACCATCCTCCGGAGCGTCCACGACCAGGGCGGCGACGAGGATGCCAAGCGGAAAATCTTTGAGGAGCTTCCCCTCCAGTGGACCAAAGGGTTCAACCTCACCCGGGACAAGGAGGTGCTGATCCCCTTTGACTGGTTCTACATGATCAACGAGTTCAACGGGCCCGCGGCCGGTAACTGCATTGAAGAGGCCATCTGCCAGGGATTGTCCGAGCTTGTGGAGCGCCACACATCCGCCCTTGTCAGCCAGGGCCGCCTCAGTGTGCCGGCCATCGATCCCGACTCGGCAACCGATCCCGTGGTGAAAGAGATGGTGGCAAAGTACCGCCGGGCCGGTATCCGTCTCCACATCTCCGATTTTACCCTGGGCATGGGCATTCCCACCATTGGCGTCATGGCCTACGATCCCGACACCTTTCCGGTGATGAGCGAGATCGTGTGGACGGCGGGCACGGCCCCGAATCCGGAAAAGGCGTTGAGCCGGGCCCTGACCGAGACCGCCCAGCTTTCAGGCGACTTCAACACCGGGTCCAACTACGTGGCAAGCGGTTTGCCAAAGTTCGCCACCCTGGAGGAGGCTTCGTTCATCACCGGACGGAACAATATGATCCCCATCTCGGATCTGCCCAACCTTGCTGACAACAACATCCGGGTGGAGGTGGAAAACTATGTGGCGGCCCTGGCCCAAAAGGACATGGACGTGCTGCTCATCAACACCATGCACCCGGGGCTCAAAATTCCGGCCTTCTACACCATCCTGCCCGGCGCCCATTTCCGGGAGCGGGCGGCCGAGGCAAGCCTTGGCATGTTCGCAGCCCGGCTTATCACCGAGAATTTTGATCCCCGGGAGGCCTCGGCCCGTCTGGAGCATATGGAATCCCTGCTGCCGGGCCAATACTACACCCGGTTCTACCAGGGCCTTTCCCAGCTTTCCCAGGGAGATCCCCGGACGGCAAAGGATCATCTGGAGGCGGCCCTCAGCCTTGATCCGGCCACACTCAACATCCCGGACATCTGCTCCTACCTCGGGGTCTGCCACAAGGAGATGGAAGATTACGACCGGGCCCTGGCCGTGCTGGAACAGGGCGAGGCCATCGACGCCCAGCGGACGGACATCCACAACCTCAAGGGGTTCTGCCACTTCAAGATGAAGAACCATGAGCAGGCCGTGGCCTCTTTCAAGCGGGTGATCGAACTCGATCCCTCGTCGGGCATCGACTATGCCAATGTGGCCACCAACCTCCGGGACCTCGGCAGGCGGGAGGAGGCCATCCACTACTATGAGGAGGCTCTTACCATCGACCCGGCCCTGGATTTCGCCCGGGAGAATCTCCAGCTTTTAAAGGAGGCTTAACCATGGATAAAATGGAGACCGATGCCAAGCAGGTGCTGAACCGGCTCGGGGACCTGAGCTCGTTTCTCTCGACCCTGGATGTGGCCGCAGACAGGGACGAGTGCTTCAAGATTCCCCTGGACATCATGCGGAAGACCATGTCCTTTGATGTGAGCGTGCTTTACAAGATCACCAATGCCGTTGACGACACCCTGCTGCTCAAGGTCGAGAAGATATTCGACCCGGACGGATACCGCCACGACCTTCGGGAGGGCGGACGGCTCGAGCTCAATCTCAAGGATCCCGAACCCATCTATATCAACGAGGTCAAGGCCTTCAGGCACAAGAACGTCTCCAGCATCAACGTGCCTAACCTTGGCTGCGACATCATGGGGTTTGTTTACCTGCCGGACACCTTCGGGGGCGGCTACCTGTTCGGCGGGGACTTCTGCGGCAATGAGTCATCGGTCAGGGATTACGAGGCAAGCGTGTGCGAGATCATGTGTAACTTTTTGAGCACCATTCTCATCAAGACCGAGTTTGAGAACCTGGCCGTGTACGACAGCCTCACCAAGCTGTACAACTCCCGGAAAATCAAGGAGGAGGTGAAGCGTGTCAGCTCCCGGTTCGAGCGCAGGACCGGCAACAAGGCCTGCGTGGTGATGTGCGACATCGACCATTTTAAAATGATCAACGACACCTACGGCCATCTCCAGGGGGACCTGGTCCTCAAGGAGATGGGGGCTCTTCTGGAAGGCTCCATGCGGGAGTTCTTTGACGTGGCCGGCCGGTACGGGGGGGAGGAGTTCCTCCTTCTGTTTGACGAGACCGACCAGGACCAGGCCCAGGTCATTGTCGAACGGATTCGGACCGCCATTGAGAACCATGGGTTTCCCAGGACCGGCAAGACCGGCAAGCCCATTGACGGCGAGTTCCTCTCCATCACCCTGAGCTTCGGCGTGGCCGAAAACACCCTGGACAGCGAGATCAAGGACGCCACCGAGTGGATCTCCCGGGCGGACAGCGCCCTCTACGCTTCCAAGAAGAACGGCCGGAACCGGGCCACGGTCTGGAGCCCCGATTTGTCCTGAAACTATCTTAAAATAGGAGGAGACGTCTTGAAACTACTTACTATTCTCGCTCATCCTGATCAGAAAAGTCTCAACCACGCCCTGGCGGGAAAGATTCTGGAGCTTGATGCCTGCCCCGGCGTGGAGGTTGTGTTTCATGATCTTTATGCCGAAGGGTTTGATCCCTTGCTGACCCCGGAAGAGCTTGATAAAGACTACGAGCCCGAGGGCTTGCTGAAGACCCACTGCGACCACCTGGCCCAGGCCGACGGCCTGGTCATCATCCATCCCAACTGGCGGGACCAGCCCCCGGCCATTTTAAAGGGGTGGGTTGACCGGGTGTTCCGGGTCGGGGTGGCCTTCTCCTTTGAGGGCAAGGCGGGGGAAGAGGGACGGCCCGTGGGCGCGTTAAAGGCGGATAAGGCGTTGATCATTAACACCTCGGATTGTTCCGAACAGGTGGAGGCCGCCCTGGGCGATCCCCTCCAGACCCTGTGGGAGCGCTGCATTCTTCAGCCTTGCGGGGCCAGGGAGGTGGTACGCCGCAATTTTCACCAGGTGATCTTTTCCACCCAGGCGGATCGCCAGGGGTGGCTGGATCAGGTCGATGCCCTGGCCCGGGAGATGTTCCTGCCCGCCTGACCCCGCGCTTTGTTCTTTCCTGTCAATCCCGTCCGGCACCTTGGTGGGGGGAGGCAGAGTCCTGACCGGGACAGTAGAGGTCTTCCCTTCTGTCTTTCAGGTAAAAGGTTTTGCTTTCCCTTGTGCGTCTCTTTGCCAGGGTTGCAAGGTCCAGGTCGTAAAAGAGGATAGCGTCTTTGCCATCAATGCACTTTTTGAGCAGCCGGGCCGTGCGGGGGTCCCACAGGCCGATTCCCGACCCGTAAGATTTGTTGTTTTCGCCATGGCCCAGGTGGTTGCAGGCGGCCACATAGAGGGTGTTGTCATAGGCCCGTGCCCCAAGATACCGGTCCCATACCGCGATGCGCCCCTCCCCGCCCAGGGGGGAGGCGTGGGGCGCAAAGAGGATCTGGGCCCCCTTCAGGGAATAGATGGCGGCGATCTCCGAAAAATGCATGTCATAGCAGATGCCCATGGCAAAGGTTACCCGGTTGCCAAGATTGTCCTTTGCATGGAAGACGGGAAGTCGGTTGCCTTTGGAGAAGACAGCTCTTTCGTTGCTGCCCGGGTGGGTTTTCCGGTAGGTTTCCACCCTGCCGTCGGGAAAGGCCGCCATATGGGTGATGTAGAGGTGATTATCCGCTTTTTCGATGAGCCCTGCGAGGATGATGATCCGGTGGGTTCGGGAGAGCCGTGAAACAGCGGTTGATGAAGCGCCGGGGATGGTCTCGGCCAGGGGCGCGGGGCGGTGCCGCTCATACCCTGTGACGGACAATTCCGGAAAGCAGATGATTTCCGCCCTGTTTTGGGCGGCCCGGACCGCAAATTCTCCTATCTTTTCCAGGTTTTTTGCTTTGCCCTGGCTTGCGTCCATCTGGACAAGGGCGATCCTGAACCGTTCCATCTCAAAGCCATGGGCGTTGGAGGTGTTTGGCCCCGGCAGGACTATTGCCATGGCAAGCATAAAACAGGCGATCACGGCTCTTTTCATAATCAATCTCCAAGGGCACCCAAGGCTTTAGTCTTGGGAGGGATTTGTTAAAAAACTATAAATTTTTGAGTTTTCCGTAAGTCTCCTTAAAACATCTAAAGCCTTGTCATGGGGTTGGCCGCATCCGTTAATGAGTTGATGATAAATATGGCAGTACTCATTCAGAATACTGGTTGAGAAAATACCGGTATCATCCGTACCAATAACGACAGCTGGCATTCTTTCCGAGCCACCGTCCCTTTCTGAAAGACCAAGCCATCTCCAGAGATGGTGCTCTTTATGACTTTTATAAAAGCTGATACGAACGTTACTTGTGGGTAAAGCTTCAAGCACGATTTCCCTTTTATGAAGTTCGCCAAGGAGGAGGTTTTGCAGTCCTCGTAGATTCTCTTTTGATAGAATTGACTGTACATTAATCCTGATTTTTCTGTGGTACCTTTTGCGGCAATCATCCTGATGATAGAGGCGCAGAAGCTCACGTGTTTCCGTATCGGGATTTTCGGTGGCGCATTCTCTCCATTCTTCCTCAGACCACGTGGGCATGCTCATGGCTTCACGCCATTCGTAGAGCATGTGCAGCGGGCAGTAGCGTCGCAGAAGCCAGGCCTGGATATGGGAATAGGTGGCGTAATGCTTACGATAGACTCGTTGGGCGCGTTTATCAACTTCTCCCCGAATGGCAGCAAGTCTTGAATTCAAAGGAGAGTCAGGGTATTTTTCAAGCAAGTGAAGTACGAAGATCAGGTCATCAAGCCATTCTCCCTCACTGATGGCGAATTCATCCCCCACATGCTTCAGCCAGATCTCGGGTTCGATTCCCGCCGCAGTTCCATGGCCGATTCTGTCTCCCCGCTGCATCCCGAGAAACTCGATGGCTTCATAGATTGCACGCATTCCCCCAATAAGGTGATGGAAATCTTCTCCTGCGTGATAGGTGAAATGGCGCATTCCTCTTTTACGGAGGAGACGGTAGATCGGTGCAAAGACTTCAGGGGGAGCCTCCAGTTCGTTGGCGGCAACGTCCACACCCGCCACCAATTCCCGGACACCGGGATAGTTCTCCCGGACATAAAGTAGGGCACGGGCTTTTTGCCAGTTTTGAATTCGTAATGTCCGATGGCGGATTCCAAGTCTGGGAAGATCCGTGAGTTTGCTTTTGTCCGGGCTTTTTATGAAGTGACAAACAAGCTGGAGCTTTGGAACACGAACCTTCTGCTTTTTACATTTTTCCTCAAATTTGTTCCACCCCCCGATGATTCGGTTGAGCAACTCAATGTTCTTCATGGGGCTGTTTTTGGGAGCAAAGCGCCCTTCAATAAATCCAAGGTTGGAAGAGTGGTTGCCGTGCATCTGGAAGAAACGCCTTGCATAGGTCTTTTCAGGTGCCTCCCTGAATCCGTTTAGTGTGATTTTTTGGAATTGATCGAAACCGCTTTGATGCAACTGTTGCACAAGGAAACGGTTCACGAATCCCAGGATTAGGAGATAGTGGTGAAAACAGGCGGCCAATTTTTCCTCTTTGCCTTTCTCCAGTCGATCCATTACCAGCACATACATCATTGCTTCAAGACACTCATCGGACCATAGGGCCGGTGTTCCCGGCTTGCTCTCGAACAATCGATGCATCGGGTGATTCGCGCATGGAGGCATCATTTGGTCCACCATACTTTCACTTTTGATAAAGTGTTCGGTACTGAAATTCTTCAGTGGTTCCGAAAGCTCCGGGGTGTACTTGGCGTGAAACAACGCATGAACCAGTCCCCATCGGATTCTTCTGGCGGTCATCAGCAATCGGTAAATCTCCATCGGGCCATCAATGCCCGGTGCTTCCTGTTCCATTTGCTCTTGTACTTTTGAATCTTGGTAGACCTTTAAAAGTTCTTGATAAACATCAAAAGGTTTCCGAAGAAAAATCTGCCACGCCGTATCCGTTTCGGTTGCACCGTTTAGATGCACATGGAGATCATATAACCCACTGTCTCGCAAAAGTCCCTGCACAGAGGGGAACCGAGGTGCGGGCAGACACGAATATCGGGTGTTCGGTTCGATATATTTACCCATGAAGTCGGCGAGCTGCACAGGCTCGCTCATTCCCGGTGTGAATTTCTCTTGCCACAGAAGGGCGCTGATACAGGGAAGCGGCGAGCAAAAGCTCAGGAGTCCCTGCCAGTCCGGCCATGCTTCCACCTTTACATGAACAGAGCGCCCTGTTAACTCAAGATGATCACTGCTCAATCTTTGTAATCCCGTTGACAGGAGAGAAGAAAGTGATTTAATGCCTCTGAGGGCACACTCTCGTCCACGCAGATAATAATGATCGGGCAGATGGGTATCTGACATTCGTTCTGACAGGAATAGCCGTCTCTCGATCGTTGAAAAGCACGGCAGGACTCCTCGGGAATACTCAGCTATAGACTCTTTGTCCGACATTATTTGGCGCAGGGCCGGGGCGATTACCATTTCAATTTACCATTCTTAATTCTTTTATGTATAGCCCCTATGGTGTTAATGTTAATATGTTTTACATAGTATTCTGATGATAGCTCTCTCTTCATCAATTGCTTTACAGTCTCAGCGTCTTCATCCAAAATGTTCTGGGGAGTTTTACCTGCAATTTTAAATATTTTTATAGCGGCTTTAAGATGCTTGTCGTCAGTAACAGTAAATGTTTTTTTTAGAGTCTTACTCTGCTCCGTTTCTTTGATAATTTCATCAAGAGTCTTAAACGGTAGCATTTCTTTGGTAAATTCATCAAGAGTCTTAAACGGTAGCATTTCTTTGGTAAATTCATCAAGAGTCTTAAACGGTAGCATTTCTTTGGTAACTTCATCAAGAGCCTTACCCTGCTTCGTTTCTTTGATGATTTCATCTGTAGGCTTAATCGGTTCAGTTTTTTTAATACGGTCTTTTAGAGTTTTATCCTGCGCAGTTTCTTTGATAATTTCTTTTGCCTTCTTAATCTGGTTAGCATCTCTGTTGGTCTCTTTTGCTGTTTTGGTCAGGTCTGCCCGGTGGGTTTTGTTTCTTATCCGAGGCGCCCCTTGCCCCCTTATAAGAACCTTATTAAGATCATTGTGGAGAGCCCCATTCCACTTTTTTCTATTCGTTGCTCGGGCCTGCTCTTCCGTTATAGGTTTTGTATTATTGGGTTTTGGAAAGACAAACTGCTCCAGTTCAGATATTTCTTTTTTTAGATAAAAAGGCCAGATTGGGCAGGATAGAATCCACTTAGAGAGCCTCAAGTTCTCGGGAACTGTTTTGATCTCCAGATTGTTTATTTTTTTAAGATTATCAATAAATGTTTTGTCGGATATTACAGGATTTAACAGTGACAGAGAAACTGCTTTAGGAGCTAAGCCTTCATGAGTTTCCACGACGAGAATTGCATTGAGAAAAGCTACCAACATGCGATGAATCCACACCCCAAGGCGGTTTTCGTTAGATAGATCATGATCCATGCTGTTCATCGTATAAAAAAAGCGTGTGAAGATTTTTCCAAGAACGGATGATGACACCACAATTCCCGTTCCCTCTTCCACCCACCTCATGATTTCTTTAATAAACTCATCCTGAGGCTTACAAGCAACTTCAGGATGTTCTTCCTCAATGTTTTTACCAGAAAAGTTCCTTATAACATCGGAACCTAATGATATCCAGGGTGGCACAGGATATTCACGAAATTGAGCATTCTTTTGTATTATAGTAAAGACTTCGTTTGAAGTAAGATCCTCTTTTGGCTTTTGGGCTGTATCTATGAGCTCACCCAATATACCGAGGAGATTATAGAAAGAGTATACAGGAAGAGTGTATCCCTTGTGATCCGTAACACCGGAAAGGGGAAGCCGACCCATTATTCCTGCGAGACCATTCTTTGAACTGATTTCATCCAACACAGTATCAATTCGATTTTTGTTGTCATCTTTTGTATTGCTCTTTTGAGAAAGCCCATATAACGGCAATGTACCGTGCCAGGATTTATTTGAGTAGCTCCCTGTAGACTTGATTCCCCTGTATGTTCGGGTAGGAGTGAGGCTTCGGTAGGCTCTAATGTATGATGTGGCAAGTCTGGCGACGTAACGTGCAGGTCGCCCCTGTCCCATGGCGCAATGGAGAATCAAGTTGTCGATAGATGGACCTCCGTTGCTTTTTTTCGCTTGATCTTTCCAAAGGGCACCCAGTTCACGTGAAAGAGCGATCCTGATCCAGTAATCAAATATCAGTCCAGGCTCTTGTTTGATGCGAGAGGTCATCAGGCTCCCTAATGCGAACTGTGCACCGTTCACCAGTTGATCTGAAAAAACAGGGGCGAGTGTATATCCCTCGTTTAGAATTTCGTTTTTTACCAGGTAATCGAGAGTTTCTGGAACAATGTGTTGCGGGGCGTTGCGCAAATTAGATACATCCACATTCTTATCTGAAAGATCGCTCCAGAAAATATTTGAAATACTGTTGGCTATTTCATCGGGGGCAGTGTCAAACGCGTGCAGGAGTTGTTTTTGAGTTCTTATGGGAAGGGACGCAAGAAACCGGTAACAGGATTGTCGCTGGTTGCTCCTGAATATCCCCATCTCTTTCATCAGTTCGTAATAGCAGTCCCTCAGTGACTCTTCATCATCAGTATCTTTTCTTTTTACATGAATTGGATAGTCTGGATTTTTGTCCTTTTGGTAGAGGCTGCTGAGAAATATTCTGCGTTCCGGCTTTAAAATTTTTAAAAAATATTGTTCCTCAAGATGGGCAACCGTGTCCTTTAATGGCTGACGCTCTTTTTTTGAGCGGGCTTCCATATGCAAAAGCTTGTCGCTGAAGTTTTCCCACTGTTTTTGTCTGATCAGGATAGAGTAAAGCTGCGGATCTCCGCTGAGTATGGTAATGAATTGTGGGGTTGTAAGATATTTGTGGATAACCTCCAGGACCGGCCAGCCCTTCTCAAAATGGGTGTCGATGTCGTCAAAGCAGAGAACAAAAGCCTTCTGACCGATGAATTTCAGACTGTGATATATATAATCGTGGAAGTTTCTTTCCAGAGTATTGGCGGCATGGGCACGTTGTACCCCTTTGTCCATAACAAACTCGCTATCCAGCCATGCCTCATCCGAAAAAACGTCTGTTCCGACACCGTTAATGGAGGGAAGCCCTTCCGCAAGTTTTCGGAAAGAAATCTGCCATTTCTTGTATCTACTAGAAAATTCGGTGTCTTCAGAGAAACAATTTTGTTTTTTTGCTTTCTCGTTAACGATCTCCTTTACCATCGATATAATGTTTACAAAAATATGGACCTTTTCTTCTATCAGTGTCGGATCAATTATATCCATGGATTTGACGCCATCGACAAACTCCGTTCCATCAATACCATCTTCGATATATTTAAGAGCACTCAGCATGAAGGTGGTTTTACCGCTTCCTCGGACCCCTGCGAGCATGATGGTATCGTGCCGGCGAACGGAGATCAGGCTCGATTTTTTTTTACCCCTGCTGCTGCTATATTCTTCCGCCAATTTAACCGAGTGTTTAAGCATTTCCTTTAGTTGATCCAATTCTTTGGGGTGCACCAAATCGTTTAATTCGCTAACAGCATAGGCATCCCGTTCACCTTCAAGATCAATTACAATTTTAGCCATATTTCCCCTCCTCAATTGAGATGCAACCACTTATGCTTTAAGCGGGTTTCAGCAACATCGACGTTAAAATAGCACTACTAAGCTTATTTACCTGTAATGTCAAATCATAAAACCATGGGGCTTTTCTCTCTGTTTCCATTTGTTTGCCTGGCCTAGGAAGTATCAGGTATTTGCCTTTTCCTATCGGGAAAACGCCCGAGGTTCAAGGAATGATTCGCCAATCGCCGTCAGGAAACCTTTTCCGCCACTGTCAGACAAAAATATCGCAGCACAGAATACTGTCCTTTGGGCCGCTGGCGCATCGCATGGACAGGGTCACGCACATGTGGGCCCCGGTGATGGAAAGATAGGGCCGGGTGATCTGAAGCTGGCCCGGGTGCAGGATGGCGCGTCTCAGATAGTGGCGCCGGAACCAGTCCGCGCTGTTTGCATCATCAAGGGGCTTATAGCGGGGGTCTTTCCGGGTTTTTAGAAACCGGGATACCAGGGTCGGGCCCATTTGAACGCCGTCGGTCCTCACCTGATAGCACCGGAGCACCTTGGGATCGTTTAGCAGCTTTTGGGTGGCCTCCATCAGGGATGATTGTTTTTTCAGGCGATCCACGGCATTGGCAAACAGGGTGTTGTATCTCTCGAGCTTCCTTTCGAGCCGCTGTTCCTCCTGGCCGGCAAATCCCTTGTAAGTGTCAAAGAGCCGTTCAAAATCGGGGTTTTCCGGGTTATGGGGGGATCGGGAGGTCAGGTCCGTAAAGGGGCGGCCAAAAAAGAAACCCTGGACAAAGTCGGCTTCGCTCTCGATGGCCATCATTGCCTGGTCTTCCGTCTCAACGCCTTCGATGAGCACCAGGGCGCCGGACTGGTGGAGAAGGGTGACGATCCCGGAAAGCATGGTGCGAACCGAGTCCCGGGCGGACGCCTTGACCAGGAAGGAGCGGTCCAGTTTGACAATATCGGGCTGGAGGGTCCAGATGCGGTCAAAGTTGGAATGACCGGCGCCAAAATCATCGATGGCGATCAGGCAGCCAAGGCTTTTATAAAAGTCGATCACCTCCGATAGCAGGGCATTGTCCCCGATGGGATACTCCACCACCTCGATGACGATGCGGTGGGCGGGGAAATCGTATTTCTCCAGCAGATGCTTGAAAAATGAGCCGTAGTGTTTGCCGTTGATGATGGTTTCCGGGGATACGTTCAAAAAAAGCCAGCTCATCTCATCCTTGAGGTTGCGAAAGTTGTGCAGGTGAATGTACCTGCACAGCCTGTCAAGACGGATGGTTTTTTGGGGGCTTCCATTCCTTTGAAAGAGCCGGGCCGGGCTGATCCGGTTCAAGTTTTTGTCTTGGGCCCTAAGGAGCGCTTCGTAGCCGACAACCCGCTTGTGGGCCAGGCTGAAGATGGGTTGCAGAGCGGTATGGAGGCGGGCATTGTCCAGGATGCCTGTGAGGTAGTTGCCTTTTTCACGGGTCCAGGGTTCCAGGGCCGGGAGATTCAGATTTATAGTGGGGTTTATGTCCAGCAATTTCAATCCTGTATGGGTATGGTTTTTATCCTGCGTCTCTGGAGGGGAAGTGTCTCGCTTTCCATCCGGGGACGGCTCTTTATTAAAAAAAGTAACAAAGGCTGCAACTTTTGCGCCAAAGGGAGAGGCGTGGAAACAAAGGAAAGGACTGGATGGAAAAAGACGTTTTTGTAACTTAAATTGGAGGAAGTAACATTATTGTAGTGTCGGCTGTTCCGGGATCATCCGTCTGACCCTCCGGTTCCAGGGCCCATTACGGATTTGATGGGGTGCTCCCCAATTGCCCTTGGCACCCCCGTCCGGTGGTTCAGGAGAGGATGCCCTGGTAGAGGAAGACCGAATAGGAGAGGGCCAGGACCGCTCCCATGAGCTTGGGCAGGCGTCCCAGGAGGGCCGTTAACAGGAAGAGGGTGGCCCCCGCTCCCATGATGAGACCGGTTCCGAGTTGAAAAGTGCCGGGGATAGTGATGGGGGCGGCAATGGCATAAAGGCCGATGCAGAGGGGGATGCAGATGTGGCAGTCCCCGATCTGGGAGGAGTAGGCAATGTCCGGGCGTCCCTTGGCCGAATAGTAGAAGGCGAGCATGGCATTGGGCACCACCATGAGAAGACCGCTCAACAGCCCC
>JAAEMK010000581.1 GCA_024225635.1 Desulfobacteraceae bacterium | reverse complement strand
GAACGTATTGAAGCGTATCAGAAAACCGGAGCCGTTATTTCCTACAACCAACAACAAACCAATCTCCCGGCTCTTAAAAAGGAGCGTCCCTGGTTCAACTCCGTTCATTCCCCGGCGTTGCAGGATGTACTTCGCCGCCTGGATAATGGATATCAAGCTTTTTTCAGGCGCGTAAAAAATGGTGAGACTCCCGGTTTTCCCAGGTTCAAAAAACGTGGACAATGGAATAGTATTACCTTCCCGCAATATCAAAAGCGACCGGTCGAATCCGGTGTTTTTGTTTCCAAAGTTGGTAATATTAAGCCGGTTGGGGACGTTTTTTTGAGCTCCTACGTTACAAAGCCAATGACCTTTGCAAACAAGTTGTCTCTGTTCCGCCCCATTACACGTCTCAGATATGCTCTTCTTGTGGAAAAACGGTCAAAAAATCTTTGTCGACTCGCACACATCGTTGCGAGTGTGGTTTTGTTGCAAACCGCGATCATAATGCGGCCCTGAATATTTTGCGTATCGGGATGGATACGTTTCAGGCTTCGACCTGATAGAAGCCCCTTCTGAATCTATGATTCAGGGAGGGGAGCATTCACGACAGAATAGCAAAGGAGGGATGCATTTGCCCTGCATGTTGACCGTATTGTCCATCCTGTCTGCTGCCGGCCTGGCTGCGGCCTTTGGTTGCTGGCCCTTGGGCTTTGTGGCCCTGGTCCCATTTTTTCAGGCCCTGATTCGCGCCGCAAGTATATGGCAGCGCCTCTGGCTGGGTATTGTCTTTGGGGCGTTCCATGGGGGCTTCATGGGCCATTGGCTGATCCCCACCCTGACCGGGCACTTTGATAAAAGCACAGGTTTCGCGATCCTTTTTGTTATTTTGGCGGTCTGTGTTCCGGCGGCCCTGCTTTACGGTATCCTGGCCCTGTCGATTTCCCTTTTCCGGTTCCAGGGCTTCCGGTTTTTTCTTCTGACACTTCCCGCCCTCTGGACCCTGGCCGACCTGGCCAAGGAATGGCTTCCTTTTTTTATCCCCTGGGGGCTTGCTGGGTATGCGGCGCTTCCCTTTCAAACCTTTGCCCAGGCGGCGGATCTTGGCGGGGTTTACGGACTCACCTTTCTCATGGTGGCGGTCAACGCCCTGGTCGCCTTCCTGTTCACGGGAGGGCGGGGGACAGGCCGAAAAAGAGGGCGACAGGCGGCGGCTGTTCTCTCCATTGTTTTTTTGATTCTTGTTCCCTGCATCTACGGGATGGCGCGAATCGCCGCCTTTGAGCCCCTGGCGGGGCCCGGGGAAAGCGGTTTTTCGGCGGTGGCCGTCCAGGGCAATTTCACCCCGAAAGACCGGTGGAGCGGCAACGGTTTTCACCGGCGGCTGAACCGGTACCTGGATTTAAGCGGAAAAGGAGAGCTGAAGGAGGCCCGGCTCATTGTCTGGCCGGAAACGGTGCTGAACGCTCCACGGAAAGTGGACTCCCGGTTGCTGGAGGGGATTCGCGCCCGCCTTTATGCCCGGGATCTCCTGGTGAGCGGCGGCCTCAGGCAGGCCGATTCGGGCCATGGGGTCCACAACTCCGCCTACCTTATTCCCGGGATGGGCAAGGTGGGATGGTACGATAAAAGGCGGCTTCTTCCATATGGGGAGTCGCCGGTTTTGAAACCGGTCCTGGGCCGGTTCGCCCGGGCCCCGGCCCGGTTTGAGCCCGGAACCCGCCCGGCGGTGGTTTCCACCCGCCTGGGTCCCATGGGGCTGTCCATCTGCTTTGAAGCCCTCTATCCCGAAGCCGTGAGGCAGAGCGTGGCAGGGGGGGCGGGCCTGCTGATCAACCTTTCCAACGATGCCTGGTTCGGGAAAGGCGTCATGCCCCGCCTCCACTTGGCCGTCTCGGCCATGCGGGCCATTGAGAACCGGCGTTTTCTGGTCAGGGCTTCCACCGGGGGCATCTCCGCTGTTATTTCACCCACCGGAGAACTGCTTGCGGCAACAGAGCTTGGAAAACCTTCGGCCGTCACCCACAGGGTGGCCATCCGGAAAAAAACAAGCCTCTACACCCGGCTGGGAAACTGGGTGATCCTGGGATCGGTTCTGCTCCTTATGGCGCAGCTGGCCGGGTCCGCCTTTGCCCCGGTCAGCCGCCGGCCCTGAGCCGTTCCAGCTCCCTGGCCATCACATCCCGGCGCCTGCGTGCTTCGGCCTCTTCACCGAAAAGGCTTTCCCGGAGATCGGAAACGGCGGCCTCCCGTTTTGCCGGGGTCAGATCCGGATCGTTTTGGATGGCGGCAGCGGCTTCGGTGTAAGCGGCGTCTCTTTGTTTCTCTTCCGCCAGGGCACGGTCCACTGCTTCCAGGCGTGAAACGATGTCGGCGGAGAAAATGGTGCTCCGGAATTCCCGTACCATGGCTTCTTTTTCCTCCGGGTACATGGATTCCAGGTCCCGCTCATACATGGCCAGTTTTTCCCTGTAACGCTGATAGGGTTTGGGAACAGCTTCCACCGCCCCTGCCTCATCTCCCCACATGTCTTGGTTGAGTTCCAGCAGGCGGGTCTCTTTTTCGATCCCGTACATATCCGGATCGGCTACGATGGCCGAACGCCTCACGACATACTCCCGGGATTTGACTTCAGCGCCAAAGAGAAGATCCGCCAGCTCATCCCCCAGGGTGTAGCGCCTGAAGGCGTGCATGCGCCGTAAATGGCGAAGCACGGCCTCGTGTCCATGGGGCGGTGCCCAGGAAGCGGTTTCGGCCGCCAGATCCACCTCACAGTTCAGGAATTTTTCGTACACCCCATGGAGTGCCAGGGCCTCCTCCGGGGGTATCATGGAAAGGAGGTACTCCAGGACCTGTTCCAGGTGGACCGAAAGATCCTTCCCCTTTTCAAAACGCCCCATGAGGTGCCTGAAAAAACCGATGGTGGTGTAGTCGACCAAAGAAACCCCGGATGCCGGAGGCGTGGTTCCGGCATCCGCAGTTTTCTCTTGGTCTTTTGTTACAGCAGCCTTGGACGTCGCGGGAGAAGAATGCCTGGACCTGGCCTTTTGGACCAGATCCAGGGTAATGGCCTTGGAATCGGGGATGATATAGCCGTTCCCGGAGGTTCGTTCCCGGACCAGACCCGCCAGGAGCAGCCCCAGAAAGGCGAGAATCAGTAATTTTTTAAAGGAAATGCGCATCTCAATATGCCTTCCGGTTTGCCTAATATCCCCAGTCTTTGAGTTCACTCATAAGGTCGATGTAGAACCCGTCCCGGTCAAAGCCGGGGGTTATCCCAAAGGGCATGCCGACGATGTTGAGGTGATCGCATCCGGCGCTGTACCAGGCCGCATCCTCAACGCCCCGGAAATTGCCCCATTTGGCGCTATCGACACTGACCAGGCCGTCGTTTGCCCCTTCATAAGCCAGCAGAATGGGCCAGGTGCCCAGGAAATACCAGTTTCTGGCATTGACGGCCATGGTCTTGATCTTGGCCGCCCAGCTCTGGTAGTAGACGCCGTCCACGTTGGGGGTGTTCGGGTTGAAGGTGTTGACCATGTAAGGCCGGGTGAGATCATAGGCATTCTGCATGCTGTCCGGATCGCTGTCACCGAAGAGGAAGGCGTAAATAAAATCCATGGTATCCCCGACCAGCCATTCAAGGGAATCCGGCACCAGCCCTATGACCACGTCGGCAATGGCGCTTCCATGGTGGGGGCCGGCGATGCTGGAGTGTGAGGCGACTTTCCCTTCGGTCCCCAGCCCCAGGTTGGAGATCGCATAGCGGGTGTAGACGGTGCCGTGGGAATGGCCGATGATATTGGCCTTCTCACTTCCTGAAATTGCCAGGATCTCCTCGAACTGGGCCTTGAAAGATGCGGCCTTATCCGCAGTGCTGCCCATTCCGTCGACCGATGTCACGTAAACATTCGCGCCCTCGTCCTCCAATCTATCTTCAAGGCCCCACCAATAATCCATGATACCCAGGATTTCAGCCGAGGCCCCCATGCCGTGGGCGAGCACCACCGGATACTGCGTGGCACAGGACTCGGAATCCCCCATCCCCCGTGCCGAAAGGGGAAAGAGAAAAAGCAGCATCATGCAAACCATCTGTATACGAATACACCTTGAACTACTTCTTGAAGCCATACACACCTCCTCCGTCTTAAATCGGTTAAGATGTTAACCCCGGTTCAACAAGCTTACCCGTTCAGCCACGGTTATACCCTGAAAACCCCACAACGGAGATGGGATGACAAGGCCGGAGCGAAAACGGTTCGCTCCTGTGCGGAAATGCAGTTTTTAAACTGTGTCAAAGGCAGGGTGGAAATTGCAATCATGAATATGATTCAAAACTTAGATTGCATGTCAATTTTAATATGATCGTTCATTTTAAATGTCAAGTTCTTTTTTGAGGGGGGGTTCGGGTTTTTCAGAAATGAAAGTGTTCTAAATGAAAATGTTCTAAAAAGAACAAATTGCTTGATTTCGCCTTGGTCCATCGGCTATAGGAATATACCCTGCGTAAAAATGCACCCGAAAAGCAGGCGAAAGGGGGAAGCTATGCCCAGTTCTGCGCCAGGTGGGAAGTGCTGTCCAGGGATAACTTCAAGATGTGGCTTGGGTGGGCGAAATCCTGACTACAATGAAATATTAGTTTTTTTTGTTGAAAGTTAGATCGTAAAAACCGTTGCGGGTTTCTGATGCCGGGCCTGCAGCGGTTTTTTTATGGGTTGAAATCCATTCCCATTGGGAATCCCCGGTAAGGTGTTTTTTAAATAGATTGATTTGCGAAACTGAATGTGAAATTCCCTTTTTGTGTTGCTTATAGAAAATGACAGAAAAGTCGAAAAATCAGTTATTTCACAAGTTATTTTTCGTGAGAGAAATGTAAGGTGTTGTTTTTAAATGGGTTTTTGGGGCGATTGCGCCGGTCCTGCATATTAAATCCGGAATGGTTTGACAATCACTGCGTTTTCATTTATGAATATCGGCGAATTGTGATTTCTGAGGATCGGGCCTGAAACAGGTGTTGTTTTCAACTGGTTCCTGTTTCTCATAAGCATAAAGCAGTTCCGGTCAATCAGGTTGTAGAGGGATATCCCATGCAAACCGGGCGAAGTGTTTAACAGGAGTGACAGCCCCTGCCGCATTCAAGGTGAGAACCGCGACATGCATTGGGCGCAACCCGCTGATTGGACACCGGTCCGCCATACATGGGATTTCCATGGTGTTTTTTTTATCTTATGGAGAATGCGTTAATATGTTCAAGAAGTTTCGCAGTGTATTGCTGACAAGTGTCTGTCTTCTGGCCATGGCCGGGATGAGTTTTGCCGCATCCACCCCCAGATATGTCTTCTATTTTATTGGTGACGGCCTCGGGCCCTCCCAGAGACAGGCAGCAGAGTATTATTACAAAATGGAGACGGGCGACAAAACCGCCAAACTGACCATGAATTCGTTTCCGGTTGCAGCCCTTGTAACCACCCATTCGAATAACACCCTGATCACCGATTCGGCGGCCGGCGGTACGGCACTGGCCTCGGGTATCAAAACCATCAACGGCATGCTTGGAAAACTGCCGGACGGAACCAATGTCCCCACCCTTACCGAAGCTGCAATTGAGCAGGGCTACGCAACCGGTATCGTCACCACGACACGCCTGACCCATGCAACCCCCGCTGCCTTTACAGCCCACAACGTCAGCCGTAACAATGCAGATGACATTGCCGTGGACCAGCTCAACAGCAATGTGGACTTCTTTGCCGGCGGCGGGTACCGTTACTTTGTTGGAAAAAACAACCCCGAAGGCCTGAAATCAAAGAGAAAGGATGACAGGGACCTTGTAAAAGAGTTCATGGAAAAAGGTTACACCACCTTTGTCGGCGATGCTTCCCGTGATGCTTTCAGAAGCTACGCCCCCAAAAAGGGCGACAAGGTGATGGCGGCCCTTGCATACAGCCACATCCCCTATGAAGTTGCGAGAAGAAACAGCGATCTTGCGAAAAACAAAATCCCCTCCCTTGCCGAGATGACCGAAAAAGCGGTGACCATGCTCGATAAGCAGGAGAAGCCTTTCTTTCTCATGGTTGAAGGCGGACGAATTGACCACGCATGCCACGCCCACGACGCCAACAGCGCCATCCTGGATACTATTGCCTTTGACGAAGCCATCCGTGTGGCTTACGACTTCTACAAGAAACATCCTGAAGAGACCCTGATCGTGACCGCCGCCGACCATGAAACAGGCGGTATCGGCCTTGGAATCTCCATGGACAAATACGGATATTTCCTGAAACTTAAAGAGCTCGGTAACGTTGTCGTTTCCGCGGAAGACAACCTGAACAAGAAATATAACAAGCTTGTGAAGAAGTTCTCCGACGTCAGTAAAAGACACAACGCCTTCATCGCCTATGCTGAAGCAAAATGGGGCCTGACGGACAGAACGGCCGCCGAGGATAAAGAGCTTCGGGAATCCATGGCGATCCAGGACAAAAACCAGGGGCTTTCCAAAGGGGATAAAACCCTCTACGGATATTCCTACACGCCAACCATGGTTTCGGTAACCAACATTATTTCCCAGAGAGCACGAATTTCCTGGACTTCCTTTGTTCATACCGGAACGGTTATTCCCGCCTCCGCCATCGGTTATAAATCAGAACTCTTCGCAGGGTTCATAGATAATACGGATATTCCGAAAACCATTGCAAAGATCATGCATGCAAATCTTTCAGGTACAGGAATGGCCGCCTCCGAAGCACTGCTCGGAGATACCGTCGGACCCCAGGAAAAAGCGTCCCTCATTCCATACAAATAGCCGTCGCCCCTGGTGACAGCGTCACATGATATATGGGCAGGATGCCTATCCTGTCCATATTTTCGTTTGAGGTGTAAATGAAAAAGATTCTCTCCAGTTTAATCGTCATTGCCCTGATCGGGATTGTTTTCGCTTTTTTTTTCCGGGCGAACCTGACAGGCGGGGACAGCAGCGGCGTGGCGGAGTTACGCGGTGTTGTCACGGGAATCAATAATGACGGCATCACGGATATGGGGCTTGTCCGGATAGGGTTCCAGAAAGTCAGCGTCATGCTGATGGAAGGCCCTTTCAAGGGGCGTGTCGTTCAGGCTGAAAACCAGCTCCTCGGCCAGCCTGATACCGATGAAACCTATAAAGCCGGAGACGAAATCCTTGTGGGCGTCGATATGGGTGACGGCGCCCCCGGCGCGGCAAGAACCCTGAACAACTATCGCCAGAGATGGGAACTGATTCTTTTCGGGGTGTTTGTGGGTATCCTCCTGCTCTATGCGCGCCTGACCGGGGTGAAAGCCCTCTTTTCCTTTATTGCGGCGTTTTATATCCTGTGGCAGTTTTTTATCCCCTCCCTGTTGGCAAAAGCCGACCCCATCCCCGTCACCATCCTCACCCTGACCCTGCTCACGGTGGTCATTATCTACTCGGTCGCAGGCATCAGCAGAATTGCCTTCGCCGCCACGGTCAGCACCCTGACGGGCCTTGCCATCACCCTGGCCCTCACCCTGTTTTTCGGTGGGAAGATGAAACTTGCCGGTATGACGGCCCCCTTTGCCTCGGCACTGATATTTTCCGGAAATATCGGGCTGGATATCCGGGATATCTTTTATGCCTCCGTCATTATCGGAGCATCCGGGGCCGCCATGGACATTGCAATGGATGTGACCGCTTCCATTGCCGAAGTCAAAAATAAAAAACCGGACATCACAACCCCTGAACTTATCCAATCGGGCCTCAATGTCGGCAGGATGGTTACCGGAACAATGACCACCACGCTTCTTCTGGCCTATTCCGGCGGATACCTTACCATGCTGATGTTTTTTGTCTCAAAGAATGCCTCGTTTTCCCGTATTTTCAATTATAAACTTGTGGGTGCTGAACTCTTCCGGACCCTTGTGGGAAGCATCGGCCTTGTGATGGTTGCCCCCATTGCCGCCGTCATAGCTGCCTGGGTCTTCAGCATCGAATCTGATAAAATCCATTTCCGGGCCTGCATGGGCCGCTTGCGAAAGGGAAAGAACCCCTTTGTTTAAAGATACCTGGGCCGGGTTTGGGTCTTTTCGTAATATGCTTCAAGGCCTGTTTTCCTGATTTTCTCGTTGATCATGACCCAACCGTTATACAGGGTCGTATCAAAATTGGTTCTGTCACAGGGAAAATCCTCACACCGGTAGCAGAAGTCAACCTGTTTTTCCCGGTGACAGCGGCGTACCCCGCACTCTTTAAACAGCTTGCACTGCTCGATTCGGCAGCCCTTACAGTTTTCCGAAGCAAAATAATCGAGCATCTCCTTGAAATCAGGATATTTCTTAAAAATCGGGTTCCCCAGCAGGGTTTCAAAACGCTTGGCATTGATGTGGAAATTCCCCAGTTTTTCCTTGAGTTTCAAACTGTACCGGCGGATGTCCCCATCCCCATGGGCAAAGCAGGTTTCACAGCACAGGCCGCAGGGGGCGATGGAAGCCTTGATTTGTTCAGTAGTCATGGTCGGTCTCCTTTTGTTAAGTAATTAATATGATTATAGCGGTTGCATTTCAGGAAAAAAAGTGGCACAAACGACATTTGAATGGGTGATATCGACATGATGCTGTTTTTTTGAGGAAGCGCAATGAAAAAAGTTACGATTCTTGGATTTAACAATACCATGGCAACCACCCTTTTCGGTCCCATGGATATCCTGAACCAGGCCGGACGGCTCTGGAACCGGGTGAACAATACCCCTCAAACCCCTTTTTTTGATGTCACCATCGCCTCGGCGGACGGACAACCCGTCAGGTGCACGAACAATGTCCTTATCCAGCCCCATTGCGGCATCGAGACAATTGATCAAACCGATCTGATTGTCATTGCATCGGCCACCGATATCAAACCGATACTAGGGAAAAATCCCGGGATAGTCCCCTGGCTCCTCAGGCAATACGACCAGGGCGCTCATATCGCAAGTATCTGCACAGGGGTGTTTTTACTGGCCGAAACCGGGTTGCTGGACGGCAGGTCCGCCACCCTTCACTGGGGCTTGGCAAAGATGTTCCAAAAACAATATCCCCGGGTGAATTTGTGGCAGGACCGGATGTTTATAGACCATGGCCGTCTCTATTGTTCGGCAGGGGTGAATGCCGGTATGGATTTAACCCTTTACCTGGTGGAAAAATTCTGCGGCCGTCAAAACGCCGTACAATCCGCCAAGACCATGATCCTGGATATGGGCCGGACAATGCAGACCCCTTATGAAAGTGTTCTTTTTTCAAAGGACCATGGCGACCCCCTGGTTCTCAAGGCCCAGGAGTGGATCGAACAGCATCACACCCGGTCAATTGATTATGACGGGCTTGCCCGGGAATACCGGCTGAGCCGCCGTTCCCTGGAACGCCGGTTCAAGCAGGCGACGGGCGTCACACCTTTGGGGTATCTGCAGCAATTACGGGTGGAAAGCGCCAAGCGAATGCTGGAGGAGGGCACACGGACCTTCAGTGAAATCACTTATCAGGTCGGGTATGAAGATATTTCATTTTTCAGGAAAGTATTTGTCCGGGTGACCGGCTTGCGGCCAAAAGAGTATCAGCAACGGTTTACAGGGTATGCTGACATATCCGGGCCATCCGCATGAAACCGGTTCGCCCGTTGCTGCTTTCCCGGATTATCAACTGTCATGGTTGCTCCCGGTATTCTTTCAGTATCCTCTCCAGGGTGCCGTCCCTCAGACCCTTCCATCCATGGGGGCCACGGATCACATGCTATTTTTACGACATTCTCATTGCCGGGCGCAATTTCAGGGAAGAGAAACAGGATAATCTGGGTCAGGCGGTGGTATAGGCCTCGATGTCGGAAGGCGTAAGCTAAATTTGCTTCGTTCGTATCGATGGGGTCGGGCTTACTCCATACTAGGGGGCGCTGACCGGGATCGGCCTCCCCCTGGATGAGCAGGAACGTGGGGATCGAATTGACCTGATCCCCATGTGTTGAAATTCTGCACTCCATCCCGGAGATGGAGGATGCCGACAGAATCAGAAACAAGAAAAGGGACACAAGCATCCCAAGGGATAACGGGTGGGTAAATCCTTGTTTTGGTAATTTTTTTGAGTGCTTCATGGTTCTTCCTTACATTGGGGGGTAAGGTGTTGATTGTTTCTGGTTGAGTAATGGGAAATCCGGGTGCCTGGAGGTTGGGTGACAGGCGGCACGGGGTTGTGCTGATTGGCAAGCGAACAGTGAAACATACGAATGGAGACGTTCAACTCCTTGATATCACGTATCTATGCTACCACACCCAAAATCTTACACAAGCCAAAGCTGGTTTATCTTTTTTTGTTAACAACAATAAGTCCCGTTGTCACAAGGATGATAGAGAGAATAAGATTTGGCGTAAGAGGTTCTTTGAGCATGAGAACACCAAAAAAAACGCCGGAGACAGGCATGATGAACACAAAGGAGTGAAGTACTGTCGCCCCGTATCTGCTGATCAATGTATTCCAGGCAACAAAGCCGAATGAGGCAGTGACAAATGTCTGATAGAACATTGAACCCAGAATATTCGAGTTGACAAACTTCACCATCTCTCCATCAATGAGGAGAGCGCAACCGAATAGTCCGGGGGTTGCCATGATCATGGGATAAAGGGAGATCTGAACCGGATGAAAATCCTGGATAACTTTTTTTACATATACGGCATTACACCCCCAGACCATCACGGCCATGAGGATAATAAGATCACCCTGGAGGGCATCGCCATCCAGGGAAATTTGATCTAAAAACAGGAATAATACCCCTGAAAAGCCAAGGAGCATGCCTGCTGTTTTATTCCAGGTGACGGTTTCACCCGGTATAAAGAAATGGGCAAGAACCATTATCACAAAGGGGAGGGCATTGATTATCAGGGTCCCATGGGAAGCTGTCGTCAAGCTCAGTCCCACATAGAAAAAGGTGAGTTGGAAAAAAAAGAGAACGCCGATTGGAATGAGCTTCACCAGCTGGCCTTGATCCAGGGCCAGGGGTTTTCCCGTGAAGCGGGCCCAGGAAAGGATGGCAACCGAGGCAATTGCGAACCTCAGGGAAGCGGTTGTGAAAATTCCAAGGCCCAGAAGACTGATTTTAACAGCCACGGCATTGGCGCCAAAAAGCAGACAGATGAAAACGGTGTAAACAGCTGCACCTGGAGGCAGTCCTCCCACTTGTGCAGGATTACCGTTACCGCTTATGTTCTTAAAAGACAATCTTCGCTCCAATTTTCATTGACAAAAGTCTGAAGTTTGATCAGGAGGGCTGCTGTAATCTTTCCAGAACCGTGATCAAGGTGTTAACATCAAACGGCTTGGATATATAATCAAACATGCCGGCGGACAGGCAGGTCTCCCTGATTCCTTCCGAAGTGTTGGCCGTCATGGCGATGATATCGGGGTACGATTTTGCGGTGTCATCCCCCAATATTAGTTTTGAGGCGGAAAGTCCGTCCAGTTCAGGCATCTGGATATCCATCAGCACCAGATCATACAAGTGATTTTTGCAGGCTTCAACCGCTTCAACCCCGTTCCGGGCAATATCGATTTGGTATCCAAGATTTGCCAGGACCTTTTTTATCAATAACTGGTTGACCTTATTATCTTCAGCCACCAGAATTCTTAATGGTCTTCGATCGGCATATTCTTTATTGATCAATGATCTGGTTGATGACTTGGCTTCAGTTTTTTTTTGCCCGCCGTTATTTTCCATCTTTGATAAGATAAGGGTAAATTCAAAGCATGATCCTTTCCCCGGGATGCTTTCCACCGCAAGGCCGCCGCCCATCATCTCCACCAGTTTTTTCGTGATTGACAACCCAAGGCCGGTTCCTTCAAACTTACGGCTTAAAGAACCATCTGCCTGTGAAAAGGGCTGGATAAGATTATTAATTATTTCTTTTCGCATTCCGATCCCTGTATCTTTAACAGCAATACGAAATTTAACCGAGGCATTGTTTTGCTCAGCTATATCCACACTGACGCGGATTTCTCCTTTCTGTGTATATCTGACCGCATTATCCAAAAGATTTTCCATTATCCCGGTGATCTTCTCCTTATCACCGGACAAAGTAAGCTGTGCCGCCCGGCAAATATCCGCATTCAGGGTGAGATTTTTTTCACGGGCAGCAGGCTGTCGCAATTCAATCACATGGTCAATCGTATCTTTTAAGGAAAATATCTGTTTTTTCATCCGGACATCCCCTGATTCCAGGGCATTATAATAAAGGATGTTTTTAATTTTAGTCAGTAGAACCCTTCCGCCATTGCTGATGGTGTCAAGATAACGGGTTTGCTCGGATGACAAACCGGTACTCGCCAACAGATCGGACATGCCGAGAATGGCATTCAGGGGGGTGCGCAGTTCATGGCTCATGACGGCTAGGAAATCCGATTTTGCCCTGGCTGCGGCTTCTGCATCTTCCTTGGCCCTGATGAGTGCTTTTTCTTCCAGCTTTTTCTTTGTAATATTCCGGAAAACCACCACCCATCCCTCAAGCTGGTTGCCGTCACCGGTTTTCAACAGGCTGGCGGTTGCCTGGAGCCATATTCCTGTTTCCATTGATTCATTCTTGATATAGAATTCCTCTGCTGTTACCGGGCTTCCGTTTTCAGCCCCGGTCATGGGAAGATCCCTGACTTTGCATGCTGTTTTGCCGTCCGACTTATAAAAACCGATTTTTTCCGGCCAATTCTCAATCCTGGAGGGGACTTTTGCACCACCGACCATCCGGATAAAGGCCTGGTTCGTGTGCAACACACCACCCGAGCCGTCCGTGACGACCACAGCGTCATCCATACTTCCCAGCACGGATTGCAGGATCAGTGTTTTCCGTATGAGTTCTTTTTTTTTCTTATCCAGTTTGGCGCTGGCTTCATGAAACCCAACAACTTTTTGAGTGGTCATGGAGAGTTTTTGCGCCAGGATATCCGAGAAAATTTTGAACCATTGTGAACGAAGTTCTTCCTGATCCGACTCATAAATTTTATGGGAGGGAATTTTATACAGAACAGATGGTGTGGCCGCAACAACGGACGCCGTGGTCAAGGATCGTGTGATCACGCTTACTTCCCCGATAATATCGCCTTTTCGCCTCAGCTTCGATATCAGCTCATCTCCCACATAAATCACCAGGCTGCCTTTAAGCAGAATATAAATATCTTTATTGATTCTTTTTTCCCGGATGATTTTCGCATCATTTTGAAAATGCTCAATAGTGGCAAAGGCCATGAGTTGAGTCAGCTGTACCTCGTCAAACTGGTTAAACAATCTGGCGCTTTTCAGTATTGAAATGATCTTTTCAGGCGAGTAATCCTTGTCCATTCGTCCTTGTCCTGTACCGGATTCGTATTTTTTCTGGAATCATATCATGTCGGCAGATTTTGTAAAGATCGGGATTGGGGCGCTTTTATTGGAAATTGAATACTGAATGTGCTCCCTCTTCCAAGCCTGCTTTCAACGTCTATTCGACCTCCATGGCGGTCAACTATATGCTTGCAGATGGCAAGTCCCAATCCGCTTCCGCCCTCACTTCTTGATCGGGCCTTATCGGCACGATAGAACCGTTCATAGATAAAAGTCAGTTGGTCTTCAGTGATGCCGATTCCGGTATCGGAGACTGAAATCATAACTGCGTCATGTTTTTTTTGCAGAACAACGCCAATGGTTCCGTCATGATCAGTGTACCTTATGGCGTTATTCAAAATATTATACATAAGCCTTCTCAAGCTTTTTTGATCGCCGCTGATCCACGATTGTTCGGGTAAATCCAACTTCAACACAAGACCTTTCTCCTGGCATAGAATGGCCATATCGGAGCAGACCTCCTTCATGAATTCAGCCAGTTCAAGTGTCTCAAACATGTATTTTTCCTTGCCTGAGTCTGCCCGGGCAAGCTCCAGAAGCTGGTTGGTCAGTGAGGCCATGTGATCCGCCTCGCTTGAAATCACTTCCAGGGCTTTCCGGTACTCCCCGGGCGGCCGTTCTTTCCGGAGGGCCAATGTGGCTTCCGCCTGTATAATGGAAAGGGGTGCGCGAAGTTCATGGGACGCATCGCCCGTGAACTCTTTCTGACGTTCAAACGCTCTTTCCAGTCTTGCAATCATCCGGTTCAAGGTTGCCGCTAGGTTACCCAGTTCATCCTTTGTTTCAACGTCAATCCGATGGCTCAGGTCACTCTCTCCAATACGGTTTGCCGTGTTGGCAATATCCTCCACGGGCTTGAATGCCCGGCGCGCCAGGAAAAGGCCTCCTGCTCCCGAGAACGCAAGGGTGAGCGGAACAGCGGCAAACAGAATATGAAGAAGCCGCTGGAGGGTGTCGCCGATATATCCGGCAGGGCGCGCGATAACAAGGGCTGCCTTGTGAATGACTATTCTTTTGTCAGGAGGGGGCTTTGGGCCCCGATCTCTTTCCGGCCTTCTGCCGTGCCTGGGTTTTCCAGGAGGCCGGTCCTCATTCCATTGATTGCGCGGGGGCCTCTCCTCCTGTCTTCCAAACCGGTCAGGCCTGATTTCAGGGTTGTCCGGTGTAAACGGTGTGATGTATATGCGAAAAAGACCAAGGTTCGGCATCCCAACATTTGTAAAGGAACTCTTTCCGGAGAACGCGCTTTCAATTAATTTTCTATTTACAACGGCTTTCGCACTCCTGTAGGAGATGTGCCGCAACCGTTCTTCCGAGTAGAAATAAAATGATATGAATTCACCCTGCGCTCCCTCAAACGTGCCTCCGGCGACAATGGATATGATGTCTTTGTATTCGGAAAGCTGTTCAGCCCTTTTCAGAAGTGAATGATCAAGGTTATTGCGCAATACGTTTGAAAGTGTGAAATAGATGCCGCAGCCCAGGCCGATCAGCAGAACACTGAGTATTGCCAGGTACCACAGGGTGAATCTGAACCTGATGGTGTGCAGGAAATTCATATTGCTTTGATCCGGTACCCCGCCCCCCTGATTGTCGAGATAATGCTCTTGCCCAGTTCAGGGTCGATTTTTTGCCGTATCCGTCGGATATAAACATCAACCAGGTTGGATATGCTGTCAAAATCATAATTCCAGGCATGCTCTTCAATCATTTTCCTGGTAACGACGGCGTTGGGATTACGCATCAAAAACTCAAGAATAGAGTATTCCTTGGTTGTAAGATCGAGGTTTTTTTTCTTCCACCATACTTCACGGGTTGACGGGTCAAGGACAAGGTCCCCCACCTTCAGTTTTGACGTTCTGGATTCCCCCTCCCGTCGAAGTATGGCCCTTACCCTTGCAAGCAGTTCACTGAATGCAAACGGCTTGACCACATAGTCGTCCGCACCGCTGTCCAGTCCCTTTACCCGGTCCTCAATTTCATCTTTTGCCGTAAGCATGAGAATGGGTGTGTTTATTTTCCCGGCCCGAAGGTTGCGGCAAACCTCGATTCCGTCTTTATGGGGCATCATATAATCCAGTATGATGAGGTCATAGGGTGTGTTTTCCGCATAATACTGACCGTCTTTTCCATCGTAAACACAATCCACCGCATAGGCTTCTTCTTCCAGGCCACGTTGAATCACGTCACAAAGTTTTTGATCATCATCAACAACTAAAATCCGCATATAAACCTTCCACTCTTTCTTAAAGTCCCTTCAAGTTGAAGGCATCAATAAAACACACCAAAATGAACCGGAAATGAAAAAAATAATTAATTTGAGTTCATCTGTGGTTCATCTTCGTTAACTATAGTGAATATCAACATAAATGGATAGCAGAAAGGAGATCCAATGAAAACTTTAAAAAAACATGGGGGCAGGCTGCAAATGATAAAACGTATCACAGGATATCTTATGTTGATTTTCGCAATATCCTTTGGTTTCTCCCGGGGTATATGCACCGCAACGGCAGAAAGTAACAATGGCGGCAATATTTCCACCGGACAGGCCATATCCACGGATGGGTTGTATGAAAAAGTCGCTTCCATTCTTTCAAATTATGATCCGTCCAACCTTACGGCGGCGGATGCCAGAGCGATTAACGATGCATTCAGGGAGGCAGGGGTCCGAAGGGGGCCTGCCCAGCAGGAAGCCATAAAAGCGGCCGGTTTTGATCCCCATCAAATCAGTTCACTCGATCCGCCGCCGGATGGAATCAGGAAAAAGGGACGGCCAGGGAGATCAGAATGAAAAATATCTCCTTGTTCATCCAATTGACGATGAAGGAAATGTTTATCTTTGCGAACTGAAAAATAAGCCCATTGACAAAAGACAGGTTACTATCCTACCATGTGACAAGTTGCCTTTGTTCTGGCGATCATCTCATCTCTGATTGTCTCTTTCCCCGTGGTCTCAGCCATATTCCTCTCCCCGGTCGGAAGCTGGATTGATCTTCTTACGGGCCGGATTCCGGCAACATAATGTGAGGGAATGGTTGCAGTCCGCGGGGGCCCGGATGATGCCCACGGCGGTAACCGTTCCGGGTGAAAACGGAGATGCAGGATGCGTATTTTTCTTCTGGCGGTTTTCTTTGTCAGGCTGTTTTTCCCGTTGGTTCTTCATGCCGGTCCTCCCCTGGTGGTGGGAAAGGCGGAGAGGGAGATTCTTTTTACCGGGTATTCCCGGGCAAGCCGGACGGTGAGTATCTCTCCCGAGGTTTCGGGACGGGTGACGGAGGTAAACTATCATGTGGGCGATCGTATCGGGGGGAAGCCGTTTGTCAGGATAGATACCACGTTTGTGGATCTCGGCATGGAGCACACCCGCCGCTCCCTGGCCCGGCTGGATGTCCGGCTGAAGAGTGTGAAGTCGAGGATCGGTTACCTGGAGAAGGAGTTTTTGCGGGTGGATCTTCTCCATAAAAAAGAGCATGCCACGGAGGTGAGCCGGGACAGGGCCGCCCAGGAACTTGAGCAGGCGGAACTTGAGCTGGAGGGCCTGGCGGCCGATCGCGCGGTTTTGGAGATCGTCCTGGAGGAGGCCGGGCAGAAGCGTCTTCGTCACAGCATAACCGTGCCCCGGGGGCTTGCGGTCACCGGAAGGATGGTGGAGGTGGGAGAGATTGTCGGGCCGGGCATGGAGCTGGCAAGGGTTTCCGACTATACGGAGCTTGTGGTGCCCCTTTCGGTCACCGGCGATGAGCTGGAAGCGGTCAGGTCCATGGCGGGCAGGGTGAGGGGGACGCTCTCGGGGGCGCCGGTGGATTATTCTGTCCGGCGGGTGAATCCCAGGTATGACGAGGGGACCCGGAAGCTCTCCCTGGAGCTGGTGGCTAAGAACTATTCCGGGGAGAGGAGGGGGGGATTGAAGTTTACCCTTGCCCTGGGGGTCGCCACCGGCGGGGTGACCGTACCCGGGGCGGCGGTTTCGCGCAGGTACGAGAACCCCGTGGTGGTCCTGAAAGGGAGCGGCAGGGCGGTTCCTGTGGTGGTGCTGGAGGAGTCGGGCGGGTTCTTTATTGTGATGGATGACAAACGGCTGGTTCCGGGGATGGAGCTCATGCCCGGAACCGGGTCCGGGGAGTAACCGGTCATGGGGCGGGTAGTTGGATATTCCTTGAAACAGGCTGTCCTGATCAATGTGGTGTTTGTTTTTCTCACGGTGGCGGGAGTTTTCGCGCTTTTCTCAACGCCGGTGGAAGTCATGCCTTCCGCCGACATGGGAGAGGTGGCAATCAACGCCTTGTACTACGGTGCCACGGCGGAGGATGTGGAGAATCTCGTGACCCGTAAGATCGAGGAAGCCGTGGACGGGCTGGAGAGCGTGGAGTACATTCTTTCCGATTCCTATAGGAATTATGCCGTCATCATGGTGAAGTTCGTGGACGACACCAACTATCGCGACCTTTACGACGAACTGAGGTTTCGTGTGGTCAGTATCAGGGACGAGCTGCCCGAAGACGCGGAAGATCCCGCCTTTATCTTTATCGACACCCACTTCTGGCTCTCTGTGATCCGCGTGAATATCCTGGGGGACATCCCCCGGTTCAGCAAGAAACTCCTGGCCGACGAGCTCAAGGCGGAGATCATCGCCATACACGGTGTCAAGGAGGTCGAGATTGTCGGGGAGGATGACAAGGAATTCCATGTCTCCCTGGATCCCGGGATGCTCAGGGAGTACGGGATCACCTTCAACCAGGCGGCGGAGGCCATACGTTCGGCCAACATCAGGATGCCCACCGGCCGGTTCAGGATGGGGGACCGGGCGCATATGCTGGATGCGGGGAGCAGGTTCCATAAGAGGGAGCAGGTGCTCGACGTGGTGGTGCGGCGGGACGGCGATGGAAACTTTATCAGGGTGAGGGATCTTGCCGTCTACGCCGGGCTCGGCCGCAGGGACCCGGAGATTATCAATTCCATCAACGGCGGGGAGGCGCTGAGGCTCTTTGTGCGCAAGGAGGATACCGGAAACTCCGTCACCATAGCTAAGAAGGTGAAGGAGATCTCCGACCGGTTTGCCGCAGCCCACGGGAAGGACGGTATAAGGATCGTCTACACCCACGATTCCACCGTGGAGATAAGCGACGCCGTTTCCACCCTTGGGCAAAACATGATCCTTGGAATGATCCTCATCACCCTGGTGCTCTGGCTCACCCTGGGTTTCAGGAACGCCATGATCACTGCGGTGGGAATTCCCTTCTCCTTCCTGTGCGCCCTTATCATCATCAAGGTGACGGGCCTTACCATAAACACCATCGCCCTTTTTTCCTTTGTGCTGGTCTGCGGCATCATTGTGGACGATGCCGTTATCATCATGGAGAACGTCTTCCGTCACCAGCAGATGGGGAAGCAGATTCGGGATGCGATTGTTGACGGGGTGTCGGAGGTCATGCTGCCGGTGATCTGCACCGCCGTCACCACGGTGCTGGCATTTGTTCCCATGCTGATCATGACCGGAGTCACCGGTGATTATTTTTCCGTGATTCCCAAGACGGTCTGCTTTGCGCTTATCGCCTCCCTTGGGGAGGCGCTTTTTATTCTTCCCCTCCACCTGTTGGAGTGGGGTTCGAAAACAGTTCCTGTCGCCATCAGCCATGACGATCCCTTTCAACACCTCTCCACCGGAGTTTTCGCTCCCCTGTGGAAGATTTACAGGGCCGGGGTTGAATTCCTCCTTGATCACAAGTTCTTTACCCTGGCCTCGGTCACAGTATTGTTTTTCGCCGCCCTGGTGATTCTCGGGTTGTCGGTGAGCGGGGTGGTTCCCCTGATCAAGGTGCAGTTCATTCCAGGCAGTTATTTCCGGTATCACGTGGTGGTCTCCCTGCCTCCGGGAGCCTCCATCGAGAGAACCGACTCGGTGATCCGTGACCTCTCCCGGTTTATCATGTCCTGGGGTGAGGGGGAGGTGGAATCCGCTTGCGGAACCGCCGGGGCCTACGAGGACGAGGATTACAGGGTGGAGATGGCCCACAATAACGGCGAGGTGGTAGTGACGCTTCCGCCTATGGGAAAACGGATTTTTCCCGGTAACAATAATGATGACCTCATGCTCTACCTGGATCATGTGAGGAAAACCCTGGACGACTATTTTACCCGCAAGTTTCCGGAATCCAGGCCGTTTTACAAGGTCTTTCCGGAGAATACCGGCCCGCCTGCCGGAAAGGCCGTCAATATCAGGGTTCTCGGGCAGGCGCTCGAGGAGGAGATCCGGGTGGCCGACGAGATCATGGATTATCTGAAAACGAACCCCGAGTGCGGCGGCCTGGCCGGCCTGGAGGATGACCGGCCCGCCATGCAGAGCGTGGTGAGGTTCAGGCCCATCCCGGAAAAGGTTTCCGAGTACGGCCTCACCATGGGGGCGGTGACGGCCTTGGTGGCCGGAGCCCTCCACGGTCAGCCCGCAGGCGAGTTCCAGGCCCTGGACGAGAAGGTGGACCTCATGGTGCGCCTCGCCCGGCTGGACGACGATGTCAATCCCCTGGAAACGGGGCTTGACGATCCCGCCGACATTCTTGACGTGCCGGTGACAGAGCACGGCTCCGCCCCGGTGCTTCTCAGGGATCTGGTTGCCATGGAGTACGGAGAGGAGCGGGTCTCCCTTTCACGCTACAACGGGAAACCCGCAGTGACCATCTCTTCCAATATCCGGGCGGGTTCGGATCTCACCTCCGGCAGGGTGCAGTTCCTGGTCAGGGAATTCTTCGGCACCATCCGGGACCGCTACCCCGGTGTTACCCTTGCTTTCGCGGGAGAGTTCGAAACCACCAACAGGGCCTACCGGTCCCTCACATTGGCGTTCTTTATCGCTGTCTTCGGCATCTACCTGGTGCTCGTAGCCCAGTCCAAGGACTACCTTCAGCCCCTGATCGTCGTTTCCGCGGTTACGTTTGCCGTGATCGGCGTGGTGTTCGGGATGTTTGTCACCCGGTCCACCTTCACGGTGGGCAGTTTCCTGGCCGTGGTGGGCCTTGCAGGGGTGGCGGTGAACGATTCCCTTCTTCTTGTCGACTTCATGAACAAGTGCCGGAAAAAGGACAAAGCGCTGAGGGACGCGGTTATCGAGGCGTGCAGCACCAGGATGCGGCCGGTGCTGATCACCACCGTCACCACCATTCTGGGGCTTCTTCCCATGGCTATCGGGATTCCCCACAAGTCCCTGGAATGGTCGCCCATGGCCACGGCCTTTGTCACGGGCATGGCCAGCGCCACGATCCTCGCACTCCTGATCATCCCCGTGGAGTACGAGGCAGCGGAAAAACTTAAAATGTTCTTCAGGAAAAAAGAGTAATCTCACCATGAAGGACATGAAGAAAACTACCTGGTTAAAACAGGGTGAATTCAACGTGCTGAATAGTTACAAATCAAGCTGGTATCTTTTCAAATGATTAGATATGGAGAGAGTGAGTGAGCCCTTTGGCGAACTCACTCTCTCTCTTTGTTCCTTGATTCGGAAGAGATCATTAACATAAGTGATGCAGCCCTTTCAAGGTAATACTACTTCTTTTTCCTCTTGGCTAATATTCTAGCCGTTGAAACATGAGGTGTTTTTTTATCCTTGTTACGCTTTGGCGCGGGCTTCTTAGGCCCTCTATGGTGCTTCTGGAATTTCGACAGCTTGACTTTGCCAGCACAATCTTTTAGCCGTGCAATATATTCAAGCAACGCCATCTGCCTGAAAATAGTCCATTCTTCTTCTGGCAATGCGATCATCATTCCACGGTAAGTCCCGGAAATTTCATCAGCAACATAATATCCGGACACTTCCTTGTCGACGGTCTCTTTCCCATGAACGCTGGCAAGCGCAGCGGTGATAACCGAAAGTACCATCTAAGAAACGAGAGCGACGCAGAAGCCGAAAAGAGCGGCTTTGGGATATCCCAAGGTGTTTATCTCTGATTCTAAATAATCGGTAAGATACTGAAAAGCGGTCTCAATCGTCCAGCGGCCTTTGTACACTTCGGCAATTTTCTCTGCTGTGACATCTTCTGAGGGGAGGTTTGAAATCAAGCAAATCTCTTTGTCTCCATCTCGAGTCTCTCCTTTCAGCTGTATACGGATACGCCTGAATTTATGATCATTCCCCTTGAGATCGGTAACGGATATGGCTTGCTCATAAACAGTACCCGTTTCGGTTTCCCCGGCAAGTATTTCCTCTCCACGTGCGGTCCATGGATATTTCTTGTGTTCACGGATGACACAGAAAGCGTCTTTTGAATCAATGCCGCAGGTGAACTCGACGGTACAAAAAATTCGATCTGCTATCCAGGCATCCTTCTTTTCAATCGTGAGCAGCACCTGGTTTAATAAAGATCTTTCTTGGGCGTGCCCATCTTCGCATGGAAAAACATCAATGGGGAGACGCAAGCATGGATCATACACAACGAGAGATTTTCCAGGTAAAGGACCTGCAGCCAAATCACGCAATTCTTTGATCCTGTGATGTGTTTTTTCGATGCAATTACCATCGAGAAGCTTCACACGATAACCTGGAAGGGGAGATGATTTTATTCCACCAAGATTTTCTATTAATAAAGGGTGTTGAAATCGACACTGCGATCGTCGATAATAATATTTTGTTTTCAGTGGTTTGAATTGAAAAAACCTCTGTTTAAGTGTATTGTATTCAAGGATCTCACTCATCGAATCAAAACACAAAAACAGAGGTAATATGCACAGAAAAAATATCAGGGTAAAGGTCAAAAAGCAACTAAAATATAATCATCCCAACTGGAAGAACTTGAAGAAGAAAGCCAAAAAGGAATTGCTCAACCAAGTAACCGATGAAGTGATGAAGGATTATGATTATTCACAGCCTGTGAATCTCCCCATAGAGGAACTTACAGGGATTGATGATCAGATGCCATCAAAAGGGATTAAAACGCTTATAGAAATGGCTCAATATATTGACAATTTTTACAAAGACAACCTTTTTTTGCTCGACAAAAAAAGACAATCCTTTCCTGAGATAGTTGATCAAGAGCTGAAATTTATAGAAGACCTTTTTGATGATGCAATTATCAACAGCCTTATTGCCCCAAAAGGTTATTCCGCTCCCCACAGACAGATCCAGCCCTATCAACTGTTTCGAATGGAAATTTTGAAAGTTCTAAAATACCCCGAAATCAGCTACAGGAAATTCTGTACTGATGAGTATTTTGGCAGAGAAAGAAAGCAGAATAGGAGATTTGTGAGATTGCCTTTAAACACAAAGAGGCAAATTGACCATACCGAGTTAAGCCACTTCAGGAGCAGTTTATCTTTTACCAATTTGATGAACATCCTTGTCTATATTCTTCATTATCTGCATAAATCCGGCTGTTTAGAGAATTCCGTTGTGCATGCGGTTGATTCCACCGAGCTTCCCTCAGAAATCAATTACCCTCTGTGTACAGTCACGGTCGGAAAGAAAAAAATACGGATTTATTCAGATTTTGACTGTGATTGCGGCAGGCGCCGAAAGAAAAGAGATAAATCGCAATATGTTATCGGCTACCGGATGCATACTCTAACAGCCATAAATCCCTCAACAGGACACACCTTCCCATTGGTTTCTCTTGTCGGAGCAGCGAATCACCATGACAGTTTATTTTTGAAGCCTTTGATCAAACTTGCCCAGTCCATGGGCATCGATATGAAGCTAATCACAGCGGATCAAGCCTACCATGATAGTGATGGGTCTGTACTTGATGAGACCGGCGTTTATGTCGTCGCACCTCCATCCGAAAAGGCAAAGCTTCCTGATAATGTTTTAGAATTTCCAGTTCGAGTAACATGCAATGACTCTTGTGAAATTCCAATGAGAATTATGGGATGCTCGCAAAGCGGGCATGAATTCGGCTGTAATGCCGCCCCTGGAGAGTGCATATTGGAACCAACTTGTCAAAAATCCAGGACTATTGCCTTTGATAATGGGTATTTTCAACCAATTCCGACTTTTCATGATACAGCCCAAAAGGCAATTGACATCCGTAAAAATTGTGAAAGGCCATTTAATCTCATAAAAAAAAGAGAAGGCCTTGAACAAACGAGGGTAAGAAGCCAGCATGGGGTTGTTGCCCGTTCGACATTCACAACAATCGTTACGTTATTGGGCATCCTTCATTTCCCGCTTTACACTTCATGCAAATTAAAATGATTTTTTGACGGGCAGGAGAATATTTTAAAAAATACTGTGAGCAGCACTCCATTCGGTGTACTTTAGAATTTGCGAAAAAAAAAAGACTCCG
>JAAEMK010000580.1 GCA_024225635.1 Desulfobacteraceae bacterium | reverse complement strand
TTTCTATTGTTGTTCATTGAAAGTCTCCTTTTCTGTGATCTTTGAGCGGTTCACAGTTTGGGAGACTTTCTTATATTCCCGCAAATGTCAAACTTTGGGAGTCTCCCCGGCAAAGCCGGGGGTTTACCTTTGATTAATTATAAAGTGATATTTCAGGCACCCGGGATAAAACCGCAAGTATGATGATGGTATCATTCAAGATTTGTCTGTTTCCTGACCGTCGGCAATGTAAAGAGCGCGCCACACTTTTTGCAACCGATCTGCTGCCCCGGCACATTGGGCAATTTATCATACCTGTCCGCCCCGGCGATATCCGTAACATCATATTGTTGACTGCATTCAGGACAGAAACAGTAAAGCTTATTTTCACGAATAGCGATGTCCGACAGGGCCGGGGCTTGCTTCTGATCCTGAACGGGAGGATCTGCAAACTTGTCCAATTGCTTGCCTGACAACAAATCCATTGGTATGGGAACGACGATGGTTGACTTGTCACTGCTGATATCATTCAGTGTCTGCAATATTCTCAGGGTCATGGCCCCAGGTGAAGCTGAAAGAATATCCGCTGCTTCCGCGAACATCTCAGCTGTCATTTTGTCCGATTCCGCCTTGATTTTTACAGCACTGGCCTCTTTCTTTGCTTCGGTTTCTCTCATCATAGCCCGCAACAGGGTTTCGTCTATGCTGGCATCGGTAAGGCGAATATCAATATCATTCAAGCCCCATCTGACAGCAGACTCATTTATTACGCTCTCTATTTCATCGGCGATCATGGATTTCTTAGTTCGAACTTCTTCCAGGGTCTTCGTACCCAGGACATCGGATATCGTAGTCAACGCGAGTTGCTGGATACTTCGAGAATAATTCGATACGCCCAGAATAGCTTTTTGGGGATCTGCTACCCTGAAATTCAAATTACCGGAGATTGTTACGGAAATATTTCCGCTCAAGACGACTTGCTGATCAGGCAAATCAATTGTCTGCAAACTGGACGGGGTCTTGATTACCTGCTGGAAAATTGGAATGGCAAACCCCAAACCGGGATTCGCTTTGCCTGAATACTTACCCAGGGTGAGCATAACCCCGATTTCGTCCTGATTGACAATATAAAACCCTAAAACTGGAATCACACGCTTAATCATAATTCACCTCTTTTTTTTACGGAACCGGCTCAACGGGAGCATGCAACCGGAATGTAATCCATAACCGGCATCTCACAGCTCATGGATTTGAATTACGCCCAGCCCTTTAATACGGTTCGCCTCTTCCACAATCTGCCTGTGGTGGGTAAAAAGAATCACCTGGTTCTTCTTTGACAAATCACCCAGGACCGCAAGGGTTGCCCTGGATCGCTCATCATCAAAATTGATCAAAATATCATCCACAATAAAGGGCATGGGTTCGCAGGTCGAAAGACGCCACTCCAGGGTTGCCAGGCGGAGGGCCAGGTAGAGCTGATCACGGGTTCCCGAACTCATTTTTTCCACGGTCAAACGCACCCCGTCGGGCCGGACACCCACAAGAACAGGTTCCCCCTTATCATCCACATCGGTACGCAGCCGAACAAAGGAGCCCAGGGTCAAATTCTTAAAATACCCGGAGGCAATCTTCAAGACCGGATCCTGGTGCTCTTCCCGGTATCGTTCGATCTCCTGCTGCAAAATCCTGGAAGCGATCTTTACCCGGGCATACCGCTCTGCCAGCCGCCGCATGCCGGCCAGTTCCTGCTCCATGTTTTCGGCAATCTCAGCCGCCCTGGCACTGCCATCCATGGCGGCAAGCCTGGTGCTCTCCTCGCCGATCACCTGGGAGATCCTATTGATCTCAGGATTGATTTCGTCAATCTCCCTTTCCAGGGACGCTATCCGGCCAGGCAGCCCATCGGCATCGATCTCCGCCGCCTGCCCGGCAAGCTCATTAATCGGAACACCGGCCCCGATCTTGGCCAGGGTTGCCTCGGTATCAGCGATTTTCTCCCGCACCCGCTGATATTCCCCAGACTTGCCGATCACCGCCGGCAACGATTCCGCCCTTTCACACCCGGCTATCCCAAGAAGCTCATCCATCAGCCCATTTGCCCTCTGCAAGGTTTTCCCGGCCCCGGCAACCTCTTGCTGCAAGGCTTCCAACTCCTCAGAGAGTTTACCATGCAGGGTGGCGTCCTTCTGTGCCTGGCTGAGCAGGGTCCGCAATTGCAGGATCGCCTGGTCCAGGGGAAGAGGCAAAAGATCAGGCGCCACCTTCTCAACCAGGGGCTTGAACTCCTTTTCAAGCTGAGCTGCATCACGGTCAATGCCGGCAATGCGCTTTTTAAGATCATCGGCCTCTTTCAACTTATCAAAGCAGCTCTGCAGGGTCTCAATAAGGTCCAGGGCTTCAAACGTTGTGACCTCGTCCTTGAGCCCCAACCCCAGGAGCGCCTTTCCCCAATCCTCCTGCCACTTGGCCAGGGCCTCCAGGGCAACTTCAAGATCTTCCCCTGCCTGATGAAAGGCCTTTTCCGCGTTTTTCCGCCTCTCTTTTAATTTTTCAAAATCCCTGTTCCGGGCGGCAATCCTCTCCAATACACTCTCCGCCTGGATCAGAACCGGCCCAAGCGCTTCACCGGCAAACCGTCCCTCCTCTCCCATGGCGGCAAGCTCTTTTTCCACCGCCAGCTTAAGCTCCCTCCGTTGCTTCGCATTCCGCCCTGTTTCCTGCTCCTTTTTAAATATCCCACCCACCTTAAAACGCAGTTTATCCATCTCTGCCAGCCAGCCGCTCATCTCCTTTGGGGACAGGGGCTTGATTCCAACAGGTTCCCACACGCCCCTCCAGGCTTCATCAAGTTTCCGTGTTCGCAGATCAAACGCCTCTGCTTCTTTCCCACCCTCTGCCAGGGCCTCTTCCAACACCTCCACCTGGGTACGTAACGCCGCAACATTGGCCACCCGGTCCGCCTCCCTGCGCAGCCGGTCGGCAACAAGATCCGCCTGTCGCACATATCCCTCATAGGCCTCATGGAGCGGGTGCTCTGCATCATACAACCGGCTTTCTTCGGTCACATCCTCCTGATCAAGCCACTGTTGCCGCAATAGCTGCCACCCCTGCTCCCGTTTTTCACGGGTCCGGACCAGATCCCCCTCTGAAGGAACCTCCCCCCCATACTCCGCCTTCCTGATCTCAGCCAAAGCTTTCTTCAGCTCTTTCCCATCATTTTTACGATCCTTTTCAACCCCACGCCTTTCATCGGCAATCTTGCCATAACTGATTTCAAACTGCTGCACGGTTTCAGCAAGGGGCAAAGGAAGTTCCATGAGTGCGGCCAGCCCCCCCGTCCAGAGACCAATCCGCATAAGCTCCACAAGGCACTCTTTTTGGTTCAGTTCAACATCACCCCTGCCCTTTTCCAGCTGGAGATCAACATCTCCAGCCTTTTGAGCAAGCTTAACCACCCGGACAAGGCCCTGGGCATCCCTGGGCTCCGGCATTGCAGCCAGCCCTTTCTCAACCTCCTTGAGCTCCTCTTCTGCCGACCGGCTCTGCTTCCGTGCCAGCACAAGCTGCCGGTTAATCCCCTCATATTGGGAGCTCAATGTCTGCACACTCCTTTTCTTGGCCAGCACGGGCCGCAGGGTCTCCACCTCTTCCAGGCTTAAATCCGGCCGCACCTGCTGCAGCAAGGCCGCCCCCTCCCTGCGGAGACTGATCCGCATACCATTTCTTTCCGGTCTGTCCTTCTGGCCCTTGCGGTATTCACCAAGGCGCTGATGGAAATCATCCACCAGCCCTGCCTGATCCAGAAGCTCCCCATTGAACGAGATCGCCTTGAGTTTTGCTTCAAGTTTTTCCAGACGGTCACTGTCTCCCTGGAGTTGCTGATTCGCCCCCCGCATCTCCTGGCTGACCTGCTGGTATCTTTCAGCAAAATCAGCAGGCAAAAGAACAACCTCCCCCAGGGCCACCAGCTTTTCCTGCCAGGATTTCAGAATGGCCAGCTCAGGAACGGCCTGCTTCAATCGCTCCAGGCGCTGCAACTCCCTGTTCTTATGATCCCGCTCCTTTTCCAAACCGGTCCGCTCAGCCTCGGCACCTTCCAAAGCTTGCTGATGCGCTTTCCACTCCTTAAACGAGAGGCTGGCCGACCTGGCCTCTTTTTTCAGCTCCTTGAACCGCTTGACAGCCCTGTTGATCTCAGGCTTCTGTCCCGCCGGCTTGAACAGGTCCGCCGCCTCTTTTTCAAGCTGATCGATCACCTCCCGCAAGGAAGAAATGCCGGCTCCCGCGGCAAACAGGGCCTGGCCCACCTCCCCCTTCTGGGCAAGGATTTCTTCACCGCCCCGCACCAGGGTGTCATGGTCAATGCCGTAGAGGGATTCAAAGATTTCCGGTTCAAGGCCAAGAAGAAATGGGGATAACACCCCGGCATCAAGGGCATTGCCATCCTCGTCAACAACATCGCCAATGCGTTTTTTCCGGCGCTGGAAACGAATCACTTCCCCGGCGCTGTTTTCAAGGCACCCGCCCACGAGCAGCTGATCATAGCTGTGAAGAAAATTATCCGGCGTCTGTTGGGGGAACCCGTACAACAACGCCTTGAGCGCCCGAAGGGAACTGCTTTTCCCCGCCTCGTTCCGGCCAAAGATAATATGAAGCCCGGGCTCCTCCGAGTTGAACTCCAGGGTCCGGCCGGTAAAAGGACCAAAGGCCTTGAGATCAAAACGCGTCAACTTCATCTCTCACCTCCATGTTGAAGAAGCTTGGCAACCAAGAGTTCCCGCACTTCATAACGCAGATAGGCCAAGTTATCAGACGGATCAAGAAAGGCCTCATCCCCATGGATCTCAGCCGGTAATTTGCTCTTCAAAGAAGCCAGCTCCGGCACCAATTCCAGGAGTCTGTCCCCGTCCAGTTCCAACCCTTGAATGGACTCCAGCAAACCGGCAATGGGCGTATCCCCGCCAAAGATCTCCCCGGTCTCCACCTTCCGGCTTGTCTGGAACTTCACCTTCTCCAGCCACACCTCTCCAAATCCAACGGCAATGCCCCGGAACTCCTCGGTCCACCGGGCGGTCCGGTCAAGCAACTGGGCATGGACAGGGCATTTCCCGGTCAGAACCAGACGCAGGGCCAAGGTTTTACCCCCTGCCCGGTCAAGCTCTTGCTCAATCCCCTGGCGAACCGCGTCATATACGCTGTCAACGGTCTCGCATTCAGACAGATCCACCCGGCAGCCGGCCCAGCGCAGCACATCAAGTTCACGGGCTTCAACCCCGACAATGCGCCCCTCCTCCACAGTCACCAATGTGGCCCCCTTGGCACCGGTCTCTTTGATATGGCGGCCCTGGAGATTACCCGGAAAGACAATCCAGGGATCTTCAGAAACGATTTCCCGCCTGTGGACATGCCCCAACCCCCAATAATCATAGCCCTTGGACTTCAGCTCATCCAGGGTACAGGGCGCATAATCCTCATGCCCCTCACGACCGGTCAGGGAGGTATGGAGCAGGCCGATATTAAAATAACCGGCATCGTTCCGGGGATATTGCAAGGCAAGATTCTCCGTCACAGCCCGGAAGGAATAGCTCTGGCCATGGATGATGACGCCTAGATCATCCAACTTTACAGACTGGGGTTTCCTGGGAGAAAAAAGAGTCACATTGTCAGGCAAGGGCATGGCCCTGGTGATCTGGCTCGCCGCATCGTGATTACCGGAAACAATGAAAACCTTGATCCCGGCCTTTGCCAGCCGTCCCATCCGGGCGGCAAAAAAAAGGCCGGTGTTGTAGTCCTTCCAATCACCATCATACAGATCACCGGCAATGAGGATAAAATCAACCTCCTCCCCCAAGGCCAGATCAATCAGGTTATCAAACGCCCGCCTCGTGGCCCCGCGAATCTCCTCGACAGGCGCATCTTCATGGGCCTCGAGCCCTTTTAGCGGGCTGTCGAGGTGTATGTCCGCAGTATGAATGAATTTAACCATAAATTTAATCCTGTGCCGGTTGAGTCAGCCAAGCCCTGCCAACCGTTGTTATTATAAACCTGTTAAAGCTGCTGGAATCAGTTACAAATCCCGCAATAACCTGTCAAGGGTTGCTTTTGTGTTATCCGCTGGAATATTAAATCTCTCAGCATATCGTATCACTGTCCCCCCGAACAAATCCCATTCGCTTTCCCTGCCTTTTGTCTCAACATCCCTTTGAAATGATGTTTTTGTTTCAAAAGGAAACTGGCCGGCTTTTGAAAAGGATGTTTCCACAATATCCAATGGAAGTCCTATTTTAAGCGCCTTTGCAACCACAGCGATTTCCTGCATGATATTTTTGACAAGGATACCAAGCTTCCCATCGTTTGCCACTTCGCCAATGGTTTTGCCATAGGTGGCTGTTACCAACGCAAAAGATGCAATGAAAATATATTTTGTCCATATTTCGATATTAACGTCTTCAAACAATTCAATCAGAATGTCAGCTTTTCTAAAAAGACCAATCAGTTTATCAGGAGAAAACCCGGGATAGGATGGATCTTTTCCAACGGATATCCGGCAGCTTCCGCCTTTCTGGAAAATAACTCCGGGGGATTCTATATGGGTGCCTAAATATAAACAGGCTGGCAGAATATACCCTTTCCTTAAATGCTGCCGCATTCGCTCATAAATATCAGCACCGTTTAAAAGCGGCAGGATTATAGAGTTTTCATCGGTAATTTTACTGATTTCCCTGGTAACACTCTCCAAATCGTACCCCTTAACCGACACAACCACGATATCAAAAACAGGCAAATCATCAACGGTATCGGAACAATGACAGGGTTTAATCAGGATCTCTTCTTTTCCGCCGTCTTTTTTCAGCAGCAAGCCCTTCTCTAAAATAGCATCTTTATGCTTACCCCTTGCTATGAAGTATGTATTGCCCTGGCCGGTTTCGTTAAAATACCTGGTCAGCAGGGTTGCATAGTAACCACCTACGCCTCCGACTCCATAAAAACAGACATTCATCCATTCCTCCTTAATTCCAATTATTATGTTTCCAACATCCCGCCTTCATTCATAACGTTAATCCCAGTCAAGCCCAATGCCTGGAGTTGAGCGACATCGGGCAAAGCCATATGGACTTCATAATCGCTGGCGGGAATCTGAATCCATGGATTAGTCATTTTCTTCTTTTTTCATTTTTATCATTTTTTTACTCAAATCATCATTATAGCAAGCAAACGTTGTCCATCCCATAATGAAATCCAACAATTCTCCCGGATTAAAACCTAATCTCATATTAATAAAAACGCCTGCCGCCAAATCTATTTGAGAATAATATGGCCATGGATTGTCGGCCCGTTGCATGTCTTTTGCTCTTTCTTTCCATTCAGGTACTGCATGTGGATTGACAGTATAAGAAATCGGGCCTATCTGGTTTGCCGAGAAACTTTTACCTCGCCTATTGGACTTGAGGGAACCTCCAAATCCTTCCACGCCGACTATCACCCCGACAAGATCCACTTTGGCAGGCGTGTCATAGCCTCTTGGCCAGAAATCTTTAACACCTAAAAAATCGCCGCCCCTGAGTCCTCCCAATCCAACATCCATTAAAAGTCCCGTCTGGAGAGGTCCTATTCGCCCCTTGGCTCCGAAGCCATAGCCCAATTGAATAGAAAATATATCTAGTGCGTCATCGTATCTGTCTGAAAAATAGCCTGCAGAGGAATATTCATATCCGGTCAGCATTATAATTATCGAAAAAATAAATATTTTGATAAAACACCTCAAATACATATACCTCCAATGCCGAGTTGAGGAACGATCCTTTGTATATTCTGTTCCAACGTGTGGTTCATTACGCCAGGGATACCGACAAATTTAGTTTAACAGGAAAATAGGCGACTTGACCGTAACATTTTCCACTTCAGCCTTTACCATCTTCTAAATTTACTGACCTTATTCGATAAAGCAAATTGAATATCTTTATTTGGGTTTCAAAGTTGTTGAAAGAGTCACCTTCATAGCATTTTCGTTTGAAGTGCCACCGCTTAAATTAAAAACTAAAAATTTAGCCCCGCCTGTTGCCTTTAATTTAATTGCACCAGAAACCTCTATCGTCAATTGACTTTCGGTTACAAGACTTTCAGATATGGACTCGCTGACAGCCGAAAAAAGTTCTTGCATTTGAACAGCAATTTCGTTTTCTTTAGGAACAAGTGTTTCTAAGACTTCTTGGTCTTCAATGATAAGATTATCTATTTCATCAGTATCACTCGTTGTCACATATGCTTTTATCGCCATATAAACTTCTCCCAATATTGTATTTCCGACCCAGTACGAGTAAAACACTTTTGATCACTGTCAATCAAAAATTGTAAACAGTTACTTCATTCAATTCTTCGCGAATTCATCAGCTTCTTTTAATGCCGTTCCTAATTCACTGCTATTTTGAATTTCATTTATCAAAATTCCTTGATTCGCGTAAATTTTTTCACCCATTTTGTTCTTATTCAGGCAACCTCCTGCGTGGTGTATAGCAATAACTTCCCAATTATCATTAAATACAGGTGAACCTGATGACCCTGGCATAGTATCCGTCATATATTGCAAATTGTGTTTATATATATTTACCACCTCATTTGCGGTCAAACCTATTTGTTTAACACCTCCATTTGGATGTTGAATTATGATGACATGATCCCCAATATCGATATTCTTAGTTTTAGACAATCGTAATCCGCCCCATTTTTCAATTGGTGTCTCATCATCATTCGAAACAGCTCTAACAAATGTACAATCCAGAAATTTATCCGTGTAAAAGTAACCTGAATCTAATTTATACCTACAAACGGGTAGTAGACATCCATCGCTTCCTTCTTCGTAGTTAAACTCCACCATAGTATTCTTTAAATCATCAGGTAAGGATAAGACATGATTGTTAGTCATCAATATTCCATTGGCCAACAAAAACCCTGTTCCCAGCCCATTGGGTGCGACTATACGACAGACAGCCTTTGAGCATTTTAAACCTTCGTGAATCCATGAAAGACTTTTTAAAGTATTCCTGCCCCATATTTTCTCAAGTGCAGAAGGCTTATCCACATAGGCAGATGGTTGATTCGAAACTGTTTCTGGCGGGATTGAACTAACAGGATATATTGACGGGTATGAATCCATTGCAGATTCTAATAAATCAATTAACTCAAGGGTATTATTCGCAACGATAATAGTTTGTCTATTAGCGTCTTCTGATGTCAAGATACCTAAGCGATTCTGTTTTGCTAAATGCCGAATTCGTGCAAGCAGCCCTAATACTTCCCTTTTACACTCCTTAAACTTATTAGTTTCCCCAAACGGTGTATTCATCTGACCTGTCAGCAAACTGAACATTTGTTCAAGTGCATCTTCGACAGCATCCTGTGATACAAGGTTACGAAAATTTTGAAAGTTATCTTTTTGCATAACGGATCCAATCATTTCGGTAAATGGTTAAGTCTATTAATCATTTTCGCAACGAAACTCATTAATAGGATAGACGTTGAAATTGAAAACATAATTTTTATATTAAGTTCTTCTATTGAGCCAAACAATATATCGAATCTAATACTGTAATAAAGAGTTTTCAATGGTAAAAACTCCAGACTCATTAAAGGTCCTATCACTGAATAATAAATTGCATAAGTTAACATTAGAGGTTTTACAGTTCTTTTAGAAATTTTAGGCGCAATCCACACGGAGACAACAGTCATTATAAATAAAACACCAGGCGCATAGTATATCATGAAGGAAAGCTTGGGTTCTTTAAAAAATATTGTTATTATAACAGCATATATTATCCCTATTAACAAAACAAGTCCGGTCGTAGTAACAGTACTCACAAAGCCGTATGATTTTGACAATTTAAGAAAAGCGACCGCAAAACACGAGAAATGGAATGTAACAACAAAAACTCCCCCATTTTTCAGATGTTCAATCTTTTCAAAAGCTTCCACAACATTTACATTAAACAAATATGCATATAAAAAGCTTGAAGTAACAAACGAAAGAGAGATAAGAATTAACAATCCAAAAATTAAAACGACGATCTGAGGGTGATTCCGCGTTTTAGGAGCTTCTTGTAAAGGCATAGATCCGCCAATGCTGTAAAACCAATAAATTAGAACCAAATAGGATGTTAAAATCTGTAATGAGAATATTTCCACTATATAATTTTGAATTCGTCCATTGCATAGGAGGGTGGCAAAATCATCAATCAATTTCAATTTACATTCTTCGTTGCAATCTTCATCTGGGTATATTCTTGTAGTGTTCCTTTCATCCCGATTGGGGAACAGTCTTAAAGCTATTTCTTCAGTGGCCCTTCTATCTGAATAAGATGGTATCGTTTCAATGAGTCCCTCCAACGCATCCCTGAATTGAGGAAGACTATTCTTATCTTTATATAAACCCTGTAATACGCGAACATCATTTATTGAAGTTTGCTTAAACCCTGATAAACTTAAGCCCCCTGAAGAAAGAGTAAAGATCATGAGCAGTCCAAAGAGAGAGATAACCATTCCACCGAGGATAGCAATATCAATACGATGTTGCCAGTACCATGGCCAATTCATAGTAGCATATTCGACATGTTTATTATAAACATCTTGTAAAAGCATTTAATTCTCCTGATACATATTAACCTAAATCATCTCGCCTATTTCTGAACAAACTTCGTGTTGATTTACTAACATCCCTAAAAAAAACCAATTCATTCCCAAATTCCTCAAATAGACTTTGAACAATTTTTGAGCGGTCGCTTTCTTTTGAGAAAAAGACAATGTAACTTGAAATTAACACTTCAACATCGGTCATCCCGATAGGCCGTAATTTCGATATAATATTTTTCTTCTCTCCATTAATTGAAATCTCGAATATCCAAGATTCTTTGAATTCCGGCAAACCATTAACGCTACCTGAATATAAACATTTTCCATCATCGATGACGATCATTTGATCCGCAATACTCTCAATTTCATGTAAATGTTGGCTTGTAACGATTACAGGGATTGGATTTTCAAGCGAATATGCTATTGACTTCAAATCTCTAAGAAACGTTTGTTGAGCGACGATATCAAGATAGGCCAAAGGTTCATCAAGGACAAGCAATTTCGGTCTTGAGAGAAGTGCGCGTACGAGTTCAAATCGAATTTTGTAGCCCCCGGAAATTTCACCCCAGGTAGAATTCTCAAATCCGCGCAAATCATAGCGAGCAACGTATTCTTCAACCAATTTAGTATTATCTTTTCCAGTTATACCGTAGGCTGCCGCCGTATGACGAAGATTGTTAATCAGGCGCCCTGACCAACGTTCAGGCAATTGGGCAACGTAACCAATTTGAGATTTAATTCTAATCCAATCCTCGTTTTCATTTGAAAGTGCAGGGTAACTCAATGATCCTTGATCACATTTAATTTTACCGAGCAACAATTTGAGCAAAGTAGTCTTACCGCTGGCATTCATACCTACAACACCTGTAATTTCACTAGACTGCAATTTAAAACTAATTGGTTCAAGCTTGAAAGAATCTATTTCAGTTTTGTAACTTGCGGAGATTTCTGAAGCAATTGCCACGGTTATTTTCTGCTGATCTTTAATGGTAGCTTTCCAGTGATCCAGGTATAATTGACGTACGTCATCCAAACTATATTTAGAATATATCGATCCTCCGTCCTGATAATCTTCTTTAAGTTGCTTAACTTTCTCAACTTGTTCTTCGGCGACCTGATTAAATGTTGTTTCTTCACCAATTTTTGTCTGTTCCCTGACTGTCGCTGCTTTTCGAATTACATCAGTAATTGCTAACAAATCATCAACAATTTTAGAAAGAGACTCTTCGGGATTAAGACCGGTTCGTTTTTGTTTTTTATAGGTTGCATATCTTGAATAAATAGCTAAAACTTCGTTCTTATGACTTGGTGAAAAATCCCGTGCAAAATCTCGGAGTTTTTCTAATGCATCTGTATGATAAGCTTCAGCTATATGGTTTTCTATCTCACGCTGGTAAACATCAGCCAAGCTATTTTCGAGCACTGTATTGTTTTTCATTGCAAACATCCCTCCTTGAACCCCACCCCCAACCCTATTACAAACACAATTGCAATACAGACCGACCTAATCAGTCGTAAAAGCAAACAAAGCCACTACTACAAGTAGTTAAACAAAAAAATCTTCTACATAAAAAATATTGTCCTACACTCTTTTCACGCCAGTTGCTCCTTGAGGATTTCCTGGATGAGTTTGGGATTGGCCTTTCCCTTGGAGGCTTTCATGGCCTGGCCCACAAGGAACCCGATGGATTTCTTGTTTCCGTTTTTGTAATTTTCCACCGCGGAGACATTGTCCGCAAGGATCTTGTCGACTATTTTTGCAAGTTCCGCCGTGTCGGAAACCTGTTTGAACCCGAATTTCTCGACAATCTCTTCCGCAGTTCCGTTGGTGTCAAAAAGTTTTTCCAGCACGGATTTGGCTGAGTTTGAGTTGATCTCGTTCTTTTCGAGCATCCGGATCAGGCCTGCAAACCGCTGGGGCGTGATGGCGGAATCCGCCAGGGTCCGGTCATGGGCCTTCAGTGAGGGCAGAAGCTGGGTGGCGGTCCAGCCTGCCGCCATGCGGGCGGGTGCGCCAAGGTTGACAACGGCTTCAAAAAACTCGGAGAGTCCCCGGTCCGAAGCCATGAGCACGGCTTCGTCGTGGATCAATGAATAGTCCCGGACAAACCGGTTGACCTTCTGGCCGGGCATCTCCGGCAACAGGGATTTCATCTTTTCGAGCCAGGGTTCGGTGAGATTGATCAAGGGAACGGAGGGATCGGGAATGCAGGGGCCTTCGAACTTGGCGCGCATGGCCGTGGTGACACGCTTTTCAGGATCCCAGAGCCGGGTGTGGAGCACGATGGGTTCGTTGTTGTTGAGGGAATCGATCTGGCGCTTGATCTCATAGGCGATGGCGTCCCCCACATGATGGATGGAGTTCATGTTCTTGACCTCCACCTTGGTGTTGAGCTGGTCCGTGCCTGGGGGGCGGATGGAGATGTTGGCGTCGCAGCGCATGGTGCCGGATTCCATGCTGCACTCGGCGCTGCCCGTGTACCGGACCTGGTTCCTGACGGCCTTGAGGAATTCCATGGCGTCATGGGGGCTTCCGAACTCGGGTTCCGTTACCACTTCGATGAGGGGGGTGCCCGCCCGGTTGAAATCCACAAGGCTGACTGGAACCCTGCCGTCGGTTTCATGGACAAGCTTTGCCACATCCTCTTCCATGTGAACATGGTGGAGCCTTAGTTTTTTGGGGTTCCCCTGTTTATCCTGGATCTCCAGCCAGCCTCCCCTGGCAAGAGGCTTGTGGGCCTGGGAGAGCTGGAACCCCTTGGGAAGGTCGGGGTAGTAGTAGACCTTCTGGTCAAAGGCGCTTTGTTCCTGGATCTCGCAATTTAGCGAGAGGCAGGCAAGGGTTGCCTTTTCAAGGACTTTCTCGCTCAGGACCGGCAGGGCGCCGGGCATCCAGAGGCAGACGGGGCAGACATTGGTGTTCGGATCATCGCCCGGACTGTTGGCGCAGTCGCAGAACATCTTGGTGGCTGAGTTGAGCTGTATGTGGATTTCAAGACCGATTACCGCTTCATATTTCATGGTTAGATCTCTCCTGTATGGATGTCGGATACCCGGGCTGCAAGGGAAAGCAATCGTGCATCGCCAAACCGCTTGCCCATGAGCTGCAGGGCGGGACTGCCTGGGATGATGATCGCCGGGTTGCCGGTGAGGTTGGCAAGAACGGTCAATGAAAAGGCATCATAGAGATCGGAAACCGTGGCTGCGGGCCTGGCCGTTGTGGTTGCAGGGTTTACGGACACGGGCAGAAGGATCAGGTCCACGGTCTCAAAGGCTTTTTCAACGTATTTGATGATCCGGGCCCTGGTGCGGCAGGCATCCAGGAAGGCTTCGTAGTTATGGTACTGGAAATATCCGCCCTGGAACAGGTAGGCTTTGACCAGGGGGCCAAAGGATTCGCCCCGGGATTTGATGTACATGTCGTTCCAGTTTTTTGCCGGGGCGGATGTCCTGTGGCCGTAGCGGACACTGTCGAACCTGCCGGCACTGGAGGATGCCTCGACTGATCCGATCACGTTGTGAACGGTTGGTGCAAGGAGGAAGTCTTTGACGGAAACCTCCAGGATCTTAAGATCCTTATTGCCAAGTTTGTTCAGGAGCTGTTCAAACCCGTCATCCCGGGGCATTTCCTTGATCACGCCCAGGGTGATGGGGGTATCCCGGAACTCCTGGGGATGGTTGAACTCATACATCACCTGCTCCGTTACGGACGGGTCCATGGTGGGATCTTTCTCGTCAAGGCCTGCCATGGCCTGGGCGGTGATGGAGATGGTCGCAAGGGAGTTGGAAAGGATGCCGCAGCTCTCCATGGACGGAACAAGGCCGATCATGCCTGCGCGGGAGATGAGGCCGTAGCTGGGTTTAAACCCGAAACAGCCGGCGGTTGCGCCGGAGGCAGCGGCAGCCAGGCGAGCTTCCCCGGTGGTGTCTGTCTTTAGGATTACCTGGGAGAGTCCCTTATCCAGGGCTTGAAGGTAAGTGTCCTTGCCGGGGCCCAGGCCGAGTTCCCCCATGGCGGTTCTGCCTTTGAGGGTGGCGCCGGCGTCCCGGAGACGCCGGATCAGGCTGGCGTCCTCCAGGGCCACATAGTTCTCGAGGGCCGGGGAGTCGGCAGCGGTGGGCCAGCCGGCAACGGATATGTTGGCGTCAACGGCCACGGCGGTGCCGGCCATGGCACCGTCCACATGGGGCTGGGGAGAGTCGTCTACATAGGTAAAGATTTCTGATTCCATTGAAAATCCTTTCGTGTTTCCCGGTTACTCAAGGATGCTTGCGACCTTGAAGTAGTCCCCTTTTACCGAAGGAGCGTTTTTGAACAGTTCTCCAGATTGGACAAATGACGACCTTATGGCCGCCCTGCCCTGCCTGAACCGGTTCCGGTTCCGGCTATGGGAGACCGAGATGGCCGGCTCGTATTCACCGGCTTTGCCGGAGACCTGTTCCGCCAGTTTAACCGCGTCCTGGAGGGCGGTGTCGATCATGGGGCGTTCATCCTCGTCAAAGCCGATCCTGGAAACCCAGGAGATATGGTCGATGATCTCCTGCTCCAGGTTTGTACCTGGCAGGGCCTCGGCCTTGCCAAGGTCCAGCAGGCCAAGCTCGCTGAGCTGCTCATGGGCCACCTGGGAAGGTGCCTGGGTAAGGGGGCAGAAGGCGCTCCGGTTCTTGGGAAAGGCTGTGACCTCGCGGATGGAGGGGGTTTTCAGGATCATGGCCACCACCCGGTCCATGCCAAGGGCAAGGCCGCCGTGGGGGGGCGGACCAAACTCAAGGGCCTGGAGGAAAAAGCCGAACTTCTCCTCTGCCTCCTCCGGTGAGAGGCCCAGGGCCTGGAACACCTTTTGCTGGGTTGCGGGGTCGTGGATGCGGATACTGCCGCCGCCGAGCTCCTCACCGTTGACAACGATATCATAGGAGCGGGAAAGGAGTGAGAGAAGATCTTCCGTGTCGGTGGGATCGAAATCGGTCCGGTCCGGTGCGGTAAACGGGTGGTGGCTGGAGGTCACCCCCTCTTCCGTGGGTTCGAACAGGGGAAAGTCGGTGACCCAGACCGGTGCGAAACTGTCAGGGATCATCTCGAGCCGGTCGGCCACATGGAGGCGGAGTCGGCCAAGGGCGGTATTGACCACCTCAAGGGAAGGATCGGCAATGATGAGGATCACGTCCCCGTCCCGGGCCTTGAACCTTTGGATGATGGCCTGCTGCTCCCCGGGGCTGAAGAACTGGACGATGTTGGAATCAAGGGTGCCGCCGGTCACCCGCATCCAGGTCATGCCCTTTGCGCCAAAGGAGGGAACGATCTGTTTGGCGTATTCGTTCTGGAGAACGTTTTTGCTGAGGCTCTCCGAGGCGTGTTTCACATTGATGCCCTTGATCACCCCTCCCCGCTGGAGGATCTGCCTGAATATGCTGTAACCGGTATCCCTGAAGATGTCCGTTGCCTCCGTAAAGTGCATCTCAAACCGGAGATCCGGCCGGTCGGAACCGGTCTTGTCCATGGCTTCCTGCCAGGTAATGCGGGGAAAGGGCCTTGGAAGGGTTGTGCCGCCGATCTCAAACATTTGGCAGAGCAACTCTTCGATGGTGTCAAAGATAAACGCTTCATCAATGAACGAGGCTTCCAGGTCGAGCTGGGTGAACTCGGGCTGGCGGTTGGAACGAAGATCCTCGTCCCTGAAGCACCGGGTGATCTGGTAATACCGTTCAAACCCCGCCACCATGAGGAGCTGCTTGAAGAGCTGGGGGGACTGGGGCAGCGCATAGAAATGCTGCGGGTTGACCCGGCTTGGGACCAGATAGTCCCTTGCGCCTTCCGGGGTGCTTTTGGTCAGGATGGGGGTTTCAACTTCGATGAACTCCTTCCGGTCCAGGAAGTTGCGTACACAGGCGTTGATTTTGTGGCGTTTGATGAGGAACTGCTGCATGCCCGGCCGTCTCAGGTCCAGGTAGCGGTACTGGAGCCTCAGGTCTTCGGACACCGGTTCGCGGCTTGCGATTTCGCTGCCCACCATGGCTTTTTCAGAGATGGTGAACGGAAGGGTGCCGGACCGGCTGAGGATGGCCATGTCCGAGACAATGATCTCGATGTCTCCGGTCTCGATGTTTGGATTTTCCGTGCCCCTGGCCCGTTGGACTATCCGGCCGGTGGCTTTGATGCAGTATTCGCCGCGAAGGGATGTTGATCTCCGGCAGACCGCTTCGGGGCTGAATTCCGGGGAGAAGACCAGTTGAACAATGCCGCTGCGGTCCCGGAGATGGATGAAAAGCACTTCCCCGTGGTCCCGAAGCGCATCGACCCAGCCTGCAAGGTGAACGGTTTTACCGACGTCTGCCGGACCCAGCCGGCCGCAATTGGATCTGTCATGAAAGAGCATAATGCGAGCATCCTTTTCCTATATGAATGAGAATGAAAATCGCCATGTCCTTGAATCCTATAAAAAGGAAATCCTTTTTTGTAAAGGAAAATATAAAAAACTTGACGGTACTCGATAATATGATCAATTCCGTTAAAAAATATCAGTTCTCCGTATACGGCTCAAAGGTAAATGTACAAATCGGAGCACCGGCAGGATCGGAACTTGTCCACCGGACTCTTTCTCCATTTCTGAATTTTTCCTCAGCACCATCCGGTAATAACCCACCGCTATGGGTATTCATGGCCCAATCCATGGAACCGACCTGCATGGGAAGGGGCTTTCCCGCATCAATAATAATTATAGCTGAAAATTCAACGACTTTTTTACCCGAAGAAATAAAAGAATCATGAATTGTTAATGGAGAGAGAGCGTCATCATAGGTTAACGCACCCGAAAAACTAATGGACGTCCCTTCAGGATAGGTCCCGTAATCATTACCCACAAATGCGTAAAAGCCACCGGTACTATTATCCATATCGATAAGAAACTTTTTTACTGTCATTTCCCCGGCTCCATAGCAACCACTGTATGACACATGAAAATTCCACAGCTTGACCTCATCGACAACAACAGAGCCATTATAATCGGAACAAAAAGGAAGGGTCGTTATTTTCTTGCCGTCGACATATACATCGTATTTCCCCGTGGCGATATTTTCAAAATCCACAATCCCGTCCCGGTCGGATGTGTCATTATGCGGAGTGTCTTCCGAAACGCAATCCAAGGGTCTTATTTCAACATGTTTATCAGATATAGGCTCTTGGTTTTTATCTATAATCTTTAGTCTGACATCAGCAGTCCCGGACTCAAGATTAAATTCCACCTCTGTTTCTTCCGTAAAAACAAGGTTGTTCCCAAGTGCGGAAGAACATTCACATGCATCTTCAATGTCTACCTCGTATTCTCCAAAAGGAAGAGCATCAAAATCAAAACGACCATCACTCACATTTTTTTCATAATCTTTTTCTTCCGGATCGGGTCCGATTCTATGGAGTTTGATTTTACCATCAATATCGGCATTTTCTCTTTGGACCCTGCCGGACAGGTGTTTATCCTCACTGGACATGAAAATGACGGATGCTGCGTGAAGAATCTGATTTACATAAATACGTTCCCCATCGAGGGTGTATGAATTTTGTATTTGAACGTTGTCGGTAATTACTGCCGTATAGTCGGTCCTTAATCCAATCTGCAGCACATATTTGATTTTATCAAGATATCGTTTTAAAGGCGACCCCATGTCCGTTCTATTAAAGTGGGTAACAATTTTATCTTTATACTGATCAAGGAAAAATTCCGCTCCCTCAAGCCCTGAATCGTCCAACTCCGCAAAGCTGCCAAGTTCAACATACTTTACGCTCAGGCTCCATCCCGTAAGATACGGATTGGAATTAACATACTCTTCATCCACCACCTTATCCAGCGTAGCTTTTAAAAGACTGCTTTTACTGACACGTTTAGCGTTTTTTCTGATTTCAGAGTCTTCATGGACCCAACCTGTTTTCTTGTACCACACATCATCAATGTCACTCAAACCGGACTCAAACCCGCTGGCATTATTGATATCCTTTGGCACAACCATAACCTGTGTCTGTCCGCCGCTATAATCAAATACAGGGGCTTCCGAAACATCCCGGGAAGGAATTTCCAATTTTATTCCCAATGTGGAATAAAAATCGAAACGAACAATTTCAGTGCCGATTCTGGCAACCAAAAATATCATATCCTTCAGATCAACCTTGGAATCGGAATTCAAATCATATTCAGGGGAAGAATCGCCTATAAACATAGCTTCTTTCAATGCATCGAGGTCGGCAAAAGAAACTTTCGAATCCAAATCCAAATCACCGGGAAGAACATATCCGGAATAATCAATGCTCCCGGCGTTTACATCCACAACCAGACTTTTGCGTTCACCTCGGGGTGCATAGGACGGGATAGTATCCGCTGTGGCATTGCCAGTTAAAAGTTCATCTGTATACCGGTCGAATTCAGTGTTGAATTCGGCCTTATCATTGCTGATTATCAGTTCATTAAGTTTATCCTGAACTTTCTGAAAACCGGCAATACTGTCATCAGAAAAGATCCGTACGCTGCTGCCGTCTTCATTATAATTCAATGTAGCCGTATCTTTACCCCAGTCATCGATCATTTGATCTCCCAGCATAATACGGTTTGAATCAATGACCAGCAAATCTGTTTTATCGTTGAAAACAATGGATTGGGACATGGTGGTTGCAGGTATTTCCAGAACGGTACCGTCTGATCCTTCAAATATAACGGCGGCACCGGAATGTGATACCTGAAACAGGCTTGAGTCGGACTGGATTGTTACGGCATTATTTCCTGGGGCATTGATAAATTGTGCTTCAGCGCCGCTTTCAATAATGATCCGATTTGTTCCGCTGCTGCCATAGATCTGGACAGTTGAGCCTGCCGAAACAGTGGTATCCGGGGAAAGGCCGGTGAGAACGATATGGTCCGTCCGGGCATCCCGTCGCACTGTTGGAAAACCATTTGCGAACCCGGTATAGGCAAACCCTAATAAAAATAATACAACTGCGACATTGATTTTAAGTTTCACAGATTCCCTCTTTTAACAAAAAGTATAATTCAAAAATAGAAAAACCTAAAACATACCAATGTTATTGTAACAAAACAACACTTTAAAATAATAACGTAGGTTCAGATTTTTGATGGGCCTTATTCTATTCAGGCCCTATTTCCGCGCTTGATAATAATACGACACAGGGATTCTCACCATTGTCATTTGACCGTACCTTTGACAGGAAGTGGCGCAGCGCGGTCCGGCACACCTGGCCCATATCCCTGATTTTTTTCGATATGGACTTTTTCAAGCGCTACAACGACAACTACGGTCATCAGGCCGGGGACGACTGCCTGGAACGAATCGGCCATGTAATCATGGAAAGCCTTCAGAGAAGCGATGATTTTGCAGCCAGATATGGAGGAGAGGAGTTTATTATCCTCCTTTCCCACACGGGAATGGACAAGGCCCTTGAAACAGCTGAAAAAATCCGACGCCCTTCCCCTGCCCATAATTGCCTCCTGACCCTGTTACCAATAGACAAAACAATTGGTAATGCATGGCCGGCGTGTCCGTTTTTTCAGCGCCCCCTGAGAATGCATTTTTAACATTGCGAAACTCAATTTGAAATTTCCATCCATATCTCCATCCTTTTGGATGGTGATCTTTATCCGTTTCTCCATTACATCTAATCCCAAATGGTTCAAAAAAAAGGGAGGTGGCAATGGATGAATTCAGTTTACCGGTGTTTTCATGGAAAATTTCAAATTGCAGTCAAATGCGTAAAAAACGTTCTCACTATTTTGAAAGGAAGAAATAACATGCTTACAGATAAGAAAGAAAAATCGACGACAGGCAGACGGTCTCTGGTAATTGTTATTTTTTGCATCGCCGTCACGGTTCTTACAGGTGTCAATGCATTTGCCCAGCACTATCTGAATCAGTCGGTCAGAGACAGTTTGACCCATAAGGAAAAAATAGTCCTGCTACTTGAAGAACAACCGGATTTAAGCTGGTATGAAGTGGAAAGCAGGGCAAAATCCCAGGCACGGGCATCCCACTTCAAAAATCCGGAGATAAAAGGAAGGAACGGTTTTCGCACAGGCTTGAGCCCCTCCGAGAGCGTCCGTCTTTTCGTGGAGGAGCATAAAAACCTTATGCCCCACGATATCCTGAAAATCCGGGAAAAGTGCAATCGCCCACAGGGTGTTTTCCGTCCGGAAAAAAATTATGTGTATGGAAGTTTTCGTGCAAATCTTAGTGATGCGGAAAAGAGGCAGCTGATTAACGAAGAATATTAAATCCCGACTCCTGAATAGATCCATGCGCCATTTTCTGTTTTGCCCCGGAGAGATTTACAGCGAGAATCTCTCCGGGACAAAAGGCTGCACCCCGGCTCCTGGGATTCCAAAGAGGCCCACATGATCTTTTTGGTTTTACTGCCATTGCGAATCAAAGCCTGTCTATGACAAACGACACCCCCAGGTTTCTGTTATCCACACTTTCTTTAAGCAAATATGGATTAAAGACATCCTCTATGTGCAAGGTGATCTCATGCCGCCCCGCTTTCAGATCAAACTCTTTTCTATTTCTTACAAATGGTTCAATATCACTTGATTCCAGGATATGGCCATCCAATACAATTTCAACCCGGTACCGATCTTTCTTAGGGTTATGGGTCCAATATTGAAGTTGAACCCGCTCTTCTTGCAGGCACGTTATCTCAACACCGGCATTCTTCCCCTTTGACCACCCGTCTTGATATCTGTTTTTATAGACAAAGCTCTTTAATTGATTCAACCTGTTTGCAAGATTTTCCTGAGAATCGGCGTTATTTATACGTTCCCTTAAAATTTTGGTACTAAGCAGCATTGAACCATTTATATGTTTAACCATGACGTCGGAGCCGAGTTGCCCCCAGGCCACGCAATACCCTTTCCGGTCTTTCAGGCTTTCATCCCAATAGCTGATTTTACTGCATTTATCAACCCATATAAATGGTGTGGAAGCATTGAATTTTAAAATACGTGACGATAATTTATTATGAAGTTCATAAAATTCAAAATAGGGTTTTATTTCCAGATTATCTTTTACCTCGATCAAAACCGGATAATTGTACAAAGTACCGTTTATCTCTATTGTTTCCGCACCCTCATCAACTAAAAAGGAACCGCCTATCTTTGGATTATTCCAAAACTTTTCAATTATCGGTTTCCATTGGTTTAATTTGGATTCATAGTTTTCAAGCCCGGCTATCAAGGATTCCGAATCCCCCTGTAGATTGCGGCCCAGCCCCAATGGCGTATCATAACCCAATGAGTAAAGCACCGTTGCTGCGACATCCACCATACTTCCCTCTTTTGCAATAGCCCTTGGTTTTTCGTTTCCGGGATCAATGATCATAAAGAGGTCTTTCCGGTTCCCTTTTCTCAATATGGATGTAGCACCGGTTCTCATTGCCAGGTGATCCGAGGTTAATACGATAACGGTATTTTTTCCATATTCCGACGCTTGAACTTTCCTGATAAAATCTGAAATCAAATGGTCAGCACATGCCACGGCATTCAAGATTTCAATGGAGCCGTCTTTGTATTTGATGTTTTCGCAACTTTGCGTAGGGTGCCCGTTGGGATGATGGGTATCCAGAGTCAAGGTAAAAAGGGCAAAGTTTTCTTTGCTTTTTGACAGTTCAACAAACCTGTCATATACGATATCAAACAATGAATCATCGTGAAGCCCCCACCAGGATACATAGCCGGGATCTTCCAAATAGGGAATCAACTCTTCACGGCCCTTCACATCGGTAAATCCGTGTGTCTTATATAACTTTCCCTTACCCGCAAACTCCAATGACGCACCACCGCGGTAAGCCAATGTATAATTATCCGATGCTAAAAACTTTCCGATACTGTATGCACCTTCATAAAAATGCTCCATTCCTCCCATGCTGTTCCAGCCGGAAGGGGAAAAAAGAGGCGTACCGCATTGTGTGGTCGTCATTCCGGCTATGGTATATTGATCTCCACACACCTGGCTGATATTGGTAAAAACCGTATTTTCAGCCGCCAGTTGTTTTAAATTGGGGACAAGTCCCGGAAACAGTTGCTCATCAAAATAAGTCTGCTCCAGACTTTCAGCATAAATATATATCAAGTTGGGCCTGTCCTGGGTTACCCTGTTCTTTTTGGGCTGAAGATAGTACCGGTTGAACTCTTCCTGAAGTGCCGATAAATGTTCATCTGTATCAGTTGCGGTATCCGCAATTTCAAGGACGGAATCAAACGCTTCAAATTGAGCATATAATGAGGTTGTTGTCGGATTAAACATGAATGCCGTTAAAAGCAAGAGTGTCGAGACTCTTGCTTTGGTCCGGTCATGGGTATCCGTATGACGGCGCTTACTTTTTCTCCGGTAGTAGACGGATGAGGCTGCAATGCTGAAAACAAAGAAGAAAATGCCTGTACCAATAATCATGGAATACTCTTTAAACCCCGCACCCGCCAAACCGTAAATCAGATGATAAATAACGGCATCATTGATTCCTTCACCTGTAAAGTAGTCCGACACCACAAAAACACCACAAAAATTCACGTACAAAAAAACAATACAGGCAGAGAGCAAAGCGCTTTTTTTTGATTGGAGTTTATATTTTTCAAGTAAAACTGAGAAAACAAAAAAAAGTATAGATATCAATAAATATTCCATTCAACACTCCTGTTCTTTCGATCAATCAGTAATCAGCGGCTTACAAGATTGTCTAAAATCCGCCCCATGTCAAGACAATTTCCTTTTCCGGCACGATGCCCGGCTGATGTATCTGGGGCGGGTGTTGTCTGAAAGACCAAGCGGGTTGGCGCAACGTCGAGAAGGGTGCCGCCTGCCCTCCCCGGAAGGAGCTGAGCGGCCACAAAGGATTACACGCCGTATTCTATAAAAGGAAGGGCCGGTTTTGCACCGGCCCTTCCTTTTATCCGTGCAGGGTGCCCGGATCGCTTACGGGCACCAGGACCGGGTCCTTGAATGAAACGGAAGATGTTCCGGGTTCAGCCCGGTCCAGGTCCATTTTCCCGTTCCCTCCCCAGCACTCGACATTTTTCAGCCCTTTAATACTGTTGGCGGTGAAGACAGGGTCTTTCCCTTCTTTTTTCTGCTTTACATAATCTTTCAGTGCGGCAAAGGCGATTTTCCCAAGCAGCGTAATGGCGATCAAATTGATAAGTGCCATGGCGCCCATGAAGAGGTCGGCCATGTCCCATACGATCTGAACCTTGGCCACCGAGCCCATGAGAACCATGCCGACCACCGACGCCCGGTAGAGGAAAACCCATTTTTTGCCGGGATGGATGAACTCGATATTGGATTCACCGTAATAGTAGTTGCCGATAATGGAGCTGAAGGCAAAAAACAGGATACACAACGCAATAAAGTTGTTTCCCCAGCCGCCGACCTGGGCGCTCAGTGCGGCCTGGGTCAACTGAATTCCCGTCAGCCCTTCGGTGCCCCAATGACCGGAAAGCAGCACGATAAATGCGGTGGCGCTGCAGATGAGGATCGTATCGGTAAATACGCCCAGGGTCTGTATAAAGCCCTGCTTGACGGGATGGCTCACGTCGGCTGTTGCCGCGGCATTGGGAGCGCTGCCCATGCCGGCCTCATTGGAGAATAGCCCCCGCTTGATCCCCTGCATCAGGGCCACGCCCATCCCCCCGCCGACGGCCTGCTTCAATCCGAAAGCGCTCTCGATGATAAGGGAGAATACAGCGGGCACCTGGGAGATGTTTTTCACGATGATAAAAAAGGCCACCAGCAGATAGGCCACGGCCATTACAGGTACGATGATTTCAGATGTCCTGGCCACCCTTTTGACGCCGCCGAAGATGATGAACCCGGCAAATGCCGCCAAAAGCACCCCGACAGTCAGGCGGCTGACGCCGAACGCCTGCTCCACCGCAAGGGTGATGGTGTTTGCCTGTACGGAGTTGAACACGAGGCCAAAGCTGATGGTGATCAGAATGGAAAAGAGGATGCCCATGCCCCTCATGCCCAGGGCTTTTTCCATGTAGTATGCGGGGCCGCCCCTGTACCCGTCCTTGTTCTTCACTTTATAGATCTGGGCCAGGGTGCTTTCCACAAATCCCGAAGCCGCACCGACCAGGGCCAGCATCCACATCCAGAAAACAGCCCCCGGCCCGCCCACGGAAATGGCAATGGCAACACCCGCCAGGTTTCCGGTCCCCACCCGTGAGGCGGTGCTGATGCAGAAGGCCTGAAATGACGAGACCTTTCCGTTCCTGTCCCTGTCCCGGGAAACCGTTGTTTTGGCCCCTTCCCCCAATAGTCTGAGCATTTCGCCCAGAAACCTGAATTGAACAAAATTCGTTCTGACTGTAAAATAGATCCCCACCGCAATAAGCAGGAATATAAGCACATATGACCATAGAAACGTGTTGCCTGCGGATACTGCACTTTCAAAAAAACTTGATACCAAACTGTACTCCTTTTTCATAAACTCTTTAAAATCAACCAGGATCTATACCACAAAACCATTGGAATAACAAATTGTTGCGAAAAACCTAAATCCACAGCCTGATTTTAATAGATAACTCAAAGAGTCAGCGGTAAATTCAATTTATGCCAAATTTCAAACCCATATTGATTTACCATGGGCAGGACCTGCGCCTCTGGTCAAACATGTTTCACACCGGTATTAAAATCAACGAACAGGAGCCTCACCTGAATTATCCACCTGCCGGCAAAGAAATTCGATGGCGGGACCGAGGTCGTCATACTCCTTTGCCTTGATCAGCAGGCCTGCGCGAACTCGGGGAGTGAATACCTGTGCCGGGCGTTTCAGCAGTGCGATGCCTTTCAGGGTAAACAGAGCCAGAACAAAAGTCATTTCCAGGGCCTGCGGGGTGAGCCATTTGATCATGTAGGCAAGTGGTGCCAGGACAATCTGCAACTCCTTGGTCAGGCGCGGCATAAAAAAGCCGATCAAACCGGCAAGGGCTAACTGGGCCAGTTTTTCCTTATTGGGTTCTTTCGGGGTTACCCGCTTCCCTAATATTTTTAGAACTGTCTGGAGCTGTGACTCTGACAAGGCCCCCTCGAAAAGACGGGATACACCGGGCCCACGCTCGTAATGGATGGCGCATACGCTCCACAAAAGAAGGAAAAGATGCATGGTGTGCATTTTTGCACAGACCGGATGGGTCAGGAAACCGTGTATTTCATCCAGAAGCCGTTGTACCTCTTCGGCGCCAATCAACTCCGAGCGGTAAATGGGCAACAGGAAATACAACAACGCCACCTTGCCTTCTTTTTGTGGCCAGTCCGCCGGCCCGGGAAGAATCTCCCGCAACCGTGCTGCCAGGACGCGCCGCAAATCCGGGCGTTCCCGCCACGCGAATGCCAACCCGCAGACTGCCTCCTGGAAATCAAGGCCCATCAGGTCTTCCGGTTTTAGCCCCTCGATTTTCAATCCCAGGGCGTCTTGAAGGATTTGCCACTCAGGTGAGTCAGGGGCCGTGGGGGGATGAATGGAATTGAGATCAAACCAGGTCGCCTTGGCAGCTAAAGGGATGGCCGTTTCGCGCAGGGCCTCTAAAAAAACGGTCCGGATAGATTTGGGATAGGCGGTAAGCTCCTCGTTTGTGAATGTGCAGACTTTATGGAACAGGCTGCGGGAGATGATGGCTCGCCAGTCGGCAATGCCCGCTCCCGAAGAGGCTTCTATCAAAGCTCTCCCGAACTCTCCCCCCATGACACGGATTATCTGGACCAGGCTGTTCAAGGTGCCGGTCCCTATAAGCAATTTCCACCAGCCGTCTATGCCGATCCGTTTTTCAAGCAGCTCCAGCGGAGCCGGCTGCCTTCGCAGTTGATTCAGGGTGTAATGTAGGGACTCGATGGAGCGTCCGGCGGCGATAGTCGTGTCCACCAACTCTCCTACGCCAACTTTGTCAAGCTGCTCCAGCAGCTCCCCGCGGAAGGCGAAGGTGGCGTACCTCAACACCTTGATCAGCTCAAGCAAGGTACCATTGGCGGCAATCAGCCTAAGGAACCGCCCGGCACCAATTGTCTGCTCCAGGCGTCCTAACAAGGCCTCATCCGCATTGCCCAGGTCACGCATGACAAAATGGAAGGCGCCGATGGAGCGACCGGCGCCGATGGTTTTGCCCACCAACTCACCTGCGACGGCTTTGTCAAGCTGCTCCAGCAGCTCCCCGCGGAAGGTGGGAGTGGCGTACTGCAAGACCCTGAACAGCTCGAACAAGGTGCCGTTGGCGACAATCAGCCGCAGGAACCGCACGGCACCATACTTGTCTTGCACAGCTTCAAGGCCGGCGGGGGCATTTTGAGAGAGAGCCCTGAAGCCGGCGCCGATGGTTGTCATGCCGGTGCTGTCACACCCGCCGGGTGCATTTTCGAACAATATGTGGAAGCGACGCACAATGAAATCAATATAGTGTTTCTGTGTGTCATGGGACACAGAAACGAGAACCATTAAGCAGATATTCAGAAAGCTGAATGAACAATCGTGAAGGAGTTCTTTAATACCGTCCCTGATCATCTTATCATTGAGTATTCCGGCCTTCATCCGTGCTTTTGCCGTAGCCCCGGTAAGCTTAAGGTTCGAGCGAAGTATTATCTCCATACACTGAATGAACCCTGAATCAAGTGACATACCGTCTTTACCGGGTACTGCAAGCTCTCTTAGATAGGCGATGAGCTCCGATTCCGTGGTTTTAATAACGGCATCCTCAATGTATTCGGGCTTCATCTCCAAAGCCAGCAGAGCCCGCAAAACCAGCTCGGCCATGGAGGCGTGCAGGAACTGGTAACGGGGCGGGGCGAACAGTTCAGTCATAATCGATGCCACCAGGTCTTTCTCCCCCGGTTGCCAGCCGTCGTCCAGGAGAGAGGCCGGGGGTGTCAAATCAAACTGAGCCAGGCATGCCAGCCGCTGTACCGTTGGAAGCCGTCGATTGCCATCAAAATATTTTTTCCGCAAACTATTATAAAGGCTTTGATTACTCAGGGCATCAATATCCTGAGGAAACTCGACCGCCCTCAATAGCTCATCAAGCAACATCAGGTCTCCGCCGGAAAGATTGTGGAGACGTTCCAGCCGTTGTTCGGAAAGGCTGGCCAGCACATGATGGAAATGTTCCGTTACTACCCGGGTCCGTTCCGGGCTGGTCTCCATGTCCAAGACTAAATTTTCATATTTCAAGCGCTCCAGCCAGGGTGGTGTATCGGATATCTCTCCGGAAGCGGAACCGGGCAAGTCACGCAGCATCAATACCAGCTTGATGCTTCCATTTTTACTGGACGCCATGTTTCCGAGACGCTGTTGCACGACATCCGCCTGTTCCGGATTCAGGTGACAATCGTCCAATATCAGCACGGCAGGCAAATTGTGGCGACGGCTGACCGATTGCCAGAGCTGTCGTACGTCGGGGGAATCCTTGAACGTTGCATAGTAAATTCTGCGCAAAGGTTCTTGAAGTCTGCAGGCCAGCTCCAGCCCGGTCATGGTTTTTCCGGAACCGGGCAGGCCGCGGATTGCGACCACCGGGGCGCGGGACAGCATCTCTTTGAAATGTTCTTCGTCCGGCGTATCGATATATATGGCTCCGTCCCGGTGTCTGTCGAGAAAGCGCTTAATTGAGAGGTAGATAGTTTCTCCCCAATGCACTCGGGACCAAGGGGTGTCCAGCCAGTTGTCATAGTTGCAGAAATGATCAGCGCACGAGCCCGAGAACAGCCCTGCGACAATGTCCGGCAACCGGTGCAGATGGAAATCCAGGGTATGCTTGTCCCAAAAACCGATGGTCACCCCGGTACGCTGCTTGAATTCATCCCTGAATTCTGTCCACTCCTCACAGGTCTTGATATGGTCCAGAGGCTGGGGGCAGCAGTACACGAAATCATTGGGAGCTGGAAGTCCGGCGGAGCCCAGCCAGTCCGATTCGAATTTTGTGACCGCGTCACGGACATCGGTCCAGGAGGGCTCGTTTGCAAGGTTCTTACATTGGTATACCGTGCGGGTGTTGTCCGTCTCGACCACGATATCAACACCGTAGTCCCGTTGCCCACTGCGACCGAAGAATCTCGGTGAATGCCCCACGGTGATGAGCAGTTCGTAACAGAGGCGTTCAAACCCGGGCCCCAGGAGCTTTGGGTAAGGAAGTTCCCCCAATACCGTAACGTCCGGATTTGCATCCATGTCCGGGGAAAGAGGATCAAGAAGGTCCCAGGCCTCACCGGCAGAAAGCAGGGTCAGGTCGGCAGCAATTGAATCTGAAGTGTTTGAAGTATGCTTTTTCATAAAAACTCTATAGCACAATTGGGCATCCTTCATTTCCCGCTTTACACTTCATGCAAATTAAAATGATTTTTTGACGGGCAGGAGAATATTTTAAAAAATACTGTGAGCAGCACTCCATTCGGTGTACTTTAGAATTTGCGAAAAAAAAAAGACTCCG
>JAAEMK010000579.1 GCA_024225635.1 Desulfobacteraceae bacterium | reverse complement strand
CGGAGTCTTTTTTTTTTCGCAAATTCTAAAGTACACCGAATGGAGTGCTGCTCACAGTATTTTTTAAAATATTCTCCTGCCCGTCAAAAAATCATTTTAATTTGCATGAAGTGTAAAGCGGGAAATGAAGGATGCCCAATTTTCTTTGAAAACAGCATGTTCGGGACTGACGGGGCGACCCATATGATGGGCTTTTGCCAGGAGAACGGCATTGCGGTCCGGTCCACCGTCGGATATGACAGGGAGCGGACGGATCCTGCCTATTTTCGCTCGATACTTGCCCAGCAGATGGATGACCCTCCGGACATTATATATATGGTTTCCCGTCTGGATGATGGTGCGGCACTGGTTAAAGCCATCCGTCAAGTGAAAGTTGATGTCTTGTTGTGCGGGGGAGCAGGCGGGTTTACCAGCCGGGAATTCATCAAAAGGGCGGGAAAAGCCGCCAATCATTTATTGACAGCGACATTGTGGTCCCGCCAGCTCCCATACCCAGGGGCAAAACAATACCATGACCGTTTTTTGCAAGCGTATTCGTATCCCCCTGATTACCACGGCGCCGAGGCCTATTCCGCGCTGCTGGTGGCGGCGGATGCTTTGAAACGGGCCGAATCCTTAAGCCCTGAAAGCATCAGGGCGGCGTTGGACGAAACATACATGATGACACCCTTCGGGCCTGTAAAGTTCTATTCCTATGACGGCTTTGAGAGACAGAACACCGTCCGCACACTGGTTCTGCAAATTATTGACGACGGGTTTGAGGTGATATGGCCGCCGGATATCGCTACGGCCAGGTTTGTTCCGCCCCATCAGTGAGGCGGCAAACGGCTTTTAAAAACTGATTGCTTTTCAAAGATTTTGTTTGATAGGGTGACCGAGGCAATATTTTATAATTTTATTTATATCTGAAAGGAATTTTTTCTTGTGAATGTAAAGGATCTTATAAAGGTATTTAAACGTTCGTATCATAAGAACTCTTCCCATCCAACCGTAGAGCGGGAACTCTGGGAAAGATCATATTCCGATAACGCTTCCGAAGAAGATATTTACTATTGTTTTCGTTTGCTCCTGGGGAGGAATCCACATCCGAAAGAATGGAGCGGCCATAGAAAAGAGGCAGGGAAAAAATTAATAGAAGTTGTGTCAAAATTTCTATCAAGCAATGAATTTATAACTTATAAACAGCCGGATTTGGTACAACGCCCTGTATTTGCTGATACCCAGCATGAAACAGTCGAGTTGGATGATTTTAAACTCTGCCTGAGCAAGACCGATAATGTATGCGGTTCGGTTCTTGAAACAAAAGAATATGAACCGCCTGTCACTGCGGTTTTGAAAAAAATCCTGGCCCCGGGAATGGTATTCCTTGATATCGGCGCGAATGTCGGTTTTTTCACATGCCTTGCCGCATCCATTGTTGGAGGCAGTGGTAAAGTCTTTTCTTTTGAACCATACGAATACAATATAAAACTCCTTTATATGAACACCCGTCTCAATGGTTTCAAAAATGTTGAAATCTTTCCTTTTGCGGTATCGGACCGGAGAACTTTTTTTTCTTATGATGACAGTGCCGGAAACAGCGGGGCGATTTTTGACAGCAATACGTCAGTCCTCGAATTGCTGTCCTCCACATTGGTGTACTCCATGGTTCTGGATGATGTCTTGGAACCTTACCCCGATAAGATTGATGCCATAAAAATTGATATTGAAGGCGCTGAATATCTTGCTTTCAAGGGCATGAAAAACAGGTTGAAGAAGGACAGGCCGATTATTGTCAGTGAATTTTCACCTTCTTTTTTGCAGAGCATATCCAAAAAAACAGCAGAAGAGTATTTGCAGATACTGCTAATCGATGAAAACTATTTGCTCGCGGTTATAGCGGGAGAAAACAATATTATTGATTGTGGCCGTAACATGGAGCAGGTGATCGATTGCTTTAACGAGGCTCCCGGTGACCATATTGATATTATTGCATATCCAAAGGACAAAATTTCCGTAACCGGTAATCGGATATCCGCCGCCAAATCAACCCGGTAGTATCGGATTGCCGGGTATCATATCATTCGGCATGCTCCCCGTACCTGAAGAATAAATGGTTTCCCATGAGCCTTGCCATGATTCCTTTTTTGCCGGTGCAGGGCAGGCGCTTTGCCAATGGAATCTCATCGGTCCTCAGGAACATATGCACCGGAAAGAGATACCTGAAATCCAGCTCCGCCAGGCGTTGGCCGGAACGGATCTGTTCTTTTCGGTCATGGAAGATGGGGACCATTCCTACTATATCGCGGTTCAGCAATGACAGGGCGCACCCGGAAAAAAGGGAACCCGTTTCACGGTGCAGGTAGGCCGTGTGGCCCGGTGTGTGGCCCGGTGTGGGAATCGCCTTTATGCCGTATTTGCGGTCAAGGGTTGCGTAACCGGCACTGTCAAGGGGGATCAGACGGCTGTTGGAAGGGGAGGGCAGCCGTCCGGGACGGTGGCGCACGGGAATGTTCAGGAAGGGGTGAAACCGCAATATCCGGGGGCGCTGTGCCGTTAACAGGGGCAGGTCCGGCCGGCCGATGAAGATGTCCACCCCGGATGCGGGTTTTACAAGTCCGGTGATCTCCCCAAGGCTGCCGGCATGGTCCCTGTGCCAATGGCTCAGGCAGATTGCCCGGATCGATCCCGGATCAAATCCCGCCTCTTTCAATGATTCGACAATCATTTTTCCGCTTCCCGGGCTTCCGGTATCAAAGAGGATGAGGCCGTTCTTTGTTTCCAGGACAAACACATGGGTGGGGAGCAGCCGTGTTTTAAAAAGAAAATCTGTTTTTATAGCCGAAACCGAGTCTGTGAGCCGCGTGAGGTTGTTTTTCATTGCAGAGCCGCCTTGAGTATGTAGTACGTTTCCCAATAATGATGAAAGTATGGATGCCAAAGCATCCGCCGATATCCTGTCAACAGGGTTACCGTTAACACAGGTTTTTATCTAAAACAAGGGCCGGGCCGTGACGGGGCCTTTCCCCGGAACTTGCCTTGACTTCAATCAAGCCTCGTTATAGTCTCAGCCCAAACCAGAAATGACATTGCGGGTTGGGAAAACACGGCGTATCTGTCTCAATTGATGGTTCCTGATTCCCCATTGGGAAGTGATGGACGATCCCGGTCATGCCCCGAAAAAAAAATAGAGATATCGTAGAATTCAGAAAAAAGGAAGGTCTGCATGGAGTTTAATCTTAATGTAACCCAGAAGCATGTGCTGTTTTCATTGCTGTTCACCGGCGAAGAGCCGGCCATGTCAAAAACCACACCCCCAATGCCCCCTAAAAGGCGAAAGGAGCTTGTTGACGCAGGCTTGATCCAGCTTGAAAAACGGGGGCGGGCCCAACACATAGTGCTGACCGAAAAGGCCTGGGCCTGGGCTTTTGAGGCCCTTGACCAGGAGGTTTCAGGCAGATTGAAACTCAATGCCGGGGCCCTTGAAGGCCTTCTTCGGCGGTTAAAGAGTTATATGGTGAAAAACGGTGTGGGCTTTGCCGAGCTCCTTGGGTCCGATCAGGCCGTTTTGCCGGAAACAAAAAGCCTTGAGGATAGGGTCCGTTCAGCTTATCATGAAATTGCGGGATTTGAATGGAACGTGAGGGTGCGCATTGCGGATCTTCGCGGGTCCCTTTCAGACGTGACCCATGATGAATTGAGCGCGGTACTTCGCAGGATGCAGCTCAGTGATGACTGGGATCTTGTGCTTTATCCCTATGATGATCCCCGGGAGATACGGCCCGGGGACAGTGCCGCGGCCGTAGAGATCGCGGGACAGGAAAATCATATCATCTACCTGGGAGAGTAAGAAATGCGGGAACTTGAGGCACTCCGGGAGATCAATTTCGACTGGACCATGCATGTCAGGGGAATATGGACCGACTCCAGGTTCAGTTCGTCAAAGTTGAATAAAGCGCTCCGGGAGGATATCCTTGGTGAATTTGACCGGTTGATCAAATCCAGGGAGGGGCTGTCTCCCCTTGGCAGGGTGATCCTGGGACCTGCCGGCGCTGGAAAGACCCATTTTCTGGGAGAGCTGAGGCGGGAGATATTCACCCGGTCGGCAGGGTTTGTCCTGGTTGACATGACCGATGTCAATGATTTCCTGGAAACGGTGGTGCTGGGCTATCTCAGTTCACTCAGGCAGCCCTGCGGCGACGGAATCACCCAGAGCCAGGCTGTTTACCATCATCTTTTAGGGCTGTTCGTGAAAAGGCTCAGGGTAACCCTGTACGGGAAACGATTGAACGTGAAGCAATTGGTGAAGGTGCTTCCCCATATAAAGAAAGAAAAGCTGCCCCGGCTGAGAAATAAAATCATTGAAGTTATCCGTAGGGAATATCCCTGGGAAGCAGGAGAGTACATCGATGTTATTCGTGCTTTTTTGCTGTTTAATTCCGAGGATTTCAGTGACAGGGATCTTGGATACCTGTGGCTCCAGGGGCACAGGATCGATGAGGCCGACAGGAAAACCTGCGAATTCGGCCGGGATAAGGGAAAACACACGGAGATAATCAAGGGGCTTTCATGGCTGATGAACTTAAGATCCCCGGTACTCCTGGCCCTGGACCAGTTTGACGCCATTGTGGCCGAGCACTCCCGCAGGTTCGGCGACCCATCCGATGATGGCGTCAATGAAGAGCAAAGGAGATCCCTTGCCGTCATCGAGACAATCGCAGGAGGGCTCATGGCCTTGCGGGACATGACATTCGGGACCCTTACCGTTGCGGCCTGCCTTGAAGCCACCTGGGAATTCATTCGAACCCGGGCATTGAAATCAAGCACGGACCGGTTCAAGCCGCCCACCATGCTGGGTCGAATCTCCAAGGCCGGGATCGCTGAAAAAATAATCGGCTCCCGCATTGCGGATTCCTATGCCCAAATCGATTTTACGCCTCCCTATCCCACCTGGCCCATCAAGCCCGCTGCCTTTGACACGGCAAAGGAGCTGTTTCCCCGGGAGATCCTGAAACGGTGCGATTCTTTCAGGCAGCGCTGCTTAAATTCCAAAACCGTTGTTGAGCTGGAATCCTTTGTGGAACTTAGGGAATCGGGGGTGGGGGGGCTGGTAGCCCCCGGCGTAAAAGGGGCGTTCAACCGGAAATTCAAGGACCTGTTTGATACGGCCCCGGTCATGGATATCCTGCACCCGGACAATGAGGATGAACTTTTGAGATCCCTTATCCAGGTGGCGTGCAGTTGCCTGATCAAGGAGACCGTGATCCCGGATAATGTGGATGTGGCCCTGGAAACCCAGTTTGCAGGGGGCGCCTCCTACCGGACCCTGCACGCAAGGGTCTCCGTCATTTACAGGGATCAGGGGGACCGGGAGAGGCATTTCTGCATCCGGGGACTTCAGAAAAACAACAGCCGGTCCTTCCAGGCCCGGTTAAAGGCGGCCATTACAGAGTCGGGCATGGATTCAGGGTTTGAGTTCAGGCATCTTTTGATCCTGCGGCAGGGGGAGACGCCGTCGGGTGACATCACCCTTGAGCTTTTAAATACCTTTAACCGTGCCGGGGGCAGCCTGGAGCACCTGTCGGAGAATGAGGCGAGATCCCTCTGGGCATTGTCCGAGATGGAAAAAATGAAGCAGCCGGGATTTCAGGAGTGGCTGGTCCTGGAAAAGATCGTTTCAAAAATGGGGCATTTCAAACTGCTCCTTGCCTGGATTGCCGATACAGCGCCCAAAGGCATGGAGCAGCAAGGATATCATGGCGGCGGAAACCTGTCATAAATAAAGCTGATGTACGTCCAGGAAAAAAACAGGAGGAGCTGATGTTTGAAAAATTATTGGAAATGGCCTTTGTGGAAGATTTGGACCATGTGGGAGATGTCACCAGCGACGCCATATTTGATGAAGAGGAGGATCTCTACTGGCTGGTGGCGAGGCAGGAAGGCGTGCTTTGCGGCGCGGATTTCTTTACAAGCGCGTTTCATTATATTGATAAGGCGTGTGAGGTTGACTTTCTCTTTACCGACGGCAATATCCTGAAAAAGGGGGCAAAGGTGGCAAGCATCCGTGGCCCCATCGCAACCTTGCTCAAGGCGGAGCGGGTGGCATTGAATTTCATCGCCCACCTGAGCGGCGTTGCCACCCAGACCCGGCGCTATGTGGACGCGGTGGAAGGCCATACAAAGATCCTTGATACCCGGAAGACCCTGCCAGGGTGGCGGGAGATGCAGAAATACGCGGTACGGTGCGGGGGAGGGAGCAACCACCGCATGGGCCTCCACGACATGGTCATGATCAAGGACAACCACATCGATGGGGTGGGGGGCATCACCCAGGCCGTCGACCGGGTCCGGGTAAAATGGAAGGACCGCTTCAAGGTGGAGGTGGAGACCCGGAACCTTGCGGAGGTTGAAGAGGCCCTGGAGGCGGGGGCGGATGTGATCATGCTGGACAATATGGACACGGCCGCCATGGCCAGTGCCGTTGAGCTGGTCAATGGACGGGTAAAAACGGAAGCCTCCGGCAATATGACCCTGGACAGGATCGGGGAGGTTTCAAAAACCGGGGTGGATTATATCTCGGTGGGGGCCTTGACCCATAGTGTGACAGTGTTTGATTTTTCCATACGAAAGATAAATTAAATAATCGATTCAAAGGATATAATCATGAAGCGTATAGATGAAGAGATCAGAAAGATGAAGCAGGACCTGGGCGGCTCCCTTGTGATCCCTGCCCACCATTATGAGATGGATGAAATCGTGGAATTTGCCGATTTCCTGGGCGATTCCTATAAGCTTGCAAAGGATTGTTCCCAGACCGAAGCCGAGTATATCGTGTTCGGGGGCGTCAGTTTCATGGCCGAGGGCGCGGCATTGCTGGCCAAGAATCACCAGAAGGTGCTGCTCCCCGACCGGTCCGCCGGGTGCCCCATGGCGAAAATGATCGATGCCCAAAGTGCCGGTAAGGTCTATGATGAAATATCAAAGCGCTGTGACCGGGAAATTATTCCCATGGTCTATATGAACTCCTATGCGGATATGAAGGCGTTCTGCGGCGCCCGTGGGGGCGCTGTGTGCACAAGCTCCAATTCCGTGAAGATCGTAAAGCATTATCTGGATGCAGGCAAATCCGTGTTCTTTGCCCCGGATTACAACCTGGGGGTGAATACGGCCAATGCCTTGGGGCTAAAAAAGGAGGAGCTGGTCACGGTCAGGCGGGACCTGTCCCTGGAGGGGGGAGACCCGGCCACGGCAAAGATGTTCCTGTGGGACGGTTTCTGCTATGTGCATACCCGGTTCACCACCGGTGATGTGGATCGGCTGCGTGAGCAATACCCCGATATAAAGATCATTGTGCATCCCGAGTGCGACGCCTCCCTCGTGGACATTTCCGACCATTCAGGATCGACCGCCATGATATACAACACGGTAAGGGACTCTCCCGCCGGCACCATCTGGGGAATCGGCACGGAATACCGTTTTGTTGAAAGGATGGCCAAGGAGTTTACGGATAAAACCATTGTGCCCCTTAGGGAGTCCATCTGCCGGGATATGAGTAAAATCACCCTGGACAAGCTGGCCGCGTCCCTTCGCTCCGTCAGCAGGCATGCCGGGGGGGAGGAAGAGGGCCTGGACTGCATCACCGTTCCCGGGGAGTATCAGAAAGACGCCAGGACCGCCTTACAGAGGATGATCGACATTGTTGAGGCAAAGATATGAGACATTTTTATGATGTTGCCGTTGTGGGTACGGGGATCGGCGGGCTGACAGCCGCCATCATGCTTAAGGAAGAGGGGCTCAACGTGGCCGTGTTCACCAAGGAGGATGTCCCCCATGAGACCGCCACCAACCTGGCCCAGGGAGGAATCATCGCATGGCACGAAACCGACACCACCAAACTGCTGGAGAATGATATCCTGAGGGCGGGGGATGGCTGCAACAACCTCGAAGCCGTGAAACTGATCGCGGAGCAGGGGCCTTCACTGGTCTTTGACTTTCTGATCGACCAGGTGGGCATCGAGTTCACCAAAACCCCGGAAGGTAAACTGGATTACACCGAAGAGGCGGCCCATTCCCAGCGGCGCATCCTCCACTTTGCCGACCGGACCGGAGAGAAAATTCAGCAGGCCCTGGTGGCCTATGCCGATAAGATCAACCTGCCCATCCTCAAGGGGTACACCTCCATCGATCTCATCACCAACAATCACCACTCCACGGACACCCAGGAGCGGTATCGCCCCTGCGAGGTGATGGGATTGTATGTGCTGAACAACAGCACCGGCCAGGTGGAGACCTTTTTTGCCCACAAGGTGATCCTGGCCACCGGCGGCCTTGGCAATATTTACCAGCACACCACCAATCCGCCGGCAGCCACCGGGGACGGCATGACCATGGCGTCAAGGGCGGGGGCGGATATCATCAATGCGGAGTTTGTCCAGTTTCACCCCACGGCCTTGTACCACCGGGATATCAAGCGGTTTCTCATTTCAGAGTCCCTGCGGGGGGAGGGCGCCCGGATCATGGACCAGAACGGCCGCAAATTCATGAAAGAGTATTCTCCTTTAGGCGATCTTGCGCCCAGGGACGTGGTGGCCCGGGCCATCTACGAAGAGATGGCTAAAATGGGCAAGGAGTTCATGCTCCTGGATATCGCCTCCTATTACGATGGAGAGATTCCCATCCGGGAGAGATTCTCCAAGATTTACTCCACCTGCCTCAAGGGGGGCATCGACATCACCAAGGAGCCCATCCCGGTGGTACCGGCGGCCCACTATTTCTGCGGGGGCATCAAGGTGGATTCCTGGGGAAGGTCCACCCGGCCCAACCTTTATGCCGTGGGGGAGATCAGCTGCACCGGGGTCCACGGCGCCAACCGGCTTGCCTCCACCTCGCTCCTGGAAGGACTTTTATGGGCCAGGCAGGCCGCGGACCATATTAAGGCCGATTTCAAGGAGATCTCCAAGTCCCGGTTTGCCGATATCCCCGACTGGAAGGCCCCGGATGTGGTGGAAGAGTTCGACCCCCTGCTTTTCCAGCAGGATTGGAAGGTGATCCAGCTGACCATGTCCAATTACGCCGGTATCGTGCGGAACAAAAAAGGGCTGGAGCGGGCCCGGTCCGACCTGAACTACCATGCCCACCGGATTTTGAAGTTCTACAAGTCCGCCAAATTGAACCGGCAGGTGATCGAGCTTCGAAACGGGGTGGTCAATGCGTTCATCATCGTCAACGCGGCCATGCACAACAAGAAATCCAGCGGGTGCCACTACGTCTCCTGATCTGACAGAATCGTTTTTTCTGTTGACAAAAAGCCGCTTTCTATTTATTTGAGAACAGGTTGGTCTGTTTAAAATTGTATGGGGTGCCTAAGGTTGTAAGCGTGTGGTAGGGTGTCTCAGCCAGGGGGAGCGGTTTGGCGTAATATGAAAACGAGCTTTGGAAATTCGATATTTTAACCATGGATATTCGAATTAAAAAAAATGCTGGAGACTATGAAAAGACCCATGAAACCGGTGCTTTTCATGAAAGGGACACGGCCTTTGAAACATGCTGGCGCCTGCCGTCAGATCTGGGCAACGGGTATCTCAGGAAAACAACGTTCAAGCCCGGGCTCGATCTTTATGTCATGGATTACGACCTGAAAAAGTCTCTCATCATCAATTCTGATTCCTGGCCCTCCGGATTCGGGTTCAAGTTTTTTCTTGCGGGAAAAATGAGATATAAAAACTGTTCCCTCAGGGATGAAATGGTCATGGAATGTGGATTGAACCGGTTTGCCTATTTTCCTGTCTCCAGGGGAACCGGGAAAAGTATTTCCTGTGAACGGATAAAGGTTGTGACCATTGCAATGGCTCCTGCTTTTTTTTGCAATCTTGTGGAAAAGGATATGAATCGCTTCCCAAACAGCTTCAGCTCGGCAGCCACGGGCATTCATATGGCCCCATTCTACAGGATAAACCGGAATACGGCTTTCATGGAGGTTGCTCTTCACCAGATTCTCAATTGTCCTTACCATGGATCGACCCGGCAGATTTTTCTTGAGAGCAAGGCCCTTGAACTGGTAGCGTATCAACTTGAGCAGATTGCCCCTGTTGAGAAAAAAAAGAAGCTGATTTCAAGTGCTGAACGTGAAAGAATAGAATTTGCCTCGGAAATTCTTGCCAATAATATGGAATCACCTCCTTCCTTCCTGGAACTCGCTCGCATGGCAGGGTTGACACACAACCGCCTGTCTCTGGGGTTCCGGGAAACCTACGGGGTCACTCCATTTACCTATTTAAAGGATATTCGGTTGAACAGAGCCCGGGTTCTTCTCCGGGAAAAACGCGGCAATGTTACCGAAATCGCCTTTTCCGTGGGGTATGGTTCCCTGAGTCATTTTGCCAAGGCTTTTAAGGAAAAATTCGGAATCTCTCCCAAGAAATATCAGCAGCATCCCTGTTGATTTGCCCTCCCTTTATTCCCATCACTCCAAATCACAAGATTACAGACTGAAACGTTCAAAAAACGTATTCCATCGTTAGATATTAAAATGGAAATTGTGTAACCTTCCCTACCAAAGTCTCCCGGAAGGGGAGTGGTGAGTATAGCAGGGGGGAATATGGAAAACAGGAAATTAAGATCAATGTTCAAGCCGGTGAACAATCTGTTGTTTAAGAGTTATCTGCCGGGAATAATCAATTGCGCAGTGGAAATCGGTCTTTTTGAGGCCCTGTCCGGCGGCGGGCTTAGTGCGGACGCGTTATCTGAAAGACTCGATACCGTAAAAGATATCATCCAACCATTGGTGGAAGTGCTGATCTCCATTGAACTGGTGTTTCAAAAAAATGGGTTGTATTTTTTGACCCGGGTTTCAGAAGATTTTTTAATAAAATCGTCACAGGCCAATCAAATCAGTGAAATCAAATGCTTTTCCGAACCTGCGGGCCCTTTCGAAAATCTTACTGAAATACTCAAAAACGGTCCCCCGGAATATGACGGCGGCATGTTCAATTCAAAAGAGGCGATCATGAAAATCGAGCAAAGGACCAAGGGGGGGCAGCTGCAGGATGTGGTTGGGTTTATAACGTCGATTCCCGGTTTTATGTCCGCCAGGACCATGTGCGATTTTGCGGGAAGCTCCGGGTATTACTCCCTGGGGCTGTTACGGGAAAATCCGGAATTAAGGGCCAGGGTCTTTGATCGTCCGGAGGTCGTTACCATTGCAAAGGAACTTAATCGGAACAGTGAATTTGCAGGCCGGATGGAATATACCGGTATCGATATTGAAGCCGGGGATTCCTTCGGCAATTCCTATGACCTGTTTTTCGTGTCCCACTATCTCTACCATTGGGGGGCCTTGAACATACTTGCGGATTTTTTCAAGCGGGTGAACAAAGCAATGAATCCGGGTGGGATCTTTGTTTCCAATCATACCTGTTCGGAGGTTTACGCGGATGACCATATTACCCAGGCCATTGTGGAACTCTGGGCAAGAATAACGGGTTATCCCACCCTCGATCTTCCGGAATCGACTCTTAAAGCGTCCTTGTCAGAGGCCGGGTTCGGGAATTTTACGGTGAAACCGGCATATGAGGGCTCTTATTCAAATACCATGCTGCTTTCGGCAAGGAAAATAAAGGAGATTTAAATGGGTTTTGTATTAAAAAAGACAAATGTCGTGTACCTGTTTTTTATGGTTGTTCTATTTCATGTCCCACCCGCTTTTGGTGACCCGGGACCAGGCAATGATGCCGATACCGGCCTTCGGCTTGAATCGGTCATCGTTACGGCGGATAAACGTGAACAGAATATCCAGGAGGTGCCTGCATCCATAAGCTCATTCAGCGAAATGGATATTGATGACGCCGATGTCAAAGAGGTGCCCCGGATCATTGACAGGGTTCCCAACCTGTCCCTCAGTTCCCAGAACCAGGGGGTGACCTATGTTAACAGCCGGGGCCTCAGTCCATCCATGCTTAACCGGAAGAATCCGTTTGTCCTGTATATGGACGGGGTTCCCTCCAGTGACATCACCTGCTTCAACGCTGATTTCAATAATGTGGAAAGGGTTGAGGTCCTTCGTGGTCCCCAGGGTACCTTATACGGAAAAAATGCAATGGGGGGCGTGCTGAATGTGATAACCAAAGCACCCTCCAATGAAGTCAGCGGAAAAATCGGCATGGAGATAGGGGAAAACGAAACCTACGGGATAAAAGGGTTCATCAATTCTCCTTTGAAACGTGACAAGCTTTTTCTGGGTCTTTCCGGTTCCCATTTCCAGACCCGCGGATTTATGAAAAATGACGATCCGGAGGAAGAATATTATGATGACCGGGATATCTATAAAATCAGGGGCAAATTGCGCTGGTTGCCTTCCGACAGGCTTGAAGTCGTTTTCTCGTCCGGCGCGGATGTGAGAAAAGGCGGGGACGGGCCAATGATCGGCACTTCCGAGCTGACATACCATGCCTTGAAAAATCCGACGGACAGGGTCAATACCGATGCCTATGATACGGCATTGCGTATGCACTGCCGGCTGGATGCCTTTGATATCTATTCCATCTCAACCCTGGCAAGGACGAGTGAAGATTATTACGTTGATTACTCCTATGGGAGTACCCGGGCCCTCCACGGCATTGTTGATTCCGATACCACTAATTTCTCCCAGGAATTTCGAATCCACTCCCCTGACACCCGGGAGGGTCTCTCCTGGATAGGCGGCATTTATTATGAGTATTTCAAGAAAGACGATAATGAATTGGCCATGGAATACAACACCTCGCCTATGCTGGGCTATAATTACAAATCCAACTGGCCCACCCGGTCCGACAGTAATACCGTGGCCGTTTTTGGCCAGACCACATTCCCCCTGATTGGGAAATTGAATTTAACATTCGGATTGAGATATGAAAAAGTGTTCAAGGAGATGGAGTATAAGCGTTTGACAACCCGGCTGGACAATGGCGCGCCTGTACCCCCCATGCCCGGTGTGCCCTCCCGGGCTGCCTACTCAATCGATTCGGACTGGGATGCGCTTACGCCGAAAGTTGTCCTGGATTATCGGTTCAACAGTAATCTCATGACTTACGCAAGTGTGGCCCAGGGCTACCTTGAAGGCGGATTCAACAATTGCATCGATGATCCCTCAAAAACGAAATTTGATGAACAGACATCCATTAATTATGAGGTGGGTGTCAAATCCTCCTGGCTCGATAATCGTTTCATCTGCAATGCTGCGGTTTTTTATATGGATATTGACGATATGCAGGTTGGCGAATATCCCGCCATGGGGGTGTTTGTCGCGTCAAATGCCGGCAAGGCCCACTCCTGCGGCGTTGAAATTGAAACAAGGTTCAGGCCTGTGAAAGGTTTTGACCTTTACGGCTCATTCGGCTTGATTCGGGGTGAATATGATGAATACATGGGATTTGGCAATACGGATTATGCCGGTAACAAGCTCAAGGCGACCCCTGAATATACAATCAATGTGGGTGCCCAATACCGGCATCGGACGGGTGTCTTTGCCAGGGCCGATGTGTTTGGTTATGGAGAAACCTGGTTCAATGAATCAAACAGTGACGAGTCCAGGCAGGGAAGCTATGGGATCGTAAATGCCAAGGTCGGATATGAAACGGAACATTGGGACTGCTACCTGTATGGGGACAACCTTTTTGACAAGGAGTATTTCGACAGCATTTTCACAAGCATGATACGCAACTCCTATATGGTAGGGGAACCCCGGAAAATCGGTGTGAATATCTCCTACCGCTGGTAGGATGGAAAACAATCTGTATTTCGGCGACCCGGGTGATCCGGGTCGCCGTTTTATTTTTTAAAATGATAATGGATGCACACAAGCCGTTTCCATCCCAAGGTCCGGGTTGGCAATGTCAAGGTGTTTGCTTTTGCCGGTGTTGTGCTTTCTTTCCTTGACAATTCCGGGGGACTGGGCTCATATAATTGAATTCGCCCTTTTCAGGACGGGCATTTTATTGTTTAAAGATCGCCATGATGAAACAATGCTCTCTAAAATGTCCGGACTGAGGTTCGTCAAACACGTCGCTATCCAAAGGGTACCGGACTCTGAAATACATGCAAATCATTTTGAGGGACAAGATTGTCAATGAACCAGAAAAAGGAAGTAAAATGACCTGAATATAGAATAAACCCAAATTAAAAGGAGCTGTTTATGGAAGGCAACGAAAATCCGGAAGAAGGCTTAAAAATTAAGTCCATCATTCCACAAGGTTTTAAAAGGCCTAAATTTGATAAAGAAATCAAATTTTCCTGGAAAATCAAACTCTTTGTGGTTTTAGTCGCTGTTGTTGCGGTGGCATACAGTTCTTTGCTTGAATATGTAGAACCCAATGAATTTGGGATTAAAGTTGTTCAGATAGGGTTTAACCGGGGGGTGCAAAAAAAAATACATGGCACCGGATTGCACCTTGTTCTGCCTTTTGGCATGCAGCAAATGCATAAACTGCCCCGGGAGCTGCAGGTGCTTGAATTAACCAATTATCCGGAAACAGCATCCCAGTACGCAAAAATAAAATCGGCGGCGCACATACAGACTTCAGACGGTTTTTTTGTGGATGTGGATGTGTCTATCATTTACAGGATAATCGATCCCTATAAGGTATTTACAATTATCGGACCCGGGGACCTTTTCGAGGATAACGGCATTATCCCCAAAGCCGAGCCGACTTTAAAAGATTCTTTAGGCCAGCTTACCACAGAGGATTTTTTCAACAGTCCTAAAAGAGTTGAAAAAAGCGAAATGACAAAGAAAAAACTGAACCTTGAGCTTGAGTCCAAGGGCATAAAGGTCGAGCATGTCCTTGTTCGGTATTTTAGATACAGCGAAGAAATTCAAAAAAATATTGAAGAGAAAAAGCTCAAGGATCAGCTTGTTTTTAAGAATCAGGCAGAGGCAAGGGCTGCCATTGAAAATGCCAAGCTTACCAGGATTGTCCAGGAAGGCAAAGTAACCGTCTCGGTTGAACTTGAAACCGGAAAAGCGTATGTCACAAGAAAAATGGCTGAAAAAGATCTTTACTATAGGACGAAAATCGCACAGGCCGATCTTCTTGTGAAACTTGCCGATGCGGAAAAAGTGCGACTTAAGAATGAGGCATTAAAAGGAAAGGGCGCTGAACGCATGGTAGGACTGAAAATGGCTGAAGTGCTTACCGGCCTCGATGTGATTGTCCTGCCAAGTGACGGACCTAACGGTGTTAATCCTCTTGATCTGAATAAATCCCTTGAACTTTTTGATGTTAGAGAAGGAGGTAACCGATGAAAAAAGCCTTATTTATTGTCATCAGTCTCGTATACGTGGCCGCCCTTTCAGGTTGTGTTCCCCATTCAACCGGCAGTACGGAAGTGGGAGTCAGAACTATCAAATTTTCTCTCCTGGGAAAAGCAGGAGTTGAGGAAAAATACTATGCTCCGGGATCAACCTATTTTTTCTTTCCTTTCATCAATGACTGGCATACTTTTGATACTAAACTGCAAAATCTTGAAATGACCTACAGCACGAAAAGCGGTGACAGGAAGACCCGTGATGATCTTTTATTTAAAACAATAGACGGTAATGATATCAGCCTGGATGTTATCATCGCCTATAAGATTGATCCTTCCAAAGCATCCTATATCCTGCAAAATGTCGCAAATACGGACTCAATCCTCAGGGATAAGATCGTTAGGACAATTGCCAGAAGCAAACCCCGGGATATCTTTGGGGAACTCACGACAGAAGAGTTTTACGTTGCCGCAAAACGGGATGAACAGGCTCATAAAGCCAAGGATGTTCTCCAGTCCATGTTGACTCCCCTCGGCATTACGGTGGAACGGGTTCTTACAAAGGATTACAGGTTCAACGCCAAGTATCAAAAGGCGATTGAAGATAAAAAAGTCGCCGACCAGTTGGTGGAAAAAAATAAATCCGCCCAGCATGCGTCCGAGGAGGAATACAAAAGAAAACTTGAAGAAGCCCGGGGCGAAGTAAACGGCATGATTGCCGACGTGGATGGTGAGTACCGGAAAGCAAAAATTGAAGCTGATGTTTATTTTGAAAGGCAGAAACTTATAGCGGAAGCCATAATGGCTGAAGGTATCGCGGAAGCCAAGGGTATCATGGAAATGAACAAAGCCATGGAAAGCGCAGGGGGGGAAGCCCTTGTAAAATTAAAAATTGCCGAAGCCCTGAAAGACAAAAAAATCGTGCTTCTTCCGGTTTCAGAGGGCGGTATGAATCTTAAAACGACAAATATCAACAAACTGATTGATACAATGGGGATTAAAAAACTGAGCGAATAACCGCTGGTGATGTAAGATAAACAGGCCTTCTCTAAAAATGGTAATGGATGCCCGCAAGCCAGTTCAGGCCGGGGGCAAGCATGCCGTCGCTGTAGTAGTATTTCTTATCGGCGATGTTTTCGATTTTTGAGAAGATGCTGAACCTGTCAAAGCTGTCAAAAAAGAATTCGGCCCGGACATCGGCGCGCAGGTACTCGGGCACGGTTTTCGTGTTTTTGGTGTTGGTATAGACCTTGGCGGTGTAGAACAGGTTCAGGTCCAGGGAGAGCTTGTCCATGGGCTTGAAATTGATGTAGCAGTTGAACTTGTGCTCGGGTTTCGCCGTCAGCCTCAGGCCGGTTTTCTCATTTTCGGCAAGAAGGCAGGTGTAGGCGCTTGTGATGTTCACCGTGTCCGTAACGGCCCAGTTCATGCCCGCATCCCCTCCCTTGTAGGTCACCTGGCCGATGTTCATGTATTGGCCGATGCCGTTGTTGTCACGGACATAGGTGATCCGGTCCTCGAGGCGGTTGTAAAACAGGGAAAGATGGGTGGACAGGGCCGGTGTCAGGGAGATGGAAAGCCCCAGTTCAAAGTTGTCGGCTGTTTCCATCCCAAGGTCCGGGTTGGCGATGGTGGTGGCGGTTTCATTGTACCGCTGGTAAAATGAGGGGGTGTTGTTGGCCCGGCTCCAGGAGGCGGAGACCTGCCAGTCTTTTTTCTTGTATTCCAGTTTGATTTCAGGGTTCACGGCCCTGTCAAACTCGGAATGGTAAACGCCCCTGACGCCAAGAGTAAGGGTGACCGGGACGGATTTGAATCCCTTTTCCCAGGAGGAAAAAGCGGACCATGAGGATTCTTCCCTGGTGGAAAAGGATGTGCCCGTTGCCTCCCCCCATTCATAGCCCGCACCCATGTTCAGCCCGTTGAGGGAATCAAGGGCATGGGACCAGCTGAAATCCTGCCCGAATTTTTTAACCTTGATGGTCTTGTCAAGGTGTCTGCTTTTGTCGGTGTTGTGTTTCTTTCCCTGGTTCAGGTAGGTTTTGCCCTTGAATTTATCAATGGTCGCAAGGAATGAAAACAGGCTGATCTCGGTTTCCTTGCGGGAATGGGGTGTGGGAAACTCCGGCAGCCCGGTCAAGCCCCTTTCATCGTGGGTATAATCGGCGGACAAGATAAAATCCCTGTTTTCTTCCGGGGAGTACTCCAGCCGGGCGCCCATTCTGCCGGTTTTCTTGTCGTTGTTGGGCTTATACCCGCCAAAGGTGTTGTATTCCCCTGAAACGGCCATCCCCAGCCTGCCACGGGCCACGGAGGCGTTTATTTTGGTGTTGAAGGCATCGTTCTTACCGGCCTGGGTCTTGATTTGGCCTTTGATCCGTTCGATCTTCCGGGTGGTGATGAGGATGACGCCGCCCGAGGCGTCACTGCCGTGCTCCACCCCGCCCTTGCCCCGGAGGATCTCGATCTTTTCTATCTCTTCCAGGGTGACCATGTCCCACCGGACGCCCCCGTGGTTGGAGGTGGGGTCGTTGATGGGTTTGCCGTTGACAAACACCTTCACCTTGGATGACCCATGGATGGAAACGGATGTATCCCCGGCCTTGACCCCCGGCACCCGGTTGAGCACATCCCCGGTGGTGTTGGCGTTCATGGCCTTTATTTCCCCGGCGGTTATGACGATTCTGCCACTGCCGCTGCCGCTGTTTTTTTCTTCCGCCCCTGCCGGGGAAGGCGTCATTTGCAGGAATGAGAAAATTACCAGCAGGACCGCTGAAACCATATGTTTATGCCGCACGGGTCACCTTGAAAAATCCCCGGACCGGCGGAACCGGTCCGGGGATATCCTTTTCTTTAAAAACTATTGCTTAAAAGCGGGTTTTGAACCTTAGAACTTGTATTCAACACCAACGGCAAATGTGGTTCCGTCGGCGGGATAGTAGTAATCCTTGCCGGAGCTTGTGTAGGCATATCCGTCATACTCCTTGTCCAGGATATTGTCCACGGCGACAAAGAACTCGTAGGATTCATGCGTCAGGGTCAGCTTGGTGTTCACCAGGGCATACCCCTCGTAGTAGGAGGAGTTCAGGTTGTCCATGGCAAACTCGTCCTGGGCCAGGAGGCTGACATTCCAGATGAGCTCATGGGCGGCAAGTTTCAGCAGGAGGGTTTCAAGATCGATGTTCAGCTTGTTGGAGGGCACCTTGTTGATCTCGTTGCCGTTGATGTTCTCACCGTTCTTGGCAAAGATGTCCTCTGCATATTCCGAATCGGTGTATGAATAGGAGATGACATAGTTGAACCGCTCACAGGGCTTTCCTGACAGGGTCAGCTCAAATCCCTTGATGACGGCTTTGCCGATGTTCTGTTTGCCCATGTACTTTCCTGCATCACTGTAGGCCGAATCCATCATGTCATCCATGGTCAGGTGGTAGACGGCGGCATCCACCGCCAGCCATTTGGCGACCTGGTGCCTGAGGCCCATCTCGTACTGGGTAAAGGTCTCGGGCTTAAGTACATAGGCATTCTTGGAGGAGTAGGAACCGCTGGCGTAATAGTCGTAGATGGAAGGGGCCCGGTAGGATTTGGTGTAGCTTCCGTAGACGCTCAGGCTCTTTGTGGGCTGGTAGCTGATGCTCAGCTTGGGGTTGAGTTCGTCGTAATCCGGCTCGCCGTCGTAATCGTACTTTCCGTCCTGGCTGAAATCATAGTCGGCATTGTTGTCAAATTTGAAATAGTCGTACCTGAGGCCAGCGGTCACGGTCAGGTTGTCCAGGATGGAGAATTCGTCCTGGATGAAAACACCGATGATGTCGCTGGAGAAATCCCCGGTCTTTTTGGGATCGGGCTTTGTGTAGGGCGCGCCAACGGTTTTTGACTCGGCTTTGGTGGTTTTCAGGTCAATGTCATCCTTGTCATAGTCAAACCCGATGGAGAATTTGTTGGCCCGGCTGAACAGGTCCTGCTTGAACGTGAGCACCGACCGGACGCCGAACACGTCTTCGGTCAGCTCCTCCAGATAGGGGGTGGAGGTTCCCATGAGATAGTTCTCAAAGGTTTTGTCCCTGTTCTTGTAGTATAGGGAGGTGGTCAGATCAAAGGCGGATTTCTTCACGGTTAGGTTCAGGCCGGTGATCAGGTCATCGTTTTCGGTCAGGCTGTAATCGGTTGCCTGGGTGGGATCTTCCTCCTTCTGGGCCTTGGTCAGTTTCTTGGCAAGGGATCTATCCTTGTCAGCCACATTGACATAGGCGCCGATCCGTGTGTCTTCGGAAAGCCAGTATCCCAGCTCACCGTTGACATAGAAATTATCAAGGTAGGTTTCGTCCCGGTAGCCGTCCTCGTCCCTTTTCTTGACGTTGAGATTATAGTCCCATTTGTCCTTGGCGCCGTGGATGAGGGCCGAGTAGCGCCGGTCGTTGTTGGACCCCCCGATGGCGCTCAGGGAACCGCCAAAGTCGTCCTGGCCGCGTTTGGTGATGATATTGATGACGCCCCTGGCGGAATTGCCGCCGTACAGGGAGGACATGGGGCCTTTGATCACCTCGATTCTTTCAATGTTTTCAATGGGGATGGCTTCAAAATCAATGTATCCGAATTTGCCCAGGCCCATGGGAATGCCGTTTAGGATCACCTCGGCGCCGGGGCTCATGCCGATGTGGGTGCCTCTGAAAGAGATTTTGGGCTCCAGGCCGGACGCATTGGTATAAAATACCCCGGGGAGCTTTCTAATTACATCGGCGACGTTTTTGGTGTTTGCTTTTTTTAGATCGTCTGCTGTGATAACAGCGATATTGGACGCGGTCTTAAGGACGGTGTTTTCCGTCTGGGTGGCGGTGACCACCATGGCGTCCAGCTGTTGAACGTTTTTTCTTTCCTGTTCCCCGGCAAGGGCCGGCAGGCTGCAGCAGCTGAGCAGCACGGCAATAATCGATACGGCCATCAATCTGTTCTTCATCTTTTTTCCCTTAAAAATACTTTTTTTGCTACCGGACACGTCCCGGAAGCATCACGGCTCCTTTTTTCCGTGATTCTTCTAAGAAAATATGTCCGGTCAACCATTTGTGATGAATGAACCAGGATGTTTTTTGTGGGGTGCGGCGTGTAAACAAAATAATCCTGGATCGCACTTAAGCCAACGATCCGGGATTTCCCGTTTTTATCCAGCAGGATCATGGAACCTGTCTCTATCCTCGAGAACCAGATTCTTTGTCATCCAGGCAGGTGTTCTGACTCTCCTCCCCTGTTCAGCGGCCTTCCCACCCCGGTTGTCTTCCTGTTCCCGGATCATAAATACCGGATTCAGAATGACAGGGCAGTGGCGCACAATGGCTGAAAGGGTTTCCTTGCGTTTCTTTCGAAACAAAGGAAAGGATTACAGCGGCGGGCCCGTCCCCGACTTCCACGGGGTTCCCTGTTAAAGCGTCCGGCATTTACATGACCGGAGGCTTCCGTGCTTTAAAAGCACCTGGATGATTTTGTAAAGCCATATTGTTAAACATTGTTTTGCTTCAGAGTCAACAGATAAAAAAGGGAAATCCTCGGATCGGCAGGTTCAGTCCGGGGAATTTTTTGTTTTCGGGACTGGACAACAGCACCTGAAAGGAGATCATATGACATCCGGTAACGTTTTCCCGTTTTCAGTCATCGTGGCCCAGGAGAATTTAAAGCTGTGCCTGGTTTTCTGGGCCAGCCCCACCATGCGTTCCAAGGGAGACGACATCGCGGAAATTCTCTATCTAATGGGGGTGAAACCCGTATGGCAGAAAGGATCGGGCAATGTCCGGGGGTGCGTAATTAATCCCTCAACTGTTCTACGGTGATGTCCATGGCTGTAGCCAGTTTTTCAAGCGTGGCTGTTCTGAGCTCGTTGTCTGTTTTTTCCATCTGGGACAGGGCTGCCTGGGTAATTCCGGCTTTTTTTGCTACCTGCTTCTGGGTCATTCCGAGATATGAGCGCCAAGCTTTCAAAAGGTTGAATCCTTTTTTGATCACCAGTTCGACAACTTCGTGTGGAATGGTATCCTCATCCTTTGGAGGAACAAGTTTCAGGTATTCATCATAAGGGATTACAGCAAAGGCGGGGATACCGTTTTGTTTAATTATCTGTACATCAGTATGTGCTTTCATTTCGTTTTTTGACCTCTTCTATAACAAGTATTTCAAGATCTCTGGTAAAAAGAACTCTCCATTTGATCTTGTTCATGTGTTATATGGTAACTTATATTATAAGTTTGTCAATGGTAAATATAAGTTAATGTTAATGCGCAGAGAACTTATGATTAACCCAATATCGGCGTTGTGGGATGAAACGGCCATGGCATGGGCCGTTTCTGAAAGAAGCGGTTGAAAAGATCTCCTTTGACCCAAATTGATACTTGGCGTACCATGGCACCTGACAGAAGAGGGTTACAAAGGGGCCTTTGGGCTCGACTGTTACAGTGCCCCATCCACGCAGGATTCTTTGAGTTTCTGCCGAGCTGATAACCCGGGGTGAAGGGTAAACTGGAAAAGCGACCGCCATGATGAAATTTAAATTCAAAAAAAACAAATATGGAAAAGAGCTACTCATTGATTGTGGGCTCATCTCCGGGACAAAAGATTTCGTTAAAGATGAAACCCCGTTTTTCGTCTCCTTCCATGAAATCATATTTATAACCAAAGGAAAGGGGCGCTTCAAACTGGATGATGAAGAGATCCCGTTTGAGAGGGGAACCCTTTTATTGCTGCCCCGGAACAAGTGGCGGCAGTGGGCTGTGATCGATGAGCTCATTGACGGTTATTTTCTGATTTTTGAAGAGGAGTTTATTGCTAATTTTTTCAATGACGCCCTTTTTTTATACCGGTTTCATTATTTCTATAACAATTCCACTCCTTCATTTATCCAAACCGACGAAGAGATCTTCGGGCAGATGACGGTTAAACTAGGTGAAATCCAAATGGAACTGAAAGAACTTCGCAACGACAGCCATCATTTCCTGCGTTCCATCCTTTATTATCTTCTGATCCGGATTAACCGGATCTATGAACGGGAGTTTAACCTGAACGATGAACTTTTTCAGGAAGGTTTGACATTAAGATTTCGAAAGCTCCTGGAACGGAATTTCCGGGACAGGCAAAGGGTCTCGGACTATGCGGATATGCTTCAGGTCAGCAAGTCGCACCTCAACAAGGTGTTAAATATATATTTTGGCAAAAGCTGCTCCGAAATTATCAAAGAGCGCCTGGTTGCCGATATCAAAAAAGAGTTGCTGTTCAGCAACAAAAGCATTGCGGAGATCGGTTACGGTTTAAACTTCTCAGAGCCTGGAAACCTCATCCGTTTTTTCAAGAAGATGACACGGACAACACCACGGGAATATCGCCTGCTGAATTCAAAATGATAATTCTTTGTCTGTTCTGACATTGTTCCCCCATCCTTTTTATTGTAATTTTACTTCCCAAATCGACAAGAGGAAGGGAGGTACTTATGAAAAGGAAATATATAATACCCGTTGCAGCCATGGTGCTGTTTGCTGGGGCGTTGGTAATATGTCGTGCAATAAATGTGGGGGGCGGCAGTGTCCCTCAAGGGCTGGAAAATCCCCTGGTGGTGGCCATGGAGCTTCAGTATCCTCCGTTTGAAATGACGGACCCATCGGGGGCTCCGTCGGGGATCAGCGTGGAGATCGCCAAAGGCCTTGCCGATTACCTGCACCGCCCCTTGAAAATTGAGAACACCGCCTGGACCGGTCTGATCCCGTCACTTCAGACCGGAAAGGCGGACCTTGTGATCTCCTCCATGGGGATCACCGAAGAGAGGCGCAAGGTCGTTGATTTTTCAATCCCCTACGGTCAGTCCGGGCTCGCCCTTTTAATTCACAAATCATCGAAGGTCAGTGCTTTCGAAGACCTGAATCATCCATCGGTTTCCGTTGCTGTGAGATCCGGTACCATCGGTGCGACCATTGCCGGAGAGAAACTTCCCCGGGCCAAGGTGATGTATTTTGAAGACTTGGCGGCCTGTGTCCTGGAGGTCGCCCAGGGCAAGGCGGATGCGTTTATCTATGACAGTGTCACGGTCTATCAAAATTACCGGAAGCATCCGGCCACCACCCGGATCAATGTCACCCCTGTCCCCGGTACGGGATCTAACTGGGGTATGGCCATTAAAAAAGGAAACCGGGAGCTGGCGGAGCAGGTGAATGCGTACATCGCTTTCAGCCTCAAAGAAAAAAGTTTCGACGCCATTGCCCGGGAATATCTGGGCGGGATGGTCTCCTTTTTCGAAAAAAACAACATTCCTTTCTATTTTGATGTGGGTGAAAAATGATTGCGCGGATCTTAGAAAAAAACGGAGGGTTTGCCGGAGGAAAGGGAATGCCTGAAATCACGGGTGACTGCCTTTGGGGGCAGGATATGTCCGGTCGAATGGCGAAGGTCAAAGAAACAATGAAATATCTTTTCCTTTCAGACGGAAAAGATGTTCCCGTCCAGGTGTGGGTACTCAACATCGGCCTGGTTGCTATCGGGATTGCCTGGGGCGTGTGGACCTGCTTCTCCGCCTTGGGTTACGACCTTCTCTGGGAGAATGTGTGGAACTACCGAAGCAATATGATCCAGGGTTTTTTCACCACCATTGCCATCACCCTTGTTTCATTGATTTTTAGTCTGGTCCTAGGCCTTTTTGTCGGGCTGGCCCGGAAATCCGGAATTATCATGCTACGCATTCTTTGCCGGGTCTACATCGAAGTGGTGCGCGGGACCCCGCTTCTGGTTCAGGTGCTGGTCTTTTTCTACGTGGTGGCCCATGCCGCCGGAATTGACAACCGTTTTTTCGTGGGAGTGTGCATCATGTCCACTTTCAGCGGGGCTTACATTGCCGAAATCGTTCGTTCCGGCATTGAAAGCATACCCGGCAGTCAGCTGGAAGCGGCCAGGTCCCTGGGATTAACCCAGGTTCAGACCTACCGTTACATTGTATTTCCCCAGGTGATCACCCGGATTCTGCCCCCCCTGACCGGGCAGGCCGCATCCCTGATCAAAGATTCTTCCCTGCTTTCCATTATCTCGATCCGGGAGTTCACCATGGCGGCAAGGGAGGTCAATGCCAACACTTTTTCCACCCTGGAAAGCTATATTCCCCTGGCAATCGGTTATCTTTTAATCACTCTTCCCATCTCTTTCATAACGGCACGGATGGAAAAGAGGTACAAACATGCATCTTAAAATACTGAACCTGCCCTCCGGGAACTTTTCGGGGGCCAGGAAGAATAATTAACCGAACCTGCGATGCTGCCTTGGCAGCCGCCATTTTAAAAAAAAGGATGGAACCATGAATATTAAGGAAATTTACAATAAATTCGATAAAATCGGCTGCCTCACCTTTGCCACCGTTGACAGGGGAATTCCCCAGACACGCATTGCCCACCTGTTTGCCCATGACCATGAAGGCTTGTATTTCAGAACCATGAAAACCAAAGCTTTTTATGATCAGCTCAAAACGAATGAACACGTATCCATCTGCGGCATGTTTCCCAATACATCCGTCAGCCACAATAAAGAGGGAATGCCCGGTTTTAAACCGGGATACACCATCAGCGCCACCGGTGATGTCAAGGAGATGCCTTATGAAGCCCTCAAGGAAAAAGCTGCCGAAGATGAACGGTTTATGATCGGTGTTAAGGACATCGAAAGGTATCCGGCCATGACCACCTTCTGTCTGCACCGTGCCTGGGGGGAGGTGTATGATTTTGATTTTGAAATGGAACACCGGCCCCATAAACTGCTGCGCACCCGTTTCAGCTTTGGCGGCGGACGGATTCCCTTCAAAGGCGTTCGCATCACGGACGAGTGCATTGGCTGTGGAGAATGCATGGAAAACTGTTCCTTCAAGGCCGTTTACCAACAGGATGATGCCTATTGCATCGATCAGACCCGGTGCGATGTGTGCGGCGACTGTTACATTAACTGTCCCGCAAGCGCCATTGAAATTGTTATTGAAAATCCCGGAACCATGGCGGCAGCCCCGGGATTTAATCCGGGCACCTAATTCAGCTCTTGTAAACGGAACGGAGCTGGTTGATTCGATCCAGTCACCGGTATCGATCCCCTGTCCCGCCTATTCTCAAATTAAGCCGCTCATTATGAGCAGAAACGGCATGAAACAGGCCTATTTCGATGTGGAGGGCGAGATCGAAGAGATCGGCGCAGATTAATTCAATGGAATAATCATTTTTATACGATAAGCCTATTTTGTAACAGTTTTTTTGACAATAAACCTCTCTGTAACTATAATTCAAAAATCATAACGGTTTTTTGGTGAGAGGATGATATGGCCAGTGCAAATTTAAGACCGGCAGGTTACGCTGACCTGCTGGAAAAATACAAATTGAATGTGATACCCCATTGGCACCGGTCTTTGGTATCAACAGCCGGTATCCATCGTTCCAAGGTCCAGGGTGATTTCATTGAAGATGTTTATCCGCACACTTACTGGCCGGGTGACAGTGTGGGAGACCACCTGGAGTTTGCGTTAAAATATGACGGGGTGAATCCGGGGTACCTGTCCTTGATTTTTGATGCTGTTGATGAAGACGACCTGTTGCGATACATCAACTCCAGGCCAACCGGAAAATATACCCGACGTATCTGGTTCCTGTTTGAATTTCTGACCGGCAGGGAGCTGCCCATCGGGAAACTCACAAAGGGCAATTATGTAAAGGTACTGGAGCCGGATCAATATTACACCATTGACCCGGGAGAGCGGGTTCAACGTCAACGGATCATAAATAATCTGCTGGGAGATGCTGACTTCTGCCCAATCATCAGGCGTACCGCCAAACTTCAAGGGATGGAGACCGCAGACCTGCGCAAGCGGTGTGAAGATCTCGTTGCCTCCTATCCTCCTGAACTGCTCCGGCGGGCGTTAAGCTATCTGTATACAAAAGAGACGAAATCTTCCTTTGAAATCGAGCATGTAAAGCCCAGTGCGTCCAGGACAGAGAGATTCATCGGCCTGCTTGAACTGGCAGAGCACCAGGATTTCTGTGAAAAGGAAATGTTGATAGATTTGCAGAACCGCATCGTTGATCCCCGTTTTAAGGATAGCGGTTACAGGACAAACCAGAATTATATCGGTCAAACCGTTTCGTATCAAAAAGAGATTATCCATTATGTCTGCCCCGGCCCGGATGAGTTGCCGAAACTCATGGATGGACTGCTCTCCTCCCATAAAAAAATGAAGGGGGGCAGCGTCCCGGCCCTGGTTCATGCCGCATCCATCGCCTATGGATTTGTATTCATGCATCCCTTTGAAGACGGAAACGGACGAATTCACCGTTTCCTGATCCACAACATCCTGTCTTGCCAGGGGATGATTCCCAAAGGACTCATGTTCCCGGTATCCGCAGCGATGCTGAAAGACCCTGTCTCCTACGACAGTTCCCTGGAGGCTTTCTCCCGGCCCCTGATGACGCTCATGGAATATACCTTGGATCACCTTGGGCAAATGACGGTACACAACGACCTCAGCTGCTGGTATCGTTACATTGACATGACCTCCCAGGCGGAATCGCTATATGATTTTGTCTGTCTGACCATCGAAAACGAGTTGGTGGAAGAACTCAGCTTTCTTGCCAGCTATGAAAACACCAAAAACGCCATCCAGGAAATCATTGATATGCCTGACCGCCTGATCGATCTTTTCATTCAGCTTTGCCTTCAGAATAATGGCAGACTTTCCGTTGGAAAAAGATCCGTTCATTTTGATTTTCTTACCGATGATGAGCTGCCATTGATGGAACAGGCCGTACAGACAGGATACAGAATTGCTTTGCCCTCCGATAAACAGCAGCATTAGCCAAACCATGAATTTAATATATCAAAGAAAGGTATAAATAAAATGGACCATGAAGAAGATCTTTCCATCTGGACAAAAAAAGGGGCTACCCTTAGTGATAAAACTGCTCAAAAGGAATTTTGCCTTACTCAGGAAGAAATAATCGGGGCTATCAAAGCAGAGAAGCTGCGTTATCGCCACAATACGCTTTTTGGCAATCCATGCTTAAAATTATTGAGAAGTGAAGTCGAAGCATTTGTTAATGAAAAATATGGTGAAAATCACCTTGAAACTCAAAAGATAAAAACAGAATTTAAAAAGGTGACTACTGAGATAAGAAGCTTGAAAAGGAAAATTACAAAATTGGAAAAGAGAAAGAAGGATCTTTCTGAACTTTTATCCGAGTATGAATCTGATTAAGATTGATTTGAATTGCCAAAATGAGCCTGGGCCTCATCCGGCAGGTTAGCGGAAGAATTCAGCTTTGCCTGAAAAATAATGGCAGAGCCGGATTCCCTGCTTCAGGGGAGGGCTTATCTCCAATAAACTTTGATTTTAATGGCAGCATTTTTGCCTTTTTTTCGTACATAGGATAAGTTCTATTTCACACAATAAAATACATTGTCCTTCTGAGTAACATATTGGTATAAAAATGTTATTAAGGAAAAAAATAGAAGAAATAGTTGAACGCTAAAGGAGAACCAATGAACAATATTTCAAAAATACTTTTTGTGATCTTTTTTATTGCTTTGTTTCCGGCTATAACGATTGCGCAAGAACCATCGAAACTGGCGGCTGCCGTGGTTGCAGGCACTGAAGAAGTACAGCTATTAAAGACCCAAATAAAAATGATTGAGGGCTACGAAAATCAATTCATATCGATTATCCTATGGTCACTTAGTGCTGTGATTGCAATGGCACTGGGGCTATCGGCATTCAACTGGTATACCAGCAAAACCTCTTATGAACGCGACGTACAATCTTTGCGGCAGGAAAATAAAGCTCTTAAGGCAGAGTTACTTGCACGCCTAAAGAGTGAGACCGATGTTGCGTCCAAGAGCCTTTCGAAAGGGCTCTCCGATCGTCAAGCAGAAATAGAAGTTGTGGTGACAAAAAACTTAAATGCAAAATTAGCTATCCAGTCTTCTCAACTGGCGGGTCACAAACAGGAGATTCTTGAATTACGTTATTCCATTACAAAAAAAGAGGCCGAAGAGGCCATAGAATCAAAAGACTATTCACAGGGTATCTATACATACTGTAAATTGTTAGAAATCACGGTTCAAAAAAACATCGTTTATCAAGTTAACGAAATATTAGATGAAATAGGAGTAATACTCGATAAAATAGAGACGTCGTTGTCTTCGTACTATGTCACAGAGATAGTGGAATCCTTGAGACGTCTCCCGGAAAAATATCAGACAGTTGTCGAGAACATAATTTTGAAAGTCAATAAGGCTCAGAAATAAAGAGGAGAGTTTATACATTATAAAATTTGAAATGGAGGTGTTTTCAGATTCTCCAGGCTTAGAGGGTGCTTTATCTCCAATAAAATTGATTTTTAATGATTGCATCCTTGCTATTTTTTTGACCAAGGTGTATCGGGAATTAGTTCGTTTTTGGGGAATGGGAGACATAAACCTTCTGTATTCCATACAGCAACATGTTATCAATAAAAAAATGTTGATGAACTCAATTAGATTTTAATGGAGTGTTTGATGTTAGATAAAATATTTAAATATAGTAAATCAAATAGTTCTTTTGATATTTATTCGCTAAGAGGTGATCCAAGCCTTCTTAAACAAGGGCAAGACAATCGTTATTACAGGATGTGTACGTCGGATAAAGATTTTAGAGTTGGTTTTCAGAAGTATAATAATGACAATAGGTTATTTCTTTCTATAGCTGTTGGGCGTGAACAATATGTTCCTACTGTGGAGTTTGCACAATCTGCTATTTTTGCTCTTTCACAAAAAACATTGCAGAATTGTAAAAATAGAACTGGCGAAGTTATTAAAAAGTCTTGGGAAATAGAGATGAATTGTGAGTCCATAGATTGCTTGTTCTCTTTACAAGAAGTTCTGCTTTCATATTTTGAGACAAAAATCTAAAGTATCCATCAGCCGACGCAAAAGTCGCGCAGCTAATGGATACCTTAAATCGGTACATGAAAAAAAATAGATCTCACGGTGCGTTTTTATACATTATTAAGTTGATTGTGTGTGTAGCGAGAGGGAGGTTTAGCTCTGGCTAAGAGGATGGAGCGGGACAGAAGCGTCGGTTGACCGGCGCTCCTTCCTAAAGACCAGGACGTATGTGTGAGTAGACAGGAGACCGGCATTCTTACCAATCTTACGACCAAGAATTTCATAGAAAAATACAGCATGGGAGGATAGTGGAAATGTTAACATTCAAAATACTTTGGGATAACTATCCTGACATTGAAGAAATGAGAAAGAAATGTGTAAACAAACAAAGCAAGAGTGAAAAACCGTTTGATAATTACTGCTCTATTCTAATGAGGAATGTATGATTCTCTCTGGGATGCAATTAGATCGATGTTCTGGTGTTAAGTGTTGGTCACATTCAGGCTGCAAGCATGTAATCAGAGCCGAGGATATGGCAAATTGGTTAACGAAATCTCCACCAAGTGGAGTTGGAAAAATGGAAGAAATTCGGCCTTCGGATTTTCAGAAACAGCTATCCGGTCGGACTGGAATCGTTTTCTTCAAGGATTACTGGACACGGAAAAATGAAAGCTTTGAGAATCGTAGCGGTGACCACATAGATTTATGGAGTAAAAATAGAATAACTGGAGCATCAATGTTGTATAGATCATTAATTGAATTTTTGGGCTTTGTTTCAGATTTAAATAAAAGTAAAGAAATTTGGTTTTGGGAGGTGAAATAGAGTGGGGATGGTAAGAAAAAACATACTGGTTGCATGTTGTATGTCAATAGTTAGCTTTCTTTTAAATTGTGCAGTTTTCATTATTTCCTACAATCGATTGGCTACGCCTTTCCTATCCGAAGAGCAGCGCGTTCTGAACGCAGATTTCATCATGAGTGTAACTGTTGGTGCCTTCGGTGCTGTCGCTGTTGCAACAGGACTCTCAATCTATGTGCTAATACGCAACCGCTAATGTTTGCCATGGGAATGACAGCTAATATGTGATTTTATCGCCAAACGAGATAAATGCACTAGGACGGCTTATATCGCTCGTGATTTTCAACGTTGAGAATAATCCTGACACAATTTAATACATTATAAAATTTAATTTTGGGACTTTGGCAATTTTTCAGGTTTCGTGGATTTTTTCTAAAAAGTACGGACTACAATTGTCTGAGGTTGCAAAGTTTTTAGGGGTGTGGAAATCGAAAGAATTGGAATAACTCATACTGAATGGTGAATAGAAAGCAAATGAACCTTGAGACACTCATGAAATTCCTTTGCGGGATGGATATCGGGACTATCATCCCCGGGGCACAAGCAGGTAAAGAATACAAATTCGGCGGGGTCAGTGAATATTCCTGCAGGGGGAAAAGATACGCACACCTCAAGGGAAAGCCCGTGATTGCATTGCTTTCCGGTGAACGGAAACGTTCCAGGATAGTATTGTTCGTATCTCCTCTCTTATTGTTTGTTAATGGAACTGACGAGGAACTTGGATTCGGGCAAATTCCGGCAACCTATTACCACAATTATCGTTCCGGAGATAGTCCGGGAATACCAAACCTATATGAATTTGAGTCTCACTATAAGGCCTTTGCACGGCACATAAAAAAGGCTTTTCCCAATTCCATAATGAAATAGGGAAAGGTTGCTAAAGGATTTTTTGATGATAACATTACAAACGAATATTTCAGATAAGGATAAGGTTTCCAAGGAGAACTAACATGCTTAAGCGTCTTGAATTGAGCAATGTCGGCCCGGCACCCCAAATGGCCCTGGATCTTGCCCCGCGTCTCAATCTCCTGACCGGAGATAACGGGCTTGGCAAGAGCTTTCTTCTGGACATTGCCTGGTGGGCGTTGACCCGGAAATGGCCGGCAGAGATTAATCTGGGTCTGACTGCCGGAAAGAAAGCGCTTCCGGCAGTTCCCGGAGATGCAATGATCCGTTTTTCCTTTATGGGTAAAAGCAAAAAGGAAGTATACGAAAGCACATATGACAGAAGAGATTCAGCCTGGACCGGCAGACCGGGAAGGCCCGCAGATTCGGGTTTGGTTCTTTATGCCATGGCTGACGGAGGCTTTGCTGTCTGGGATCCGGCCAGGAACTATTGGAAAACCCAAGATGGCGTAGACGTTCAGGACCGTCGTCCGGCATATGTATTCAATCCCTCTGAAATATGGAACGGCCTGAAAGGTGAGGATGGAAACCCGGTCTGCAACGGCCTTATCCAGGACTGGGCCGGATGGCAAAAAGAAGACGGAGAGGCATTTGGCCATCTGAAGACGGTGCTCAGCACCCTGTCTCCCTCTGAATCCGAGTCCATTTCCCCTGGCGGGCTCAAACGCATCAGCATTGATGATGCGCGTGATATTCCGACTATTTCAATGCCTTACGATCAGGATGTGCCGGTTCTTCACGCATCCTCGGGCATGAGGCGAATCATTGCTCTTGCCTATGTTTTGGTCTGGGCCTGGGAAGAACATCGGAAGGCCAGTGAATTCTTGGGCGATTCAACCACGGATCAAATCACATTTCTCGTGGATGAAATAGAATCCCATCTACACCCGAAATGGCAGCTTAAAATCATACGATCCCTTCTCGGCGTGATGGAAGGGCTTGTTTCTTCAGCTCAAATTCAGCTTGTTGCGGCAACCCATTCCCCCCTGGTCCTGGCATCGGTTGAGTCTTATTTCGATGGGGATAAAGATGCCTGGTTTGACCTGGATTATGTTGCAGATTCGGATCAGAAAGTCCTGTTGACCCAAAGACCCTTTGAACCCCGTGGGGATGTATCAAACTGGCTGACCAGCGAAGCCTTTGATCTGCCAAGTGCCCGGAGTACCGAAATGGCAGACCTGTTGGATGAGGCCGCCGCCCTCCTGGATGACCCCAATCCCGGCAAAGAGAGCTTTGAAGCGATGCATCAGCGACTGATCAAGGAACTGAATCCCAAGGACAGTTTCCTGCTCCGCTGGAGAAGTATCTGTACTGTAAAGGGTTTATTGCCATGATTCCCGTTGTCCCGAAACCTGAACCGGAACATTTTGATGAAAAGGTGCGTAAACCGGGTCGAAAATGGCTGGAAGAACAAAATATCCCCTTTGATGAGTCCCCACCGGACCCATCCGGATTCCCCGACTTTTGGCGTCACACCCAAAAAGAACTTTGGGAGTCTTATGGTGGTGTTTGTGCGTACTTGTGTATTTTTTTTGAATGGGCGTTAGGGGCTCACTCAACAGATCATTTTATCGCAAAGTCCCGGCATGCCGGTCAAACCTACGAATGGGCAAACTATCGGCTGAGCTGTATGGGGGCCAATCGAAAAAAGAACCGATTTGACGATGTCCTTGATCCCTTTGAAATCAATCCCGATACCTTTGTGTTGAATCTGGCTTCAGGTGAAATAAAACCGAACAAGGACCTCCCGGGAGAAATTCAGGAAAAGGCCTGGGAGACCGTTCGACGGTTGAAATTGAATGCACCGGAGATTAAACGAATGCGAACCGACCATTTTGACGAATACCTGAACGGCGTCCCTGGGTGGAAGCTGAAAAAAGACTCTCCTTTTGTATGGTATGAAGCTCAAAGACAAGGTTTGTTATCCGGCTCAGACATTTAGGGAAAAACGGCATCTGCTCAAGCACAGCCCGTGAGACGATGCTTTATCTCCAATAAAGTTGATTTTTGAATCTAAAAAATCAAAGTCTGTGGATACCATATATAGTATCTTGACAATATGAAAAAAAACTGAAATATTCTTTTCTCGCTATTCCCTTGACAACCTAATTTTAATATGTGTAGATGCGGCATCTACAATTCATGTCAAAGCCAAATTCTGAGCGATTTAGGGACGGAAAACCACGAATCACAATGATATTAGCTTAGGAATGATTTTTTTTAAACTTGAACGAAATGTGTCATGGGTATCCGCTCATATGCTTAAGCTACAGCAACAGCAGACGCCGCTGGTTAACGCTGACTATGAAGCCGTTTACGTTCATGTAATTTAGCTTTCATTACTTAATGCAACGGAGATAAATGAGAAAATGGTTTTAAAAAAACATGGCAATAGAATTTTGTTATTTTTGTGTACGCTTTTTTTTCTTATATTAACATCATTTAATATACAGCTTTTTGCTGCAAACAATGAATCATTATTTGCTATAGATGATCTTCAAACCGAATGGGAAAGCACTGGTACAATAACTTCTGTAGATAATGGTTATATTAGCACCGGAAGTGCTATTGAAACCTTATCTATACAAGGAAATATTGTCACTTACCAAGAAACAACTTATTGGGAACCTGACTATGCTGGTGGCATATATGAAATAGAAACTTACGTTTATAAAGTAACACTTGGTGATACTATCATTTCAACAGATGGTGAGATTGTTAAAAGAATAAAGATGGAAACTATTGATTATTATTGGCAGCCTTTCAACTGGCAAGAAATAAACGATAATGCATCTGAGTATAGGGGTGGATGTGGGTTTATTCCTGCTCCTGGAGAAATTATTCATGAGGGAGATTGCAGTGATATTCCTCATGAATATAGAGAGATTGGAATTATATCCTATGGCTTATTCCAAATAGACAATAATATATTATATATAAATGGGTTGTCTATTTTTCCAGATAATGATCACTATCCAGATGCCCTTAATAAAGGTTCTTGGGGAACAGATAAATGGTCTCTTGTGGAGGAGACCCTCTTTACATATTATAGAGACAATGATGATGACGGCTATGGAGACCCTAACAGCCCATTTGAAGCAACATCTCAACCTTCAGGATACGTTACAGATAACAACGACTGCAACGACGACGATTCAAGCATTCATCCAGGAGCCTCTGAAATCAGGGGAGATGGGATAGACCAGGATTGTAATGGAAGTGATTTGCCACAAGTATACCGTCTCACTCAAACTCAAGTTTCTCAGCTCTATATTTCTATCTTTGGCAGGGCTTCAGAAGGAAGCGGCAACACCTATTGGCAAACAACCCAAGAAGATATGGTGGTGGCTGCTGATACTATGTTGGCCACCGGATCTGCAAAAGACTACTTTGGAGCCACGCTGGATGATGATCAGGCCTTCATTGAATTTATATATGAAAACACCTTGGGCAAGACCTATGCAGAAGACCCTGATGGGGTTGATTATTGGGTTGGTGAATTGGCAAGTGGGAAATCAAAGGGACAAGTTACCTCTACCTTGATAAATGCTGTGATGGACCCTAAATATGCTGGTATGTCATCGCAAAATAGATTCATAAACAAGGTGACTGTGTGTAACTATACTGCTGACACAATTGATACATGTCCCAATGTTAATGACTTATCTGCCTTTGTTGGAGCTATTTCGGGCGTAACGGATAACTCAGCAACGGTCACAACGGCAAAGGGTGTTGTGGATACATTTTAAAAATAACCCATTCCACAAATCCAATCATAAGGCAGGGTCAGCAATGGCGAGCCGATCGCTTAACGTGTTGAAAAAATCTTAACATTTGACCCCCTATCGGATTGAATCAGGTAGGGGTTTCCTATGCTCAAAGGATCAAACCAGTTAGATGAACGTATTCCGGTAGCGGTCGGCAAGATTCAGGTCAATTTTTGCGGTCAATATCCAACAATAAAAAGCAACAAAGGCATCCATGAAGAGGTGAGTCGCTTTTGGAAACCTTTTGATACAATAGCTATCCCGAGTTGCCCAATAAAGGACTGCCCGAACCACCATATAGACATAGAAAAAGGCAAGACTCACTATCACTCGTTTGGACGGACAAAAGCAGGATCTAAACGCTACCGTTGCAAGGCTTGCGGCAGAACATTCATCACCGCGTCATCACCTACGATCCGGCATCGAAAGCCCCACAAAAATACCGCTATTTTCCGTCTTCTCGTCAACAAGGTACCTTTCCGTCGTATCTGTAAGGTGGAAGGGATCACCATGTCCACTCTCTATCGAAAGATCGATTTTATACATCAGCAGTGTACAAGGTTTGTAGCTGAGAGAGAATGCAATCTTCCATCCATGCCGTTTGCACGTCTCTATATTGGAGTCGACCGGCAAGACTATATGATCAACTGGTCGAACGCCAAGGACCGGAGAAATATTATTTTCCGTGCTGTCGGCAGCGCTGACAACGCGACCGGTTATGTCCTCGGCCTACATCTCAACTTTGACCCCTCGCTATATCCGGACGACATTGAGATGGATGCGATTGCTTCAGGTGATTATGAAAAAAAACAGGCCTACAGGCAATATGCCCGTCTTTGGTTACGAGGGGATTACATCGAGGCCATCAAGAAGACCCGAGCCCAAAAAATGGTAAACATGCAGGATCGTTGAAGGGCAATATAACTGCTGCTTATGAGAACGTTGCCAAGAGGGACGATGTCGAAATGTTGGACAATCTGGATGACGATCTTGCATTGCCGAAAGATGGCATGCAGGTGCGTGGAGAATACACCATGTACGGGTACTTTTTCTTTCTTAGGAAGCTTCTCGATAACACTGAAAAGGTTCGTTTTTTTCTCGATCAGGACTCAGCCTTCCGGGCTGCTTGTCTGTCTGGATTTTCTGATCGGATAAGGGAAGGACGCTGCGACGCCTTTTACGTTCGGATCAAGTCCGAGGCGACCATTGATGAAAAGCGCCGGATTCTGGCACACAATCGGCGTCGTATGGCATCAATGAAGCAGTTGCACCCGGACCTGAAGGATTGGCAGATAAAACTGCTGATGATAAAGGAGAAGATGGACCAGATGGTTCATATCGGAAAATGGCAGGATCGTTGGGTGGAACATCCGTTCCCGAACATGGGAGAGCCAGAAAAGGCCATGTGCTACCTGACGGATATCCAAGGGTATGACGAGGAGCATCTTGCCTGGCTCTACAACAAGGCAAGTCTCCATGCCATTGATCGCTTCTTCATGCAGGTCCGAAGGAGATTATCGCTGTTAGAGAGACCAATCAGCAGTTCAGCGAACATAGGCCGTCGGTGGTTTGGCTATGGTCCTTACAAACCGGTAATGGTTAGCAAATTGGGCATCCTTCATATGACCCCAGAAGTGCCTTACAGTGTTTTTAATCAGGATTTTGCTCGCAACTATTGCATAACGGCAGACTCCTGTGTCTCCCGTGTAGCTATACCAAAATTTAATTTGTGATTATCTCGACAATTTT
>JAAEMK010000578.1 GCA_024225635.1 Desulfobacteraceae bacterium | reverse complement strand
ACGTTGAAAATGCTCCAAATAAGCAATTTCTACCATTTTACTTCTCTTCCCATTGGGATAATTGACCGTGTTAACAGCATTTAAGGTGTATATAATGCTAGGAAGTGTTTTGGTGATGGTTTTTGGGATTGACTTACGTCCGTGGGTGTTTAATAAACTTAAATTTGATTAATTCAATTCATAAAAATTGAAGTAACGTTGAAAATGCTCCAAATAAGCAATTTCAACCATTTTACTTCTCTTCACATTGAGATAATTGACCGTGTTAACAGCATTTAAGGTGTATATAATGCTAGGAAGTGTTTTGGTGATGGTTTTTGGATTGACTTACGTCCGTGGGTGTTTAATAAACTTAAATTTGATTAATTCAATCCATAAAAATTTGAAGCAACGTTGAAAATGCTCCAAATAAGCAATTTCAACCATTTTACTTCTCTTCACATTGAGATAATTGACCGGGTTAACAGCATTTAAGCTATATATAATTCTAGGAAGTGTTTTGGTGATGGTTTTTGGACTGACTTACATCTGTGGGTGTTTAATAAACTTAAATTTGATTAATTATATCAATAAAAATTGAAGTAACGTTGAAAATGCTACATATACGCAATTTCAACCATTTTACTTCTCTTCACATTGAGATAATTGACCGGGTTAACAGCATTTAAGCTATATATAATGCTAGGAAGTGTTTTGGTGGTGGTTTTTGGATTGACTTACGTCTGTGGGTGTTTAATAAACTTAAATT
>JAAEMK010000577.1 GCA_024225635.1 Desulfobacteraceae bacterium | reverse complement strand
CAATTAAAACGTATCTGTTTAACACCCAGTTAGTTACCTTGCCCGACGGCAACATGACTATTATTGCGCCGTCTGAGTGTCAGGAAAACCCGGTTGTAGAACAATACCTTGCAGAGCTTGTTACACGTAATACACCGGTTAAAAGTGTTAACTACTTTGATGTTAAACAAAGCATGCGCAACGGCGGTGGCCCGGCTTGCTTGCGGTTACGCGTAGCGCTGACCGATGCAGAATTAGCAGCGGTAAATCCGAACACGCTAATGAATGACGAGTTATTTGGCAAACTGAACTACTGGGTAGAGAAACATTACCGCGATGTACTGACCGAAGACGATTTACGTGACCCGCAGTTACTCACTGAATCTCGTACCGCGTTAGACCAACTGACTCAAATCCTGAAACTGGGTTCGGTGTACCCGTTCCAGCAAGCCTGATTGACCTGATTAGTTCCGTTCTTAGGTACAACAAAAAAGCCGCTCCTGATGTCAGGAGCGGCTTTTTTTACATGTGGCCGTTAGGGTCTACAGGGTATCAGCGCAGCTATTGCTGGTTCCCCATGTGCTCGACGGAGGTGGTGAACCTTGTGT
>JAAEMK010000576.1 GCA_024225635.1 Desulfobacteraceae bacterium | reverse complement strand
AGTAGGATCACAGTAGGATCCGTGTGGGATCGAGCAGGAATGAGTAGGTTCAGTGTAGGATCAAGGGGGATCAGTGTAGGATCACTTGCAGAACATTAGGAATTTGGGAGATCCAGGGGTAAGGAGGAGGCAATTGACCCCATAAGTCAGGAAAATAATAAGAATACACTGACTGGTATGTACATCTTCAAACCAATCTGGTGACCGAAACTTGGGAGCAAAATCAGGTTAAGTTCACGTAGGCTCACGTAGGAGCATGCAAGACCATGTCGGTTCATGTCGGACCAGTGTTGGATCAAGGGGGATCAGTGTAGGATCGAGTGCGATCAGTGTAGGATTGAGCAGGAATGAGTAGGATCACATGTAAATCAATGGGATCAGGGTCAATGTAGTCACCAAAAGCAGTGGAATGGGGCTAGAAATAGCTTTGTTTACTCACTCAGCTCATTAGCCACCCAAACCTACAGAGTGCACCACCAAACATTCAAGAAGAATTGGTGACTAAATTAGTCATGCAAAAGGGATTTTAAGTCATACAGTGAACTCTGATGAGAGAGCAGTGAATTAACGAATTTGCAGCAAATACTGGGTAAAGAAGTAGTTATGTCTTAGCGCATAGAATTAGTCCCCTTTTGCCGTGGTATCTTAGCCGCTTCTGGGAGGGACCAATGCTCACTGCGATTTTCAGCTGCTT
>JAAEMK010000575.1 GCA_024225635.1 Desulfobacteraceae bacterium | reverse complement strand
GGAAATCAATGCCTCGAAATACCGGCCATGCCAGGGTTCGGGCCTCTATAATAAATCCCTCAACGAATTAATTTAATGATATAGTCACCCTTGAGAGCATCGGTGGAGATGCTCGATGAATAACGTGTAACGTTACAAACCAAGGGAGGTAATATCATGGCCAGTGAACTGAGACAACGATTCGAAGACTACATGACTTTGCGCAACCTGGCGCCCAGAACACACGAAGCCTATATCGGGGCTGTAACAAAGCTATCGCGGTTCTACAAACAAAGCCCGGATAAACTCAGCAACGATGACATTCAAAAGCACCTGCTTCACCTGATCCGTGAAAAAAAATTTTCCTGGAACACGGTCAATGTCCATTTCTCGGCATATCGCTGTTTTTACAGGGAGCTACTCAAGTGGGAAGAAACCAAATTCCATATTCCACCCCGTCCCCGAAGCAAACAATTGCCCATGGTAATGCCGATTGAAGACGTTTACGGCATTATCGATGCAACATCCAATCTCAAACACCGCGCGCTGTTGATGACCACATACACAGCCGGATTGAGGGTGAGCGAAGTGGTGAATCTCCGACCCGAACACATTGAGAGAAAAAGAATGCTGATCCGGGTAGATCAAGGCAAAGGCCGCAAGGACCGGTATACGATTCTCGCTCAAACAACCCTGGATCTGCTCGAAGCTTACTGGCTGGGTTATCAACCGGGAGAGTGGTTGTTTTTCGGCAGAGACAAGACAAAGCCCATGCCGGTGTGTACCGCGCAGAAAATATATTACAACACGAAAAAAGCATCCGGAATAAACAAGGGGTTGGGAATTCATACTCTCAGGCATTGTTTTGCAACCCACCATCTCGAGCACGGCACGGATATCTATACGATTAAGAACATGATGGGGCACAAGTCGCTTAAAACCACTCTGAGATATCTTCATGTGGCGGGAGACAGAATATCCAAAGTCAAAAGTCCCATGGACACAATGCGTGACCAGGTAAAATGCAGGCAGCTTTAACAAGGCGAATATAGAAACTATACGAATATAGAACCGATAAGCTTACACAAAGCTCTTGCGCGCGCGTTGGCCGGCTATTTCATGAAACAGCCGGTCGGCGCCGCTGATTATAGAAAGGAAAATCAAATGCCGAATGCATTTACACAAATACCTTGTTCTTGGAAAATGGATGAAATTCAAGCTCGAATTCAACCGCCTGTCATTTCTACTCCTCAAAAAGACTATTTGAACATCTCACTGAAGGAAGTTGAAGTCAGTCACTGGTTCGATAAACAAATCGAGGAATTGAACGAAGTAAAAAGCCAGGCAAATGCAAAAAACATTGCGGATATTGTAAGGATGCACGCCGGACGGTATCTTGACAGCCACCCGGTATCCTACGAACAGGCAAAGCTGGTGAGAGATATGGTCAAATGCCGCACGGCGGTTCTCGGCGGGCATGTGGATCAATGCGATTCGTGTAATTACTTGAAGGTGCGGTATAATTCATGCCGCAACAGGGGATGTTCCATATGCCAGGGACTTGACAGGGAGCGATGGCTGGAAGCCAGAAAAACCGAAATTCTCGAATGCGGTTATTTTCATGTCGTCTTCACTCTCCCGCACAGTTTGAACCCATTAATACTTTGCAACCAAAAACAACTGCTGGATCTGCTGTTCAACACGGTCAACGGCGTTTTACGGGATTTTGCCGCGGATCCCCAGTGGCGTCTGAATGGCATACTCGGGATGATCGCGGTGTTGCACACATGGAACCAGAAACTTTTCGACCATTTTCATCTGCATGTCCTCATCCCGGCGGGAGCGCTTTCATTTGACGAGAAAAAGTGGACTCCGTGCCGAAAGAAGTTCCTTTTCAGAACAAAATCCCTGGCAAAAGAATTCAGGAAGCGATACATCAATGGCCTCGACAGTCTTTACAAAAACGGTGGATTGAAATTTGCCGGCAAATCCAAGATGTTCGAAAACCCTTGCGAATTTGAAAACCTGAAGAAAAAGCTGTGGAGCAACAGTTGGGTGGTGTTCGCCAAGAAACCTTTTGCTGGTCCCGAACAAGTATTATCGTATCTCGGAAGATACACCCACCGGATCGCTATCAGCAACAGCCGTATTGTTTCCGAAAAAGACGGTCTGGTAACGTTCAAGTATAGAGACCGTGCCGACGGGAACAAGGAAAAGCAACTGGAAATCAGCGTGGAGGAATTCATCCGAAGGTATCTGCTGCATGTATTGCCGAAAGGATTTGTAAAGATACGCTATTTTGGCTTTCTTTTTCACCGAACCAAAAAAGAAAAAATCGAAATCATCAGAAACCTCATCGGACAGGATACACAGTTTTCGGAAACGAAAGAGGAAACCATCCGGGAAATGATGCTCCGCTTGACCGGCGAGGACATTACACTTTGCCCGAGATGTAAAAAGGGAAAATTGGAAACAGTCCTTGATTTACCGAAATTTTCCCGCATCCGATTCAATCATGAAAGGTATGAATTGATGAATATGTTAAACAGGCTTGACTTGTGATAAAATTTTATCCGTTTGAATTTCATTAAGATAAAAATTCCGAAAAAAGGAAAATAATCCATTTTTCAGACACGCCGGACTGCGTCCAGGCAATGACATTTTTAATTGAATCCATCATGAAGACTCGAAAACACCACCAAAATATCAGCCATCTCCGGGAATTGCCACTCTGACACGCCGGCAAAACCGAGTAAGCGCGCTTCCCAATTTTAATACAAATTCCATAATACAAAATCCGTGCCATTCATCTTGAATACAAAGGCCTCGCCCATAATCCGCGCCTCAGTTC
>JAAEMK010000574.1 GCA_024225635.1 Desulfobacteraceae bacterium | reverse complement strand
TCCCAAAAACCGCTACGAGCACATCCATGTGCGCTTGGCGTCGGCCATCCATGGCCGCCGACATTTTTGGGAAGTGCTTCCAACCGGCAACTTCTGGAATCAGTGGTATCTCTGAGTATCAAGACTATAACGCAATAGCCCGGTGGTGAGGGTGGGCACCTCCTCCCAAAAATGTAGAGGGCCATGGACGGCCCGAAACAAGCGCACACGGACGTGCTTGTAGCGGTTTTTGGGAGGAGGTGCCCACCCTCACCAATCCGCTAATCCATAAGGCTAGGGCCCAGACAAAAGGCCAATCATCAAAACCGGACCGAACCCGAGTCAATCTCCGAAACCAGCTCCGGCGTCAGCAGGGTATACCCATCAGTCCCGGGCAACCAGGCATAGACTTCCTCGCCGTCCCTAAGCGAATAGCCCAGCTTCTGGATATCCACCTTGCGGTATTTGAAGGTTCCGGTTTTCTCGATGGCGTGGGTGATGCGCACAAACACCGGTACTGCATAGGCCGGCAGATTGTCCCGCAGATAGGCGAATAATCTGTTCAC
>JAAEMK010000573.1 GCA_024225635.1 Desulfobacteraceae bacterium | reverse complement strand
TGTATCGTTCACTCGCTGCTTGTTGTAGTCCCTTTAAAATTCGAGCTGCCCCACGTCCTTCGCGTCGCCGGGCACCTGCTCGTCTGCTCTCCTGTGCACGACAAAGCATAATTGATGACTGGATGCTGATACTAGGCTGCGCATGAGGTTGGGCAGGAATAGAAGGGATGGAAAGTGAACATGCGAGATCTAGATTTGGGGATGGAGACGGATGGATCATCAGGCTTCACAAAATGAGGTTGAAAATGGACAAGCTGGGACAAGGGGCTGCGCACCAGCTTGATCACACAATGCATGGGGATTCATGGGACATCAACTATCGGATGTCAATGTGCTATAGCGCTTTATTTGAGAACCTGAGAAGACCGCCAGAACAGCTCGTTCAGTATGAACCACTCAACGAGGACGGGGAGAAAGAGAACTTGGGGATGGGAACTTGAGCAAAAGCTCCAAGTCTAGTCAGCGACAATCAATCAATTCTTCCATGCAACATAACATTATGACGACACGTAAAATTGCTCGGTCTGCTTGGAACACTGCTTGTATCGTTCACTCGCTGCTTGTTGTAGTCCCTTTAAAATTCGAGCTGCCCCACGTCCTTCGCGTCGCCGGGCACCTGCTCGTCTGCTCTCCTGTGCACGACAAAGCATAATTGATGACTGGATGCTGATACTAGGCTGCG
>JAAEMK010000572.1 GCA_024225635.1 Desulfobacteraceae bacterium | reverse complement strand
AGATTCAAAACCATCTGAAGATGTTCTTACAAAATTCAATGCTATAATTGACTCATTTATTAGTTCAGAACAACCAGAACCAGAACCAATTACTGAAGAAATTGTTGAAGAGCCAATTGTTGAAGAAAAGGTAGAAAAAGTAGAAGAATCTACTGTTACTGAAGAACAATCATCATTCAATTCTGAAGCTAAAGATAAATTTAATTCAATTATTGATGAATTTATTAATAAAGATGAAGAAGAGGTTATTATTGAATCACCAGTTGTTGAAGAACAAACAATTGTTGAAACTCCAGTTGAACAAGAAGTTAAAGTTGATACTGAACCAACTAAAACTGAAGAAGTTGTTCATGTTGATACTGTTGAAGTTACTGAAGTTAAAACTGAAGAAGTTACTGTTGGTGATATTTTATCTGAAGTTGAACCATCAGTACCAGAAACAGTTGAAGATTCAAAACCATCTGAAGATGTTCTTACAAAATTCAATGCTATAATTGACTCATTTATTAGTTCAGAACAACCAGAACCAGAACCAATTACTGAAGAAATTGTTGAAGAGCCAATTGTTGAAGAAAAGGTAGAAAAAGT
>JAAEMK010000571.1 GCA_024225635.1 Desulfobacteraceae bacterium | reverse complement strand
ACGTACTTACTTCAGTATACCAATTACGACAGGGTTTTCAAAATTCGACGACTTTTAGCGCAAGTCAATACTGAAATAGTCAATACGCAAGTCAATACTGAAACTACCATCACTAGTTTAGGTACAGAGTATCTGTAAAGATACTTTCTTTCACGCTGAGTAATTTCAGTTTAGTCTTAGTATCGATTATCCATCTGAACTGGAACTACTTGGTTTAAGCTTCTGTTGGAAACCTTGGATTACGGTGCACCAGATAGAATGCGTTTCGCAGCGTCACGCAGTGTCGTTCGCTGGGCTGCGATGCACGCACTTCAAGACAGACGCTTGCCTATCTCTACTCATTCCTCCCTCCCTCCTCTACACGCACAGCGCTGCGTGGTGCCTACTCCACTCATTCCCGTGACTGGCCGTGAGAGGTGCCATTACAATATAGTCATTGTAATCTCGCAGCCGGGCACGTAGGTAAAAGTGACGAAGCCGGATTTTTGAAATTTTGAAATTTAATTTTTAATATTATTAATTAAATCCTCGAAATTTCAAACTATTGATATCGACATGGGATTTGATGTTAAAGTGTGTAGTTGATGTCGGAGAGTATCACTGTTATTTTAATTTTTTTTATAAAAGTCAAAATACAGTAATAATTTCGATT
>JAAEMK010000570.1 GCA_024225635.1 Desulfobacteraceae bacterium | reverse complement strand
GAGAGAGAGAGAGAGAGAGAGAGAGAGAGAGAGAGATAGAGAGAGAGACCCAGAAAGAGGGAAAGTGAGGGTAAGAGGGAGAGAGAGAGACTAAATAATATATATATATATAGAAACAGAAAGAAAGAGAGAGTGAAACCAAAAGAGAGAACGAAAGAAAGAGAGACAGATAGACAGACAGACTCGATTGAAGTTTGATCTTAATAGGTCAATTCTAACCTGCCATAAGTAACAAAAAATTGACTGTCTTGCACCGAAGTACAGACGGATTGACCACAATTGTAGAAAAAACTACGTTTTAAAAACTTGTTCGATTATGGACGTGCAGACTCCCCCTAATTTTAGAAAAGCTTGGCTTTAAAGAATAAGAATGCTGAAAAAAGAGATAAACAAGAGGGAGATAACAAAATCCATAAATCGCGAAGTTGCTTTAAAAAGTATGAACTACAGAAAGTTGAATAAAATAAGAAAGAGATTTAATTGCAGCTAGAAATAAACGCAACTATATTTTATATTTCTGAATGACACACCGACATAAAT
>JAAEMK010000569.1 GCA_024225635.1 Desulfobacteraceae bacterium | reverse complement strand
TTTACGGATCTCGGTATCCCTTGTGACCGGATTGAGCTTCGGGGCCCTTCCTTTCATGCGGATATGTTAAAAGAGTATGCCGATATTGATATCGCCCTTGATCCATTTCCGTTTACCGGCGGATTGACCAGTTGTGAGGCCCTGTGGATGGGCTTGCCCGTGGTGACCTGGCCCCGGGGTCCGGTGGTGAGTCGGCAAACCCTTGCCTTTCTTTCATCAATCGGACTGTCCGGGCTGGCGGCAAAGGATGCCGGAGATTATGTGCGTATAGCCGTATCCCTGGCACGGGACAGGGCGCATCTTGCGGCACTGAGGAGCAGTATGCGCACCAGGATGCAGGCCTCACCGTTAATGGACTTACAGGGCTTTACCCGTAAGCTTGAGCAGTGCCTGTTTGATCTTTACCAAAACCGTTACCATGGGGATAAAATACAGATGGCTGGAAAAACCGTTCTTCATGTCGGACCGGGTCATAGAAAAAACGGAGCAAAACTGCCGCGGTTTTTTCTGACTCCCGGTTGGAAAGAGGTTCGCCTGGACATTGATCCCGGCAACGAGCCTGATATTGTCGGGTCAATGCTGGATATGGAAGGAGTTGAGAGCGGAAGCGTGGATGCCGTTTATTCAGCCCATAATATCGAGCATGTGTTTGCCCATGAGGTGCCGTTGGTATTGAAGTCGTTTATCCGCGTGTTAAAGCCCGAGGGGTTTGTGCTGGTTACTTGTCCTGATTTGCAAACGGTATGCGCCCTTGTGGCGGAGGATAAGCTTAACGATACGGCCTACAATTCCCCGGCAGGCGTAATTACCCCGTTGGATATTCTTTATGGTCATCAAGGGGCCCTTGCCGGTGGCAACCTTTATATGGCCCATAAATGCGGGTTTACTCAAAAAACCTTGACCCAAGCGCTTCAAGGCGCCGGGTTCAAGAGTATTGCCGCAATGCGCAGGCCGAAGTGCTTTGATTTGTGGGCGGTGGCAAGCAAGAGGGAAATGAACGAGGTGGAACTCCGCAACCTGGCCGAGGGGGTATTGCCGGTGTAAACAAGGGGGCCGATCCTGGAGATTTTGTCAGGCCCGGCCCCTGTTTTCGACTGTTAGGCGGTGGTGAAGGCATCAAAGCCGATGGCTTCTTCAAACGAGGCTTCCGTGCCGTCGACGATTGCGGTTGAATCGACAACCCCGAGCAGGGTAATGTGGGATACCGTGCCGCTGACGTTTGCGGTGATGTAAACATCCGCGCCTTGATTGGTAAAATTAACCCCGCTGGAAGGAGTTTCAGTCATTTCAATACGATCATCTGTTGAAAAATTGCTGATGTCCACAAAGTTTGCCACGTTGGGATCGTCTGTGAATTTAAATCCGTTGCCGGATGCATCAAGGGTTCCATGATTCTCTTTTTCGCCAATATCTGCTGAGACACTGGTGTATTGAGGCTCAACTGTACCTCCTCCTCCTTCCTCACCGATAACCGCTTCTCCTCCCTGGGAGGAGGTAGAGCCTTCCGGAACCGTGGTGCCGAGATTTTCTTGCACAAATGTATCATATGTTTTGTCCGTTCCTTGGGCGCCGGTCAATATATTTCCACCCACGGTATAACCAAATTCGGAAGCGCCCAGAATCTGCAAGACGGCGCCATTGTTCAAGGTCAGCTGGGCCGCGTTGTTGTATACGATGCTGCTGCTGATTTCCAGTCCGTCGATCAGTTGGATCGTATTGGCGCCTTCCGTGTCAAATAATTTCATAATTTAGATAGCTTAAGCCTCTTTGGTCGATTCCAGGGAGGCTCTTGAGAAGAGCCCGGCCAGGGAGATCTCCAAGTTGGAGGAGAACAACGTCATAGAACGCTATCCTTCGGCCCGGGAGACCGAAAGCCTGTTACGGGAGCTGAAGCGTTTCGATCTGAATACGGCGGAGTTCTGAGTGATGAGTCTCAACAGAACTCCGCTGTTTTTCTTATTGACAAGTACGCCTGAAAGACGTACTATTTATTTATGAATCAGGTTGCCATAAACAAAAAAGCTCAAAGACAGATCAAAAAGCTCCCCATGCACATTGTTCGGAAGCTCCAAAAGTGGACAGAGGATGTTGAAAAATTTGGGATTGAAGAGATCAGGGTTATACCCGGCTACCATGACGAACCGCTAAAGGGGAACAGAGCGGGACAACGGTCAATCAGGCTGTCAAGGGCATACAGAGCTTTTTATATTGAGCATAACGACATGATTATTATTGAAGTGATCGAGGTAAGCAAACATGATTATTGAATATGGAACGAAGGAATTGACAAGGGATTTCGGGCCTTTAACGTTTGGGGACGCCATCGAATCTCATAGAAAATGCGAAGAGATATCCCAAAGAGATTTTGCAAAAATGCTCGGGATCTCAGCACAAAGTCTTTGTGATATAGAAAAGGGAAGAAAAATCCCAACCGTTACCAGGGCGGCAAAAATCGCAAACCAAATCAACGAGCCGGAAAAGACATGGATACGGCTTGCCCTTCAAGATATGCTGAGAAAAGGGAACTTAAACTATACCGTTTCCATTGCCTAGATAAGAGGCCAGGGGTAAAGTCAAACCGATTCGTTCCCAGGCATTGATCAAGTACATCTTCTCTTTGGCAGAGAACCCCCTGTGGCAGGGTAGTTGTCCAAAACATTCCGTCTGAACCATTCGGATTTCAAAAAATATGTGAATAAGCAATCCCATGGCTCTATTCAACCGGACAAAGCACTGCCTCCACCCTTTATCGAGCTGGAACCGCCAACATCGCAGAATGCGTCATAGAGATGGAAGCCACCTCCGGAGCAAAAATGCGGGTCTGCTTGAGGGGCAAAACCGATGATATAGTTGAGCAAGGAAGAGATTGATGCCCCGAAGAAAAAGATAAAGAACCATCCAAGCCCTACGATTCGCTCTTGACTACCTGAGTTTTCTATGAACAGATGTGGTATTTACAATTCAGAAGAATCTTACCACCGAAAGGAGACCTAATGAAAAAATGTTTCAGTTTGTTTTTGATTATCGGTTTTTACCTGATGTGCCCGGTGTTCTGTCAAGCCGCTACTATTGTTCTTACGGACACTTCACCAAATTGTACCGTGACAGCAGACACCCTTACCAAGGTATATGGTACTGCGTCATCTAATCATATAACCCTTGTAAGCGGTGTTCAAGCGGAGCTGGTTAATTTTTCGGGGAGCAATGCAATAACAATCCAGTCCGATTCAAACCTGTTCATGGTATCCCGTTCCGGTGCCACTGTGATCTTTGAGGGATCGGACGGAACTGTTTTGAAAATACCCGCAACAGCTTCTGTCCAAACCATTTCTTTTAATGATCAGACTTTGACGCTGAATATTGATAATGGTCAGGTGATGTTGGATGACCAAGTGGTCGAATCGGAGAGCGCCTTCATCACTCAGGCTGCACCATCAACTTCAGATCTATTATCCATCGAACGAGTGTTCCCAAAGCTTGGAGCGTTGGGAAACAATCTTGAGGTAATTATTCAAGGAACGGGGTTTCATAAGGATTTACGATTCTCTACGTATCTTGACAGCACTCATAAAAATAAAATTTTTGGTTTTGTTGATACATCTTTTTGTGCCAAGGCATTAGCCATTCATGAAAATAAGGCGTATGTCGTGGGTGGCAATCCTTTTGCGCATGATTGTGGGCTGGAAATTATTGATATCAGTAATTCTGCCAGTCCAACCATTATTGGTACCCTTTCACTTGGCGGCCTTGGCGAAAGTGTGACTGTGGCTAACAGCACAGCCTTTGTGGCAAACTATTCACGTGGGTTACAGATTGTTGATATCAGTGATCCTGCCAATCCAACTCTCGTTAGAACGGTTGACACACCAGGTTACTGTAATGATGTTTCAGTCAGCGGTAGCACTGCTTTTATCGCTGATTCTGAGAATGGTCTGCAGATAGTCGATATCAGCGACTTGGCAAATTCGACTATCATAGGTTCTGTCGATACCCCAGGCAGCGCCAGTGGTGTTTCAATAGCCGGCAATATTGCTTATGTAGCAGATGGGGGCAGTGGGATGCAGATAATAGATATCACAGACCTTACTAATCCGATTATTATTGGCTCTGTTGATACTATAGGGTACCTCACCCTTTTTAAAATTGTTGATAATAAAATGTTTATGAGTACTCGTGATGGGTTGCAGATAATAGATATTAGTAATTTGGCTAATCCTGCCACCATCGGCTCTGTTGAAACACCAGGGAGCATTGAGAGTATTGCGATCGCTGGCAGTACAGCCTTTGTGGCTGGTGGTAATAGTGGATTGCAGATGATAGACATCAGTGACTTGGCTAATCCAACCCTCATCGGTTCTGTTGCTACACCTGATAGAGCCTCTGGAGTCGCTGTAATTGGTAATATCGCTTATGTGACAGATGATTACAATGGTTTGCAAGTTATTGACTGTAGCAATCCAGAACCCCCAACTTTTTTTGGTGATCTGAACATGTCAGGTTATACTGATAATATTTCAGTGAGCGGTAGCACTGCATTGATAGTTGATCAGGATAGCCTGAAGATCGTTGACATAAGTGATCCTGCTAATCCAACCATCATAAGCACTTATGATACACTTAACTATGCCTCTTGTACTAAAGTTATAGGCGATATCGCTTATGTTGTGGGCAATGGATTAGAAATTGTAGACTTCAGCGATTTAACGTCACCAGTTGTTGTCGGCTCCGTTTCGATACCCATGATGACGTCATCTGATATAGATGTAACAATTGCCGGCAATATGGCGTATGTGGTGGGAGAACATAATTCAAGCTGGGACGGCATTCTGCGGGTGATCGATATAAGCGACCCCACGACCCCAACCTTAGTCAGCTCTTTTGATATGCCCAGCTCAGGCAGTAGTGTAGCAATCTATGGCAAGACTGCTTTTGTGACTGATGCGGGCAATGGTGGCGAGCTGCTGATGATAAACATCAGCGATCCGACCAACCCAATTGTTATTGGTTCTATTGCTGATACTTATGGAGCTAATGGAATCGCTGTGGTTGGCGGTATTGCCTATCTGTCTGGCTATCATGCATTTAAGGTCCTTGATATCAGTGACTTGACCAACCCAATAATCATCGGTTCCGTTGAAACTCCAGGATCTGGTTACCGTGTAACAATCGATGGCAATACGGCCTTTGTCGCAGATGGTTATAGCGGGGTGCAGAGAATAGACATTAGCGATTCAGAACACCCGACAATCATTGGTTCTGTTGATACACAAGGGACCGCTTTGGATGTCGGAATTGTAGATAATATGGCTTTTGTGGCAGATGGTAAGCGGGGCTTAACAATTGTTCCTATTCCTGTAGAGATCTCTTCTTTTTCCGTCATCAGCAATTCGGAGGTGAGAACGATTTTGCCAAGTCCTCAAATAGTCGGAGACTACACCTTCAGAGTATTTAATGCCACTCAAAAATATGAATTGCCCGGCGCAGTCACCATTTTCTCTCCAGGTCCGCAGTAACGCATAGAAAAAAGCCAGCAGGGGTAAAAAATCAATTCGAAATCAAGCCGGTGTTGGACCGGTGCCCAGTCATTCCAGCTGCTCCTATCAACAGGCCCTGCCGAAATATCAGCTGGGCCTGTTGAGGCGGGTGGCGCCAAGGAGTCCCCTGCAGTGCGGGCATGGTGGCTGATTGGGTCACAAGCCGGATTCGCGCCGCCTGTACCTTCCGGGATGTTACATCCTTGGATGATTTTGCCCTTGCCGGACTGATCCGCAGGGATCGAATTGATGTATTAGTGGATCTTTCCGGACATACGGCCGGTTCCCGCCTGGTACTCAAGTGGCGCACTTTCAATGATGACGGGTTTGGCCGCTCGGTGCGACGGGCATTTACGGATCTCGGTATCCCTTGTGACCGGATTGAGCTTCGGGGCCCTTGCCGATGGCAACCGTTATATGGCCCATAAATGCGGGTTTACTCAAAAAAACTTGACCCAAGCGCTTCAAGGCGCCGGGTTCAAGAGTATTGCCGTAATGCGCAGGCCGAAGTGCTTTGATTTGTGGGCGGTGGCAAGTAAGAGGGAAATGAACGAGGTGGAACTCCGCAACCTGGCCGAGGGCGTATTGCCGGTGTAAACAAGGGGGCCGGTCCTGGAGATTTTGTCAGGCCCGGCCCCTGTTTTCGACTGTTAGGCGGTGGTGAAGGCATCAAATCCGATGGCTTTTTCAAACGAGGCTTCCGTGCTGTCTACGATTGCGGTTGAATCGACAACCCCGAGCAGGGTAATGTG
>JAAEMK010000568.1 GCA_024225635.1 Desulfobacteraceae bacterium | reverse complement strand
GGTGACCTGGAACGTCGAGCCCGAGGCGAGCATTCCCGACGGCGCTTCGATCAGCGCCGAGGCGCGCGCTTCCGACACCCTGGCCGGCCTCGGCGGCCAGCCCTTCGTGCAGGTCGAGAGCGGCGTCCAGTTCGCCCTCACCGGCCGCTACGTCGAGGTCCGGGCGACCCTGCGTCCCAACCTCGAGGGCGTCAGCCCGGTGCTCTCCGACATCCGGATCTGCACCGCCGACCTGAACCTGCCGGCGGTGTCGATCGACGACGTCACGGTCACCGAAGGCGACCCGGGGGGCGCCACCGTGCTCGCCACCTTCACCGCCAGCCTGTCGCGGCCCAGCGCCGAGGAGGTACTGGTGAGCTACGCCACCGTCGACGGCAACGCGACGGAAGGGCTCGACTACGTCTCGCGGGTGGGCACTCTGGCCTTCCTGCCGGGCATCACCTCGCTGCCGCTCGAGATCGAGGTCCTCGCCGACTTCCTCGACGAGCCCGACGAGACCTTCGCCGTCGATCTCTCCTTCCCGCGCGGCGCCACCCTCGGCGACGGCCAGGGCATCGGCACGATCCTCGACGACGATCCCTCGGTCGCCCTCACCGTCACCGGCGTCACCGTGGAAGAAGGCGACCCGCTGCCGGAGGGCTCGGGCACCGTCAGCGCGGTCTTCAACCTGACCCTCGACGGCCCGTCGAACCGCGCGGTGCGGATCGACTACGTCACGGCCGGCGGCAGCGCCGAGCTGGGCATCGACTACCTGGAGGCCTTCGGCTACCTCGAGATCCCGCCGGGAGAGACCTCGGCGACCATCACCGTGGTGGTCTTCGGCGACCTCGACCCCGAGGACGACGAGACCTTCGTGCTGCTGCTGCAGAATCCAGACGGCGCCGAGCTCCTCACGCCTCAAGCTATCGGCACGATCCTCGACGACGACGCGCGCGAGCTACAGGTCGACGACGTGACGGTCGAGGAAGGCGATTCGGGCACCGTCGAGGCGGTATTCACCGTCAGCATCCAGCGGACCAGCAGCCGGACCGTCACGGTTGACTACGCCACCGCCGCCGAGACCGCCGACGCCGACATCGACTACCTCGAGACCGATGGCACGGTGACCATCGAGGCCGGGGCTACCGAGGCGACGGTGACCGTGCTAGTAGTCGGCGACGTCTTGTTCGAAGGCGACGAGACCTTCACCGTCGAGCTCTCGAACCCGGTGGAGGCGGTGATCGTCGACCCGCAAGGGATCGGCACCATCGTTGACGACGAGCAGTGCATCGGGCCCAATCTGTTGGCCAACCCGAGCGGCGAGCTGCGGCCGGTCGACGGCCTGCTGCCGTCGTGGACGGCGCTGCCCGACACCACCTGGCAACGCCGGCTCGCGCCGCCGGAGCCGGTGGACGGCGAGGCCACGTTCTTCGCCGGCGAGCAGGAGTTCGCCGAGCTGTGGCAGGACATAGACGTGCGGGCCTGCGCGCCGGTGATCGACGGCGGCGGGCAGGACTTCCGCTTCGAGGGTTTCGTTCGGACCTTCGAGGAGACTCCGCCGGACGTCGCCCAGATCGTCGTCGAGTATCGTGACGCCGACAACCTGGTGGTGCTCGACAGCTTCGACTCGGGGGAGATCTCGAGCGTGCTGGAGTGGCAGCTGGCCGAAGACACGCGCGCCGCCCCCGCCGGCACCGGCTGGCTGCGGATTCGCCTGCTGGCGACCCGCTTCACCAGCGGCGACAACGACGCCTACTTCGACGCCCTGTCCCTGCGCTCGCTCGGCAGCGCGGTGCTGACGGTCGACGACGTCGAGCTCTACGAGGGTCCGGCCACGATCGACGACGACGACAGCGACAGCGATAGTGATAGCGACTCCGACGGCGACAGCGATGGCGACTCCGACAGCGACAGTGGCGGCGGCGTACCCTCTGACCCCGCTACTACCGACGCGGAGTTCAACGTCCGCCTGTCTTGTGCCATCGACCGCCCGGTCACCGTGGACTTCACCACCGCCGACGGCACGGCGCTCGTGGTCGAGGACTACCTCGAGACCTTCGGACAGCTCGTCTTCGAGCCCGGCGTCACAATCATCGGGGTGCCGGTGCCGGTGGTCGGCGACCTGATCGACGAGCCGCACGAGGTCTTCTACCTCGACCTCACAGGCGTCGTCTCCGAACGCACGGTGGTCGCCGCCGACCCGCGGGGCGACGGCCGGATCCTCAACGACGACTTCTGCCCGCGCTCGCAGGGCTACTGGAAGAACCACACCGAGAATTGGCCGGTGGATTACCTGGTGCTGGGTGGCGTCGAGTACCAGATGGCCGAGCTTTTCGAGCTCCTGGGCGTGAATTCGGGCGGTGGCGACAGTGACTCCGATTCGGATTCCGATTCCGATTCGGGAGGTCTTGGCAACGGCGCCTCCGTCAGGCTCGCCCGCCAGCTGATCGCCACCAGGCTGAACCTGGCGGTGGGATCGGATCCCTACATCCTGCCGACCGTCGAGCAAGCCGACCTCTTCCTGGTCGACTTCCCGCCGGGCAGCGATCCGCAAGG
>JAAEMK010000567.1 GCA_024225635.1 Desulfobacteraceae bacterium | reverse complement strand
TGGGATCTTCAGCTGTGGAATTATCATTAGCAGTCATTACAGTGGGTGGTATAGATAATAATTCTTCCGGCGGGTTCGTGGGTATAGGTGGTGGCCCTGACGCGGGGACAGAGGGTGGCCCTGACGCGGGGACAGAGGGTGGCCCTGATGCAGGGTTCACAATAGATCCCTCTTCTTCCTCTAGTCCACTAGGTGCCTTCACATGGTGTGCCTGCTCAGTCTGTCTTTCAGCAGAACGACCAGATGAAGAATCTAAACTCGGATGTGACCTTCTTAGATTGGGGAGATCCGCATTAAGGTTCAAAGCTGTCGGAACTGCCCCTGCAACAAAGGAAATGTTATTAAACTGAATGAGTGTGTGTGTGGTCATGGATGGCGGCGAAGGCTTAAAAAGTACCAGGAGGAAGCCATTTTTTATTTTCATGTTCAAGCACATGAGGTTCCACATGATGAGCAGCTAGCATGGATGATGGGACGACATTATGCTCAATGGGATCTTCAGCTGTGGAATTATCATTAGCAGTCATTACAGTGGGTGGTATAGATAATAATTCTTCCGGCGGGTTCGTGGGTATAGGTGGTGGCCCTGACGCGGGGACAGAGGGTGGCCCTGACGCGGGGACAGAGGGTG
>JAAEMK010000566.1 GCA_024225635.1 Desulfobacteraceae bacterium | reverse complement strand
GTACGGCTGTTCGCCGTTTAAAGAGGTACGTGAGCTGGGTTTAGATCGTCGTGAGACAGTTCGGTCCCTATCTGCCGTGGGTGTAGGATACTTGAGAGGAGTTGCCCCTAGTACGAGAGGACCGGGGTGAACGATCCACTGGTGGACCTGTTATCGTGCCAACGGTAGTGCAGGGTAGCTATGATCGGAAAGGATAACCGCTGAAGGCATCTAAGCGGGAAGCCCCCCTCAAAACAAGGTATCCCTGAGGGCCGTGGAAGACCACCACGTCAATAGGCCGGAGATGTAAGTGCAGCAATGCATTCAGTTGACCGGTACTAATCGCCCGATAGGCTTGATCTGTTCCAGTAACAGACAGTCTCGTAAACACCAAAAAGCAAAACAAAACTTGGACAAAACGTTGATATAAAAACCTTCCGCTTTTGGATAACGACCCGTGACATAACGGGCCTGCGGCGACCGGCATTTGCTTCGCAAATACCATGCCTGCCGCAAATACCAAAAGCCGGAGGATTTTGGTATTTACTCGGTTTGGTGGTCATAGCACGAGCAAAACACCCGGTCCCATCCCGAACCCGGAAGTTAAGTGCCGTCGCGCCAATGGTACTTGGGCTTAAGCCCTGGGAGAGTAGGTCACCGCCAAACCTAGTAAATACCAAAAAAATCTCTCTAACGATC
>JAAEMK010000565.1 GCA_024225635.1 Desulfobacteraceae bacterium | reverse complement strand
TGTAGGCACGTACGAATGCCTATACCCCGCGTGTGGAAGGTCAAGCGACATCCCTACGTATATTTGTCGGCGCGTTGCCTATAGCCCGCGTGCTGAAAGTCAGCGACATCCCTACGTACATTTGTCGGCGCGTTGCCTTATTGAATCCTTATTGAATGGTAATGCAGCACAGACTACGGGAGCACTTAGAGGTCTTCGCTAAATAGGTGGAGTGGGAGGTCTCCATTCACCGTCACGTGGATCATGAAGAGCAGGCGGTCGAGCGTGTCCCGCGACGACGAGACGACGCAGAATTTCTTCTGGCCGAATCTAAAAACATTCGACGGCTGCCCTTCGGGACTGCTGCGCCAAGCGATCGCCCTGCGACTGGTGCACCTTTCTCTGATGGTGGTGATCGGGGAGACGGGCGACGCCGCTTTGGCGCATTGGATCCCGAGCCCCCCTTCCAATGCGACTGGTAGTTCCCACTGCGGCTGGCCGGTATTGAAATTGGCCCTCGCCCAATCCACGGCGACGCCCACCTTCAACATGGTGTCGCACGGGAGTCGACCGCCCCCTAGAAATCAACGCACACCTTCGTCAATATCAATAGAAAATTGTGAAGCAAATCAG
>JAAEMK010000564.1 GCA_024225635.1 Desulfobacteraceae bacterium | reverse complement strand
GGTTGTTTTACTGTCGCTGGTTGTGGGGTTAGCGGATTTTGACCAGCACACTCCCCTGGCGGTGACTGAAGCACCGCCGTCATCCGTGATATCGCCTCCCGTGACCGCGCTGCTCTTTGTTACGCTTGAGGCTGAAGTGGTTGTCACAGCCGGCAATGAAACCGATGACGCAGATTGGGTCGTAAAGGTGACCTGACTGCCGTAACCGGTCCCGGCCGAGTTTACGGCATAGGCCCGGACATAATATTGGGTGTCCGGGGCAAGGCCAGTGATGCCGGCTGAGAATGCTCCCGTGCCTTCACCGTTCTCGGTTTTACTGTCGCCGGTGGTCGGGTTGGCTGACGTTGACCAGCACACTCCCCTAACGGTGACGGAAGTGCCGCCGTCATCCGTGATATAGCCTCCGGTAACCGCGCTGCTTCGTGTTACGTTTGAGGCTGACGTCGTTGTCAGCATCGGCAATGAATCCGGTTCCGGCGTCGTATACGATCCGGCGGCATATGTTGACATATGGTCGAGGACAAGGCCTATGGTGTATGAGGTCATGCCCGGTTCCGGTACATCATGACGGGTGGCAAGGACCTTTCCTCCCGGAGGATACGCCACATCGTCCCTGGTTCCATGGACACCCGCGACGGTGATATCTCCCTCCGGGGCCACATAGTAGATCGACGGCTCGGGTCCTGAACTCGGCATGGGTACTTCGATTTTAACAAACATGGTCTTGCCGTGTTTGATTCTCAGCAAGTGGTCCGCACCCATGGTGAAAAGCATGCTG
>JAAEMK010000563.1 GCA_024225635.1 Desulfobacteraceae bacterium | reverse complement strand
GCCGATTGAGAGGGCAAATCCACGTACGTCTTAGTGAGGGAAGGGACTTTTACTGTGCATGTTTTCCAGGGGAAGGGCCCAAACGGTGCACACATGCAATGTTCGAGAGGACCTACTTTGTCGTAAGTTGACGTATCCAGAGAATGACCCTCAGGACATTGAAAGGACCAGCAGACAAAATTGAAGACGTCAGTTGACTAAGCTCCATTGAGTGAAATTGTGCAAAGGGTGTAAAGTTAGCTGTTTCCAAAAATCAGATGACCAAAAGAATGTCGTTCTCATGCCCAGGGGTGGAAGGACTGCCCTCACAGGTAACGTCGAAATCGACAACATGTGGGAAGGGTCATGCATGGGCATTGACATTCCATATTCCACGATGGGCTAACAGGTTTTGGCAACCCTTTCCATTTCACAACCCAAGGGAAGGACCATCTGAACTCGAACGTCTCCTGGATGGATCCGAAGAGAGGCTTGGTGTGCCAAAATTTGCGATGGAAGGGGAGAAGGTCCCACGACAGACATGTCAAAGCGAGGACACACTGTCGAACAGGAGAACGTCCCCAAGGTAGCGCAGAAACAATGGAGGGACCATCTCATGATCCTTTTCCAAAATCAGGGGACGGGGTTTGTCGGTAGGCCTCTCCCAAAATATGCACCAATTCATCTGCAGCAGGCAGATCAGGCGTCACAATTCCAGGGCTCACACGTTGGAGTTGTCATGTGCTATCACTCCTTTGCCACATCTTTTGAATGGGCGTGTACACATGCGGGGTTCCTGAGTTCGTGTGTTTTCTGACGACCCGCTTCACACCCCCCTTCACTTTCCAGTGGTCACCGACCCCACTCAAACCCGAGACTCCCGACAAGTTGATGTACCAAGAGAATGTCCCGTAGGACATGCAAAGGACCATCATGCAAAATTGAAGAAGGTAGTCGAATAAGCTCCATTGAGTGAAATTGTGCAAAGTGTGTAAAGTTAGCTGTTTCAAAAAATCAGATGGCCAAAAGAATGTCGTTCTCATGATCCCTTCACGCAATATGTGCAGCACACTGTGTGACCAATGTGCCTTCTTTACTGTACATGTATTTGGGATTGCATGGGGGACCAAGTTTGCGTCCCTCAGGTCTTTCCGGGGACCAATCGACCCTTCCACCTCTAACTACTAACCAACTAATCGCACTTCGGGACGCAAACCTGATCCCTTCACGCAATCACAATGACATGTACAGCACACTGTGTGGCCAATGTGCCTTTTTACTGTACATGTCTTTGGGATTGCATGAGGGACCAAGTTTGCGTCCCTCGGGTCTTTCCGGGGACCAATCGACCCTTCCACCTCTAACTGTCAACCGACTACTCGCACTTCGGTGTGGGTCGACGTTGGTTTTCAAACATGTATCGAAGCTGTGAGATCCATGAGTTCAAACATCAGTGTGAATCTGTCAAGCTGAGCACTGATAGCTCAGTCGGTAAGTCGGGACGCTGAGTTGCCACGACAGCCACGGGTTCGTTTCCCCGTGAAGAAGGACAGGCCCTCTCCTGCTTGCGGGTGAGGCGGCGAGAACCGATCCCTGTCCTTCCTGACGTACACCAAGTTAGGCATGGTGCGTGACAGGCACGACACTGTCATCGTCTTAATGGACTACGTCGGGGGACCACTGCAGAGGCCTGTGGTTCGAAGTCCCCCTGGGGGCACTTCTGTCGGCTTGTATATCGGCATAATTGTCCCCTTCGCCCAGGGGGGATTTTCCATTTTTCTGAACTGCATGTAAGTCGTCGATCGTGGTCGGTTGGAAGCACACCTCACTCAACTACCGAAAAGTGTTTTGTGATTGCTCTTGGGCCTTTGATAGGCCTTTGAAAGTAATTTTGCAGCCGGAAGTATGTCCTTGTGTGTCCCTATCTGAGTGGAATGTCTCCATTAAAACGTTCGTTCCTGATGGATGTGCCCACGAAGAGGAACCTTCATTGGTTCTTCCTTGAATACTGAAATTACATTGCGTTCAACAACAACACGATGTCTCATGTTCGAGTGGGGCAATCAACAGGACCTACTTTTGGTCCATGAAGCTGATCAAAGGGAAGGAGAGTTGGTCCAAAAAGTAGTTTTCCCAGGAAATCATCAAAGAACTTCCCATGTGTTTTTTACTATACATGTTCTAAATATTACTTGAAGGTCTCGTCGTTTTGACATTTCGGTGGAAGGACCTTCTACCCTTCCTTCTCCAATCCTTGCACACCAAGCCTCTGTTCGGATCCATCCAGGAGACGTTCGACTTCAGATTGTCCTCTGCTTTGGCTGTGGAAGGGAAAGGCTTGCCAATGCCTGTTCGCCCATGCCCATGCATGACCCTTCCCATATGTTGTTGATTTTGATGTTACCTGTGAGGGCAGTCCTTCCACCCCTGTGCATCAAGTTTGCGTCCCTTCGGTTTTTCCTCGACCAACAGCACCTTCCACCTCCAACTATCAACCGAGCACCCGCGCTGTGTGAGCGAAGCGCCTTTTTACTATATATGTCTTTGGGGGTGCACGAGGGACCAAGTTTGCGTTCATTTTGTTTTTCTGGCATCAGCAACCCCTTCCACCTCTCACTCTCAACCGACCACTCGCACTGTCGCTTCTTGAATGGTGATATGGACTTACATTGTTTTGAATGTGTCTTTGATGTTGGGTAAACAGCCGAGTTTGTCAGGAGACTGCTGTCGATGGGGCCATTGCGAGTAACATGTTCCTCATGTGTGAGCAGTGGGCAGTGAGGAACATCGTTCAGTCTACCGTGGTGTGCAGGTGGCGTGCGCTACTGAATTGGCCTGGTGCTGTGAATAGTGCGCTCTTGGAGATCGAACCCGTGGGTCCCTCCGGCTGTGTGGTGTACGTGCTGCCGACGTACATCATTCAGGTTTGCTGCCCGGGCAAACGCCAGCTGCTTGACGTTGCGGAACGGTTCATCAATGAGTGTGTGGAATGTAAGCTAATAGTTTGGCAGAGACATGGTACCTCAGTGGTAAACACTTGCAGAAATGTTCAAGTGCCGCGGGTTCGAAACCCAACGACCATTGACACCGTGACTATGCTAGACTGCAATCTTCGACCTTCACTTCAAGTCGAGTTGGACTTCTACTCGACCAAAGACTGCAGAGCACACCTATAGTGCCTTCTGCCCTGCCATCCTCCTCACATCCCTCGACACCCTCTCTGGGACCACCCCCACGTCCCCTGACACCTCCTCAGGGACCACCCTCACGTCCCCTGACACCCTCTCAGGGACCCCCTCGCGTCCCCTGACACCCCCTCAGGGACCACCCTGGCGTCCCCCGACACATTTTTTCGGACGCGACGTGCTTGCTGTCTCTCGATGATACACTGCATAGGCATCGGTTTTTGTTGCATCCTGGGTTGCCTCCTCAAAGGACCTCGTCATGAAAGTTCATGTCCTGATGTGAAACATTTGGAGTGGGACCATTTTCATCACTGTCCCTCTGAGGGTCAGCGAAGGACCGACATGTGAATGAGTTGGTCCCTCACAAGGTCAGTGAAGGATCGATATGAGAATGGGTAGGTCCTGTGGTCCTTTTCACAGGACCAACAACTCAGAGTCCACTTCCCTGTGATCACTTCCGAACGACAGCCAGATCGAAAGGCACTGTCACATCCGGAGTTTCGACTGGACAACGCATTTGGCAGTTCTCAGTGGTGGGACCAACTCACTTTGGGCAGCTGGTGGGGGACAAATATACCCACAGGGAATGGCCTCAAACTGCTCCAGCGCGTGCAGGGGGATGCAGCGCACACTTTTCTGGCCTGAGCCCGGTGGCCTCAGCCACGCCAACATAAACAAACAAGCATGCAGCAAACAGCCCCAAACTTCACCAACAGCACGCCTGCACACTTGCACAGGGGGTTTGGGGACGCCTGGGATTGACCGCCTGGGCTGCTCTTCCATCGACAAAGTGACTGCCAGTGAGAGGACATGTGAACGTCCCTCGGCTTTTTTGCCAGTTGTAACTTTGCATATAATTTGGAAGGAAAAACGGCTTAGGGAATGGAGCGGATGTAGCATGGCTTTTTGGAGTTGGTCCTCTGGGGTTGCTGTACGTGAAAGTAAAGTAAATAGGACCTTCTCCCCTTCCCAAAACTCGATATCGGTTTTTGGAGTGAGATTAGTCACTTAATTCGAGTTGGTCCTCTGGGAAAAGTGGCTAGGTACTTCAGTTTTGGGGGGGGGGTCCTGGGAAGTGTCGCACCCCGTAGTGTTGCGCGTGCATTCGCAGCACAACTATTTTTCGAACGAAGCTGCATGTTGCATTCGAGCCAAGGAAACGCTACTCGTCCGCTGCGCCCATTGGACCCCTCAAAAGATTCACTCATATTTTGTGTCGGGATGCGTGAGGCGTGTGGAAAGCGAGCGCAAAGTCGCTGTGCCTGCGGACTTGAAACGTCTCATCACTTCCTTCGTGGGACATTTGGCCAAAACTTGCCTGAACTTCCGAAACTGTTTGATCTTTTTTGAAACTTCTGGCCCTTTCATTGAGCTCTTTCGATGGAACACAAAAGTGCACGACAGAGGATACAAGTTCCCAAAGCCGAACACCTTTCATTCCGACCAAACCTACGCCAAAGCCATGGTTGAATACACCGTGCGGGCGAGCGAGTGGAAGAGTTTCTCATGGGAGTTTGGT
>JAAEMK010000562.1 GCA_024225635.1 Desulfobacteraceae bacterium | reverse complement strand
TGCCTTGTCCTGCAGTGTTGGCGTCGAGGAGGCAGACGGTGCGACTTGGTCAGCCCATCCTTGTGTGCACCCCAAAATAGTGCACTTTGGGCTGACCCGACTGGGGACCAACTGCGGAGTGGACCAGTGGGGCCAATGATGGGGTCCTGTGCACTCTCCGTGCTCCTCGCGTGGGTACCGCACACGTTGCGAGGGTGTTTGGGCTTTGATGAGCAGAACCACGTGGGGCCACCAAGTCGGGTCAGCCCAAAGTGCACTATTTTCGGGTGCACACAAGGATGGGCTGACCAAGTCGCACCGTCTGCCTCCTCGACGCCAACACTGCAGGACAAGGCAGCCACAGTATCATGCTTCAAGTTCCCAGGAGGAGGTTCGGGTTGGACAATGTCTCTTGGCTGGAGACTGCATACACAGGTGGGGTATGAATCGAACCTCCATGTCATGACCACGCAAAAGCGCTCCAAGTTTGGTCCCGTACAGACAAAACCCCGGTCGCTCCGCCGCTAATACTCGAGGAGCTATCTTCTATAGACATGTGCTCTCGCGCTATGCACTTTTCGTCGTTGACAAAATATCGCCAAAATGGATCACACCCTTGACGCCCACGCATGTCTTCCCCAGCATATGCCCTTGTGAGAATGCAGTTTTACGGCCTCCCGCCCACACCCCGCGCAGTACCACCCCAAGTGCTCGCATTCCAACTTGGGGGAGCTGGTCTAGCTCGCCTGCAGTGCGACCAAAAACTTGCACTTTCTCAAGGGCAGTGCTGCATG
>JAAEMK010000561.1 GCA_024225635.1 Desulfobacteraceae bacterium | reverse complement strand
CAAAACATTCATTCTACCAATTGAACTATACCCCCAAGTTTTTTAAAATTATTAAGATGTTAAAATAATAGTATTAAAAATACGATAATAAAGAACTAAAAGTCCTAAAGCAATAGCTGATTCAGTAGCAGCTACTGTTAATATAAATAAACATACAGAAAGACCTTTAATATCATTAACGGAAACTGCAGATGTTGCTAAGAAATAATTTATACCGAAAAACATTATTTCTATACATATTATAACAATAATTAAATTATAACGGTTTAAAATAATACCAATAAACCCTAAAAAACATACTAAAATGGATGCATTTAAATAAAACTCATTTGTAAAAAAGTTTACTATCATATAAATATATAAGTATTTAAATATTTTTCGAAAAATTAAAAACATTTAAAAATATTTTGTTATCTTTAATTATACAATATTTTATATATAAAATATAAAGTATTTTTATTGAAAAAATAACTTGGTAAAAAAAAAATATAAAAATAGGTAAAATTAAATAATTAAATTTAAAAAAATTTGTAATCAAATTTATGAAAAATATAAAATATCAAAAAATACCATTTAAAAATTGTTTATAATCATTTAATAAATAAAATTCATTTAAAAAATAAAATAAATTATATTTTGATAATATACAAGAAATTATTAAAAAACCTATTATTATAAAAAAACTAAATATATTATAATTTAATTTATTTTCAAATCAATAAACAAATTTATATAATATTTTTATTAAGAATATTATTGTCAATAAAATAGTAATATTTATAATAATAAAATACAATTTAAAATAAATTAATTGTAATAAAAGTATAGTTTTAAAATTTAAAACAAATATTAACAAAAATGAAATGAAACTAATTAATTTAATATAAAACAAATAATTTTTAAACATTATTTAAAGTTTTATCTATCAACTTCACCAAAAACAATGTCTTGGGTACCTATAACTGTAACTAAATCTGCTAACATATGACCTTGTGTCATTTTATTTAAACCCTGTAAATGATTAAAACCAGGAGCTTTTATTTTACATCTATAAGGTTTATTAGTACCGTCAGAAACTAAAAAAACACCAAATTCTCCTTTTGGTGCTTCGGTAGCAATATAAGTTTTTTTTTTTGGAACTGTAAATCCTTCAGTATAATATTTAAAATGATGTATTAACGCTTCCATAGAATTTTTCATTTCGTTACGCATAGGAGGATTAAATTTATAATCTGTATTTTTTACAGGACCTTTAGGTAAAGTTTCGATACAAAATTTAACTATTTTTAAACTTTCTCTCATTTCATTCATTCGTATTAAATAACGATCATAACAATCACCATTTTTACCAACACTTACATTAAAAGGTACTTTATTATAAATTTCATAAGGTTGAGTTTTACGTAAATCTCATTTTATGCCAGAACCTCTTAATAAAACTCCGCTAAAGCCATAATTCATTGCGGTGTCGGAAGTAACTACTCCTATATGTACTAAACGTTGTTTTCATATGCGATTATTAGTTAATAATTCTTCTAATTCATCAATACGATATTTAAATTTTTCAACAAAAACTTCAATATCTTCTAATAAACCAAATGGCATATCTAAATGTACACCCCCTGGACGTATATAACTAGCATGCATACGGGCACCAGAAACTCGTTCATAAAATTCCATTAAACGTTCACGTTCTTCAAAACTTCATAAAAGTGGAGTCATTGCGCCAACATCAATAGCATGACAAGCTATTGCTAACAAGTGGTTTAATAATCTAGTTAATTCACAAAAAATTACGCGTATATATTGAGCTCTTAAAGGTACTTGAAGACCTATTAATTTTTCTACTGCTAAAGAATAAGTATGTTCCTGATTCATCATAGAAACATAATCTAATCTATCAAAATATGGTAGAGCTTGTAAATAATTTTTATGTTCGATTAATTTTTCAGTACCTCTATGTAATAGTCCGATATGCGGATCTGCTTTGGAAATAGTTTCACCACTTAATTCTAAAATAAGTCTTAAAACACCATGAGCAGCAGGATGTTGTGGTCCAAAATTTATTGTAAAAGTTTTTAAAACAGATTTTTTTTGATGTTTTTTAATATTCATATACAGGAAAAAAGGGATTTGAACCCTTACTCTTTAATTTTGAAGACTACTGCTTTACCATTAAGCTATTTTCCTTATTGTTTTAAATTATTCAAAATTTTTTTTAAAATTAATATTTTAAACATTTTTTGTTCGATAAATATACTTTTATAAACACTAAGTTCTAAAATATTTAATAAAAAATTTAAAGAATCAAAAGATTTTATATTACCTAAAGCATAATATAAAAAAAAATTTAAATTTGTATTATTATCAATAAAACTTAATAAAGGTAAATTAAACTTTAAACTCTCTTTTAATCCTTTTGAATTTGATCCAATAAATAAAACTAAATCAGGAATAGGAGAACTAAAATTACGTAATTTTAAATTTTCAAAAACTTTTTTTAATTTAATATATTTACTTTTAGTAAGTTTTTTATCAAAAAATATTTTATTTATTAAATTATAAATAACTTTTCAGTTTGATATTATTCCATTATATCAACTATTATTTATAATACCAATAAAATTAACAAATTTATTAAATTTAGTTTGATTTTTGTATATAGTTAAATCTTTTAAAATATTATTAAAAGCTTTAAATTTTATGTTATTTACCACTATTATATTATAACGTTCTTTAAATAAATTAACTAAATTAAAAAAAAAGTATTTTAAATGTCAAATTATTTTTTGTATATCATATAAATAATGATTTTTAAATTTACCTATAAATATTGAATTTATTTTTGTGTCTGGGTTTAAAAAATTTGTTGTTTTATAAAAATCTATTTTTATTAAAAAATTTATTGTTAATTTATTTAATTTATAATTATTTAATTCCATTTATTTAATTAATTATTGCTTTTTTTACCTTCTTTTAATTTAATTATTTCGTTAAAATAACGTATACCTTTTCCTTTGTAAGGTTCTGGTTTTTTTAAATTGATTAAATTTAAAGCTACTTGTTTTAATTTACTATACTCATCACCAATTAATAAATAAGTAGAAACTCTTTCTTTAGGGTGTATCATTATTATACCATGAGGAAGCTCATATTTAATTGTATGACTAAACCCTAAATGTAAAATTAATGTTTTTGAATCAATTAAATTTATTTTATAACCCAAACCGATAATACTTAATTTAACAGAAAATTGTTTATTTAAGCCATTTAATAAGTTTTTTAAATTATAAATTACATTTAAGTTTAATTTTTTTTTATTTAATATATATAATTTATCATTTTTAATTGTGAATAAAGTAAAAGGGTCTTTAAATTTACCCATTTTAGTACCAGAATTTGTTTTTAATAACATTCAATTTTTTTCTATTTTTATATCAAAATTTTTTTGTAACTTAAACAAATACATTATTATCTATTTTAATATTTTTAATTAATATATAGCACAAATTAATTTACCTCCAACATTTAATTGTCGCGCTTCAACATCATTTAAAAAACCTAAAGGAGTTGATAAAATATAAGTACCGAAACTATTTTTTAGTTTTCAAACCATTTTACTAGAACAATAATATGACCTATTTGATTTAGAAATTTGTTTAATATTTATTAAAGTTTTTTTATTTTGTTTATAATACTTTAAAAATATTACTATCTTAAAATTATCATTTTTATCTAATTTATAACAAAATTTAGAGATATAACCTTCTTTATATAAAATAAGCAAAAGATTATGTAATTTTTTTGAAGCAAAGCCTTGTATTTCAACTGTTTTCAATTTATTATAGCTAGAATTTTTTATTTTGGTTAATAAATTTACGTAAAACATTATAAAAAAGTTTTTATCAACTAGATTTTCTAATGCCAACTAAATTACCTTCAGACGCAAAACGTTTAAAAGTTAATCTAGACATCCCGAATTTTTTTAATACACCTTTAGAACGATAAGTTAACCTACACCTATTTATTAATTTTGTATTTAAATTTTTTCTGTCCAAATTCTTTAAATAATATAATGCTTTATATTTTATTTTAGTTGAAATTTCTTTGTTATTAAAAATATATTTAAGTATTTTATCAAATTTATTTTTTTTTAAAAAATTATAACGCTCTACTTTATTTTTTAAATATTTAGATTTCATTATTCGGAATAATAGGATTTGAACCTATAATCTCTTGTACCCAAAACAAACGCGTTAGCCGTTACGCCATATTCCGATAAAATTTAATTTTTGTTTTAAGAAGCTAAATCAAAATTACGATATTCTTGAGTTAATGAAACTTCTTTATATTTAACACTATCAAAAAAATCATCATAAACACATTCATTAAAACCTGTTAACGGAAAATCTTTACGTAAAGGATGCCCTTTAAAACCATAATCTGTAAGTATACGACGTAAATCTGAATGATTATTAAAAAAAATACCATATAGATCTCATACTTCACGCTCAATTCAATTTGCGCTTTTAAATAACGGAGTTATACTATCTATAAATAAAGAATTTTGTACATAGGTTACTATATTTATACGTGTATTAAAATTATAAGATAAAAAACTGTAATTTAATTCGAATCTATATTGGCGATTAGGATGATCTACTGCTGTAATATCTACTAAAGTTTTAAACTGGCAAAAAGTATTATATTTTAAAAAAGTTACAAAATTAAACAAATTATTGTAAGGAACTACAATAAAAATTTCGTTATCTATAATATAATAATTAATAAAATTAAAGTTTTTTTTTAAATATAAAAGAAAATTTTTATTTATAGTATCTTGTGTTTTCATTTTTTTTTTTTATTTTTTTACTGAAAATTTTATTTTAACGTTTAAAGATAAAAATTTAATTAAGTTTAATAATTTAATTAAAAATTTATCATTAATATTTTTATTTTCAAAAACTATTTGAACAGTCTTAATATAAGTTTTACGTTCAAATTGATCTCTTGCACTTTTATTTACGTGAGGAGACTTTAATATCGTTATTTTTTCATTTTTAATTATCATATTTGAGTCTTTAATTCTACAAAAAGTAAAATTTGACTTTTTAAAAAAGTTTTTTAGGTTTAATACAAATTTATTTATATATAAATAATGAAATGCATATATTTTAATCGAAATATTCATCTTGTCTATTTCTTACGATTTGTCTTTTTGCTCTATTTAATTCAATAACAGTTCTTGAATAAAGTTCATTTAATTTTTCATAATCTTTTCTTAAAATTCAATAACGATGTCGAAAAGCCCATAAAAATGTTGTTATGTAATACCAATCTATTTTTCATTTTTCATAAGCTTTTCACATATTAACATCTCATTTTTTTCTACGTTTTAAAGCTTTTTCTACATTTAAAGCTCATAGTCGTTGATACGTAAAAGGTACTTTATAAAATTTTATAAATATGGCGTGACTTATAACAAAACCTATAACTATTCCAAATGTTATTGCATATAAATGAGGGTGAAAAAATAAACATCAAATCAATCAATCTATAAAAAAGATAGTTTCTCAAATTAATCAATCTATAAAAAAAAGAGTTTTAATAATAAGTAATAATTGGATATATAAACAAGCTTTATAATAAAATCAAGTTCAAATTATATCATTTAAAAGTCAAAAAGCTATACACATAACGTAATAAAAATATAATACTATTGATCATATATCTAGTTCGATTTCAAAATATTCTATTATGAAATAAATCCAAAAAATTCTTCTAAATAGTTTATAATCTATATATAAATCCAAAATTAACATAGAAACCTCTTTTATAAAAAGATAGTCAAAATTACTTTTAAACTTATCGTCAAATTTCTTAAATCGTTTATATAATATATTAAAAATTTTTTTTTCTTTACGTAAATAATAAATTTTTAATCAAAATCACTTATCAGAAATCATTTATCTATAAATTCACAATAATCATTTCCTAAATATGTTAAACCATTAGTTATAACTATATCTTTTGAACTGTTAAATGGATTTTTAAACCTAAACATAACATCTCTTTTTGTTTCTCCATACTGTAGTTTATAAAAAATATCAGATTCTAAAAATTCTTGGTAATTATAAAAAAGATGTTTACTTTCTAAAATATGATCTAAAGTTTCTTTAGAATTATTAGAGAATGCTAATAATCATTCTGTATTTAAATTAAACATATTTTCAGTTATAAAAGTATAATTAAAATTATAAATAGAATCAGTAGTATATAATAAATTAGCTATAAAAATAACATAACCTAAAGTTATAGGTAAAAAAATTTTTCAACCTAAACGCATTAATTGATCATACCTATATCTTGGCAAAGTTCCTCTAACTAAAACAAACAAATAAACAAAAATCATTATTTTAAATACAAAAAATAATAATTGAATAATATTTACTAAAAAAATTCCCAAAATATTTACAGGTAATGAAAAAAAAAATAATCACCCCCCTAAAAATAATAATACTGTTAAAACAGACATTACAATCATATTACTATATTCAGCTAAAAAAAAAAGAGCAAAGCCTACTGCAGCATATTCTACATTATAACCAGAAACTAATTCAGACTCAGCTTCCGGTAAATCAAAAGGGTGCCTATTAGTTTCTGCTAAAATACATATAAAAAAAATAATAAACATAGGGAATAATAATCATGCATTCCATACATTTAATTGTGCTTCAACAATATCTATAAAATTTAAAGAACGTGATAAAAATAAAATATTTACAATAATTATACCAAAAGATACTTCATAAGAAATCATTTGAGCAGCAGATCTAAGTGCACCTAGAAAAGCATATTTAGAATTACTAGACCATCCTGCCATTATTACAGAATGAACACTTAAAGAAGATACTGTAAATAAATATAGTATACCATAATTAAAATCAATTATTTTTCAATTAGAATTAAATGGAATTGCTACTCATAAACATAATGCTAATGCAAATGTAAAAATAGGTGCAAAAATAAAAACAAGAGTATCTGAACTTCTAGGAATAACAGTTTCTTTTAAAATTAATTTAACACCATCTGTTATTGGTTGTAGTAAACCATAAAAACCTACTACGTTTGGACCTTGACGTCTTTGCAAAGCCGCTAAAATTTGTCTTTCTAATAATGTAAAAAATGCTACGGATAATAAAACACCTAAAATAATTAATAATCAAGAAAATATTATAACTAACACTATAGAGTTTATAAAATAAGCTTAGTAGGACTTGAACCTACAACCTGGCCATTATGAGTGGCATGATCTTACCAATTGAACTATAAGCTTTATATCACTTTACTTTATAGTTTACTAAATTAGTTTAAAAAACTATATCTTTAAATTGTTTAAACTAAATTTTCATTTAATTTTACAATTTTAGTTTTGAGTGATAATTTTTTAATAGCTTTTTTTACTGATTTATATATTAAATTTAAATTTTGACCATTTAATTCAAATAAAATATTTCCTTTTTCAACTTTAGCTATTCAATATTTTACCTGTCCTTTACCTTTACCCATTCTCATACCGATACCTTTAAAAGTAATAGGAGTGTCAGGAAAAATACGTATTCAAATTTTTACTTTTCTTTTTGTATTACTTGTAATTGTACGTCTAAAAGATTCTATTTGATTATGACTTACTTTGCCTATTTCTAAAGATTTTACACCAAAATAACCAAAATTCAAATTAGAACTTTTTTGTTTTATTGAAGTTTTTATTCTTTTTTTTTTAGTTTTTTTATATTTAAAATTTTTTTTTTTTTTAAAATTCATTTTCGATTTTTATTTTTAAATTTTTGTTTAAAAACAGAATATTGAAAAAAATTAATTAAATTTTTTTTTATAGTAAATTTAGAATTTTTTTTAAACTGTAATCAAATACTTATACTAAAAATACCTTTTTTTACTAAACCTTTTACGCAAGAATAATCAATATATGTATTATAAGATTGTACCAATAAATTACCTGCCTGAGCAATTCATTTTTTTGTACGTTTTCATTTATTAAAACGTCCCTTAAATTGAATTTTTAAACCTATAATTTCTTTAAATTCACCTTTAAAATTAAATATAATTTTAGATAAATATTTTAAAAAAGAAGTTTGTCGTTTATTTTTAGGTAAAAAAGTTAATTGATAAGAAATTAAATGAGCAAGTAATTTTACATTTTTAAAATATAAACTATACTGAGCAATATTCATCAAATCCATTCCTAAAAATTGTATTCTTGATCATTTTTTATTAAAACGTTTTTTAAGTTTGTTCATTATATCAAAATAACGTTTAGTTTTTTGTTTTTGTATATTAAAAACTAAAGATTTATCAAGTAATAAATTTTTAAAATTAAATAAACTTTTAATATTAAAAAAATATAATTCAGTATTAAATTTTGTTAATATATTTAACATTTTTTTAAATGAATTTTTATTTAAACTTAAATTTTTATATTTAAGTTTTTTAATATTTAAATTATTATGTACTTTAAAATAACCTAATTTATTTTTTTTTATATTTATTAAATTATTACTAAAATTAATTTTATTCAAAACATTATTTGTTAAAGTTTTAGTATTTAATTTTAAAAATTTATTATTTATTTTATTTGTATAAATAATTTTTTTAACCATATAATTTTCATACTGTTTTTTATAATTTAAATATTTATTTATATTTGAATTTATATTTAAATAATTCGAATTCATTTGTGATTTAAAAATTAAATTATTTAATTTGCATAAATTATTACTAAATAATTTATTATAATGGATTACATCTATAATATTTTTTTTTATTAAATTAATAATAAATATAATTATAAAATTATTTTTGTCTTTAAGTTTAAACTGAATATATTTACTAGATATTTTTTTATTTAACAAATTCAATATAAATTTTATTAATAAAATATTTGTATTTAATTTTTGTTTTTTTAAATAATTATTTAAATTAAATTTTAAAAAATTTTTATAAAAAAAAGATAAAATATAAAAATTTAAATTTATATTATTAATTTTTTGATTTTTAAAATTTTTATAAAAAATATTATATTTTTTAGTTAATTGTAAAAAATTTAAATTGGAAATATTTTTTATATTTAGTAAAAATTTGTTAATATGTAAATTATTATTTGTAAATTTATTATTGTTTATTAAAAGATTTAATTTATTTTTTTTATAAAAAAATAATAAAGAATTTTTTTTTATATTATAGTTTAGTAAATTAATGTTATTATCATTTTTCAAATAAATAGTTTTTTGAGATAAATTATATTTTTTATTAAAAAAACTTAATAAATTTAATTTATTATTTAATTTTCTAGTTTTAGTTAATTTATTTGTTAAAAAATCATTTTTTTTTTGAAAATTTAATTTTAAAGTTTTATTTTGAAATTTGTTATAATTTTCTTTGTTATTATAATTATCAAATAATTTTTTTTTATTATTAAAATGCATATTATAGAAATTTATAAATATTATATTTTTATAACTATTAATATTATAAATATAAAAATTTACTAATATACTTTTTTTTGATTTAGATAACAAAAAAACTTTGATAAGATTCTTTATATTTAAATTTTTGTAAAAGTTGGAAAAAAAAAAATTAGAGTTTAAAAATCAATTATTTTCTCATTTTAAGGTTACACCTATCCTAAAACCTTTTGGATTTACTTTTTGTCCCATAAATATTAATTTTTGTGTTTAGGCAGTTTTCTAGTTGGAAATAATTCTCCAAATTTTAAACCTAATGTTTTTGAAGTTAAGTCTAAAGATTTATATGTATATCCATTATAAATATTAAACTTATTATTATTTAAAAACTTCATAATTTTTGTACTTCTTGATTTCATTTTTATGTCATCAATTTTAATTTTTTTATTTAAAAAAAGTAATAATAATTTATTATCAATAAAATTTTTTTTAATTTTTTTTGAATTAGTTTTAATTGTAATTTTCATAATATTTAATTAATTTAATTTAGATCTTTTTAATGCTATAAAAAAAGAATTTTTTTTAAGTTTACGAGTGGGCACTCCTTTAGTTAATTTACCTTGAGGGTTTACCGGAGCTCTTCCTACGTAACCTTTACCTTCACCACCACCGTGCGGATGATCTACAGGATTTTTTGCTACACCTCTTACTTTAGATTTTACTCCTAAATTACTTGAAGAACCTGCTTTTCATTTTTTTAATTGTTTATGAAAAATATTAGAATTTTTTCCTTTAACACAAAAACAATTCTTATCAATAAAGTATTGTTCTTTAGATGGTAAACGAATTTGAGCTAAATTTTTATTAATATTATCAAATTTAATAAGTTGTCCAAATGTTCCTGCAGAGCGTGCAAAAATGGGACCTCTTCCAGGAAATTTTTCTATATTACAAATAATATCACCTATTGAAAGTTTTTCTATTTTAGTAATATTATTATTTGATTGTGAAATTTGTGAATTCACATCATTATTATTTTTTAATATATCTAAAACATTAGTTTGATTATTAATTTCATAATAACGATGTTCAATTACATTTTTTTTTTTATTATAAACTAAATTTAAAAATTTATTTTTATATGGATTATATTCTATAGAAATTACTATAAAATTTTTATCTAATTTTAAATTATCGTTTACAAAACGTATTAATCTTTTATGTCCCTTTTTTCTATACCTTACAGTAATTTTACCTTCGTTATTACGGCCATACTTTCTTTTTAAATTTGTTATTTTATTTTTATTTAAAAACAATTTAGATATATACATTTAAGTTTTATTTATGCTATATATTATATATATTCCATACACAAAAAAAGTTTTTTTAATATCTATATATTTAATTAACTAAAGACGAAATAGTTTAATGGTAAAATAGCAGTTTCATGTTCTGTCTGATGTGAGTTCAAATCTCGCTTTCGTCATTTTTTTTTTTCCAATTTAGTTATAATATTAACTGTATTGGCGGATATAACTCAGTTGGTAGAGTAATAAGTTGTGATCTTATATGTCGCAGGTTCAAGTCCTGTTATTCGCCTCAATTTTTAAAACATATGAAACAAACATTATCAATTTTAAAAACACAATTAGGTGCTACTTATAGTAATCATATTTGATTTTATCCTACACCTTCAAATTTATCTTATATGTGATCTTTTGGATCTTTAGCAGGTATAGTTTTAGTTTCACAAATTATAACAGGTATCTTATTAGCAATGCATTATACTGCAAATATTAATACTGCTTTTGCAGATTTGGAACATATTATGCGTGATGTAATGGGAGGTTATGGTCTAAGATATTTACACGCAAATGGTGCTTCTATGTTTTTTATAGTAGTATATATACATATTTGTAGAGGTCTATTTTACGGTTCATATACCCAACCACGTACTCATTTATGAGCATCTGGTATTCTTATTTTTATATTAATGATGGCTGCAGCATTTATGGGATATGTTTTACCTTGAGGACAAATGAGTTTTTGAGGAGCAACTGTTATTACTAATTTATTTTCTGCAATACCTAAAATAGGTAATGATATTGTTCAATTATTATGAGGTGGTTTTAGTGTAGATAATCCTACTTTAAATAGATTTTTTAGTTTACATTTTATGGTACCATTTTTAATAGCAGGAGTAGCTTTATTACATTTAGTATTATTACATGATTTTGGTTCTAATAATCCTTTGGGTATAAATTCTAATATAGACAAGATACCGTTTTTTACTTATTTAGCTATTAAAGATTTATACGCATTAATTTTATTTATAACTTTTTTTGTATTATTTGTAGCAAATGCTCCAGATTTATTAGGACACCCTGATAATTATATAGAAGCTCAACCATTAGTTACTCCTACACATATTGTACCTGAGTGATATTTTTTACCATTTTATGCTATTTTAAGAGCAATTCCAGATAAATTAGCTGGAGTTTTATCAATGTTTTGAGCTATTGTAATATTATTTTTTTTAAGTTGATTAGATAGTTCTCCATTTAGATCTAATACATTTAAACCTTTATCTATATTAAATTTTGTATTTTTCGTATTTACTGCTATGATTTTAGGTTGAATTGGTCAAGAAGTTGTTGAATTTCCATTTTTAGAACTTTCTGCATTAGTATCTTTTTTTTATTTTTTATTCTTTCAATTATTATCTGTTGAAAGTTTTTTCAAAATCAAAACTAAATTTTAATATTTAAAAATTTTTCACGTATTTGTAGCTTAATGGGATAGAGTAGTAGACTACGAATCTATTGATGAAAGTTCAAGTCTTTCCAAATATAAAATATTTTTAAAAATATTGTAATTTTAAAGTTTAAATCCGAAAATTTTATTATTTATAACATTTATTTATTTATAATTTTTATACCATTATTAAATACATTAATTATACAATTATTTGGATTCTTATTAAATAAAACTCATTTATTAAGATTAGCTTGTATTAATATGTTATTTATTTTATTTTTAACTTACTTTTTAATATATGAAGTAATTTTTTGTAACGCAGAATGTTATATTAAATTATGTGACTGAATAGTTTCAACAACTATTCATATTTCTTGAGGTTTCACTTTTGATTCTTTAAGCGTTTTAATGCTTTTTGTTATCTTATCTATTTCAACCGCAGTACATATTTATTCTTTAGAATATATGGGAGAAGATCCGTTTATTAAACGTTTTATATCATATTTATCATTATTTACTTTTTTTATGATTATTTTAGTTACAGGTGATAATTTATTACAAATGTTTGTTGGTTGAGAAGGAGTTGGTTTATGTTCTTATTTATTAATTAATTTTTGATTTCAACGTATACAAGCAAATAAAGCTGCTATAAAAGCTATGATTATAAATCGTATAGGTGATTTTGCATTAGCTATAGGTATATTTATATTTTTTTATTTATTTAAAAATATAAATTATATAACTATGTTTATGCTAGCGCCGGAATATCCAAATAACCATTTTATCTTTTTCAATACTGAAATAAATATTTTAGCTTTAGGATGTTTATTTATTTTTATAGGTTGTATGGGAAAATCTGCTCAAATTGGTTTACATACTTGACTACCCGATGCTATGGAAGGACCTACACCTGTTTCTGCTTTAATTCATGCTGCAACAATGGTAACTGCAGGAGTATTTTTAATAATTAGATGTTCTTCTATTTTTGAAAATGTACCTAGTATAATGGTTATTATAACTTTTTTAGGAGCATTTACTGCTTTTTTAGCGGGTACTGTAGGTTTAACACAAAACGATTTAAAACGTGTAATAGCTTATTCTACTTGTAGTCAATTAGGTTACATGTTTTTGGTAGCAGGTTTATCCAATTATCAAATAAGTTTTTTTCATTTGTATAATCATGCTTTTTTTAAAGCATTACTTTTTTTAAGTGCTGGTTCCGTAATACATGCTTTAAGTGATGAACAGGATATGCGAAAAATGGGTGGTTTATCTGATTTTATTATTTTCACAAGCTTATGTATGATAGTAGGTTCATTTGCTTTAGAAGGTTTTCCATTTTCTACAGGTTTTTATTCTAAAGATGCTATTTTAGAAATAACTAATGTACAGCATACAATGGATGGACAATTTGCAAGTTTATTAGGACATTTATCTGTTTTAACAACTGTTTTTTATTCCACAAGATCTTTTTTTTATACTTTTATAGAAGATCCGTTAAGTTTTAAAAAATCTTTATTAAATTCTCATGAAAGTAATTATATAATGTCAATTCCTTTATTTATATTAATGATTTTTGCTCTTTACATAGGTTTTTTTTCAAAAGATTTCATTACTGGTGTAGGTACTAATTATTGACAAAATGTTATTTATGTAAAATCTCAAAATTGATTACTTTTTGAAGCCGAAAATTTAGATAATTATATTAAAGATATACCATTAATTTTAGGCTTAATAAGTGCTTTTACAGCTTCATTATTATACAGTAGTGATTTTCTATCTTTCAATTTTTTTAAATGAAAAATTTCTTCTTTAACTATGAAAATTTATAATTTTTTAAATAGAAAATGATTTTTTGATAAAGTATTTAATGAATGAATTAGCCAAAATTTTTTAAATGTAGCTTATAAACAAATGTATCAAAATATTGATAGAGGTATTTTAGAATTATTAGGACCAAATGGTATTTCTTTATTAATTTATAATAATACTTTAAAAATAAATCAATTGACTTTTAGTTTTTTATATCATTATGTGTATATTATTTTTATAGTAACCGTTATTATTTTATTAGTTTTAATAAATTTACCTTTAATTTTAATGTATGTAAATTTAAATTTACTAATTTTATCTAGTATCATTATTTTATTTTTAATGATTAATAATTAATTTAAAATGTTTTTTTATTATAATCAATTTATTTATAAATCTATTATAGAAAATTTAGGTTTTTTTGGACTATTAAGTTTAATATTAAGTATTATTTTAGTAATAGTATCTTATGCTTTAATACAGCAAAAAGTATATAAAGAAAAAATTTCAGCTTATGAATGTGGTTTTGAACCTTTTGAAGATGCAAGAAACAAATTTGATATTCGCTTTTATATTGTGGCTATATTATTTTTAATTTTTGATATAGAAGTGATTTATTTATTTCCGTGAGGAATGTCATTTGGTTTTTTAGATGTTAAAGCATTCATTGCTATGATTATTTTTCTTGTAATTTTAATTTTAGGTTTTGTATATGAAATATATATGGGAGCTTTAGATTGACAATAATCTATAAACAATATACTCATTAATGAAAAATAATTTTAAAACAATTTTACAATTTTTTATTAAAAATGGAAAAAAAAAAATATTAGTAAACCAGTTAGATAATATTTTATATAATTCATCAAAATTAATTAAGTATAAACATAATACTAATTTAAATTCAAACAATTGAATATATTTAAAAATGATTAATAAATGATTTAAACAAAATAAAGCTTATATTTTTTTATTAGAAAAAAATATAGGAAGAAAAAATACGAAGAAAAAAAAAATTAATGTTAATTATAAACTTCTTCCGTTGTTTACTTATAAAAAAAATTTTATGTCTATGCATTGATTAAAAAAAGAAATTAATTTATCTCAAAGTAAAAAATCTAAAAGTATTTATAACTTAATTTTCGATAAAATGAAAATGTGTGATCAATTAAATCAATGAAATTCAAAATATAAAACTGAACATTATACTTTAGTTGGACAAAATTTAAGGAAAACTTTCAAAAAACCTTATAAAAAATATGTAAACAATTAAAATTAAATATAATTTTAAAGCCTGTTTAGTCTAGTGGTTAGGACATTACCTTTTCACGGTAAAGATACGAGTTCAATTCTCGTAACAGGTGTTTTTTTATTTTAAATAATAATGAATTAGTGATTTTTTATTTAATATATTTATAAAATATATTTTTAATAAGAGTGTGGGTTTGATCCTGGCTCAGAATTAACACTAAAAATATACTTAACACATGCAAGTTTAACGCAATTTTATTATTGAGTAGCGTACGGGTGAGTAATGTATTGTATTAAAATGTTTTAAAGTTTAAGTAAAAAAAAAATTAAATCTTAAATAATAATGTAAATTTTTAGAAATTTATTTAAAAAGAAAATTTTTGCTTTAAATTTTAACAATATAGGATTAGGTTGTTGGTAAGGTAAAAGCTTACCAAGCCCAAGATCCTTAGTTGGTTTGAGAGAACGTACAACCACATTGGGACTGAGACAAGGCCCTAACTTTTAT
>JAAEMK010000560.1 GCA_024225635.1 Desulfobacteraceae bacterium | reverse complement strand
TACCCTGAACCGGTTTTCGTCCTTGCCAAGGGACTCGTCAGAGGGCTTTTTATAGACCCGGGAATCGAACCCGTGTATCCTTGGGCAGATCCGGGGATCGAACCCGGGTATCCTTGTTGGAGTCAAACGCTCTACCGATTGAGCTAATCCAACTGATTTCTGTGTACGGTGAGCCAGGGGTACAGTTTTGTTTTATCGTGGAAGCACGGCACTCCATTGCACATTCATTCCCATTTAACTGTTTCACACATCCCTTGCGGGACCGGAACTTCACAAACGCCTACGCGATTGATCGAGAACTCCTGTGCGGAATGACCGCACTCCACAGCAAACTTCATTTTGAATGCATCGATGCCCAAGATAAATGGAGATCGGGAGGAGTTAGATTGAAATGGGGTTTTAAACGTGACATCCCGAATGGAAACGAAACGTGTTTTGCTCCAATGAAGGAACAGAGACCAGAACTCTGGCCAATACAGGCTACCCTGAACCGGTTTTCGTCCTTGCCAAGGGACTCGTCAGAGGGCTTTTTATAGACCCGGGAATCGAACCCGTGTATCCTTGGGCAGATCCGGGGATCGAACCCGGGTATCCTTGTTGGAGTCAAACGCTCTACCGATTG
>JAAEMK010000559.1 GCA_024225635.1 Desulfobacteraceae bacterium | reverse complement strand
GCCTCCCCGCGCGCCGCCACGCGGTTCGCCACCGTGGCGCATCTGGTGCTCGAGATTCTGCAAGCGGCCTTCCATGTCCGCCGCCGAACCGGGCACGAGGTCGCGCTCATGCTGCCAGTGACTCTGCTGCCACGCCTGCGAGTCGTGGATTTGGATTCGGCGCTCTTGCTGGTTCTGGTTGCGCTCCATCGCCTCCACCCGCAGGCGCAACTCGAGATTGTCGCGCCGCAGGTCTTCCACCTGGTTCTCCGTCTCCATGGCCTGGGAGATGACGCCGCCCTCCACGTCGTCGTACTCGTCAACGGCCGCCAAGGTGACGTCCTTGGTCTTCTTCTCGCGCATCAGTCTCGCCAGGTAGCGGTCGGCGAACTCTCGAGACACTTTGGGGAGGAGCCTGTTCTGGATGAACAGCCTCGGCCACTCCCTGGTCGCCCTGGCTCTGTCTTCCGGCATTCTGAGGTGTTTGAAGATGGCCGAAAGAATGTCAGCCGCCTTCGGCGCCGCCTTCTCCGCCCAATCGTGCAGAACGAGTTCGCCCTGCAGAATCTCGACCCATCGGCCGCTGACGTGTCCGTGGACGGACCGGTAGATGTCGTTCAACAGCCGGTTGATGTGGCCCCAGGCGCGGCCTTCGCTGTCGTGGCGGAAAATGAGCTCTTTGAGAGCGTCACCCCCTCTTTCGCCCTGTTCGCTGGCGTCCTGGAGGAAGACGCGCCGCCGCTCCTTCATGTAGTCCTCCAGGTGTCTGTAGAGCGCCATCAAATGGGGGTCGAATCGGGTCCGGGGGAACGTGAACAAACAATAAAAGGAAAGGTAGGCGAGGT
>JAAEMK010000558.1 GCA_024225635.1 Desulfobacteraceae bacterium | reverse complement strand
GTGCAGGTATACCAAGGGTACCAGTGTGCTCTATCATGATGTCCACGTGCCGTCAATAATATTTTCTAATATAGTTTCACATTTTGCGGAAATGTTCTGTGTGAAGAGCGAATTATTATGGCACGAAACAACAGAATCCGTGTACTTTGCAGTAAACAATGATCTGCAATACTTTGCAGTCTGTGGTTTGTAGCGTGAATGCTGCTTTGTATCACCTGAAGGCACATTCTCAATTTCAAACATTGTCTTGATGCATTGTACCTATTTGTACCATTGTGTGGGTGGACCAACCACATCGGGAGTGGGCGAACTGCACAGTGCTGACACTTTGGGGTGGGCTATCTGCACTAGTGGGCGAACGGCACAGGCCCCGCCGGCGGCTATGTGGAAAAGTGGGCGAACAGCACAACTGTGGGCCAACTGCACAGGTCGGGTGGGCTAACTGCACGAAACCCACCCACGTGGGTTCTCAGAATCCTAGCACACCCACCCACGATGATTGATCTGTTGACGCAGCAGAGACAAGGCT